>JBNKCR010000026.1:0-82352 GCA_050287845.1 Polyangia bacterium
GGAAAGATGTGCTCCCCATTGTGTCCTCTGAAGAATTTGTGAAAAATGCCGGTGTCGGCCAGTTGAAGTTGCCTTGATTTTCGCATACGCGTCCTCCTGGCGGGAGGGGAAGGCAGAAACCGGGCCAATTGCCTTATTGAATAATTTCCGTTGAATATAAGCGGGCAATCTGGCCAATGGTCAGAAATGGCCACCTTCGGCCAACTGCCTGTCGTTTGTTCTGAGTTGCACCGGTAACGCGTTGGTGGAAGACGGCGGAGAGTCACGTGGTGCTGCGTCCCCCATGATGCTGCGTCCCCCATGACCGGTAACGCGTTGGTGGAAGACGGCGGGGAGCCACGTGGTGCTGCGTCCCCGATGGTGCTGCGTCCCCCATGATGCTATGACTATGAATCTGCGTCCCCCATGACGTCCCCCATGACTGATGAACTGCGTCCCCGATGAATCTGCGTCCCCGATGAAATCGCGGGTGGGAAAAAACTTGATGGGGCGGCTGTTTTGAGGGATTATCGGGATATGGGGCAGGACAGGGAGCGGTTCGCGGTTTTAATTTTATGAAATTTTTGTGACAAATATGAAATTTCGCAGGTGTCTGCGAAATTGAGAAGACGGACGTACTCTTCTGAACCCGATTTTTACCATATCACATAAACACCTGAAAACATTACACAAATCGCCTATTCTGACGCGAATAATAGTTAAACCTGTTTTCACCGCACTTTTTTGAGAAGCGACGAATCGATGTACTACTCGAAGGGGTACTTGTAAATTCGTTCAGTTCACTCCATCTGCCACAAATGAAAACCGGGCGAAGATAGCGCAGCAACGACTTTATCGATACCAGTTCAGCTCTTTGCGAAGGCGAACCACATCTCCCACCACAATCAATGCGGGTCTGGGCATGTCGGGAATATCAAGATGTTTATCGGTGGCTTCGCCCAGCGTGGTCTCAAACACCGATTGGGTGGGCAGGGTGCCATGGGAAATAATCGCAGCGGGAGTCGTGGCCGGTTTGCCGTTGGCAATCAGCTTTGCGGCAATATCCCGCAGACGGTGAACCCCCATCAGAAAGACGACAGTGCCCTGGCTGCTGGCAATATCCTGCCAGTTGACGCGGCTTTCTGTTTTTTCAGGCGCTTCGTGTCCGGTGACCACCTGAAAATACGATGCGGCATCGCGATCGGTAATCGGAATCCCCGCATAGGCCAGCGCCCCCACCGCAGACGACACACCGGAGACAATTTCAAAGGGAATGCCATTTTCTGCAAGCGCACGGGCTTCTGATGTGAGTCGACCGAACACACAGGGATCGCCGCCTTTCAGCCGGCAAACGGTTTTTCCATCCTGTGCCAGCTTCACCATGAGGGCATTGATGTCGTCCTGAGTGCGCAAGGCACAACCGGCGCGTTTTGATGTATCGTATTGTTCCACAGAAGGAGAAACCCCGGAAAGCACCATCGGATTGACCAGACCGTCAAACAGAATCGCATCGGCCGACGCCAGCCCCCGAAGCCCTTTCACCGATATCAATCCCGGATCTCCGGGGCCGGCCCCCACCAGGTACACTATTCCCGGTACAGGTCGGGCGTCTCTCCTTCTTTCCATTTTTTCCAGTGAAGATTGCAACTCCCCCTGAAAATGTGCTTCCCGCTGGGACTCGGGAACCAGCGCCAATTGATTGGCCACCCGCTCAGACGCCAGATGTTTCAGGATCGCAGCCCGTGCGGAATTGTCCGCGCCCAGGTTGCGCAGCCGAGTCCGGGCTTCGGCCAGCAGGTCCAGATAGTGTTCATAAAAAGGCGGTACCAATGCATCCAACTCTTTTCGAAGCCGCTTGCACAGGGCGGGTGCGTCGCCATTGCTGGACACCGTCATCTGCAATCTCCCGCGGGAAATAACGGATGGAACAAAGAAAGTACACAGTTCCGGAACATCCACCACATTCACCGGAATCGATTTGGCGGTGGCATCCGCATACACCTGTCTGTTCACCGTTTCATCATCGGTCGCGGCGATGACCAGCGCATAGCCGTCGCCCAGCCCTCGGTACGGTTCTGAAATAACGCGGATGACACCACGACTGCCCATTTCACGGATGTCGTCGAGAACTTCCGTGGCGACCACGTCCACTTTCATATTGAATTTCTGAAGCCATTCAATTTTCTGCAGCGCAATGTTTCCGCCCCCCACCACCATCGCGCGGTTGTTCTGTGTCACATTGAGTGAAATGGGAATGGTTCGGTATCGGTTCATACGGTCTCCAACGTTGATGGCTCCAATATCAATGGACATCAATTCCCCAAAGCATAAACAGGTTGTGTTCCAGAATACGGAGAATCTCTATCATGTATTCCTTCGTCGCTTTTTCACTGCCCGGCAGCGCGTAGATCTGCATCTCGCCAATGACCCCCGCCACCGATCGACTGATAAGCGCCTGGGGCAATGACACCCCATACTTCATGCGGACATAATCCATGATGCCGGGGATTTCCTTGTGAAACATCGAAAGCAGGGTTTCCGGCGTGATATCCCGTTTGCCGATTCCTGTGCCCCCTGTGGTGAACAGCACATCCACCTCTCGGGCAACACAGTCCGAAACCTTGTACCGCAGCATCGTAGCGTCGTCCTCCATCACCACCCGCTCCACGCGAAGATGCCATGGGGTATTCGAAAAATGCGCTGTCAGCATCTCCTCAATCGCCGGACCACTCCGGTCTTCATACACCCCCCGGCTCACCCGGTCACTGAGGGTGATAATCGCCACTTTAAGTGGACGGGCCACATGCACAATCTCGTCCCCCGGCGCCACGCTTCCCTTTTCCAGTACCCGGCAGAAAATACCGTGCTCCGGCATGATGCACTTGCCGGCCTCCCTGAAAATGGCACATCCGCTGTTGTGACAACGCTTGCCCAGCTGGGTGACTTCGAGAGTCCCCTCCCCCACATTCAGTGTGTCGCGAATGGCAATCTGCGAAAAGTCCAGCCCCACCGTTGTAATATTTTCTCCAAAGGCGCCAGGCGGAAGAGATCGGCCAAGTTCAGCTTCAAACGCGCGAATCTGCTCCATCGAAAGCAGGCTCACCTGTCGGTGCCAATGGCCGGCGTGGGCATCCCCGGAGATTCCCCGGGATGTAAATGTCGCCGATGAGACCGCGGCTTTGGCAATCCCTTTCTGTTCGGATATATTCAGAGAGAACACATTGGCCATTTCATTGCATCGTTCCCGGTGCGACCGGCGTTCTGGTTTTTTCAAGCAATCGAATATTTTCAATGACCATCGCCCTGTCCACCGCTTTACACATATCATACACGGTAAGAAGAGCGGTGCTCACGGCGGTGAGCGCTTCCATTTCCACCCCCGTCTGACCCAGGGTTTTCACGATGGCAGTGACGGTAACCCCCACATCAGTCAATTCGGCTGAAACATTTATGTCGGTCAACCGCAACGGATGACAGAGGGGAATCAGCTCCGCGGTTCTTTTGGCGGCCATCACACCGGCCAGTTCCGCTGTGACGCATACATTGCCCTTTTTAACGGTGTTTTCGCAAATCTGCGCCCGCGCTTCGCTGTTCAGCAGAATGCTGCCAATCGCCCGGGCAAAACGCCGGCTCTCGGCTTTGTCTGTAACATCCACCATTCGCGGATGATTGTCCGCATTGATGTGGGTGAGTCTATTCTTCATCCGCTCATCCTCCAATCTGGTAAAACAGACGGTCGCTCCTGTGACCACACGCCGGTTTATGACGCAATGCCCGGTTGAACGCCCGGGCAATACCGAGTCTGCGCACCGAAAACGATTCATTGCTGAACAGACACGGATATATCTCTCCGGTCGCAGCCAGTCGCAGCCGATTGCACCGGTCGCACTTTCCCCCCTCTCCCCCCATGACTTCCCAGAACTCGCCGGTGGTCAGATTCATCCGCCGGATGTACCGGACTTCGAGGCCTTCCTGCTCGCCAAAAGCGCCAACCTTCCTGGCCGCGGGTTCGTTCATCGATTCTGCAACCACGCAGTTCAACTTGATTCGACCGAAGCCCGCCTCCCTCGCCGCATCAATGCCGTCCAGCACCTCAGCGAGTTTTCCGCCTCCGGTATTCCGGAAAAATTCAGATTCATCCAGTGTATCAAGGCTGATGTTCAACCGGTGAAGGCCAGCGGCTCTGAGCGCACTGGCATATTTCCGCAATTGTGTCCCGTTGGTGGTCATCCCCAGGTCGTCAATGCCATCTATCCGGGCCAGCTTCTCCACCAGCGTGACAATCCCCCGGCGCAGGAGGGGTTCACCGCCGGTCAGCCGCACTTTGCGAATGCCATGTTTCACCCCATACGCCACCACAGCCTCAATTTCTTCAAAGCGGAGAATGTCACCGGAACAAAGGTGGGGGGTGTCATTCAGTGGCCCCGGCGTGCAATACGTACACCGGAGATTGCATCGGTCGGTTACCGACACCCGCAGGTAGGTGATGGGGCGACTAAAGGCATCGAACATAGACCACGGTTCCCTTTTCCAACCGCGCCACGCCCTGTGGAACAGTAATGATTCCGTCGGCGTCACTGAACGCACTGATATGCGCCGACCCATGATATTCCATCAACGCCACCAAACCGGGTTCGGTGAAACGCACAGGAAAACTGGCTGCTCTTGCGGTTTTTTTTCGCTCCAGGGAGTCCATCAACGTCGCTGGAATCATCCGTGGTTGATAATGATACCCCATCAATCGATAAATGAATGGCTTTGCCAGAAGTTCAAAAGCAACATACGCCGATACCGGATTTCCAGGAAAACCGAAGCACCACCTGTTATCCTCTGATGCCCCGAACATCGTGGGTTTCCCGGGCTGCATGGCCACCTTCGAATATTCAAACGAAAACCCCGCTGCTACCAGGGCATCGGGGACCACATCGTATTTTCCCATGGAAACCCCGCCGGATATAGCCACCACATCGCACTGTGCCTTCGCGCGCGATACCATTTGGCAGATAGAATCAAGCGTATCTGCTGCGATGCCGTAATACACGGGAATCGCCCCCGTCTCCCGTATCTGCGCCATCAACTGAAGGCTGTTGCTGTTGCGGATTTTGGCGCCCTCAATGGGTTGACCGGGTTCCACCAGTTCGCTCCCGGTGGCGATCACGCCGACGGTGGGACGCCGATACACGTTCACCGTGGCCCCGCCCGCGGCAGCCAATACCGCGACATGAGCGGCCAGAATGCGGGTCCCCTTTTTCGCCACCACTTCTCCTTTGCGAATATCTTCACCGGGCTGGCAGATATTGTCCCCGCCTGCCGGGGTGGTCACCGACAATATGCCGTCATCGAGCATCCGGGTATGTTCCACCATCACCACGAAGTCCGCCCCCGCAGGCACGGGCGCGCCAGTCATAATACGAACGCATTGGCCCGGGCCAACTGCAACCGAAGGCATCTGTCCCGCAGCCACTTCGCCCACAATTTCCAGATTTTCTCGCAAATCAGCGCGTCGACAGGCAAATCCATCCATCGCCGATTTTGAGAACGGTGGCATATCCGTATCGGACAGGACATCCTCTGCCAGGATTCTGTTGCCGGCGTCATCAATAGCCACCTCTTCGGTTGACAATTCCCGCGCGGCGTTCAGCGTTTTTTCAAGCGCGCGTTCCAATGATACTGGTGATTCCTTCAATATGACCTCTCCAGTCAGAATTCTGAATACATACATAACGATGATGACCGGCAATTCAAGCAATATTCACGTTGATGTCAAATGATTTCCGCGGAACCGATTCCCGACCGGGGATGCCTTTTCACATCGTCCGAAAGCAAAAGTGTATTTTTTATTCACAACCCACGGTTCATACATTCAATGAAATTCATGCTTTTTCGATTCAACGGGCCCCTGGTATGGCATTTGCTCAAACCGTATTTTGAACATCGCGTGTTCAGAAAAGAGGAGAGCAATGAAACAGGCACTGATTCTTGCAGCCGGGCGTGGCGCACGATTGGACAGACCCAATACTCCCAAACCCCTTGTGGATGTGGGGGGACAACCCATGATTGTCAGACTGATCAAACAACTGAAGCACCAGGGCATTGAGACCATCCATATTGTGGTCGGGTACCAGGCAAAAAAAATTATGCATGTGCTCTCGGGATACTTTGGATACGAAACCGGGCTGGTCTTTCATGTGGCCCCGGATTGGGAGATGGGAAGCGCGTACAGTGTGCTTGCGGCGAAAGAAAAGATTCGGGGAAATTTTCTTGTGGCCATGGCCGATCATGTTTTTGATGATGGACTGATAAAAAAAATGACCCGGCAGAATCACGGCCCCAATGAAGTGGTGGCGCTGGTGGAAAGTGCGACACCGCATCCGAAAAAGGATAAAACCGCCCTGAAAGTGCGTGTATCAGATCACACCCGAATCAACGATTTGGGGATGCAGTTGAATGACGCCAACGGAATCGACGCGGGATTGTTTGCCGCATCCAGCGTCCTGTTTGATGTATTGTCGGGCATCACATCCCGCCGTGGATATGCAGAACTCATCGATGGATTGAAAATTCTGGCCAGGACAGACGGTCTGTTTGCCTGTTTCACCGAAAAGCACAAATGGTTTGACGTGGATACGCCGGCGGATGTGATTCGCGCTGAGATGCACCTGCGGGATACACAGCGTCAAAAAGAAATCCGACCCATTCCGGTGTCGGCTTCGTTGAAAACGGGACGCTGTTTCGACTATCTTATCCAAACCGACCAGCGAACCCGGATGATAGTGCAACGGGGAATCGTCACAGCGCCGGATCAATATCCGATAATTCCGGCATCCAGCGCCTCTTCGCCCATATTTCTGTTTACCGACGAAACGGTTGGCGGATTGTATGCCAACCGGTTTGTCTCAAGGCTGCGCAGTCAGGGATACAACATTCACGCCATTACATTGCCCGACGGTGAAGAAGCCAAAACTATTTCGAACTATGTTTATCTGGTGGAACGGGTTCTGGCCAGAGGCGTTGATGAGCGTTCGGTGTTCATCTCCCTCGGGGGAGGCGTGGTCTGCAATGTGTGCGGTTTTGTCGCATCTACCATTTACCGGGGACTCGAACTCATTCATATTCCCACCACGCTCATGGCCCAATGCGATGCGGCCATCAGTCACAAACAGGGAATCAACGGACACTTCGGGAAAAATATGGTGGGGGCATACTACTCTCCATCCAGCGTGCTGGTTGACGTGGAAGTGCTTCAGACCCTTACCGACCGCCAGGTTCGGGACGGTTTCGCCGAAGTAATAAAACATGCGATCTGTCAGGACGCAGCGTTCGGCGAACTTCTGTGGGCCTATCAGGGAAACATTCGCGCATTGGATTTTCTGGAAACCGTTATTGAACGCAATGTGAAGCTGAAATGCGAACTGGTAAAAAAAGATCCGAAAGAGCAACAGGACGCCATGGTGCTGCAGTACGGACACACCGCCGGACATCCACTGGAACATCTCTCGGGATATGTGCTGTATCACGGTGAAGCGGTGGCTATTGGCATGATGCTGGCCGCCCGAGTGGCATATATGCTGGGCGCCTGCAGCCAGAGATTGGTGGACTGGCATCTTGGACTGCTGAAAAAATATGGACTGCCAACGGAGATTCCCCGCGAAATCATGTACACCGATTTCATTGACGCATTGCGGTTCAATAAGCGCTACGTGGCAGAAGGATCTCAGATGGCGCTGGTTGAAGCGGCGGGGAACCTGTGGCGCGTGGATGGACAAACGGCCATTCCGGTGTCGGACAGCATTATCTCCGCTGCGTTCCGCCAAACCCGGAACCAGAATTTATCATTGAATGATTTGACGCAGAAAAAGGAAGTGAGTCAGTGGCAGCAGGTGGGTTCATGACGAACAGCATTGCGGTGGTGACAGGCGCCGGAAGCGGCATTGGCAGAGAAGTGGCACTTCACTTTGCCAGGAAGCAACTTCATGTATTTGCGGTGGGACGAAACCGGGACAAACTCGATAAAACAGTGGCGCTGGCGAATGCCGGAGAATCCATTGTGCCCATATGCGCAGACATCACCCACCCTGATAGCCTGCGACGGGCCCTGTCGGATATTGGCAGGGTGGATATCCTGGTGGTGAATGCCGGTATCTGTGAACGGGCCAACATGTCGGATTCAGACGCAGCAGATGTGTGGCAGAAGGTGATTGCAACCAACCTCACCGGAAGCTGGCACACGCTTCACGGGGTTTGCGATCGTCTGGCGGAGGGCGCCAGGGTTGTCATGGTTTCTTCCGGGCTGGGAAAAACGGGTCGCGCCGGATACACCGCCTACGCGGCCAGCAAACACGGCATGCTCGGGATAATGCGATGCCTCTCCATGGAATGGGCGCCGCGAAAAATCACCGTGAATGCTGTCTGTCCAGGTTGGGTGAATACCGAAATGGCACTGGCGGATTTGAACACAACCGCATCGCTGCAGGGCACCAGCGTGCATCTGGAAAATAAAAAGGCCACTGAGAACATTCCCATGGGACGATTTGTCACTTCCCATGAAGTGGCGTCCCTGATTGGTTGGTTATGCAGCGATGATTCCCGGATGATCACCGGTCAGGCATATAACATTTCAGGAGGAGAAATCGGGTTATGAACGCTTATTACTTACCGCATCATCAGACACCTTTTTCAGGAAAAACGGCAACCGTCATCGGCCAGATCACCCATGACACCGGTGAACGGCCGCAACCCGGCGGATGTGCGTATTTTGCCGCCCGAACCCTGCAGGATCTGGGCGCGGAAATATCATTGCTCACGTGCGTGGGAATGGATTTTCAATTTGAACACAAACTGCGCGGCATGCGGCGAATCATTGATATGGGCAATCAGACCACCGTCTTCACCAATATTTATCCCGGGGATGGGCCTCGCATTCAATACGTGACGCAGCAGGCGCCAGCCATTTCGCCCAACACTCTGCCGGACGAATGGTGCCACGCCGACCTGCTCATTCTGGCGCCGGTCATGGGAGAACTCAGCGATGCAAAATGGCAGAAGATCAGAGGGGCCGGCCACACATCGATGTTTCTCCAGGGATTTCTGAAAGAGGCCACTCCCCTCACCCGCAACAACAGACGACTCGTTGTTCCCCGCGAAACCCCATTTCCGTGGGAAATCGTCGCGCATGTGGATTCTGTCTTTTTAAGCACAGAGGACATCGAGCTCTTTGCGTCTTCCGCCTTTCTGTCTCAACTGATTGAGCGGGTGCCCGTTGTTGCGGTCACCGACGGCGAAAACGGCTGTCGCATTCATTACAACGACACCTGTATCGATGTGGGGGTGTTTCCGGTGGATGCCTGCAATCCCACCGGCGCCGGAGATACATTTGGCGCCACCATGGCGATGGCACTGGCCAGTGGATTCCCGGTAGCGGACGCCGGTCGACTCGGTGCCGCTGCTGCGTCCACGGTGGTGGAACGAAATGGTGAAGAACGACTGACAAAAATGAATTTCACCTGGGAAAGATGGCGCCATATCGCATCGAGAAAGATACAATGCCACCATGACTACACCACCTCCGGATAGACGCATGCAAGCGGTTTTCACCCTTCCCGGTACAGGACAGCGAATTGTCCACGGGCGTCGGCATACAACTTGAGGCGCTGGCGTTCGTCTGTATCGACTACTTTGATAATATCATTGAAATATGCGTATTCCGGGAGCAATTCCGCCAGTTTTCCGGAGGTGTCGTTCAGCCACTCTCTGTTCCACACGGTAGTTTCCCTGGCGGGCAACGCTGCCAGATATAGCATATCGGCTTCCACCAGTTCATTGAAGAAGTGCGTTCCCAGCGACACGTCGGGCACCAGGCTGTCGCTCATGGCCACAATTTCGCAAAGCACTTCGACCGTATTGATTTGGGCGAACGACACCGGCACCCCCAGCGCCGGCGTGGTGGTACCCCAGCGACCGGGGCCAATGAGTGCCAGGTGATAGTCGGCTGCCTCGGCCCCGGGTAAATGCAGCAACCGTCCAATGACTTCCGCAACCTGGTAGCGCTGGGCTTCGCTCAACCGACAATACGCTTCCGGCACCACATAAATCACCCGGGCCATATCGATAAAGCGACTCTGGCCAATCACCGGACCGGCACACTGCAGCACCACCTGATTGGACTGCAACTCAGGTGGATGCCCCACCTCGCTTCCCCGGTGCACCTGCATGGGTCGGCACTGCACCACGTTGATGAGGTAATCGTCTTTCGACGTGAAGTTCACCGTGAATTCCACTTCCACCGGATAGGCATAGCTGGCTTCCAGAATGGACAGCATCTCCCGCATGTCCGCAATGAAATGGGTCTCTTCAAAGATGCGATCGAAGTTAATCACCCACGAAAATATGTCGCTCCGTCCCCGCTGCCGGGCAAACTCCTCCGCCGCCAGATCCCGCTCGGCAAACCACGACACCCGAAGCCCGGTGGACGCCTTTGCCACCGTGTCAAAATCCAGACTCCCACAATAATCGGACCGCAAATCGAGCACATCCACCTTGCGCTGTGAATACTTGCCCGGGTCTCCGGAATCGAGTTCAGCCCGCCGCAGCGGGGCATTGAGCGCCACCAGCCGGGTATAGTCATCGTCGCGCCGATCCACCGCCCGGGTGCCAAGGCCAAACACCAGGCGCAGCATGCCGCTATCCGGATGGATACTCTCGTGCCAGATATATGGATTGAACGACAGGCCCACCCCCGCCAGATGGGGATAAAAATATTGCCCGGAAATGCACCCCGATACCCGCTGGACCAGCAACCCCATTTCTTCGTCCATATCGAGGATGCCCCGCTTTTGCCGGTACAGCAGCGCCTCCCGGCTCAGGGTGGAGGCAAAAATTTCCTTCACTGCGGCGATAAATGCATCAAGACGCTGCTCCGGGGTTCCCTGATTGGGCAAAAACACACTGTCGTACTTGCCGGCAAAGGCATTGCCAAAATTGTCTTCGAGTAAGCTGGACGACCGCACAATAATGGGGGACTGGCCAAAATACTGCAGCATGTTCCAGAATCGATTCACAATATGCGGCGGAAACGTCCCGGACAATATGCGCTTTCTCGCGTTTGCCGCACCGGCCAGCATGCCCGTCTCGCTCTGCCGCCTGTGCTGCAGCCACCAGCTGCCATCCGATACCAGGTAGGAGCAGTACAGGTCTGTGCCAATAAAAAACGAATCGTGGGGCTCAATGGCATTCCGGTATCTGTCGAATCGCTTTCTGAGAATCGCGCGGGCCAGCAGCATCCCCACGGTCTTCCCCCCAAGCCGGCCTGGCGCCAGCATGCGGCTTCGGATTTCGAGCAGGTCTTCCACGGAAAAATATTGGCGGGCCAGATCGAGAACTCTGGAATTGCTGCTGATCATCATTTTCATCAGCAGCGGCTTGTAGGACTCCACCATTTCCCGGGGCACCTGTCCTTCCCGATACTCGGCAACCACTTTTTCAACCTTGAGAAACGTTCTCGACCAGAACCCCTGCTGGTAACTTGCCGCATCCTGCCACGACCACGATACGGTGCGCATGATTTCGGCCACCGTGGCGCTGTGAGCCACCGGCTCGAATTGGTCTCCCTGTTTTTCGTGGAGTACATACATTGATGGCGAATGGCGCTCCGCCACCTTTCGGGGCAGCACGAATACCCGCTGATTGCGGTTGAACACGTCAATGAGAATCTGGGTATGGTCGCTGATGGGATTGGTGGCGTAAAACGAATGCTCTCCCTGCAACAGAGAAAACAGGGCCACAGCCCCTTTTTCGTGGATGTACGGACAGATGAGCGCAAAGAAATTGCCTACCATTAAATCCGAATACCAGCACGTGGCCAGCGATGACATGCTGTCGAAGAGGTAATATCCCCCTTCGCCCATCTCATCAATCTTTTCGTGAATCATGAAGGTGAACCGCTCGAATCCCATCTCCGGGGACAGCGGAACCGTCTCCACCCCTGCCATATCGTCAATCAGCTTTTCCTGGCCTTCAAAATGAAAGTACACCACACGGGCGCCAGCCACCGCCCCGGCACGGACAAACGGTGCGGCAAACAGGCGGTAATCTCCCGGCTTGTCCACGTGAAACACAATGTTGTCCCCGGGGAGCAATCCGGTCAGCAGCGTGTCCAGCCCCGACAGACCGGTGGTGAACGGCGCCGTCAACGGTCACACCACGCCCTGGGCCAGCATGGCATCCGCCACCTTTTTGAATCCGGCAATATTGGCGCCGCGAATGTAGTTGCACCAGTTGCCCACCATGCCGTAGGTGGTGCACTGAGAATGGATGGATTTCATGATTTGCTGCAGTCGGGCGTCCACCTCTTCGCGGGTCCAGCTCAGCATCATGCTGTTCTGGGCCATCTCCAGGCCGCTCACCGCCACCCCACCGGCGTTGGCCGCTTTTCCGGGGGCATACAATATTTTTGCATTCAAAAAGACGTCAATGGCCTCGGGTGAACAGGGCATATTGGCCCCTTCTGATACCAGGAACACCCCGTTGCCCATCAGATTTTCCGCATCTTTCCGGTTGATTTCGTTCTGGGTGGCGCTGGGGAATGCGCAATCCGCCGCAATATTCCACAGGGGATTGCTGTCCGCCGCCGGGTCCACCGGGATGTAGGTAACCCCCGAAAACTGATTGGCGTATTCGGACATCCGCCCCCGTTTCACGTTCTTCAGCATCATCACGTACTCGAGCTTTTCGGCGTCAATACCAGCGGGGTCGTGAATCATGCCGCTGGAATCCGAAAGGGTCACCACCTTGCCGCCCAGCTCGAGAATTTTCTCCACCGTAAATTGCGCCACATTGCCCGCCCCCGAAACCAGGCAGGTCTTGCCCTTGAGGGAATCGTCGCGGGTGGCCAACATTTCCCGGGCAAAATACACCGACCCATACCCCGTGGCCTCCGGGCGAATCAGCGAGCCGCCATAGGTGAGCCCTTTTCCGGTCAGGACTCCGGTAAATTCGTTTCGAAGACGTTTGTATTGGCCAAACAGGAACCCGATTTCCCTGGCCCCCACCCCAATATCGCCGGCAGGCACATCGGTCTGCGGGCCGATATGCCGTTGCAGCTCGGTCATGAAACTCTGACAGAATCGCATCACCTCGGCGTCCGACTTGCCCTTGGGATCGAAATCCGAACCGCCCTTGCCTCCCCCCATGGGCAGCGTCGTCAACGCGTTTTTAAAGATCTGCTCAAAGCCGAGAAACTTGATAATACTCAGATTCACCGAATAGTGAAACCGCAGTCCCCCCTTGTACGGCCCGATGGCGCTGTTGAATTCCACCCGGTAACCGCGATTCACCTGAATCTTCCCGTTGTCGTCCACCCATGGCACCCGGAACTGAATGACCCGCTCCGGCTCCACAATCCGCTCCAGAATTCCCGCTCTGCCGTACTGTGGGTTGTCCTCCACAAAGTCCGCCAGCGATTCCAGCACTTCCAGCACCGCCTGATGAAATTCTTTTTCGTGGGGATCTCTCGCTTCGATCTTTTCGAGAATGTGTTTCATGGGTACCCTCCTCAAGTGGTCACATTATCAGTATAACGTACCCACTATAACAAATCGAAATGAAAACAATAATTGACAAACATTGATTCAGATTTCAAACTGCATTCAAATCAGACCGCTCCATGCAAGGATGAGAGATTTATGATTCCTGAACTGTTGATATTCGTTATTTTCCTGGTATTGTTCATATGCATTGCCGCCGCTATCCGGATGTGGATAAAAAAAAGCCGGGAAGCCCACAGTCTGACCAGATACAATACGGTCGTTCAGGCCGGTGTTGATATTCCCCCCACCCTGCACCCGGTGTTCGACGCCGCCCGGTGCATCGGGTCCGGCGCCTGTACCCATGTGTGTCCCCAGGGCGACGGAGTGGTGGGCCGCATTCACAGCAGAGGGGTGCTCATCGATCCGACCAGCTGCATCGGCCACGGTCTCTGTGCCGCTTCGTGCCCCATGGGCGCCATCCGTCTGGTATTCGGCACCTCTGAACGGGGCGTGGACATTCCCCATCTCTCCAATCAGTTCGAAACCAACGTCCCCGGATTGTATATCACCGGAGAGCTTGGCGGCATGGGACTTATCGCCAATGCGGTGCGCCAGGCCAGAGAAGGCATGGACAATATTGCGAAGGTGCTGAAGAACACCCCTTCGGCAACCCACTCACCGGACATGGTGGATGTGTTGATTGTCGGCGCCGGACCGGCGGGACTGGCCAGTGCTCTGGCTGCCCGATTTCACGGTCTCTCCTATCGGCTTTTTGAACAGGAATCCTCGTTCGGCGGCGCCATTCTGCAGTATCCCCGCAACAAAATCGTAATGACCCAGGCCATCCCGTTTCCGCTGGCGGGAACGGTCCAGCCCACTACCATGAATAAAGCGAAACTGGTTTCCATGTTTGAACGCATTGTTGTCGAACACCACATCAAACTGGAAACCGGCATGCGCGTCGAACAGATTTCCCGACAGGACGACGGCAGCTTCATTGTGAAATCCGGCAAGACATCGGTGCATGCCCGGAAAGTCATGCTGTCCATCGGACGAAGGGGAACGCCCCGCAAGCTGGGCGTACCGGGGGAGCACCTGCCCCATGTCCGATATATGATGACGGAACCGGACACATATACCGGCCAGCGGGTGCTGGTGGTGGGCGGCGGCAACTCCGCCGTTGAAACCGCGTGTCTCCTTGCAGAAACGCCGCAAACCCAGGTGTCCCTCTCCTATCGCAGCGATTCCCCGGACCGGGCGAACGCCGCCAATCGCGAACGATTGGAAGCGCTGGTCAACGAAAATAAACTTCAGACCATTGCCAACAGCACGGTCTCTGAAATCACACCGGAGTATGCATTGCTGACCCGGCAGGGGAGCGAAGTGCGCATCCCCACCGATGCCGTCATTGTTCAGATTGGCGGGGAACTGCCCAGTAATCTCCTGAAGCATTTCGGGGTTTCTCTGGAACGGCATTTCGGCGAAGAAACCGAAGAAAATCGCACCATGGCATCGGCGGATGACGTGTTCCACCACATCCGGCGGCAACGACGGGCCGAGGGACTTCAAAACTTTCATGTGGAAAAACCCGGAATTCCCGGCTGGCTGAAGTGGTTGCTGGGAATACTGAGCATCGCTGTGCTGGGAGTGCTGTTCTACACCGGCCGCGCTTACTATCTCACCCCGGAAATCATTCGACGCGACATGGAATCGCTCCATGTGTTCGGGGCGTCCGGCATCTTCGGACACTCCATCGGCATCTGGGCGGCGGTACTGATGGCGTTCAATCTGCTGTATTTTGCCCGCAAAGAATACCGCGTCTTCAGCAGATTCGGCAACATTCACAGCTGGATGTATTTTCACCAGTTCAGCGGGTTGCTCGCCGCCGTGGTCATCCTGTTGCACACTGCGCTCATTATGCACAACGCCTTTGCCCTGGCCCTTTACATCAGTCTGGGGCTGCTGTTGCTGACCGGCATTATTGGTCGATATCTGTATGTGATGGTCCCCACCGATCCCCGGGGGCGTCCCCTCACCCACGAGGCGCTGGTGGACCTTTCGGACCGTATGAAAGAACAGTACAGCGATCTGTTCGGACAGCTGGACGCCACCATCGAAGTGTCCAAAGTGCTGGACCGGGGGTACCAGCCCAATCATTCGTTCGCCATGCTGTTGCTGCGCCTGTTCACCATCTGGCCATACCGCCTTTTTCAGCTCTCAGGCATCTTCCGCCGCGCACACAGGCAGCTTGCCGAAAAAGAAGCGTTCGCAGCGTTCAAACATTACGGCACCGAAATGGCGCGTCTGCATCTGCAGCTGGAAATCGCGTGGCGCATCAAACGCCTGCTCAGTCTGTGGCGGCACGGCCATGCCATTCTGGCGATGCTGACCGTGGCCCTGGTAACCATTCACGTCATCATTGAAATAGAGGTGGGGTACCTGCCATGACACCAACCATCCATCAACGTCTCTTCGCCGTCTGTCTCCCTGCGCTCGTTCTCGCCTGTTCGATATTGGCCGGTGTCGCCGCGCACGCCCAGGTATTTTCCCCGGGCAAGCTATCGCGCTTTCATGCAAAATGGGATTCCCTTGGCCATTGCGACGAGTGCCACACCACAGGCCAGCGGGTGGACAGAAAAAAATGT
Organism: Polyangia bacterium; assembly: GCA_050287845.1. GTDB lineage: Bacteria > Myxococcota_A > Polyangia > JAAYKL01 > JAAYKL01 > JAFGXQ01. Next base: position 16,148 of record JBNKCR010000026.1, read on the forward strand.
CTATCGTGTCACGAGCCGGTCGCAGAACGAATCCGGCAGAAAAAAGGCTTTCACGGCCAGAAACGGGTTCGCACTCAGTCCTGCGAAAATTGTCATTCGGAGCATCGGGGCGAAACGGCGTCCATCATCAAATGGTCATTTTCAGACCACGGCGATACCCTGGCCAAACGGGGAGAGGCCGATTTCAACCACGATCAGACCGGCTGGCCCCTGCGGGGGTCCCATGCAAAGGTAAAGTGCAACAACTGTCATCGAAAGGAACTGATCCGCGATGCCAGAGTGCTCAAGTACCTCCAATCCCATCCCGGCGCCCACACCTTTCAGGGGCTCACCACCCGGTGCGCGGACTGTCATTTTGATGAGCATCGCGGCCAACTGACAAGCCGCTGCGAAAAGTGTCACGATGAAACCGAGTTCCGGAAGGCCCCAAAGTTCAAGCACAATGAGCACTGGAAGCTGAACGGCGCCCACAGAACCGTGGAGTGCAAACTGTGTCACCGGGAGCAGGTGGACGCCAACTACCGGCAAAACGCGTTTCCCAGACCCAGAGCGTCCACTTATCTGCGGATGACGCCCGTCACCCATGGCAAATGCGTTGACTGCCACAAAGACCCTCACGAAAAGCGTTTCGGAAATGATTGTCTGTCGTGTCATACCGAGGACACCTGGATTCTGAACTCGCAACCTCGGGACCTGACGTTCCACGACAGGACCAACTTCCCACTCAAAGGCCGGCATCGTTTTGTTCCCTGTGAACGATGTCACCCCAGAAATGCCCGGGGCAAAATGAAGCAAAAGCCCATTGCCCACGATCGCTGCAACACGTGTCATCCCAACGCCCATCCGGATTTCGGCAAGGGCGCCCGACTGTCCACCGGGGACTGTGGGGACTGTCATGACAACAATAGATTCTCGCCTTCCACCTACTCGGTTGAAGTGCATCAGAAATCCAGGTTTCCCCTGTCAGTGCCCCATCAGGCGGTCCCGTGCACCGATTGTCACCTGAAAAAAATGGGCTCCCCGATTGGCGACAATGCCGCCCACAAGCTCAATGGATTTGCCGCCAAACGGGTACACTCTCCCTGGCGAATGACTGCCCGGATATCTCCGGATGACTGCAGTTCCTGTCACGAGTCGCCCCATCGAGATCAGTTCGGCAAAAAGAAATGCACGGCGTGCCATGTCAAAACCACGTGGAAAATCGACCCGGCCGGCTGGCAGCATTCGAAGCACAGCAAGTACGCGCTGGAAGGACGGCACAGGAAGGTGCCCTGCTACCAATGCCACAAAACCGAAACCGATTCGGACGGCCACCAGTTTGTCCGATACCGCCCCATGGCCCATGACGACTGCATTGATTGCCACACCGATCAGCACGCCGGTCAGTTCCAGTATCTGTCCCCCCGGAAGAAGTGCCGGGACTGTCATGACGTGAACGGGTTCGCTCCATCCAGGTTTGATCATAACGATCCGGCATTCAGCTCGTTTCCATTGAAAGGCAAGCATGCATCGGTCAAATGCGCCAGATGTCACCCCCGGGTGAAACTGTCCGATGGTTTCTCCACCCTCCGATATCGACCCACGGTCACTGATTGCGATCTGTGTCACGAGGACGAACACAAGGGCGCCTTTAAAGAAGTGGCGGCGATGCAGCGCAGCTCGGTCACGCCGTTTCACAATACTTCCGACGCCACTGCACAGAAAGATTCATGGCAGATGCCATCGAGCTGGATTCCAGAGGAGAGCAGCCGGACCGATTGTGCCGCCTGCCACGAGGAATCGGGCTTCGCCAACGTGCACTTCAACCACGACAACACGAGATTTCCCCTGAAAGGCAGGCACCGGCAGGTCCCGTGCGCCAGTTGTCACAAAACCAGCATCAATGATCCCCTGCCCCTCACCTGCGAGGGATGCCATACCGACGTACACAAGGGCAGTCTGGGCCGCAACTGCCAGGAATGTCACGATGAAAGTGGTTTTCAGAATACGCTTCCCGCGGTACTGGCTCGACACAACCGAAGTCGATTTCCGTTGATTGGTCGACACGCCGCCGTTCCGTGCACTGAATGTCACCGGGATGGGAACAGCCGAGAATTTAAAAAGACGCCCACCGATTGCCGGGCGTGCCATGCCAAAGATATTCCCGGTCCGGGAGAAGCCGCGATTGACCACGACCAGCTGGATATGGCCTGCGATCGATGTCATACCCCGGTAGGATGGCACACTGCCGCCTTTGAGGGACACGATCGCTGCTTCCCCATTGGCACGGTCTCCAAACACGGTTCGGTCGCGTGCAGCAAATGCCACCTGGGAAATCCCCCTCGCCGACTGGCCAACTGCGACACCGGCACATTTTCGTGCATTCAATGTCATGGATGTCAGACCTCCCGTCACCGGGACGTCGTTGGATATTCATGTGAGGACAGGAGGTGCTACGAATGCCATCGCACACCATGATTCGACAACGGTTCGCATTCATCGTGATGATCATTTTCAGTCTGGCTGGCATCGGCGTCCACGCAGCCAGGTTGGACGCGCGAATCACCTACGTGGCCCTGGACAGTGTCTATCTGTCGTGCGGTCGTGAATGCGGCGTGGCGGTCGGCGACTCGTTCAGGCTGATGCGCCATGGCAAAATGGTCGCCCGAATCCGCATCATCCAGGTCAACGATACTTCGGCGTCCGCCACGGTGACCGTGAAGAAAGGCCGCATCCAGGCGGGAGACCGGGTCATCCCTGAGAAAACGAAGACAACGAAGACGAAAAATGCCCGCGCCACCTCGCCAATCGGTGGTGTGGTGGTACCTCCGGCCACGTCCCATCAGAATCCACAATGGGACGAAGACGGCCTGCAGGACGTCTGGACCCGGGCCCTTATCGAATCCCCGCCGGTTCGGGTCGCGCACCGGAACACCGGCGCCGACCCGGATCGACTTACCACACTGGCGGCAGGCGCCGGAACCGCCCTGCACCAGTATGCCTACATTCAGAGCCGGAACTATCTGCGCACCGAGCAGACCCTCTGGTTTTTTGCCCGCGGAGGCCAGGCATCGGAACCGGGAATGAGCTGGGCCGTGGACGGCACGCTCAAAGGCCGATACGACGACGGAAATGATCGGTATCTCGAAGATCAGCGGTTCATTCCCCTGATTCGCCGTCTCTCGGTTTCATATCGTTTCCGACAGCATCCCATCACCCTGACCCTGGGCCGCTTTTCACCGGATGCGCCTATAGTGCATACCATTGATGGGCTGGAAACCGAACTGGAAGCCCGCCGCTTCTCCCTGTCCCTGTTCGGGGGAATTCTGCCCGACGAACAGGATATGGCGCCCACGGTGACCCGCCAGGCCGTTGGCATTGCCACAAGAATCACGCCGCTGGCTGCGGGGAATTACACTGCCGAAGCGGTGGTCCTGGCCAAACTGCACAAAGGCGCACTCTATCGCGCCGCATTGGGAATCAACAACTGGTTCTACACTGAATCGGGGGCTCATTTCTCCCAGACAGCCGTTGTTGATTTTCTCTCTGCATCGAAAGATGCCAAGTCCCGGGGAGACGTCACCCTAAGCCGCGCCACCGTTGACGCCGCATGGCCCCTGACCGGACGCATGCAGATGGATGTGCGCGGACGCTACGACAAATCGGTTCTGTTTTCCCGGGATTACAGCGACCTGCCCCCGGAATGGCTTTCATATGTCGATTGCACCGGACAGGCGCGGCTGGAAACGGGCCTGCCCATGCGTACCCGCAGGTATCGCGAAGTTCGTCCATTTGTATTCGGCCGGGCCGATCTGGTTTCCTGCGGGGTGGATGGCGGCAGAGGCGGAGCGGGCGTCAGCATTCGCGATGACTCCGTATTTTCTTCGCAAACCGGCCTGACCACGGTTGTCGACTACAGCGGGGGCACCGGTCAGACGCTGAATATTGACCTCACTACCAATACGCCTTTTAAAAGCGGTGCGCTGCAGCTGCTCGGCGGGCTATATACCACATGGAACTGGGTATCTCAGTCCGAAGTGCACACCCTGCGCAATCTCGCTTTTGTAATGCTGCAGGGACAACTGCGGCCCAACATTGATTTGTTCGCCAATTTGCAGGCCGGTTATGACCACGCGCTGGTACGCCTGACATATCCGTTCGGGGTGTGGATGCAGGTTCACATGGGAATTACCGCACGCTACTGACCCCCATCTCTATTTTAATGACATTACATCTTCGGAGGAGGCATTTTAGTCAGCGGCCCGCCTTCGTATCTGACTTCGGGAATCGGTTTGAGCTCCGTGGCCACGAAAAGATCGTAGGCATCCTTTACGCGGGCAAACGCTTCAGGCTCCGTCTTTTCCAGAGATTCCCCCTGTTCTCCCTTTTTTAGATTGTAAAACCGGAGAGCACCGGTCTGATCGAGCACATGCAATTTCCATCCATCGTATATAAACACACGCCGGGCATCGTACATATCGTTCTGGCGAAGATCGGCAAAGACATATGGAATTTCGAGTTGCTGTCCCGGTACCCAATCCGGCAACAGGCTGATACTGTGTGACCCTGCAGGCACCGGTTGGCCAAATAAATCCAGCAGCGTCGCAAACAGGTGAATGGCGCTGGTGGGGCGCTGAATATGTTTGGGCACAATACCCGGGCCGGCGATTGCCAGGGGAATCCGAATGTTTTCCTCGTACAGCTCATAGCCATGAAGCCACCGACCGTGTTCATGAAACGACTCCCCATGATCCGCGGAAAGAATGACCAGCGTGCGTTTATCCAGACCCAGCTCCCGGAACTTATCGAGCACCTTTCCCACATAAAAGTCAGTGTACAGCACTTCATGGTCGTAGCGATCCCGCCGGGATGTCCCGAACTGCCTGAAACCCTCATGGGTCAGATAATCGCCATGGGGATCCATGAAATGCACCCACATGAAAAAGCGGCCGGACGTATTTTCGGGATTCTTCATCCACTTGATGGCAATTCGAGCCACGTCCGGCGAAGTGAATTGTCTGGCGGAATTGACGGTATCGGTGGGTTGACCGGTGACAAACTCCCAATGGGTAAATCCCTGATGCCACCCATAGAACGGTCTGAACAGAAAATGGCTCATCAATCCGCCACACATCACTTCTTTGCCGCATATCAGCTCCGCCGCAAAGGTTTCATCGAGGCCCACCCGCATCTTCTGCAGACTGCTGCGGTGCAGTTCGCTGGGATACTTTCCGGTCATCATGGCGGGAATGGACTGTGACGTATATGAGCTGATGGAATAGGCATTCTCATATATCGCGCCATCCCTGAACACGGCATCGAGATTGGGCGTCAGGGGCCTCGGCTGTCCCATGAATCCCACCTCATCACTGCGCAGGGCATCCACGGTAATTAAAAGCACTGACAAATCCGCCGGCAAATCCGGTTGCTTCAGTGCCTGATTCACGGCGGTTTTCCTTACCACCCGACTGGCCAGCTGTTTCAGATTCAAATCCCCGCCGGAACAGTCCTCATCCACCCCATTGTCCGGAATTTCCGTTGCCCCGGGGTATATATGCGGATTGCCATCGTCGCAGTCGCGGCCCCCCAGCCAATGGGAATGCCCATCGCCATCCCGGTCGCCAAACCGACGCGCGATTTTGCCGGTCATCATGGCAAGTCCTCCGGCGCCATTGACATTCTCCACCATCCCGGGGTCAACAGCAGATACCCTGAATGCCAGATAAGGCTGTACCAACAGAGAAAGCGCCACCACTCCCGCAGACACCCAGACCTGCCGACGCAGCCGACCCATGAATTGGCTGGCCAATATGTACAGAGGCAGAATTCCCGCCAGTATCGCCAGTGCGCCTGTCACCGGTCCCAGACCCAACCCGTCCAGCCGCAAAAGGCTCATGAATGCAAATGGATTTCCATTTCCCCCTTCTCCGCCAATGTACCCATAGGACAACGAAACCACCGACACCAGCATCACCACGCCCAGCGCAACCGCCGGTGTTATCCAGCGTGAATCTGCCCATTTGCGCCGGGAAAGCTCGAGGCTGAGCCAATATCGGATTCGCAGGATGACCACAACCAATATCAGCGAAACCAGCAGCAGGGTACAGAGCAATGCAAGGGCCGCCAGACCCATATGGTGGAAGTGAATCATGAAGAACACGATGACCTGATAAAACAGCGCCGCTGTCCCGGGACCAAACAGCCCCCACACCAGAATACTGACGAACGTTTCTGCGTTGGATGAAAACAGAAATTCTTTTTGCAACATCTGGCGAAAATGCGGGGGCAGAATCCAGAACGCCATGGTCACCAGTCCTGCCAGGGCAATCCCGACCGGTGCCAGTAAACCGGCCGAAAAAAGTATCGCAAATCCCACTGAATCTCCGCCCGCCATACACCCTTCCACGACCCCAACAATGCTGCCGGAGACCGCACCACACAGAAGCGCCCGCACCAGGGCGCGTAAAAATACGTGCATAAACGTCAACCTATGTAAAAAAAATCGAACTCTTCATGAATATGTTATTTAAAGGTCTTTTGCCGGTGTATCATATCTTCACTATTTTCCTCCCATAGAAATGTGAAAAATCTCCATACAGCCCCCAAACGCCTTCACAAACGCCAAAGATGTTGAGACAGTCCCGACGATCAGAATCCGACACTCTCCCGTGGATTGGACGGGATTTCGGTCATGCCCCGCTCCCTCATCACCAGGTGAAGTTCGTGGGTCAGAATCGGCGCCCGCTCGGCAATGCGACGCAAATCCGAGCCCGCAATACAGAAGGCTTTCAACCCGGTCCGGGCAACGACGGTGGCGTTTCGGCGGCTACTGTATCCCATCGCCACATTTTCGCCGAAGAAATCGCCGGGACCGAGCGCCTCTTTCAATGATTCAACATTTCGGGAGCGCTTCAGAACGTCGGCTTCCCCGGATATGATAACGTAAAAATCATCGGACTTCCCCCCCTGGCGGACAACCACTTCGCCGCGCTCAAATTCCCGCGCTTCGGCGAGCAGTGAGATTTCGTGCTTCGCATGGGGATGCAGATTTCGAAACAGCTTCAACTGTGAAATGAACTCCCGGGACACCCAGAGACGTTCAAACCGCTTTTTCAGATGGTTCGCATCCACAAATTCGAGGAATATATCGCCGGGCAAGCGGAACAGCACGCACGCAGAAAGCGTTCGAAACGCAGCATTGCGCTTCACATTGCGAATAATCGACATTTCTCCAAAAAAATCGCCGCTCTCCAGCAACGCTATCTGCTTTGATTTTCCACCGCTCTGAATCAGAATCTCCCCACTGCCGGACAATATAAAATAAAAACCATCGCTGTTGGCCCCCTGGGCAACCACTTCCACGCCGGGCTTCACTTCCAGTACTTTCCCCTGAGAAAACACTACATTAATCCAGAACAGGTCTGTTACTTCCAGGAGATTCATTGTTTTCAGCAGCTTCAACACCAGGGACTGCGACAGGGAATTGCTTTCCAGGTAGGTGCGCCCCCACCCCGGCGTCGCCACAGAGAAGCGATTTGTGTCCACCCTGGCCGGGTTCACGTGGTAAAACAGAAAATCGGTTTGCGGATTCTGCACCACATCCGCTTCAAAGTCGGAAGGGTCTCCATGAATCGGGGCGCCCCCCCCATCTATCATGACCAGACTCTCGCCCCCTCGCACCAATCCTTTCATGCGCTGCGCCTTCCCTTCGGTAATGGCGCCGGCCTGCACCATTTCGTCCAGCTTGCTGAACCCGGCGGTATCACTGCTGTGCACCACCGTGTACAGCTTGCCGTCTCTCCCGCGCACAGATACCCGGAATCCAATGGTCGGAATCGAATGCACCGTATAAAAGAACTCCCATCTGGCCCCATATAAATTAAACGGCTTTCCGGGCACTACCTCTGTGAAAGTCAGATAGTTTCGAATCTCGTCAATCGATTCTCCGAGCACATTGCTGGTTTTGATAAGCATCGATTCATAAATTTCGCGCGTCGTAATGATATTGGCTGTCTGTTCGGATAAAATCATATCCATCAGGGTGCAATGGTCGTCGTGAACATGAGACAGAATAACTCCTGCAAGGTCCGACTTCGGAATCCCCAGTTGACGGAGGTACTCTGATGTCCCCACCGGGCCATCCACCAGAAATCCATTGCAGTTGACCCACATCACCATTCCCGTAGTCGGCCCCTCAGTATCGAAACCCGAATAGGTTCCCAGCAGCTTCACGCGCAACACCTGCGGTATTTCCGGATGAATCTGCGGTTCCGTCATCACCGGCAATTGTTCCCCCGCAAATGTCAAGTCCACTTTCTGCGCATGAGCGCCATCTCGAATTTCGAATTGATTTTCCCCCGTGTGTACCACTTCCGGACCCGATTCCCACAGCGGAACCCCCGCGTTGTCCGCGGGGAACAGGGCAAAATCGAGAATATCGGCCAGTTTCAGAGCGTGGCCACCCCGTTTGATTGCCATGTAATTCATCATTTTTGTCAAATACTGAGTCCGGCTTTTTGAAATTCGCCAGTTTTTCATCTGCTCGCGAGAGGGACCATACAGTGTCACCATCATGGTCTCCTGAACCCGTCGACACATTTCCCCGGTGCCGATAACACGAAAGCGGCAATCCTGCTGTCCGCTATCGAAGAACAGATGCCAATATGCCAGAAACTCCAACGCAATCTGAGACACGCCATTCACATATGCAATATCGGGAAGCACAACAACCCGGGGCATCTTCCGGTTTCCCCGGAGCACAAATTTCAATATTTCAGGAGGGGAGCCAAACAGTGCCGCATTTTCGTTCTGCTGCAGATGAAAGCAACCGGGAAGAATCTGTTGAATATCCATGAAGCCTCTTTCTTTCCCTACTCAAATCTTTCAAGATATAAAGGCCAGATGTCACTCGATTCCTACTGAGTGTTCTGTTCGGAACCAATACCAATTATACCGCCAATATTTGTGAAAACTACAAAAAAATATTATGACACTGTACGGGCTGAAAATTACGGTCCAATTTCGAACCACAATTTTACACGTACAATCGTTGAAAATAATTTGCGAATTCTCAGACAACCCACACAGGCGGGTCAAATGGTGAGTAAAATTTTGGCGGTGGCTGGATTGAAATCTCTACGAAAACAATAGCTGATGGCGCCGGGCGCAGAAAAAACGGCGCGCACCGTATTACTCAGCTCAATGGGTGGACGTATTCCCTTTTTTACCTGCATGTCCTGCCAGTATTTCTGTTCTCCGGAGTCATTCATTCCCAATACCCTGCTGACAAACTGCTTCCGAAGCGAAGAACCCGTCCTCGCATGAATGGGCTGAACCCGGTTTCCCTTGTAAGTAGTGATTTCTTTTCGAAAAATGCGCCGCACATCCACACGGGATACTGTGGACACCGGCAGATTCCGGTTCCCAATAACCACAATATCATTCACGCTTTCCGCCTGTACAGCGGTTCGCTGTTGCATCAGCGCCGCTATAATCAACAGAAAAGGACCCAAAAGCTGGAAACCGCGTCTGGACATTCAAATCTCCTCAAATCAGTAAACAGTATGCCCCCGTATGGATTGTGACATGGTCATCCGGATAAAATTCACAGAATTCAGGAGAAATGATGAGCGAGGAAAAATATCAGAATGAAACGGCTGCCTGACCGGCAATGTACCAGATGTGCCCGCCATACTGGTCCGACTGAGGATTGATCATATAGCCGCTGCCCTTGAGGGTCAGAAACGCCCCGGGCTTCACATTCACTCCGAACTGAACAATTGTCCATGATTCAAAATCCGTTGCATCATCCGGATAAAGCAGGTCAATCCCGGCAAAAGGTGTGATGGTGGTTTCATCCAACTTCAGCGGCAAAGTATACGACAGAAGCCCGTAGCCGGACATGGCGATTTTATTTCCCTGCCAGGTGACCTGCAACGGGTCAGTGCCCAGAAACGCGGCTTGCATCTCCGAAGATCTGGGGGGGACTTTGTAATCCACTTTTCGCCAGACAAATTCCCCGGCCAGCCGCAACCCCTTAAACGACGCTTCGATGTCCGCCGCGCCGATGAGTTCCATGTAGTTCTCTTCAGTAACAGTGGCTGTTGTCAGGGCCGGATCGGCAGTCGGGTCCAGCGCGGTATAGTCATCAGTCATCGCAACCCGAATTTCCTGAGACCAGTTTGTGTACTCGCCGTAGTACCCATAACCTCCCAATGCCAATTTCCAATCCGTTGACGACAACTGGACTTTCCCCCGAACACCAACGGCTTTATTGTCATCCATATCGAAGAACGCATCGGTCGGACTGCGGCCGTTGGAAACAGTGACCGCGTACCGAATGGTCAACAGATCAGTGGGATAGAGTTGACCGAATACCATGATACCTGTCTGCGCACTGGGTACATATTCAAAAACCTGCATAAAAGGCATCAACGCCGTCAGACATACGGTGGGGCCATGGTCTTCATTCCAGATGCCATAGGGTGTCAGGTATCGGCCACCACGAATTTGAAACCAATCCCGAGGTGTAAAATCAAAATGTGCACGCTCGATGAAAACGCCCCCCAATCTGAATTCCGCGCCATAGGGGTTGGTTGTACCGGTATCCACACGCACGAACTCGCCCTGAGATGCGCCCCGCACGCCATTCGTGTAAACCACTTTGGGCACGGACGTGATGTCTCCCAGAGGAGAAAATGTAAACCGAACCTCTGCCAGAGTAGACAGATTGTCAGTCATCTGGCTGGCGAAATACAGATTGATATTATTCATCAGAAACGAATTATGCTTCGTCTGATTCTGCGCAAACAGAATGCTGTCATCATTTTGCGGAAAGCTCATTGCGTAATTCAGGTCCATAAATCCGTAAATCTGAAATTTGTCCTCGCGATTCGTAATATTTTCCATTAACTGAAGGCCGATGTCATCCCGCTCTTCTCTGGCCGCTTCCAATTCCTCCCGAGTGGTCTGGTTTTCTGCCTTCAATGCTGCCACCTCGTCATCCTGAAGCTTCGACGACGCTTCCAGCGCCTGAATTTTATCTTCCTGAGCGGCGAGTCGCTGCTCCAATGCTGCGATTTTATCGGCAATCCCCACATCTGATGCGTCTGAATCACCGGAGACCGCTTCTTTTTCCTGACTGAACGCCGCGGATGCAACAAGCATTATGGAGAGTACAACTGCGAAACCCGTCATCCACACCACTGTATTCATTCCCATTCTGTTCATCGTCGCTTGCCTTTCAGTCACAGGTACATTGTATGCCGGTTAATTGACTGGTGTTCTCAGTGGGAACACACAATGGGGATGGAAACGGATTCACCATACCTGTCGAACAATCGCAACAGAGATTGCCTGCGGGACAACCGCCTGAGGTACAGTCATCGATGGTACACATTCCGGGATTCTGCGGATGCGTCACATCCAATAGACAGTAATCCGCAGGTGGCGATTGACAATCTGCCGGCCCGGTGCACGGCGCGCCCAACGCCGCTGTGTCCCCCTCCGAATCGGTTGTTGCCGTATCCGCCCCAGCCTCCGCTTCGATAATACAGGCCTTAAATTCGTCATCCCAATACATGCCGTCCACACAGCGCTCGTCATCGCTTACAGAACAAGCTGACGCATACAATATTGTCGCAATGAATGTTGCCAGAAAACAGTGCTTCATACTGCCATCTCTCCTTTGACGGGCGGGATGTTCAACACGCCCCTTCTCCACTTTCAATATTTGATTCGCAATCCATCATAATACGGTCAAAGCACCAGCAGCATCTCTGCAACCGCTGGATTGAAATCTTTTCTGAAGCAATAACGGATTGCCCCCCGTGCTGAAAACACAGCGCGCATGGTATTGGACAGTTCAAAGGGAGGCGTCGTCCCTCTTTTCACTTTCATGTCCTGCCAGTATTTTTTCTCGGCAGCTTCATTCATTCCCAGCACCTGGACAACAAAGCGCTGACGCAGCAAACTGCCAAAGGGCGCATGAATGGGCTTCACAGAAGCACCATTTCATAATGACACATTTCCCAATAAAGACAAACCAGACAATCAGACCGGCAATTGTAAACAGAAACTGCAAATGGAATCACAATATACGAATCGTAATACCGACTTTATGTTCTATCGTTAATTTACTTGAACATATTCGAAGAAGTCGCATATCAATTGTCAGATCTGGAACCACAAACTCATTTCTGGCGAGTGGTCTGTTCGGTGAAATCGCCCTTTCCTGCCGCCATTTTAAAATCGTATTCAATATCAACAGATATGAAGAAAAAACGCTGTTAATTTTTAAAACCCGGTGCCGTGAATACTGATATACGTTTTCTGCCCCGTGCGGCCCGTTGCACTGGACGGCTGGCGTTTACAATTTGTATCGAACCGGCCAGAGGAGTTGATATGCAAACAGTGGAGATCAATGAATCTTTAATCATCACGAATGTTGCCAGTTCCAAAACCAAATTTTTAGAGGTGTTGGCGCAGTATGATGGGCCGCTCGAATTTGATTTGGAAAACGTGAATGATTGCGACACAAGTGGCGTTCAATTGTTACTGGCTGTTTGCAAGTTTGCAGTGGAGGAGAACAGAAAAATTTCTTTTTGCAATTTTTCAGAATCCATTCATCGGGCATTTGCGAATACAGGAATCGAAAATCTGAACGACTTCCTCACACCAGAGCAATGAGGTGATAAATGGCAAAAACGATTATGACAGCCGACGACTCAGCGAGTATGCGCCAGATGATTTCATTCACTCTGAAGCAGGCGGGATATGACGTGCTGGAAGCCGAGGATGGAAAGGATGCACTGTTGAAAGCCGAACAGAGCAGCATCGACATGCTGATTACAGATCTGAACATGCCCAACATGAACGGTATGGAGCTGATTGAAGAGATTCGTAAAATGGAAAAGTACAGGTTCATTCCCATCATCATGCTCACGACGGAGTCAGATGCCGAAAAGAAGAAACAGGGAAAGGCAGCCGGCGCAACCGGATGGCTTGTAAAACCGTTCCAACCTCCGCAACTCACTTCCGTGGTGAAAAAGGTATTGCGATAAAGGACGAAAGGTTACTGAATGAGTACACCTCAAAATTTTAAAGAGACGTTTATCGCCGAAGCTGAAGATCTGCTGGTTGAAATTGAGGAATGTGTTCTGGACATCGAGAACGATCCGGACGACATGGACGCGGTTAACAGACTTTTTCGGGCAATGCATACGATAAAAGGCTCCGGCGCCATGTTCGGTTTCGATGACATCTCGTCATTTACGCACCACGTAGAAACCGTGCTGGACTATGTTCGCGAAGGAAAACTCCGGGTCTCCACAAAACTCATCGACATGGTTCTGAACGCCAGAGACCACATCAAATCCATGCTGGACCATGCGCATGGTGGTCCGAAGGTCAGCATCAAACGCACCGAGGAGTTGGTTGCGGTCATCGAAAGTCTGGTACCGAACAAGTTAAAAAGCAGACTTCCGGCGGAAACAGTCCCGCTGAGCATGATGCCCGTGTCACCCACATTGATGGAAAAAGCCTACCGGATTTCAATTAAGCCCCATCAGGACATTTTCAATTACGGTATGGACCCGATGTTGCTTGTCGAAGAGCTGAGCGAAATGGGTGAATGCACGGTCTCTCTGTACACTGAAAACGTCCCTTCTCTGAAAAACATCGACCCCCTTTCCTGCTATCTGAAATGGGATCTGGTCCTGTTTTCCAATTTCGACGAAAACGCTATTCGGGATGTTTTTATTTTCGTAGAAGACGAATGTGACACCAAAGTTGATGACATTACCGACGAAGCGGAAGATATTCCCCGAGTGGGAGAAATTCTGGTATCCAAAGGCGATACCACCAAAGACACAATCAAAGACGCATTAAGCAGACAGCCGAGAATTGGAGACTTGCTGGTCACCGGCGGCGGTGTCACGAAAGACAAACTGAAATCCGCATTGGCCGAACAGAAATCTCTTGAAAAGAAACGTCAAACCACTCAGAAAGAATCCGTCCGGGTGACTTCAGACAAACTCGATGCATTGGTGAATCTGGTTGGTGAGCTTGTCATCGTTGAGGCACAGCTGGCGAGCATGACCGCTGCGCTGCAGGATCAGCGTCTGCAAACAACCGTCGAGGAAATCGAAAGATTAATCGGTGAGCTGCGCGATGTTGCGCTGAGTGTTCGCATGATGCCCATCGGTTCGACCTTTGCCAAGTTCCGAAGATTGGTCCGAGACTTGTCAAATGATTTGGGAAAAGAAATCAGAATGGAAACTTTTGGTGCGGAAACGGAACTCGACAAGACTGTTCTGGACAAATTGGGGGACCCCCTCGTGCATCTCATCCGCAACTGCATAGACCACGGCATCGAGATGCCGGAAGTTCGCGAAGAGGCAGATAAACCACGCACCGGCACCATCCGTCTCAATGCACAACACAGAGGCGCCAATGTTGTTATTTCTATAAAAGATGATGGCAAAGGGTTGGATCCGGAAGTCATTTTCAACAAAGCAGTCGAGAAGAATCTTGTCAGCCCTGACGCGAAGATGACAGAAAAGGAAATTTTCAATCTGATCATGGCGCCGGGATTCTCCACAGCACAGACTGTCTCCAGCATATCTGGCAGAGGCGTTGGGATGGACGTGGTGAAAAAGATGATCGAAGCGCTGCGAGGCACCGTGGATATTCAGAGTACGCTCGGGCAGGGAACTGTCATAGAGCTCTCGTTGCCGTTAACGCTCGCTATCATTGATGGACTGCTGGTTGAGGTGAACCGCGAAAAATTCGTCATACCGGTTCAGAGTGTGGAGGAATGTCTGGAAATGACCGGGGAAGTGAAGGCCCACGGCAGTTCCAGGAACATGCTTCGAATCCGCGGCAATCTGGTGCCGTTTGTACGGCTCCGAGAGGTATTCGGTATACCGCCTGAAGAGGATGCCAGAGAAGAGGCCGTGGTTGTCGAAATGGAGGACGCACGGGTTGGGCTGGTTGTTGACAAAGTGATAGGTGACCACCAGACCGTTATTAAATCGCTGGGGCAGATGTACAAACATGTCCAGGGAATTTCCGGGGCAACCATTATGGGCGATGGCAACGTCGCACTCATTATCGATGTGCCGAGTCTGACCAGAATTGCAAATGCAGATGAACATGTTTCATGGGCATCTCCCAGTTAATCAGATTTCGAATAGACAGGGAAAACAACTGAATAATAACATGCAAACGCACAGTTATCCGATACAGAGGACCAACAGATGGGCGACGTCGAAAGTAGCAACAATCAGTATCTGACCTTTCAACTGGGTGATGATTCCCTTGCATTGGACATCACCCGTGTTCGAGAAGTACTTGACTTAATCAACATCACCAAAATACCACGAACACCGGTATTCATGCTGGGGGTCATTAATCTGCGTGGGAATGTGGTGCCGGTCATCGATTTGAATCACTCGCTGAATATGCCGCCATCGCAGAGAACGGTCGACACCTGCATCATCATTACCGAGTGCCGGCTGGGAACGGAACAATTACTGGTGGGGGTGCTTGCAGATGTCGTGCAGGAAGTTGTAAACATTTCGTCATCAGAACTCAGCCCACCTCCCCGGATGGGGGTCCGATTCAACCCGGAATTCATCCGGAATCTGGGACGAAGGGGTGAGGATTTTATCACTATTCTGAACATGGACCGGATACTGGCGGAAAATGAAGTGATGGAGATTGGCGCGATGGCGTCGTTGGTTCCCCAGGGCACTGCCAATCTCAATTCATCAGATGAGAGTATTCAGGCGTCGCAGACATGACGCTTGCCACATTGGTCCCTTCTGAACGGAATGAGCTTGTTCATGGATGAAAACCACAACGATATAAAATCACTGAAAAGTTTCTGACAACCCGCAGGAGAAAAATAATGGGTGATATAGTTACACAGACGAATCAGTTCCTCGCTTTTCGATTGGGGAGTAATCACTTTGCCATAGATATTTCTCAGGTGCGAGAAGTGTTGGATTTCCAGAAAGTCACTCAGGTTCCCAAAACACCCGATTTTCTGTTGGGAGTAATTAACCTGCGTGGCAATGTCATTTCGGTAGTTGATTTGCGCCTGAACCTGGGGATGTCGGGAACGGAGCAGACAGTCAATACATGTATCCTGATAATGGAATTGCAAATCGGCGGAGACACACTGCAAATTGGAGCCCTTGCCGACGCAGTGGAAGAAGTGATTGAAATTTCTCCCGAACAGTTAGGTCCGCCACCTCGGGCAGGCATTGAACTCAACACCAAATTCATTAAAGGAATGGCAAAACGGGGTGACGAATTGCTGATTATTATCGATATTGACAACGTGCTTACAACCGAAGAAATCGACATTGTAGAAACCGCTACATCTATCATCCCAGGGGATGCAGGTGTAGCCAACCAACCGAAATCAGCCACTGAGGGCAGTATCTGAACGACACGGATATGATGAACAACACGACATCACAAGCGGATTCGAAGACAGATTCGAGCACAGCAACCGAAGATGCATTGGTGGACATTCAGCACATTATCCAGGAGTTGCAATCTTCAAACCAGGATGCGGAACGCAATTTTCTCAAGTTGGGCGAAGGGTTGCAGCATCTGTTCCATGAATCGACGGAGATGACATCATCCGCCCAGATGGCGGTAAATACGATTTCCAGGGAGCACAACATCTCAGAAATCATACAGCAGATTTCCGACAGGATTCTCACGCGCTTCAACGACGTGAAACTCAACAATCTTCAGATACTGACCCATGCGACCGGGGCATCGGCACTGATACGGGAGCTTGCCGGTAAAACGCCTGAAATACGCAAGATCGACAAGGAACTGTGGATTCTTGGCAGCAACATGGCGATTCAGGCATCGTGGAATTCGCACACCAGAAAAATGTTTGGTGACTATTCGGAGGAGCTGAAGCAGTTCTCCAAAAGCATAAAAAAAGTTTTTCTTCAATTCCAGGTCGATCTGAGAGGTATGAATGACAGTATCCAGGAATTACACTCGTCAATTCGAACCGAAACACAACGATTGGATGAATTGATCAATCAATCCAGGCAAAACATACAGAACGCCACACAGCAACTTGAACAACTGCTCAGAGACTCGGCAGAAAAGATCGGATGCATTGAAGGTTTGTCGAGAAAAATGACCCAACGCGTTGCAGATATTGTCACATCGATTCAGTTCAATGACATTACCAGACAACAGATGGAGCACGTCATCGAAGCATTGGCTGACACATCTTCCGGGCGGAACACGTTTGAAATCTATCGTTCCATGAGAATTCAGAGTGCGCAACTGGACCAGGTTGTCGAAACACTCGCAGGTGCTACCGGAACGATTGAACAGTCTTTTTCAGACATTATCCAAAGCGGTGCGGACATCGCCTCCCAATACAGACAGCCTTCCGGTGCCACCCATTCGGACTCCCCATTTGCACGGATTAAAACCGCGCTCCATGAACAGGAGGGTCTGCTGGATTTTTCTTCCACACTGCGCGACCGCACCATTCACTCCATGCAGATTGCTTCCGTTGCCGCAGATCGGTTGGCATCCCATCTGGACGAAATTGGAGAAATCACAGGCGAACTGAATCTCCAGGCAATCAACGCCCTGGTGATGTCGCGAAATATCGGACAGGGTGGTGCAAGTCTGGTTGCTCTTTCCAAGGAGGTTCACACCCTGTCGAAAGCGTCAACGCACACAGTGGAGCAGGTCGTGAACATCCTGACCGAGATTGGTACACAGACCTCTCAACTGAGTTCACTCGCAAGCGAAAATACCGAGTGGGACAACAGTCAGCAGTTGAAAGACGGATTTGATCAGATTGATCACATCGGTGAGCAGTATTTTTCCGCCATTGACAATACGGCAACGCTCTCAAATCAACTGCAAATCCACGCCCGCATCACCAATGAAAAGTCCGGCTTTATCGGGAAGCTGAGTGAACGGATTCAGACGAGCAACACGCATCTCAATGATGCGGCAGAAAAACTGGCTGCACATGCCGTTCAGGACAACGTCGGTCAGGTGAATATGAAAGAAAGATACACAATGGAAAGTGAGCGGCTGATCCATGATCGCATACAGCAGGAACTCAACGGTCAATCGGCATCTGGCCTTCAAACCAGTTCCACCGGCACGTCCCGGGCACTAACCGGAGAAGCGGATGAGGACAGCGAATTCGGCGATTTCGAACTCTTTTAGCCCCAATCCGCAATGTGTCAGATCACCTGAGACTGTATCTCGCGATATCCGAGAGCAACCAATACACAGGCGCCATCGGCAATCAGATTAGCGCCGGCATTCCGGGCCATGGCCACCGCTTCCGGGTTCTCCGCCCCGGGCTGCATCCAGATATGTCGGATATTCTTTTCGAGCGCAGCAGCGACCACCTGTAACGTCACCGCCGGCGGTGTCACAATGGAAATAGCCTCGACATCATCGGGCAACTGAGACACCGAAGCCACTGCCGCCAAACCTTCAACCCGATCCTCTTTCGGATTGATGGGGATTACCGCCCGGGCGTTTTGCAAAAAGGCACGCACCACCTTATTTCCGTATTTATTCCTGTTGGTCGATGCACCTGCCACAGCAACCTTCTGACATTTTAAAAATTGATCAATATCACTCATTACTAACCTCATTCATTATCAACCTGTTCATGGCCATCCATCCCGACAGCCCATCTGTATATCGTAAACATTCTATTTTTCCTCTGCAGCGCTCATATCTGATTTACAAATCTCCCTGAGAATTTCCGTCGCATAGGCGCCAGAAGGCAAAGTGAACTCGAACAGCAGAAACTCACCGCGATCATCCCCGCCGGATGTTACCGAAGTTTCCGATGGAAATATTCTGAGCGGTCTTCTTCCCCCTACGGACTTGAACGGTCCCCTCCGGGAAAACTGTTCGAGCGTGACGCCTTCATCTGCCAGCAAATGCCTTTCCCTGTCTCCGGGAACACCATCCGGCCATTTCATTTTCGCCCCGAACAGCGGGCCCGTCGGGGAAATTTCACCGGATTGAGCCCGTTGCGTGTCCAGAACGGCGTCTGTCACCTGGAAACACACCCCCTTGTCATGTTTCCACGCAATATCCCCCTCGAGCATTTGCGTCACTGTGCCATCCTGAATCCGGGCAGCAAGCACCTGATTGAAAAGAATGGACTGATAGGCAGACACATAAAATGTCAGCATTTTCTTTCCAACGGCCATCAATGTGTTTTTATAGTGGCCACCGGTCTTCTCAAACAGCCTGCACAGTCGTGCGTTTTCGCCGAACCCCCTCGGCCATGCGTCTGCGGCTTCCAAATATTTCTCTTCCATAAACAACTGTCTGGCACGGGTCACAGCCTCTCCCTCCAACGCCGGTTCCGGGAGTCCGAGAACAAGCTCAAGCGCCTGTCGATGCTCGCCCCGAATGAGTGATCTGCCCACCAGCCCGGTATCCCCGCGGGAGCCGAAACGCTGCATGCCGAAATAATTCGGAGCACCGTTCTTTTCCAGATACGCCAACAATTGCGCGGCATCCGCAATGCGGTCAACCTGAGTATTTCGTAACCGAATCTGAAACCTGTTGCCCCGCAGATGCCCCATTTTCAATTTATTTCCGTGCCGTGAGACGCTTTTCACAGCAATCCCCGGAATGCTCAGCGCCTCAATTTTTTCTGGCGGAACATGCTCAGCACTCAACATCTGCCGGGTGACCGCTCTGGCATCTTTCTGTCCTGCCATCCCCACATCGCGGGGCGAAATACCAAGAACCTGTGCAATTTTAAATACCGCGCTTCCCGTGGTCATGTTGCTTTTTTCTATTTCAAAGTAAACATGGTCGCCTGTACCGCATGGCACATACATCGGAATTTCGAATACCTTAAAATCATCCGTGTACAATTTCACATCACCATGCAGGCATGCTGACGCAGTGGAAAGAAACGGACTCTGCCGTAATGTTTCCAGGTTTTTTTTCAAATCAATTTTTTCCATCGCTTCTTCCTGTGATTTTTTTCTCTGCGGCACCATAATTTTTTATTTCGAAACCCTCAAGCACATCTTCCATTTCCCCCTGTCATCGGGTAAGAAAGAGTACTTCATTCAGGACCCTGAAAAAAAAAGATGACTGGAACAAGAAAGCCCAAAATATTAATCAACTGGTGGTTTGCACTTATCGAAGCCATTCTGATTCGCTATGTGAAGGTTTCCGATCACTGGCTGGATACCGTTCGGCAGGCAAGCAAATCGGGTTCAGTGATTTTCATTCTGCGAAACCGCAATATAATTGATTTTTTGTGTCTCCGAGGCATTTGCAGACGCTACAATCTACCCCCTGTCGGCTTTGTATCCGGACTCTCGCCCCTATCGTTTATGCCGGTATGGAAAATCCTGCTATCGCTGTTCGGCTCTCGACGCAAAAATCGCCAGCTGACCAGGTGGATTCATACATTGAAACGGGGCGGCAGCGGTCTGGTATTTCTCAGGCGCCCGGCGCTCAGAAATGCCCTCGGCAATCGGCCAACCGAAACAAACGGTATTGAACTGGCAATCAACGCGCAAAAAAATCTGGACGTTCCGGTGATTGCAATTCCGACCGTATTTTTATGGGGGGAAGCGCCGATGAAGCGCACCCGAAGCAACTGGTCCTATATTTTCGGTACGTCCGAATATCCCAGACTTCTGCGTTCCATATGGTTGCTCCTCAGACGACGTTCTGTCCATGAGCTTATATCGGCGGCCCCCATCAATATTGCGAAACTGAAAGAGGATAGGGGTGATGATGAGGTACGCCTGCAGAGCATCATTCGAGCAAAAGTCGGCCGACAGATTGAGACGGTCAGAACCCACAAACTCGGTTCATTCAAAAAGGTGTCCGCAAGAGTAAAATTTGAAGTTTCGCAATCCAGACGTTTGCGCAGGGAACTTGATGGCATTGCCGAGGATATGCAAATCCCCAAACAGGAAATAGAAAAAAAGACCAGAGAAATCATAGAAAAGCTGGCAACTGAATTTAAACCCCATGTTCTCTCCGCATTTGCCATGATCATGTTGTTTGTCTGGAAACGCATTTTCTCCGGTCTGGAGATTCCCAGAGAAGATATGGACAGGATTCGCGATGCGGTGGGCAAAGGGCCACTCCTGCTCATCCCCTGTCATCGCAGTCACGTGGATTATCTGGCAATTTCCGAAACGATGAATTCCGCTAACATCATGCTCCCCCATATCGCCGCCGGAGACAATCTCGCCTTCTGGCCCATGGAATTTTTCTTCCGCTCGTGCGGCGCGTTTTTCATCCGCAGAAAATTCGTGAATGACAAATTTTATCGCGCAATTGTAAATGCGTACATCCGAAAACTGATTCAGGAAAAGTACGCCATTGAAGTTTTCATTGAGGGAGGACGTTCGCGCACCGGAAAAATGTTGCGTCCCATGCTTGGAATGCTTGAGATGGCCCTGAACGCTTCTGCCGACCTACCCGGGCGTAATCCGGGCATCCTTCCCGTATATATTGGTTATGACAAAGTCATAGAAGAAGATGCGTATATTCGAGAAGCCCAGGGGAAGAAGAAGAAGTCCGAAAATGTGTTCGGCCTGCTGAAGTCCGCAAGGGTTCTGCTCCGAAATTATGGCCGGTTATATGTGCGCAGCGGATCGTTCTTCACCGTACAGGACATTCTGCAACAGATGGGCCATGGCATAGCCGACCTCACCGACAGTCCGGTACGCCGAAAAATCGCACAGGAAATTGGGCGCAGAACGTTGCTCGAAATCAATCGGAATGCGGTTGTCACCCTGAACTCCGTCCTCGCGACCGCTCTGCTGGCCTCAAACGCCAAGTCGGTTTCCAGCGAAGAAATATACAAACGCACCCGACGATTGGTGGAAATTCTGAACGATGGCAGTATCAATTTTTCCAGCGATGCACTGGCGTTGTTGACCGAAGAATACACCGATAGAAAGTCTGCGTTTCAAAGGGCGCTTTCCATCTTTGCCGGAGACAAACGGATTTCCAATTGCAGCAATGGTCAAAGAGGAGAGATAACACAGTTGGAAGTCAAACCTTCGGCCAGAATGGGATTGGATTTTTACAAAAATAATACAATCCATTTCTGGACCTCAGCAGCACTCATCGCCCCGGTGCTTGGCAGCAGTTCTCAGGGATGCACATTCGAACAATGCAGAGAAACCGTATGTCTGCTGAGTCAACTGTATAAATGGGAACTTTTACTGCCCGACCAGAAAAATTGTTTCGACAATGAATTCACTCAACTGACCCGTCAGGGCATTGCCCTGCTGGAAAAAGCCGGCATCATACAGTTCTCCGAAGCACAGCGGTATATCGTGAGAGAGCAGGAGGACTTGCGTTTCATCACCGGCATCCTGCGAACACTGCATGAGACCTATCACTGCGCTCTTTTTGTATCCCGCCAAAAAGTCTTATACAAAAATGTGTCAAATACAGTAACGGCAGCTGAACAGAGATTTGCGTTTGAGCTGAAAAACGGCATGTATGAGATGCCCGAAGGACAGAACCGAATTATCTTTCAGTCCGCATTTGCCGCGCTCAAGGACCTGAAACTGAACCGTCCCGTCAATGGGGACATGCCATATGCAGAAGGCGGAATTGGATTTCGACTGCTGCAATATATTGAAACAGCGCTACAATTCTGCACAACGCAGAAGAAATAACGCGCCCGGCGACACAATGTATCCCGGAAAAATAGGCCTTCTCTTTTAGATTCGGTGAATCGGAAAAATTCCAAACATGTATTAAATGTTTTATTTTCTAAATATATAATTGGTTTCAATTAGACATTTCTGACAAATCAGACGGTTAATTTGTTGCAAATAAAATACACTCCAGTGAATTGTCTACAAATGTAGACAATTAAAAACGCTTTAATTCCCACGGTTTTATTTCGCCCCGGGTGTAGGCCCCCGAATGGTCCAGAAATTGCTTATGTTAAAGAGCGACTCATGACCCGTTGATATGATGATTTTCAGTCATCACAGGATTTGCAAAAAAAAATGATACTACGGATAGTCTGAAGGCACTTTTGAGTTACAATATGATTGGCAATTTAACATATTTATGGCAAAGACAACCCCTCAAAGGAGGAAACAGTTGTACGGCTATCCCGTAATGAATTTTTTGTACGGTTTCCGTCGATACTACAGTTCTTATTTTTTTTTCCCTGTTTGCAGGGACTTTTGAGGAGCTAAATTTATTATGGCAGAAGATTTTGGAACCGGAAATAATGTCATTTCGCTGGCAAGTAAGAGAAAGCAGTCCCAACAGGTTGTTGAAGAGGTCAAGGACATTTTTCGTTTGCAGGCAATGGCTATTGCCAGTCTTTCCAACAAAATAAACGGCGAGTTCAGCAGAGCTGTCAAGACTATCCTCAATACGACCGGACACCTTGTGGTTTGCGGCATCGGAAAATCAGGCCTGATTGGTCAGAAGATGGCAGCAACCTTTGCGTCTACGGGAACGCCCAGCTTCTTTGTTCATCCGGCTGAGGCCTATCACGGCGATCTGGGCATGATCACCGAAGAGGACTCAATCATATTGATTTCCAATAGCGGCGAAACTGAAGAAATTGTCCGCCTGATTCCTTACCTGAAACAGATTAATATTCCCATTATCGCACTTGTTGGCAGGCTGAATTCCCACCTGGCAGCCCAGGCCGATGTCTGTATCGATATATCTGTTGACCGGGAGGTATGTCCCAACAACCTGGCGCCAACGAATTCGACACTGGCAACCCTCGCCATGGGGGATGCGCTCGCGGTTTCATTGATCAAGGAACGTGATTTCCAGGCCAATGACTTTGCCCGGTTGCATCCCGGGGGAACTCTTGGTCGAAAATTGCTAACGGCAGTTAAAGACGTCATGCATACAGGCGCGCTACCGATTGTTTCACCGGAACAGAGTGTCCAGGATTCACTGATACCAATGACCCAGGGCCGTCTGGGCCTGGTACTTGCCATGGAAAACGACAAGCTTCTGGGAATCGTTACAGATGGAGATCTTCGCCGAGCGCTTCAGAAACACGCTGATCTGTCCAGAGTCACTGTAGGCTCTATCATGACTTCAACCCCCAAGACCATTTGCGAAACAGCACGATTGGCGGATGCCGAAGACATCATGAAACAAAATAAAATAAAAGCACTTGTGGTTTTAAACGACAGCGGTAAGGTCTCGGGGATTCTGGAAATCTTTGACGATTGACGAAAACAAGTATGGCACAATATGAAAACGATTTTAAAATTCCTAATTCTCTCACTGGCTCTGGCGTGCATCACAATTTCATGTAGTGGTGCACACGGGAAAAACACATCAACAGGATATGATCTTACTCTAAACACAGCCGTCTCCCCCCAGAACGAAAGTGAAAAAATCATCCTGAGCAAAATTGCTGCCACTCCTGCCGGAGTACTCACCCAGGCGGGTAACACATCTTTCATCATAACCAGCCACTACTTTGCCGCCAGCGGCAGGGCATGCAAATCAATTGAAATCACAGGTACTGCAAACGCGCCGGCGAGCCCAAGAACGGTCTGTGAATTCGAAGGCCAGTGGGGATTTGCTCCAGAGGTTCTCCCCACCACCAACCTCCAATGACTGCCATTGCACGAGAGTACGCACGCGGCTTCTTCATGCAGCTGCATGTCATCCATGCGTTAATTCTTCGGGAAACCCGAACGACATTCGGCAAACATAGTCTCGGGTACATCTGGGCATTCATGGAGCCGCTCGTCGGAGTGGGGATATTTCTAGGAATGTTTATTATCACTGATAGAATTCCCCCATCGGGAACGGACGCTGTCGGGTTTCTTTGCACCGGATTTTTACCATATGGACTTTTCAGCGGTACCATGGGGAAAGCTCGTTCCGCAGTGAGTGCAAACCTTGGATTGCTCTATTACCCTCAGGTTCATACCCTGGATCTCGTTGCAGCACGCGCAATTCTGGAAACGGCGACGATTGCTATCACGTTTTTTGGTGCAATGCTCGTGAACACTATTCTAACACAGCACTTTCCGTTGGAAAGCGCATTAAAAACACTCACAGGTCTTGGTTTCGCGGCGTTGCTGGGTACAGGTCTCGGTCTGATTTTCAACAGTCTGTGCATGGTTGTTCCCACTGCCGAACACTTTATTAATCCGATCCTGAGGCCGCTGTTCTGGATTTCAGGATTGTTTTTCAGTGCCCATGAACTTTCGAGTTCCGTGAGGGAAATGTTCCTGTGGAATCCCATTCTTCAGATTATCGAACTCACTCGGGACGGATGGTTTCAGACATACGACCATCAATATTACAGCTATTCATACATCATGTACTGGATATTGGGTTTTTTATTTGTTGGAATGGTCTCTGAAAAATTAACCAGAAAATATATCACTGGCTCATGATTGAGATAAGGAATATTTATAAAACATATCACATCAATGGGAATACCAACCATGTTTTACGTGATATTAGCGCTGTCTTCCCCGACAATACCAATATAGGCATTGTCGGGTTAAACGGTGCTGGGAAATCGACACTTTTGCGCATCATGGGTGGGGTGGAGTTGCCGGATTCAGGGAAGATCATTCGAAAAGGCCGTATCTCCTGGCCCATTGGTTTTTCCGGTGGCTTCAATGGCTCCTTGAGCGGGGAGGAGAACTGTAGATTCGTGGCACGGATATATAATGAGGATGTTGACCGTGTCATCGGATTCGCCCAGGACTTTGCAGAAATTGGCAAGCATTTTTTTCTTCCCGTGAAGACGTACTCTTCAGGTATGAAAGCCCGGTTGGCATTTGGTTTGAGTATGGCTATTGATTTTAATGCCTATTTAATTGATGAAGTTACCGCTGTGGGAGACAATATATTCCAGAAAAAATGCAAGCGGGTATTTGATGAACGAAGAAGCCGAACATCGATAATCATGGTCTCTCATAGCATGAATACAATTAAAAGTTTTTGCGATAAATGCGCAATTCTAACCCGAGGTTCGTTTCATATGTTCGAGTCAATCGATGAGGCGGCAGAGATATACAAGGCACTGTAATGCAGGAACAAAAACCACAGAACAACAATTCACAGGGCGTCGCCCAGCTCGCAGCTGCCCAGAATCCCAACACCGCCTCTGCGATGTCAAAAGACGAAAAGCACATGCAGAATCTGCAAGCGGCGAACAAATTAAAACAGATTCATACTGCCGCCGCCAACCAACCGATGGACTATGAAGCAAAAGCCAGGAAAAGGCGAAAAAGAAGAGCCTTTCTTCTTATTCAGAAACTGTTCATTTTTGTGATTGCCCCTACCATTGCCGCCTCTGTGTACTATGTATTTTTCGCCAAAGACCAATTCATGTCCACTTCGTCCGTCTCTGTTAAAACGGAAGGAACGCCATCACTGGGAATCGACTCCATCATCGGCTCCTTCGCCTCTTCAGGAACCTCAAAGGACGCACTCACGGTTCAACAGTACATTTTATCCAGAGACATGCTCAAATTGCTGGACGAAAAAGAGCATTTTTTGAAACATTATCAGAATCCCAACATTGATTTCCTGGCTCGTCTGGCACCGGATGCCACATTTGAGGATGCGTACGAATATTACCTGGAGATGGTTGGCATCAAATTTGATTCTGAATCGGGGGTACTCACCCTGGAAGTAAAAGCATTCGATCCCGAAAGTGCCCAACGGTTTGCCCAAACACTGATTAAACTGAGTGAACAAAAAGTAAATGCTATGTCCATTCATATGCAGAATGATAAAATCGCTTTCACCAAAGGCGTGTTAAATGAAGCGGAGCAGCGTCTTTTCGCAGCGCAGAAGGCGATTTTATCCATTCAACAGGAACAGGGGGACTTCAGTCCAGACCATTCTGCAAAATCTTTGATGGGGTTAAAAAGTGGTCTGGAGTCCGCCCTGGCGCAGGCACAGACTGAATTGAATGAAGCCAGAGCCATCATGGCGCCCACAGCGCCGCAGGTATTGGCGCTGGACAGCAAGGTACGCTCCATTAGAGCGCAAATACGGAAAGAAAATAACCGGCTCATCGGTTCTGCGGAAGATGGTGGTATGGGGAAAAACATTGCGGAATTTGAACTGGCAATGCTTGAAAAAGAGCTGGCCCAAAAAGAGTACCAATCGGCCACGATATCTTTGGAGGCAGCAAGACTGGACGCACTCAAACAAAAAAGCTATCTGGTTGAAATAACTTCCCCCTCATTGGTTGACGAAGCCAGCTACCCCAAACGTTGGCTGAAAATCCTCACTGTTTTTCTGGTTTCACTGGCAGTATTCGGCATTTTTTCCCTTACCGTTTCCGCAGTCAAAGAGCACGCCAGAATTTAGCGTTACACCACTTGAAAAAAAAACGAATTCGGTTACTTTATCGCTGTTTTTATTCAGGAAATCATTTATGAAAAAATCAATTATTCATTTGTATCCAATTATTGTTGTTTTTTGTTTACTCCTTTCTGGAGGGGTATTCGCCCAGACTCCGACTGCTGCGCAAATCGCAGCAGCAAGAGCAGCGCAAGCGCAGGCAGCCAACGGAAACCAGCCAACAGCGCCTGCGGCGGCTGCTACCCAGAACACTTTCTCGACCCCGGACGAGTTGATTATGGAACCGGAAATGCCACCCCCGGTAAATGAAACGCCCAAAGAGGCGCTTTTACCTTATGGCGCCAATCTTTTTTCCGGACATTTCATCAAAACCAGAGAAAACGGTCTCAATCCCAATTACATCATCATGACCGGGGACAAGATAGCGATATCCTCTTGGGGAGTTGTCAACATTAACAACATTTTCACGGTGGATGGCCAGGGGAATATTTTTCTGCCTGAGATTGGACCTATTCGAGTTGAAGGGGCGAAATATGCAAATCTGAACAGGCTGGTCAGTGCATCTGTGCGCAAAGTGTACTTGCGCAATGTCAATGTGTACACCAACCTGCTCACCGCCAATCCCATTGCGGTATTCGTGACGGGTGGCGTGGTCAATCCCGGGCGTTACGCCGGGCTACCCTCAGACAGCGTCCTCTATTTTTTAGATCAGGCCGCCGGTATCAACCCCAACCTTGGCAGCTATCGACGGATTGTCGTTTTGCGTGACAACGAGAAAATTGCGTCCATTGATTTGTACGACTTTTTGCTCAACGGAAAAATCGATGTTCCGCAGCTGCAGGATAACGACACTATTCTGGTGGAACGCAGAGGGCCCGTAGTAGAATTGTCGGGGAATGTCGCTTCGCCCTGTCTCATTGAATTCAAATCCGACACCAATACCGGCGCCGACGCCATGGCCATTATTCCCAAAGCGGCCACCGCCACAGAAGTCACTATCACAGGAATTCGACATGGTCGACCGTACGCCAAGACGTCGAAGATAGATACTTTTCAGCAGGAGCCGCTGTTCAATGGGGACACCATTAACATTCGCACCGATGGCCGAACCGAATCCATTATGATCAAGTTGCACGGTGAGTTCGAGGGTCCGACGATGCTCACGGTAAATCGTGGCGCGCGGTTGGTTGATGTTCTGAACATGATACCCACGTCACAAGAATTGGCCAATGTGAACGCGGTGCATATTCTTCGCAGATCCGTGGCATTGGCACAAAAGGATGCCATTACCGATTCCCTCTTTCGCCTGGAACGAAGCGCGCTTCTTGCCCTTTCCGCATCTCAGGGAGAATCAGCGATTCGCATCAGAGAAGCGAATTTGACTGCACAATTTGTTCAGCGAGCTCGGCAAATCCAGCCATTGGGTCGCGTCGTAACGGTTCAGAATGGAAAGCAGCTGAATGTATTGCTGGAGGACGGCGACACGATTGTGATCCCCCCGAGAACCAATGTGGTTCGTATTGGCGGCGAAGTGATGATTGCACAGGCAGTTATGTTCAAGGAAGACACCTCTGCACGAGAATACATCAGAATGGCGGGTGGCTATTCCGAACGGGGTGATGACGACATGGTGATTGTGCTTCATGCTGACGCATCTGTTTCCATCGAAGATCCGGACGATGTAATACTGCCAGGGGACGAAATTCTGGTTCCCCCTCGTATTGACGTGAAAGTACTTCAGAATGCTGCGGATGTGATGCAAATCATTTATCAGGTGGCGGTTTCGGCAGGGGTTGTGCTTCGCCTGTAATCTGAATGTGAATTTCCCGCCCCTCCCCTCATCCTCATCCGCAATTCAAAACAATCTCTGTGAACTGAAGAAAACTGAATCAGATATGCATCGTGTGACTTCCGATCGTCTACTGGTTCCGCTACCCCAGATACCAGGCGTACATCCTGGAGATGCCATCGGCAAGGGTCGTTGAGGCTTGCCATCCAAGCCGGTTCAGTTTCGTGACATCCAGAAGTTTTCTTGGGGTACCATCTGGTTTTGTTGTGTCAAATACCAATTTACCACCGAATCCCACGACTTCCCGTATCAGTTCTGCAAGCGCAGCAATTGTCAGATCCGTACCAGTGCCGATATTAATATGAGTATTCACAACTTCGCTTCGTCCTTCGGCCAAATCTGAGAAATTGACATTTTCCATGACGAACACGCACGCATCGGCCATATCCTCGGAATACAGGAATTCACGATATGGCGTGCCAGAGCCCCAAATCGTGACCGATTCTCCCGAAATCCCATATTGTTCGGTAACGGAACGCCATTGCTGGGTCCCCAGGTCGCGCGTAACAGCGTCTTCATTGCCCTGTTCCAATAGTTTTGCCAGATGCATCTTGCGTATCAGCGCGGGAAGAACATGGGATTTCTCCAAATCAAAGTTGTCAAAAGGTCCGTAGAGGTTTGTGGGCATCACTGAGATGAAATTGGTACCGTATTGAAGATTATATGCCTCGCACATTTTCAGCCCGGCAATCTTGGCAATGGCATACGGCTCATTGGTGTACTCAAGCTCACTGGTCAACAGGTACTCTTCTTTCATGGGCTGGGGACACAGACGGGGATAAATACAGCTGCTGCCAAGAAATAACAGCTTTTTCACCCCATGGAGGTAACTTGAATGAACGACATTGTTCTGTATCTGAAGATTGGAATGAATGAATTCTGCCCGATAGGTATTGTTGGCAACAATCCCTCCTACCCGGGCAGCTGCAAGAAACACGTATTCCGGTTTCTCTGAGTTGAAAAAAGCTTCTGTTTCTGCAAAGTTTTCAAGGTTCAATTCTTCAATCGTTTTACCCAGAATATTGGTGTAGCCATGTTTCTCAAGAGAGCGGCAGAGAGCGCTTCCCACCAGTCCGGTATGTCCTGCCACGTAAATCTTACTTGTTTTTTTCATATCTCCACACCTACTCAAAACGATTCAGAATTGGATGCCCAGCTTCTTTTAAATACTTCTCTTTCTCCATCAGGGAGATGTCGCTCTCCATCATATCGGCCACCAGCGCATCCAAATCCGTCTCCGGCTGCCAGCCGAGTTTATCTTTTGCATTGGAGGCATCGCCAATGAGCAGGTCGACCTCGGTTGGTCTGAAATATCTGGGATCAACTGCCACCACTTCTCTGCCGGTTTCCACCTGGTAACGATCGTTGTCGCACGACTGCACAACGCCGGTTTCATTTATTCCCGCGCCGATAAATTCAATTTTCACCCCGATATGTGCGAACGCTTTCATCACAAAGTCGCGAATGGATGTGGTCACTCCTGTTGCGAGTACAAAATCGTCCGCTTCGCGGTGTTGCAGAATTCGCCACATCCCATCCACATAATCCCGCGCATGTCCCCAGTCTCTCTTCGCACCGAGATTACCGAGATAGAGCTTATCCTGAAGCCCCAGACCAATCTTGGCAACCGCTCTCGTAATCTTTCGGGTCACAAAAGTTTCTCCGCGAATGGGACTTTCATGATTGAAAAGAATCCCATTGGAAGCGAACATCCCATATGCTTCGCGATAATTCACAGTAATCCAATACGCGTAGAGCTTGGCAACTGCATACGGACTCCTGGGATAAAATGGCGTGTTTTCATCCTGAGGGACCGTCTGAACCAGACCGTACAGTTCACTGGTGGATGCCTGATAAATCCTGGTTTTTTCAACCATACCCAGAATCCTAACCGCCTCCAGAATTCGCAGGGTACCGAGACCATCTGCATTGGCAGTGTATTCCGGTGTATCAAAGCTGACATGAACATGACTCATGGCCGCAAGATTGTAGATTTCATCGGGTTGTACCTGTTGAATAATCCGAATTAAATTGGTGGAGTCCGTCATATCCCCGTAATGGAGAAAGAAACTGGAATTTTCTTCATGCGGTTCCTGATACAAGTGATCAATGCGATCGGTATTAAAAAGGGAAGAACGGCGCTTTACGCCATGAACCTCATACCCTTTCGAGAGTAAAAGTTCTGACAGATAAGCGCCATCCTGGCCTGTTACGCCTGTGATCAATGCTTTTTTTCTCATCCTGTTCACTTTCTCTGACAATTTCTGGAGTGTCCAGTGTGCTGCTCAGTGTTTCCAATCGCGCATGATTGATTTTGAATAACTCTTATATAACAACAATGTACGCGAGCAAATCCGGTTTCTGACAAAAGCCAACGTTATTCCCATTGAAGCCCCTGAGGGGCTTTCGAATCACCTCTCTGCCGTCTCTTGTAAAATGAATTATTTTATGTTTACTTTCTGCACTCGTATTCGTAATCAATTGAATTGATTAATTACGCGCCCCTATTGCTATCAGGTGGGCATCAAATATCCTCAGGAAGAACATGTTCAAACCCTCATTTATTTTTCAGAGAAAAAAGCCTCGGCGCCCCGGAAAAAAAGAAATACAGAAATCAATCGCGATACTGGAAAAAAGCGGACTGTTTGACGAGGCGTACTATCTTTCAGAATATCCGGATGTGGAACAAGCCAACGTTAAAGCTGTGCGCCACTTTCTGCTCTATGGCGGTTTTGAAGGTCGCAATCCCAACCCCTACTTCGATTCCACGCTGTATTTGTCGCAGTTTCCCCGTCTTGAGAAAAAGAGAATCAACCCACTGCTTGATTTCATTGAATCCAGAAAAAAAAACGTCACTGCCTACAAGAGAATAAACATCATCCGAAAAAGTGGATTATTCGATTCAGATTTTTATCTGGACAATAATCCCGGTTTAAAAAACTACCCCATTGACCCAATCGAGCATTTTTACTTTTTCGGCGCATACACGGGATGTGATCCCAATCCGAATTTCAACACATCAGTTTATCTTACCCATCACAGGCAAGTGAAGAAATCCGGCATCAACCCCCTGTATCACTGTATCGTTGAAGGCAGTCAAGACCATAACGCTATAAACTCGTCCTACACAAACCTTTCTTCTGCAATCACACCGGCAATCCGGAAAGACATCGCATGCATTACGGAATCTGAGCTGTTTGATGCGGAATATTATGCTGCCGCCAATCTGAAAAATATTCCTGAGAAAATTGATCCGATATTGCATTTCTGCGTGTACGGATGGAAAGAAGGACGAAACCCCAATCGGGAATTCGACACCAATTTTTACCTGTCAGAATATCCGGATGTGGACGATGTCGGGATCAATCCGTTTGTTCACTGGATAAAAAAAGGTCGTTCCGAAGGACGCCTCACTAACGAAATACGCATTTATCCACCAACTAAGCCGAGAGTAAATTCTCCGTCTCTCATCTTTGTATCTCATGAGGCAACCCAGACGGGAGCCCCCGCTGTACTTCTTACTCTGATGCGTTGGTTGAAGGAAAACACACAAATCAACTTCAGCATTGTGGTGGGCAGAAGTGGACCATGGAACTATAAATTCGAAGAGATGGCGCCCACCTTTTTTATCGATCTGGAATGTGAAAATCGCGAAACAAAACTCCGCACATTTTGCGGAGACCATGTTAAAGCGGTGTATCTCAACACAATTGTCGCAGGCGAGTTCGTCAAACACTTTCATTTTTTGAATGCAGAGTTTGTCACTCACATTCATGAAATGGAGAACGTGTTCAAGATATTTGAAATACATGTGGACGTCATCAAGAACATCTGCACCAAATACATCGCTGTCTCTGAAGGTTCAGTTGAATCCATTTCTAAAAGAGTTCCAAGCGGTTCCGCTGATATTCTGCTACTACGGCCGTTTATTGAACCGAAACGCAAGCCTGGTAAACCCATTCCAAAACCATCCGAAAAAAAAGCCATCTTTGGATGCGGTCCCACTGAACTGCGCAAGGGATTTGATCTGTTCTGCCAGGTTGCAAGTCAGTTGAAGGCGGATGGCCGAAACGACTTTCATATGTACTGGATAGGTTCCGGAACCCAAACGGACCTGAATGCCGATGAAGTCATCGAGTCATCGAATGTAGCCGACGTTGTTTCGTTCCTCGGTCCTAAAAAGTATCCCAGGGACTATTTTGAATGGGGAAGTATCTTTTTGCTGACATCCCGAGAAGATCCCCATCCCCTTGTATGTCTGGAAGCCGCCGAATGTGGGATGCCGATTGTCTGCTTCGACGATCAGGCTGGCAGCATTCATACGTTTGTTGAAGAAGATGCCGGCAAGGTCACACCATATCTGGACATAGACAGAATGACCGAAGCGGTCACCCACTATCTGGATGACGACACGGCTCGTGTTGCTGCCGGGCAGGCAGGTCGCAAAAAAGTACTGGATAAGTATTACGTCAATAACGCAGCACCTCAAATTCTGTCGTTCCTGCCTTCATCCGTTTTCGAATCGTTCGATACTGGCGATGAGATTGAGAATCTGAAGGTACTGATAGATAAATACAACGCCATTTCATTCGACATCTTTGACACACTCGTCGTTCGAAAGGTAACCGACCCCAATATTGCTTTTGATATTGTGGAGAGAAAGCTCAGTAAAAACGAACCTGTTCCCATTCCATTCCACCAGGAAAGAATGAGCACCGCCGGTCGCGTTCTCGGCAGTTACAAGGGAAAAAGAGATGATGTTTCTCTTACGGAAATATATCAGCAGATGCCGTTTCACAAGGACCCATCGGTTGAAAGAGAAACTGAAATGGCTCTCTGTACCGCGCATCCAACAGGGATTCAGCTCTTCAGGTACGCTCAAGAGAAAAACAAAACAATTTTTCTCACCAGCGACATGTATCTGGACAAAGAAACCGTTACGTCCATCCTCAAGAACACTGGCATTGAGGGATGGGCCGGGTTGCTTCTGTCTTCGGATATGGGTAAAAAGAAGGACACTGGCAGACTGTACATTGAACTTGTCCGGCACGCGGCAAAACAGAAAGTGTCAAAAGATAAGATACTCCATATCGGCGACAACTGGAAAGGCGATGTGGAATATGCCAGAAAAGCAGGAATTGCCTGCGCGCGATTCACGCCTCTGTATGACAGGGATTACCAACTGTGTCCCCTGACAGATAAAGCGCGCTCTGAAATGTCCCAGACCGGACGAATATGGGAGAGCTTCTGTTCTCAGGCGGCCCGCCACTGGTTGGAAGAGCGCCCGCATATGCTCCCGGAAATTTTCATCCGACTGGGGTACGAATTGACCGGACCGATGGCGATGATGTCCGCTATTCATACGCACGACATCGCCAAACTGTATGGGGCTGAACAAATAGTGTTCATGGCCAGAGATGGTCGCATTATCAAAAAAGCATTTGATAGACTCTACGAAACGGAACTGAAAAATAAAACTATCGAATCCAAATATCTGCACCTGTCGCGGTCTACAGTAATCAATGCCACGTTGCAGCATCCGCTTTCCCCCAATGACATCTACCTGCTGATGGACGGTATTCACTTGAATCAGAAGTCCGTCGGGTATTTCCTTGAAAAAGCAAACCTCGACGTAACTTCATTGCAGGTAAAAAAGACCGTGAGGAATTATTTCAAATCCATAGATAGCATTCCGGTATGGAAGGATTTGACAAAACTGTCTGAATTGCTGACCGAACTGTCCGCAGCAATTCATTCGGCCAATGAGGAATCCCGCCATCTACTGAAGCAATACTTGCAGGACAATGGCATGTTCGAAAATACCAGAATCGTCTTTGCAGATGTGGGGTGGTTGTTGAACATTCAATCCAGAATTTGCGCATTCCTGAAGCAACACGGCGCGCCTGGAACTATCATTGGCAGCTATGTGGGCTCAAGATCTCGTGAGTCCAAAGGAATTTTGCGTCATTGCCTGCTTTATGCGGGCGGCGAGCCCAAACACTATGCTATGCCATTTGAAAAAAATATTACCCTTGCTGAACTGCTCTTCTCGGCACCGGAGGCCCCTGCGTTATCTCTTGGCAACGAAGACGGCTCTGTTGCAATCAATTTTGCCAAAAATAACGAGTTCGATGACCGTTCAGAATTTGTGATTGCCCAGAAACTTCATTATGGCGCAGAGAAATTCATTCAATGGTTCTGCGAAAACTACGATTCTGTAATGCTGGAGCAGCCTCCCAGGGACTTTTTTGCTGGCATCTTTGATGCCCTTCTGCATACAACCAACCAAAATGTTCGAGCGGAATTGTCAAATCTGAGCATTCTGCTTGGTGGTGGTCATGAATTCGAAACCAGGCAATCACTCCTGGCTTCACCCACGGGCGTTCGATACGTTCATCGGTCTCATCCCGAATATTTCGATCCGATTATTTACGAAGGCGCTGCCTACCGAAAAGTGACGATCGTCACATCAGCGGGTCTGGACAATGGCTCCACCCGTTATCGGGCACTGAATCTCGCCGAGCGCTTATCTGAGCATGGTATTCAGGCCACTGTAATCCATTCTGAAACACCGCCATTGCTGGCTCAGCGACATATCGACGAGTCTCAATGTGTGGTTTTCCAACGCTGTTTTCAGGATCAGGGGAATGTGGGCCAATTCCTCTCACATGTGAAGTCCACCAGCAAGCGATGCCTGATGGACATGGATGATCTGGTGTTTCCGGACACTGTTTCAGTAATTGGTTCCGTAAAAGGGGGGCAATGGCCGTTGCGGCACGCTGAAAAAATTGCCCGTCTCTATGAAGGAATGCTGGTCGAAATGGACGGTTGTTTTGTATCCACCCCCGCGATACAGGCATTTATTGAAGAAAAATACAACCTACCCTGCCAAGTCGTGCGCAACAGAGTCTCTCGCACATATTTGCACCCACCCCGTATTGTACCCCCCACGGGGTCACTTAAAGTGATTTATGCGTCCGGTACTATGTCGCACCGGGAGGATTTTTTAGTCGTTGGCAATCAGTTGTACGAATTCTTCTCAAAACATACAAACGCATCTTTAACGATTCTTGGCGCAACCCAGGTATCAGCGCAGATTCTCTCACTACCTACTGTCAAAAACTATCCGGTACTTCCATATGATGAAATGCTGAGTTGCATTGCTGAACACGATTTGATGATCGTTCCATTGGAAGACAATATCTTCAATCACGCAAAATCCGCTGTTAAATTTGTTGAATGTGCAGCAGTGAATGTTCCGGTACTGGCGTCAAAAGTCAGCGAATTTGAGTTGCACATTGACCACATGAAAAATGGTCTTCTGGCGCAGACCGAAGATGAATGGAGAGAGCTGTTGCAGTGGGCATTGGCACATCCGGCAGAGTTGAAGAAGATGGGTGTGAACGCTTGTTCAAGTTGTTCCCAACAGCCCCTCTCTCAGTACAACGATACAGCACTGACGAAATTTATCATTTGAGAGTATATTTAATGAAACCTAAAAAACTATTCATTCATATAGGAATGCCCAAAACGGGTAGCAGTGCCATTCAAGCCTTGCTTGCTTTAAATCCTGACTATTTACGACAACAACATTTTGAATTTCCATGGCCTCCGAAGTTTGGTCAGGCATATCAGACCAGTGCCGGGAATGCAGCCCATTTGCATGAATGGATTGTGCAATCAGGAGCCGAACGGTTCAACAAAGCGATTAGTAATCTGGATTCATCAAAAGTTGTGTTATCATCGGAGATACTCTTTCACACCGTCCGTTTGCATCCTGAAAAATTTTCGACTTTTTTCAGCTCCTATGATGTTAAAGTCATCTGCTATATAAGAAAAATGGACGATTTTCTTGAAAGCTGTGTCAATCAGCTTGTGAAGAACCACGGGTTAATCGACTATTCCAATTTAAGTCCAATTATCAAGGAACATGATTACGCTACAACGCTCTTGAATCTGGTCCAGCACATGGCCCCTGAAAGAATAGAGATACGCAAGTATGATAGAGATACTTTTGTTGGCGGGAATATCTATTCTGATTTTGCTGCCAGCATAGGCCTGGACCTCAATTCCAATAATAAGGAAATAAATTGGCCAGGAAAAGTGATTAACCCATCCTTCGATTTTAATACCTTCCAATTCCGACGCCTATTGAATGACGCGCAATTCGATATCAACGACAACGAATTGCGTTACCAAACCAATGGAATTTTAGCAGAGTTCAGCGTTCAAGCAGATGAATTGAAAGTACCATTCATAGAGTACAGCGAAAAAGAAAACATTTTGAAGGAATTTTCAAAAAAGGAAATAGAACTCAGCAAGATGTTCCGAGGAGTGAGCGAAACGTACTTTTCAACCAAGCCTACTTCTGCGGGATCACCTCCGAAAGAATACTCACCGGAAAGCATTGGAGAAATACTGCGCTTTGTGTATCGAAGGAACCCAGATACTTTTTTCAAAATTCTAGATGGCACAATCGCGTCATTCAACAATAATCGGGCGAATCAACTCATGGTTGCTATCCGAACGAAATTCTTGCCCACTTTTTTCTCGGAGGATCACTCTAAGGAGGAACAAGCGAGGGTCCTTGCCTACATAACAAGTATACTTCCGCCAGTGCTTCTCATAACCGGAGACAATTTCCACCGTCTTATTCACCGGAAGAGCAAAGATATTGCTGGCATATCTCGAACTTTTTCTTCCGGATTCATTGTGGAAGCAAATGCTGAAGATCCGTACTTTTCCATTGCGCCAGTCCGACCCTCAGAAACAGATTTCTATGTTGTCAAGATATGTGTGTCCGTTACTCACGACACCACGTTGCAGCTGTTTTATCAAACTCACGAGCAACGCACATTCACCAGATTTTGCTCAGAGCTGCGAAAGATTCAAATTGGATATAATGAGGTCAGTGTTGTGATATCCAATAAGCAGTTCAATGGTAACATCAGAATTGACCCCGGTATGCATCAAGGGGAATACATTTTTCATAGTATTGCTGTGTTCGCAGAAACCGACACCTCATCGCGCATAGAGGAAATCTAACCTATTTACGAATAAAGATCGCTTTCATCAGTGGTGTGAAAGAATCTGTTGTGCGCCAGTTGCTTTTCACTTTCTTGTATACAAAGATCAAGCGCTGAACAGATGCACACAAAATGCCGAGGGATACTGCTGACTTGTAGTGACCAAAAATTTATTTCAAAAAAAAAGAAGCTTCTTTCCAAACAATCGAAATTTGCGGATCAATTCATTTTGACTTTCCTTTTTAACAATCTGCCTACGTTCCTTGCTGTACTGCTCACATTTTTTACCCACAAAAACTCGGCCAGCGTCAAGTTTCCTCGCCTCATCCATAATAATTTTCGCAGTATGCAGATCACCTTTTTTTTCGAAACATAATGCTGTTCTGCACATGATATCAACTGGCTCGTCTCCTGAAAAGGCCCTGAGATAAAAGAATGGCGATACTTTCATATATTTTCCCAATATCTCGAACCATCGATCTTTATCCCCCGCATCAACTGCTTTTTCATAAGAGTTAAAAAAACTTACATCTTCAACGAATAGTCTCGAGTGTCTGTATTCCAGCTTCTGGTCTGGTGTTTTAACAAGAAGAAAACTGAAATCCAAGCCTGGATATTTTTGTTCAACAACATGAATAAATCGCTCGATTGGCTCAAAATCTCCCCTATTCGATTTGTACACAAAAAGGACCTTCTGGTTGCCAGTCAACTGCTTCTTAAATCTTTCGACAAGATAAGAAATCTTTGAATACTCTTTCTGATAATCTTCTGAGTAGTTTTCCGAATCGACTTCAAAACCATTTTCCGTTTGGCGAATAGCAAACTTCACATGAAAGCCAATTGAATACCTGCGGCAGGTCACGCCACGAATAGACGTCGGAAAGACATCTTTAAAAAAACCCTCAAAGTCATTTTCGATTAGAGAAACAACGTTCGACAATCTGCTGGCTGCATATCGGAAAAGCGATCCTTTTACAAAACCAGCCCTTGTTAGTTGTGCTCCCAACTCGCAGTTGTCGCCAACAGGAATAATGATTTCGTGTGTACCGGTATTTGATAGTATATTCTGTATAATTAATTTTCTTGGATAACTATAGCACATTGATTTCACCCATGTATTTGGCATTTGCGAAAAGAATTAACAGGATTCCACATCAGTGCCAACATCCAAAAAAGTAACCGCCAAAAATTTTAACATCCTGCTTCTCGGGGGGCTAATGCCTGAGTCGGCACTTTCGCACAACCGAATTTCTTTACATGTTTTCCTGTGGCTTCATCATATAGCCAGTACAAATGCTCAACCGAATCCAGACTCTGCATTGGATTTTCGATGTGAAATCCGTGGTGTCGTTTATCGATATTATATGTCTTCAGGTCTTTCCAATGTGAATAACACATAACATCAATGGGGGGAACTCTCATATTTACAAATGTCTGCACACCAAAGTCGAACATAAGCCAGGCAACTTTTCCGGCAGGGACACATTGGTCATGTAGCTTTCCGTGAGCAACCAGTTACACATATTTCTCAATAACTCCGTGTCTGTTTCATATCTGCACTCACACGAATGATTACACACCGCCGCAGGTCTCCATCGTCATCCGGACTTGCCTTTCCATATCGACCTTCTTTTCAAATCCTCGACAATTCCAGCATCATCCAGCGTCTCTCCATATTCCATTTCACCTCTCAATCAGTGTTGGCCACGAAAGCCCGCACTTGCCGTCCCGCATCACTTTCCCATTTCTTCTTTCCTGTCACTTTGATACATGACGTTTTCACTGGATCTATGGACTCAAGAAGAGTATAAAATTCTACTTTAATAACGAGTTAGATCGAAGCAATCGCACATTCGGATGACATATAGAATTTATCCGTTTCAAATGGAGAAAATTGAAATCCCCCTTGGGGCACATTCGATACTCAAAGAAGTTCCTCACCCCATAAAATAGATACAGGAGATATTTGATGTTAACAAAAGATGTAATGAATGGCATTGCTACTGAGCTTAGATTTTGGAAATGGTTTGTTCAACAGAAAAATTTCATTGAAGGATGGATACCGAGTGACCGCAAAACTCCTGACCTCAGGCCAGAGATATACAATTATTTTTTAGGTCTTGATAATATTAAGAACTTAAAAGTTCTTGATATTGGCTCAGGTGTGATTTCCGTATTGAATGGAACCTTCCCCTTAAAAAATATTACTACTGTTGATCCGCTGGGCGCGCTCTATTCGATTATTTTTGATTATGAACGATATGGTCATACTCCTCCAATATCTTGCGGCGGCGAAGAGATCGATTTCGAGGCATCTTTCGATATCGTACATATCAGCAACGCAATAGATCACTCTCAGAATCCATCTGAAGTATTTCGGCGAATGAAAATAGCGTGTAAACCAGAAGGATTAATTGTTGTACAAGGCTTCGTGAACGAAGCTATAGAAGAAAACTGGCGGGGATTTCATCAATGGAACTTTCAAATGAAACCAACTGGCCAGGTCGTATACAGCGGACGAGATATGAACGAAATATATCTTGACGGTGGCTTGCAGGTATTTACCGCCCTTAGCTCCCTTTCTAAAAAGGATTGGTTTATCAGTGTATGGAAAAATATTTAATTCTTCCACAATTTTGAGGTGATGCCCGTGACCTTCTTGTCGTAATCTTTGCTTTCTCATCGTCTCAGTTCTATGAAATCAGGGCACGACCATATGAAAATTTTCGAGTTGGAATAAAGGTATCAAGCTGAACTGCTTCTTTTGAACGGCGTATTGTCGAATCCATCATGGAAATTGTCGATCAAATGTAACATCGTCAACAAACAGAAACCCGGTCACTCATCCCCTCCAGAAACGATGCTCTTTTTCATGCAACTAATGCTCGTCACAAGCTGTCCAGTTGCTTTATCGTAAAGTTTGTACTCGTGTTCTCTGCAATCCAGAAATTCAGATGGAATTTGAATAAAAAATCCATGGTTTCCCTGGTTTATTTTGTGGGGGATCAAATCATCCCGATGTGTATGACACATCACGTCAATATGATAATGGTCATCTATTATAACTTTTGCCTCCCTTGGGTGCACGTCGCCACGGATAGCTAGCCACCCGTTTAACATTCCAACGGATGGATCATCCACGGTACAAATGTCTCCTTCAATCTTACCGTCCACCTTCCGTGCAGACTCAATGGCATCAAAGTACTGTTTGAATGCAAGCATCCGGGTCTCATGATCGGAAGAGACCTTCTGAAAGGAAGGAATCTTTTCCTGGTTTCGCCAAATCAACAGGATTTTCTTTTCGTCAGATAACGTCATCGACCCAAATATCCGCTCAAGCGCGTGCTCCGGTTTTTCATCGTTCTCTCCCGTTTCGGGTTCGAACTCCAGATTCACCAGACGTTCAGCAAAGGGGAAGCTACTCGGTCGTATCCAGAACATAGACCCCATAAAAAAACCATCATGTCCATGTGAAAACCTGGGTACTGAATATGATTTGCATATTTTCTCAATATTGGGACCATTGTTCCCTATAAAAAGTGGATGAGGGGCATACAGAAGCTCGTTGCCGGCAATGGCCACATTCGGATCACGCTGGAACTCTTGAACCATCGCTGCAATTTCGTTGCGAGTGCCGAATATTCCATCCAGAAGTAAATCCTTCCATGCTTCGGCATAATCCGGATCACCCTTTTTAGTATGCACTTTACAGCACAATTCATATTTACTAATCAACGGCCAATTTTTTACAAATGGCGCCATATCCCTTCCCCTATTTTCACAAAAATCTATCCTGGCATTCGGGAAAGCAGACCTCACCGTTCTGACCGCAGGACTGTTTTCATGAAGGGGCGTCGTCACCAGCACATCGTATGGAGCAGGGATATTCTGAATTCCCTGAATACATTCACTTATGACGTCATTGTGAAAAACGTGAAAAACAACCAGAACTTTAAGCGTGTGTTTAAGCTTCTTCTCTACATATCCGATGTTGTATGCAAGTATTTTGTCAAGGATGGGATTTTCCGCAATGGCCTTTTTATAATATTCCAGAGCCAGTCCGTACCGATGTTCATTGAATGCACCATTTCCCCTTTTCAAATATGACTGTCTCAATCTATTTTCCTCAAAGGTGCCTATAGTGATTCAGATACAATTTTCAGCGCATTCTCCAATAGATTT
Source organism: Polyangia bacterium (assembly GCA_050287845.1). GTDB lineage: Bacteria > Myxococcota_A > Polyangia > JAAYKL01 > JAAYKL01 > JAFGXQ01. Next base: position 58,556 of record JBNKCR010000026.1, read on the forward strand.
TTCAATGCAATCCTATCCGATTCACGCTCAGTAAATAACATCTCTTTTAAAGAAGTTGTCGAGATGTCCTTCGTCCGGGGGAGATATACAACCTCACAATGTGCTTGCAAAAAATCAAATTTCCCAGCCCAGTCGTCTCCCATTGCAAATGTACTGACATTATGTCGTTGAATATCATCAATTTTTTGTTCCCACGTGTCTTCAGGTATTACTTTATCAACATATCGAATACTCTCCAGTATCGTCTTTCTATGGTTGTAAGGTATAATCGTCTTTTTTCCTTTTACAGTATTGAATTCATCTGTCGACAATCCAACAATAAGATTGTCTCCGAGCGCTCGAGTACGCTTCAACAAATTTACATGACCAATGTGAAACAGGTCAAATGTTCCATAGGTTAGTATTGTCTTCATACTGAAAATACCTTTCTAAAAGTAACCTGCTGAAAAATAGTTCATTGTGCCTGCAATACGATTTTCCGCTCGATGACATTTATGGCGAAAATTATTGAGGTTGAGAATTCAAATAGTGAATTATAGGGTTCATGTTTTGGTCTACCAGTTCCGGATGTGTATCTAAATATTGCTTTGTATTGAAATTTGCATTGGGGTTGTGGCCAAGCTTCCATCCAATTTCAAGAAAATGAATCAGCGGATTAATTTCAGGTGAATGTAAAGCATATTTGGATTTGTAAAAGACTATGTCAAATAAGGCGTGCGGCTGTCGGTTTTCTCGATAGCCAATTTTTACAAAATGAATCAGTGGATTAACTCCTGCGTCTTTCACATCCCGATTTGATTTCAAATAGAACACAACATCAAAAAGCGGATGTGGATTCAAACCTTGTTTCCAACCACTATATAAAAAATGCGTGAGAGGATTATCTAATCTCTTATTGTTTAACGACGAGATTTGACTTCGATAATACTCAATGTCAAATAATGGATGTGGGTTGGCGCCGTGATTTTGACCATATTGAATAAAGTGGAAAAAAAGCGAAGTTTCCTGCGGGATCTGTACCACCCATTGCTTTCGATAATAATCGAAATTAAAAAGCGGATGTGGTGCGAATCGGTTGCAATTCTGGATGAAGTGGTCAACAAGGTCAGTTGCTTTAAAATAAAGTTCCGGATGGGATTCCAAATAAAATTTTGAATCGAATAATTTGCTGTTTTTTAAAATTCGTTTCAGTTTCGTATGCTGCCTTGCGACCAAAGGGTGTCGAATAATGGAAAAAAGACGCCTTGCAAGAAAAAAAGGCCAAAACAATCTCGCTTTTTTCATCAATTCTTTTCGAAAAAATTCTCTCCAACTCTGCAAAATTTTGTGTTCGGCAACTACTTCTGAAAGTAGTACATGTTGATATTCTAAATGGTTTGATTGCCTTTCAATTTTTTTTGACAGCGAAGAAAGTATGTCTGAATGACATTTAAATTGCTTGTGAATCGTTTTTTCGTGTTGAAATGACTGGTCTTGTAACTCAGTGATTTTTAATATTTGCTGTTGAAGTGGTTCAATATTGTTACATATAGATTCTTGAATATGGGTACCTAAAAAGCTCACGCTTTCATCAATGGAATTGATTTTCCCCTCATTTTTACTTTGAAAGGTTAATAGTCGTTCCAATGTTGATTGGGACTCCTGTTGTATCGAATCAAGTGTTTCAACATGTTTTTTCAATGAGTTAAGATTGGAATGAATGGCATTTTGCACATTCGATATTTGATCTATCGCGTGGGTGGCATGATCAACTTGATTGTGCTGTACATCTATTTGCTCCTTAATAGCGAAAATCGAATTAGTGCTAATTTCTAACTTTTCTTTTTGGCGGAAACTTTCGCTATTTAAATCGAGAAGAATTTTTTCAATTTTGCCGCTTTTTTTAGCACTTTCCAAGTTTTGAAATTTTATCCCCCTCAGCTCTTTCCCCAAATCAATCCGGTTCTGCGCATCTGTGAGAAATGAGTGGCTCAGGCGAAATACATCCAATTGATTCATCGCCAAATAATGAACTGATATTTCAACTGAAGCGATTGAGACATCCGTTATGAATTCTATTTGGCTATCGGGGATAAGAAAATAAAATACATTTTCAAGAAAAAATGTTGCGTTTGATTTAGTATATTCCAGCCTTCGCTTTTCCCCATCACAATCCGTTATCTCAACATAATTCAGACGAACGACGACTTCATGATTGGCAGGGTCAAATCGAAATCGTCGAACAGAATAATCTGACAGATCAAAATGTAGTGTTTCAGAACCCTCGACGACATTCCGCTGAATCGCATTTGTACGGTTTAATCCCGTTCCTGTATCATAATAAAGTACAGCGGTTTCAGATGGCGTATTTTGATACTGCGAAAGCTCGTTCCTCAAATATTGTATTATTTTCCCTTGCAGCTCTCCAACTGGGATAATGTTGGATTTTTGATGAGAAGAGGGTTTGTTCGGTGTATCATCATAAACAAGTTCCGGAATGACATCGTTGTCGGAATTTCGATGAACAAATGTTTTCTGGGCTACTTGCTTAAAGGCATTTTCAAATAGCTCGTATTCCATTCCGGATAAAATGGGTACTAACTTTTGATACAAATAGGCAGCTTCAGTCACCAGACGCGGGTAAGATAAAAATGTGACTGGAATATTAAATGTTCCTAGAAAAAGACAAAACTCATAAAGTTTTTCTAAAAAAAATGGTTTTTGAAGGTCAGTGTCATTGACACTCTCCAGCCCTCCCCAAACTTTGCTTAAATCGATTCCTTCAGGTAAACTTTCAATATTTTTAAGGCGACTCCGGACCGCAGCATCTATATCTCGAAGAGGTATAAAAACATGATCAATTATTACATTACTGTCGTTCTTTAAAAAATCCTTCAACTGCCACATTAGTTTGGGATTTTTGATGATGTATGGCAGATTTGGTCCTAGTCCTTGATGTTCAAGTCCTGCTCTGACTTGGTTGTCAATAGGCAAATATTCATCTGTGAATCCTGTATCAAAGTGTAATTTTGTAAGCAATTGTACTAAAAATGTTGTTCCCGACCGTCCTGGACCAGTAATGATAATATGTCTTTTTTTCATTTGAGTTGCCTAAACATAGCGGTGAAATTCTGGCTATCACATGAGTTCACTGAAAAATAAAACGCACACCGGAAACTCTATTTTACTGAATCACCATCATCAAAGGAGCCCAAAATATCATTTGAAATAAACGTGCTTACATTTGGAAAATTCTTCATTATTTCATTCGCCAATCTCATCCGGCTTTCTTTTTTTGTATCGTTATTATTATTTATGACATCATCCAAAAAATATTGGATGTCTGATTCAGTATAGGCAATGTAACATTCATTGAGACATTTTATACCCAGATCGGTAAATTTATCTCTGATATCGTCGGGTGATTTCAACATATAACAACATGGCATTTTTGTATAAAAGTATTCCACAAGAAATGAACCACAATCTTGAATTATTCCGTCCGACTGCACGAAGTCCTCAAAATAATTGCGTACAGAGCTGATTCGCATGTTTGGATATGATGTTAGCTTCTGAATATACTCGTCAACTTGCTGTTCATCCCACAGCCCACTTTTAGCCAGGGAAATGAAAAGCGCCGGATGCGGACGGAAGACAAAGTCGATATCGGGATACAGCTTCGGCAATTTCACAAACAGATCTGCATATTTTTCGAAGTTGGAAAGTGCGAGAACCTTATTAAAACCTTTATCAATAGAGTGATGTGGTGCGATGAGTATTGTTTTCCTCGTGCGTTTTTCCCTACCATACTTGGCAAGTTCGTCCATTTTACAATATCCCGACAGTACGGCATTTTTTTCAGACGCAATTCCAAATTTTTCATACTCTTTCCAGTTGTAGTCTGTTTCAACATAGACTTTCCAGAAAAAATTATAGTAGTCCGTCTGAAGTATTAAGCGGTCGTATTTCGAACGAAAGAAACCATAATTTATATGAAATGGTAATACCGATTTTCTGAAAATATAATCGAGGTTATATTGTTCAATAGAAAATCGATACGGCAGAGGATAGCATACCAAGTCGCAATTTTCTGTTATATCGACAAAACTATTATTCTTTTCGTCAAAGGCCAATTCGACATGTTCTAACTCCTGGGATAATGCTTTGTGCGCAGCGTGCATGTCATCAATACCCTTTTGATATCCAAAACGAACATCGGGGATAACAACAATTTTCGCATCAAATTCAGCTTTTGTTAAAAGTAGATCATAGAGCGGTTTGGCTGGAAACATTGTCGGCCAGGCAACAAGGAAACAGACACGGATTTTCTTTCCTTCGCAAAATCTATTTTTAATTTGTCTGTGAATTTTTTCGTAATGTTTGAACTGTAAATCAATTCCGTATTCTACAGGTATATCTTTTCTTGTATTCCGAGACTTAATTTTATTCAAAAGATGCTCATTAATACAATCAAACAGCAGACTATTTTTTTGTCGTATGAAATCAAGAATCGCCTCAGGCGCTTCCACGCTTGAGCCCATCAGTACTTTGATTTTCGCCAGAGGCATTCGAAAATCGCGCAGTAGTGATAAAGTTTTTTTGGTTGGAATGGGTGCGTTGTACGTATCAGAAAAATTTATGTCAATGTATGTATCACAAGAAAATCCTGCCGTTTGAAGAACGTGAGTAAATTTCATTTCATATTCTGTAACAACCCAGGAAGGAGAAATCTGCCGCTTAACACCCAACAAGAAATCCGAAAATACGGAACTGGTATAAACATGCCTTTTAAATACATAAAAGAAACTCTGAATATGTGCGTGTGTGACTTCACTGGATGCCTTGCTCAGTGTGAGTCCCCAAAAATCACACCTTCTATTTTTCATTGACTCAACCGCTTCAACAAAAGGAAATACAGGGCCATAACAACTGTCATTACAAAAAAGCAGTTCATCAAACTGGTTCAACAATCCATGACTATTTAAAAATAAAAATCCACGTTTATATGAACCGAAATCATATTCGTTGTGCCTCTTGAAAATAAAGTGCGATACAAAAGGACGAATTTTCTTCAATTGTTCGGGAAAGATCGGATTGTCTGCAACAAATACAATGGCATCTGCAATCGTTTTTATTCCACGCAACAACTCAACCACGTAATCTTCAATGCAGCCATTTCCGCTGAATGACGCAAATACTGCTACGCGTCCCAGAGATGATGAAGTTATTGGTGCGACCGTTTCTGTCATTTCAAGGGTCCCCATGGGAAACTGAAAATCTTTTATTTCAGCGTAACGCTTTATTCGACCTTCTTTCCATCCCCACTTTTCATAATGTATAAGTGGATTAATATGTACAACTGCTACATCAGGATTTATTTCAAGATATTCTGTTGTGCTGAATGCGCGTGAGGGATTGCGACCCGTTTTCCATCCGAATTTAAGATAGTGTTTTGCAGGATCAATCCCGGCTGAGGCAACATCAATATTATTTTTGAGATACCAATCCGAATCGAAGTACCTGGAGTTTTGAATAATTTGACGATAATTATCCGCACCGGACTCCATCATTCGGACAATAAAATTATGAGATTTTCCGTAACAAATGTAATGAAACAAAGGGCACATGCCTGAAGGAAATGACTCATTCTTTTCGATGTAAACTTGCGTGCAAAAATTCGGACTAGGATCTCGAAATTCTTTCCAACCATAGCGAATATAGTGTGTTATAGGGTCCAAACCTGCATTTTTTACATCTGGATATTTCTGAAGGTACCATTTGGCGTCAAATAAATTTGACTCATAAATTCGAAAATAGTTGAGAAGCTCAGATCTATAAAAGCGACTCGACAGCATCGATTGCTGATGATGTGCGCTCTTCAGCTTTTCATAGTGTACCAATGGACATAATTCTTTCATTGCGGAATCCGCCATAAAAGATTCAGCTAAATATTTTTTAGTCTCGAACAGTGACGAAGGGTTTCTGCCTTCTTTCCAGCCATGAAAATAATAGTGGTGTCTGGGATCAATGCCAGACATCGCCACGTCCGGATTTTGTTTCAGATACCAATCTGTATTAAAAAAAATAGAGCTATCAAAAATTTTTTCGATTTCAGTCAGACAATTACGCTGCTGCGCCAGACTGGTAAAATGTGATAAGTCTTTTCCTGTCGTTTCAAAAAAAAATAACGGACACGTATTTGGGGGGAGTTGACTTTCATACATTTCAATATAATCGGAAGTACAAAAAAGAGGGCTCGGGTCCAGCTTTTTTTTCCATCCGATCGACATGTAATGAAATGCCGCTTTGGCAGGAGCAACACGAAGATTAGCATAGGTTGCTACATACCAATCTTTATCAAAAAAAGAAGAATTCTCTACTATTTGAATGTCTTCCTCTGACACACGAAACTTTAAACGGAATAGTCTATTAAATAACATTGATTTCTTGCTTCGTACCAAATGTAATAACTGCCGATTTAGATTAAAATTATCGCTACCAGGTCACTAACAGGTGACCTTCATGCACTCCCTGAATTTGGCGGTAGAATTATCAAAGTAGCTTTCATTGGTCCAGCCGATAATTTCCCTGATGCCGAATTGCGGTCAGTTTAAGCAAAATATTCGTCCGCACGGACACTTTGCCCCATGTATTGCTTCTTTTTGCCCTGTACATCCGGATCATATGAATCACACGCTTTCGTTTTACTGATTCATTTACCTGAGTGACTGAATATCTGGAAGTTATTGAGAGCAACAAGAGACCAGGGGCGGACCATTTGTGAACTTCCTTGATTTCGTACTCGTTCTGGCCTACCAGTTTTCACAATATCCTGCTAATATTTTCAAGACTCCCCACAATAAACAATCAAAACCCGACATTTTGACGGGTTTGCAATATTATACTTACGCTTCCAATTTGTATCACACAACGTTCCGTGCCCATTCAATGGACTTCCCTTTGTGATGCCCAAATTTGTTCACGGAAGATAAATCCACTCTGTTCACGAAAATATCAAATTGCTTCGACAGCCCCTACATAGTCAGCAGAACGTCGACTACATTAGATAGTTTCATAATACATGTCAAAACATTTCAAAACACATGGAATTGTCACCTTCAGAACCTTGCTTTCTCAGGTCTTAAGCAACTGGACTTGCCCGGAATTTCTGGCCAACGAAGTCTTCATTTTTCTCTCGAATATGTAAAAAATTGGCTTCCTCCCCAGCTGAGCAAGGGAACTCCCATCTTAATTGGGCAACACTGAACGCCATCTCCAAAGGACTAAAAAACCAGAAAGAATGCGATGGATTAGTGGGTTTATATCTTTGCCAGACAACTCAGGATGACTTTTAATATATGTTTCCGAACAAAATTCCGCACACGTCTCAAACCGATTTTTCCAACCGGTTTCAAGGAAATATATAAAAGGATCAAACCCCAGCAATGTAAGCAAATGGGTTAAGAAAGTCGTTCCGGAACGTCCGGGGCCTGTTGTCAGAACATGTCGCTTTGATGGCATAATTTCTCCAGTCCCAAAATCGCCAAAATTCATCAAAGACTATAGTGCGCTTTCAACGATCCGTTTAAACCCGCCGAATCAAAGTTTGTCCCTGTTTAGCACCTTTTTTTTGGAGGTGGCAAGTTAAGATTCGGGTGCAATAGCTCGTTCCGTCGTTCTTTTGTTTCGTAGAATATATTAACCGAGGTTCCGGGCGAGATCACTGTGGCTATATTCGATGAGTGTTCGTATATTTTTCCTCACATTTACGCACTGTCTGAATGACGCTTTTCGGCTGGTGACACCGTTTATACATGTTCTTTGCACTGCATTTTATTCGCTAATTGAAATTGATTTTTTCGACTCGACCAACAGTCATCATCTCGCAATTTTATTAGCACTGCAACTTCGATGCGTACATGATCGAATATCAAATCGATTTCCCTGGCGACCCCCAAATAGAACTTGAAAATCATTGCGGAAGACCATAGGGTGAGGCAGCTTTGGCTGTCTTATTGATTTACTTCGGGGTTAGCCGATGTTGGACAACAAACAATTAGTCGGCTTACACCAGCGCGAAACATCGGGTCGGAAAGTTATTGTATGTTAGCAGGGATAATTGATCGCATTAGAAAGACAAATCAGAAATATGTTATCGGAGGTTGGGCCTATCATGAAAAGGATGACGTTCGGAATCAAGTAACCTTTCAGACGTCCTCTCCTTCGGAAATTCAATTTGTTCGCATTGAGAGAACTGATTCACGATATTCGGCTGAAATAGGATTCGAAAGCGAGATCAGTCTTCATACCCTGACTTTGCTTCTTCTGGGTACTATTCAGATAGAGGCGACATATGACACCGATCGAATCACGCTTGATTTCTGGAAAAAATGCAGGGAAAAAGCGAACTGGTTTATAATCGGTGACTGGCTGTTTCCAGATGTCTCTCCGGAAACGGTTGAGCAATATTGCCGAAAAAGTGTTGAGAACCTTCTTTCACAATCTACCGGGGGAATCGATTCGGTTTGTGAAGGGACCGTAATTTCGACGGGTTCAAAATCAATTTTTGAAGATGTGATAGTTGGAACAGATGGCTACCTGTTTTTGTTCAAGGGATCAAACCGAATTCATGATCAATATCTGATTGAACCTCCACCTCAACTCGTCGACAGCTGGGTCAAACGAATCGAAATGAGGCAGGAAATATGCAAAAACAAAAATGTGAAATTTCTGCAGCTAGTCATTCCCGAGAAACAGAGTATCTGTAACGACAGGTTTCCCATTCGAATTGAAAAGAACACCAGGCTCTATCAAAAAATTGTCAAACGGATATCCGCGAATGAGTACTTTCTTGATGCAGATGCGTGCCTGAGAGACGCCTACTCAAACGGAGAGAGTGTCTATCGAAAAATTGATACTCACTTTTCCCTTGGCGGGGTTACGGCAGTGATGAAACTGTGCCTGGAAAAACTCGGTTTTTCCATGACAATTAATCGGGATAAAATAACTGAAACTTATAGACGAGGAGACTTGGGACAAAAATTTTTTCGCGATGGAGAATTTGTCGAAAAAGTTGCTATCCCTGATTACAACTACATTGTTGGCGCTTCAGATGATGTATCTGAACTTAAGGCTGTTGATGTGCAAAGGCATATTGGAAATGAAAGAAGCTGGAGAAATGAAATTGCACCGTTCGATCTTAAAATATTGATATTCGGCAATTCATTCTTTGAGCGAGGAGCTGATCCTTTATGTTTGTCGTACTGGTTTTGCCGACTGTTTAAAAATGTCTATTTTCTGTGGTTGCCAGAAATGAAACCTGAACTGATCGATCAATATGAACCAGATGTCGTTTTCTGCCAAACCAACGAACGCTTTTTGCCTGCGGTGCCAGGATTATAGCCAGCAGCAAATTTTGCTCCTGGTTGCATTCATATCTGACGAACTTTTTTTAGCCAATCGTAGGTTCTCGTAACGCCCTCATTTAAACCAATCTCCGGCTGCCATTGAAACGTTCGTTTCGCTTTTGAGATGTCCAACACTGACTTTTGAACATCATACGATCTGGCCGCTCGAAACGTTGGACGGAAGTCAATATCAGTAACCTCTCTGATGACCTCGATCACTTGTCGAATGGTATTCCCAGCCCCCATACCCGCATTAAAAACACCAGTTATGTCACTTTGGACTGCAAACCGACATAAAGCGGCCAAATCCTTGACATAGATAAAATCCCGAACAACACTGCCGTCTCCCCATACTTCTATTGATTCGCCATTGAGAATATTTTCCAGGAATGTTCCAATCACTCCCTGTACACCAGTATGCCCCTGTCGCTCGCCATATGGGTTAGAGGGTCTTAAAATGAGGGGTTGAATACTGTACAGATGCTGATGCATAAACAGATACTTTTCAATCGCAACCTTAACCACACCATAAGAACATATAGGATTGAGCGGATGTGTCTCCGGGATAGGATCCAGTTGTGGATAACCGTATACAGTTCCCCCGGAAGAAAGATAAACAATACGGGACACGCCTTCCTGTTTCATTATCTGAAGCAGATTGACCGTACCAACTAAATTGTTCTGAATATCTCCGATGGGATCCATATTTGATGTCAACGGGACTGTACTGCTAAGCAGATGAACTACCACATCAATCCCCATGAGCGCTTCTGCAACGGCTGCAGTATCGCTGAACTCATGAATTCGATAATCGACATCACCCAATGGCTCCCGGAACTTTTCCTTAAATCGGTCAAAAATGCGAACATGGCAACCATTCATAAGTAACTCATCGACGATATGAGACCCAATGAAACCATTTCCTCCAATGACTAACACCTTCATATTTTTATCTCGTCCTAAATTCCTGACAAAAAGAATGTCCTCAGTCAATCGCCCCACTTCGCCAGGCGCATAGCGCTCTTGCAAATAGCGACAGTTCCGGACTTACCTTCGCTGATATGCAAGATAAATTATTTTCAGTAGGTATCGCGCCCTTATCATATCAATGTTTATCCGCCCGCTTCAGCAGACTTTCTCAACACATTCTTTGTTTAGATCAATGCGGAATTCAACTGGTTTATATTTGTCCACCCCTTTTTGAATTCTATCCTCAAGTTGATCAATCAGCACTTCAATATCCCACAAATCCAACCCGGATAAAATGTCGGGGCCATACTCCCACCATCGAATTGCCAACAAACGACTGACTATATTTTCACTGAATTTTAAGCGAATAGGCTTTGCGGGCACACCCCCGACAATTGTATAGGGCGGAACGTCATTTGTAACAACTGCACCTGCAGCAACGATCGCACCATCGCCAATCACTACGCCACGGCTAATAATTGCACCATAGCCAATCCAACAATCGTTGCCCACAACAATCCGCTTTGACCACCTCTCAAGGGATTGCACATTCCTCTTCTGTGCCAGTTTTGTCCAACCATTGTCTTCATAGAGATTATGAAATTTTTCATGCCATCCAATGTCCCACGCACCAAACATCGGATGAGGTGAAATAAATTGGGTAGAATGCGCTCCTATTCCAGCAATGACATGCTGAGCAATCATTGTAAATCTTCCAATAGATTCAACATATCTCAATAAAGAGTAATCTCCAATGGTAGCAAAAGCGCCAACTTTATGCACGTCCATCCGAGGGCTGGTGTAGAACCTTACAGGAGTTTCAAGAATCACCTCGGCAAGCCCACCATCGAGGCCAAGTTGAACATTATTTTTAATTTCAACGCCCCCCCCTGAAGGCGTCTGAAAATCAAATTGGTGACGATGAATAAGCATTCTGAATTCCGCCGCTCATTTCTGGTGGCCGCTATACGCGACGCCAACTATTCTTTTGACAAAATCACCGACCGGATCTTCGGGCAGATACGAAAGAGCGCTCGAACGCGCGCGTAAACCAAATTTCTCCCAGTCTGCGCGATGTGCCCATGCTCTCTCCAGTGCATCCTCCACTTCCGCAACTTCAGGAAATTTCGCGATGAATCCATTATATTCGTCTGTCACAACTTCTGCCGCGCCACCGATATCTGTTACCACCGGGACTCTCCCCGCCACCATAGCGCTGATTAGAACAATCGGCATGCCTTCCATCCGCGACGGCATAAGTATGGCATGACAGTTCAACCAGATATCTTTGATGTCTTCCACCCGGCCGTGAAATTGGAATTTTTCGATACCGGCGTCCTGCGATTGTTGTGCCAGAAGGTCTCCGTCTGGACCTTCTCCATAAAAATGCACCGTCACATCTCTACCTTTCCATTTTTCGGAAGCAAAAATTGGAATCAGAATGTCTTGCCCCTTATGGACGAAAAGCAACTTCGCTGGAACCGCGATACGGTAACCATCATCCATCGGTGGCAATGGAATTGGTTCACTCGCGTCAATGTGGAATGGGTTGAAGTGAATCTCGCCACTTTCCAATTTAAAACCAAGACGATTTTCCATCAATTTCATATTGTTGATTGATGTAAAAAAAGCCAACCGCGCGGTACGGTATGCATTCTGGAGCATCGGCGTTTTATCTTCACGCAACCGCCAATATTTAGGGTGTTTGGTTAATTGATTGACGATGACAAACGGAATACCTTTTTCAATCAATTCAGGAAAATATTCTCCGCCTTCATCCTGGTCTCCAGTGGAAATCACTACCAGATCCGGTTGGAGTTCAACTATCCTTGCAAATCCATCGTACTGTTTATAAAAAACACGAATTCCAAGATTATTGAAACCGTCCTCAAATGGCGGCCTCGGCGCCCATCTTCTAATCAGAGTAACGACATCGTGACCCTGTTCTGCAAGTCGACTTGCACTGTCCCGCCAGAGCACTTCACTTCCGCCATTCCAGGATCCATTATTCGTTGTAATAAAGGCAATCCGCCGACGGCCCTGAGCTCTGAGCTTTGACTCACGAATCGTTTGTTCCAGGAATGGATAATCCAGATTGCTGTGATATCCGTCAATTTTGTAGTCTCGCTCGACAAATTCCGCAAACCGATCCACTTCTTTGGGCAGCAACCGAAAACTCTCCGATATATAGCTGTGTATCAGCGAGAGTTCATCGAGATAGCCACTTGTTGATTTTTTTTGGACAGTTTGGCTATTCGCATGTCTCCGAAAATAGTTCAACGAATCCGAAATGAATGATATCCGTCCGGTTTTAAGAATGTGCGCATAGAGCCACCAATCGCCACAACTGGCAAACCGGGATAATCCTCGATCAACATCCATTAAACACGAACGTCTCATCAGTACTGCGCTGACGTTTGGGATACAATTTCTATAACCGAGTCCCAACGCAATTTCATCGCGCCCAGCAGCGGTGTAATCTTTGCACCAACGTGTTTTTGAGAGCCCATCTGTATGATGCAAATTATTCTCTGCTGTGACCTGACCTTCTGAATCGATTCTTTTCGACTGACAATATATTAGAGATACATCGTCCTTGTCTTTTGTAAGCAACGTCGATAAGAATTCCGGACTAGCGGAGTCATCTGCTTCAGCAATCCAAACCCATTTTCCAGTTGACTCTTTTATACCTTTGAGCCACTGCGAATATATTCCAGCGTTACTCTCGTTGACCAGAATTCTGAAAGGAATACCACTCGCCGATAACAATCTTTTTGCGACTTCTACGCTATCGTCTGAGGACGCATCGTCCAGAAAGATAATTTCTTTCGGAGTATGATTTTGTCGTAGTATGCTATTTATTCTCTCCGGAAGGTACTTTGAATAATTGTAGTTTGGAATTACCACAGAAACGGAAAGATCCTCTTCTAATTCGCACACTCCATCAGCCGGTGCTGGCTTTGCATCCAGCACAGTATTTATGGTGGCATTCAACTTATTTTTAAGGATATCCATAGAGAAATTCTGTACCGCACGCCACCTCGCAGCTTCTGCCATCCTTCTATACAGAACTGGATCCTCGAACAATTCTTGAAGGGGCTCAAGTGCATTCAATGGCTCCCGGTATGGCACAATGTACCCCGTCTCAGAATGTTCTATGAGTTCAGGTAATGCGCCGTAGTCGTACGCAATCACGGGACGACCAGCTGCCATCGCTTCTGCAATGGTTCGTCCAAAAGATTCAGCAAAGTGGGAAAAATTTATTACTACATGGAGTGAACGAAGTGCATCTCTGGGTTCGTTGACATATCCTACAAATTCGATATTGGGAGGAATCCGTTCATATTTCAATTCTTCTTTCAGAGCCGTGAGTTCAGGCGTATCCGGTCCAACCAAAGTAAATACTATGTCTGGTAACTTTTCACGAGCTGCCTTAGCTAAATCAACGAAATCTGCGATTCCCTTCTTCAACAAATTGCTTGATAGCAATCCAACACGGAAAGGCCGAATTTCCGGGTTGAGAACTTCCAAATGCAGTTTCTTCACATCCACGGCATTATAAACCAGAAACGTTCGATTATCATGATGAAATACCTGATGTGTGAACTTCGAATTCACTACCAAATATTCCGCCCTTTTCTTCACCTTCTCGATTATAGTATTTGCTGGCTCGCCAATTGCTTTTAATAATGCTTCGTCACGATCGATAACTTCCCTTACATGACAGATCGAACGAACCTGTTGCCGATCTGCGGCAACAAGTGGTTCACGCAGCATTATCGTATTCACATATACCAATTCGACTGTGTACTCTGTTATGATTTTCTGAAAGTCATTCACCAGTTCCTCGTTGAGGGATGAATCCTTCAACCACCAGCATTTTCGGGTGGATACAATTACGTCTGCAAAGGAAATCAGTCGTTCAGCATATTCCCGGTTTGGCTTGGGCAAAGCAATTATCAACTTGAATTTTTGTCGATCGATCGACGCCGCCAAGTCCAAAAAACTCAACTCACCACCAAACAAACCATCACTTGCGTTATGGGCAACCAGCAGCACCGATACACGACGATCGCTGTGAGCATCCCTGCCGGACGAAGAATCTGCCTGTTTTCTTTCATGGAGAGTCACTACTCTTTCGCGCGGTGCGCGGAGGAGCAATTCTTTTGAATAAAACCCATTTTGAAATTTCAGGTAGTGGCCAGGACGAATCTCCAGCGCGTGGGTTTGGTCGTCAGTAAATTCTTTGGGGATAGGAATGGCAAAACTTCTCTTTCCATCTCCATAGCCTGCTCGCCGCAAATCCTCTCGAAAAATTGACGCTTTGGCAGAAGCGATAAACTGGTTATCGATAAACAGAAATATATCGAGAAATTCATCCGTTGAAGTTGTACAATATGCCCAGCCAAAAACTTTTCCATCCGAATAAAAATCTATATTTCCAATCGAATCTGGAAACACGTCCAGATCAGAGCCCAACCCACCCGCGGAGGGAAGCGATTCAATCGGGGACGATCCAGTTTTTTTATCGGTCAGCAGTCGCTTTTTCGCCAGCTCAATATTACAGGAAATCGTGAACGCCATTTCGGGGATTTCTCTTTTCACAACCCCCCAGAGCTCAATGGCTTTCTGATAATTACCGTTCCGAAATGTTTCGTTTGCTTTTTTCAGAATACTCATATGTTCGTTCTATTCAGTTTTAAATATGGAAAATGCCGCTTACGTTTTATATATATGAGAAAGCAATACAATCTTGACCAGTAGCTTGGCAATCAATAATTAATTTTTATGCAAAACAAATGACAGACATGGTTCCTTTCCCCAGTCATCGTGCCGGAATGGATGAACAACTCAGTTAATCTGACCAACACACCCAGTTTCCAGGGTGCTCCGAGTATGCAGAGATTGATGCATTCACCATATATTCGAGGCGTGCCAACTACACACACGAATCAAAAAGCGACGTCCCAACAAACCATTTTCGCCCAGAATTGCATCATCCCAAAAACTCAGTTTATAGATTGAATCCAAAGAACTGTTTGTGTGTGGTATATATTTTTGAGGTGTTGATGGATCAATGCGGATCAGAATGTTACCCCTCAACCCTGGCCTACAAACATTCTGAATCAAAAACCGAAACAAAGCTTGACCGAAATAATAAATAGTATTAGTAAGTATCTGAATCCATAAAACGATTGTTTAATAAACATTATTAGTTCTGTTCGTCAATTGCTTCAACAAAATGTCAGAGCGGTCGTGAGAGAAACGTAAATGCATTGGCAAGCATATCAATTTGTTCTCGAGGTTAAGTCTCTTTTCCCCCATTTTTTTATTGATTCGTCCGTACTGGAAATTGGCTCTCATGTCGTAAACGATAGCATTAGAGAACTTTTTCACACAGATACATATGTGGGTGTTGATTTATCCGCTGGAAACGGAGTGGATGTTATTGCATCTGGTCATGAGTTCAAGTCTTCCCAAAAGTTTGACATCGCAATTTCATGTGAGTGCTTTGAGCACAACCCCTACTACATGGAAACATTAAAAAACATGATCGATCATACCCAGGACGACGGGCTAATCGTATTTTCGTGCGCCACTGCGGGGCGTCCCGAGCATGGTACATCAAAAACGGATCCCTCATTGTCACCGGGAACATCCTCTCTGAACTGGGACTACTATAAAAACCTGACGGAATCGGATTTCAATGAGATTGATAGCCTGCTCAAACACCACCTGTTCATCACCAATACCGCAAGCCACGACCTTTATTTCCTTGGAACAAAATCAGAAGCAATCGCCTCACAGCTGAGTGCTTATCAAAAAGAAATTGAAAAACGGATAAAATTATTTGAACAGGTGACTTCGAACTTTCAAAAGATTGAATCTGAGCTCCCCACTCTGGTGAAACGCCCATTATGTCCGTTGTTGCTATTTGCGATTCGACATCAGGCCGTAAACAAACAAATCATCCAGAACCGCTACTACCAATCAGCAATTTTCGAAGCATTCGAACAATGGCCAGATTCACCCAATATTGAGTACCTCATCTCAGAAATATACAACACTGAAAATCAACCCCATAAAGCCCTGGTATTCAGCCGACGCGCTTACAAGCAAAACCCGAACCCATTCTTTACCAATTCATATGTCGAATGCCTCCGTAAATCCGGCAAATATGAAAAAGCATTTGAAACGCTAAAATCCATTCCAGAATTACATGAAAGTCATCCTCTTCTCTGGAAAGCCGCTGACTTATGTCTAAAATTGGCCAGTTATAATGAAGCGGACGATTACATCGACAAAGCGCTTGAAATGGATTTCCACAATGCCGTTTACTTGAACACCAAACGCATTATTTTAGAACACAGCAATCGCGTCGATGAAGCGACAACAGTTGCGAACCAAATTCTTGAATTGTCAGAATGTCCCGAATGGATCAGAACCGATTGTGAAAAATGGTTTGAATCACAGAGATATTATTCAGAATGATGATGTAAAGCAAAGGTCATGCCGGACTGCTCCCCACAAACGAATTGGTTCATAATCAGCGTGAGATATTCTTCATGACAGCATTAAGCTCGTTATCGTGGCTTCGAGCCATTGCTTCTTTCTGTAATTTTCACCCCGGGATGATGGGCCGAAAATCAGCGGGAAGAGAAGAGGCAATTCAAACACAAAATCTCGTTTTGAAAACCTGTGTTAAATTAGAGCATATCCTAAAAAACGAACTCGCTTGAGTTTGCGAGAAAAATTGCAGCGAGGCCTGGAATCACGGATGATGAAATGATAAAAATGTGCCGGAAAGAGATCTTGTTCAAAGTACAAGTCAGTTTCAAATCGACAATCCAATACCCATTCGACATAACTTGGGTAAATCAACAGAAATGCAGACAGCATGGTTCTGCTTTGTATGCTATGGGGTAAAATTTGGAACAGATATACAGCGAGTCTTTTTACGACCTTATTTCCAGAGAAAGTTACATAAGTGCCCGTGAAGTCCTTAGTCTTCTCTTTAAAAAACTGGATTACCGGATTGAGCGTATTCTGGACGTTGGGTGTGGTTTCGGAAGCTGGCTCGCTGCCGCTCGCGATTTGGGGATAGGCCACATAACAGGTACTGACGGCAACTATGTTCCGCGCGATCACTTGATGATTAAAGAGTCCGAATTTTTTCCAAATGATTTGTCCAAACCAAACGAGACCGAAATACCGTCAGGCAATTTTGACATGGTCTTATCTATGGAGGTGGCTGAACATTTGGATGAATCCGCGGCTTCTGACTTTGTTGCCCTGTTGACCAAACATGCACCAGTAATTCTTTTTTCCGCTGCAATACCGTATCAGGGCGGCCATTCTCACAGAAATGAAAACTGGCTTGAATATTGGGTTCATCAGTTTTTTGCGCATCGATTCGTTCCCGCAGATTTGTTGCGAGGAGAACTGTGGCACAACGACAACGTCTGCTGGTGGTATCGTCAAAATGTGATTCTATTTGTCAGGGATGATATGACTAGTATTCTACCAGCAGACACGTCACAACGTATGCCAGGCAGCATCATTCATCCATTACACTACATCAATGCGATACACAGGCCTAAAATAAAGCGCCGATATGGCCCCAAAAAGGATATGGAATTTTGGAACTCGTTGAAGGAGCCCCCAGGGGCTTTCAACCAACCCAATAGCTATGGTGAAGAATACTCGTACCAGCCGCCTGAAAACAGAGAAATAAGCACACTGGAAGAGTTAAGGGAATTCAATCAAAAAGCCAAAGATGCCGTCATAGCAGACGCACTGGCACCCATCAAATATAAAAACGTAGATGTGGCGCAAATACTGAAACAAAATTCAGAAACGCCCGGCCGCTTACCGGACTTTTTATGTATTGGGGTACAAAAAAGTGCCACAACCTGGTTATACGAGGTATTCAAATCACAGCCGTCATTGTGGGTTCCACCCATCAAGGAGCTGAATTTTTTCAACGCCATATCCTTTGAAAAGGACAGCGCATACTCCGGCAGTTGGCGACGAGACGCAGCCATCAGCAGACTTCGCACGGCACTGAATAATAATCCAAATCTTACCGTTGATTGGTTCAACTATCTCGTCCATCTGTGCTCTGAAGAAACCACGCTTGAGTGGTATAAGAAGGTGTTTGCCAAGGCCCCCAAAGACAGACTGGCAGGAGAAATAACACCTGAATATGCAATGCTTCCAAAAGAGACAATAGGATTGATAAAGGAATTGAATCCCGATATAAAAATTGTTCTGCTGCTGCGAACACCTGAAGACAGAAACCTTTCCCACTTAAAAATGATAAACGCTCGCGCGCCCGGGATTTCCAAAGAGCTGAATCACAAAATCCTCGCCCTGAAAAGCATCCAGGCACGCTCGGACTACCCAACCATTACACAAAATTGGCAAACGTTTTTCGATGAGAGCCATTTCCTCTCCCTGGAGCTCAGCGAAATCGAATCAAATCCATCCAACGTCCTGGAAAAAATGTACAAATTTCTAAACGTAGATTTAAAGTGGCACACCGTGATGAGTAAAAAGGTGTACGTCTCAGAAATGAAAAATGCCACGTTGAAAATCTAAGAAGAAGGATTGGTGGCTGCACAGTCGCGTCTGTCAAATTTCTAAGGTACCCGGTTGTTATACATATTTGGTCAACGCCTGACTTAACAGGTAGATCAGTTCTTCCGTTGACCATGAATAGTCCCCTCCCTGCTCAAAATTGGACGACAAATCATAGTCAAATAGTGGAGTTATCAAACTAACAGAAAATGAATCCTCGATTTTTTCCAGTTGCCATCTGAATTTTTCATTGAACGCCTGAATTCGGGGCGGTTCAGTTTACCCCATGGTAACTGAAACGGCGATAGTTGTTTTTAAATGTAAGCTGATTGAAGCCGCGGCCGCGATACTTGAAACCGTCATTGAGACCATTGCCCCCTCGCTCGCCATAGACCTGATTGAAGAATGCCTCGGGATTTGCCTTGAGTGCGCGAAGTAGTTTATTGTCATTCCGGTAACGGCCCAGATGTTTTCCAAAGATTTTTCGAATGCGGGTATTGGAGGTTTTTCGATGCCTCTTTCTGTTTTGGTAACAAAGCGGGATTCCTTGGCGATACAGTACAATATGCCGATGATTACTGACCCCAAAGTGCATCAGGAGATGCTTAATCGATCCCGCATGTAAATAAAATATTAATTCCATTGCCAATTGAATGAAATTGTCGAATAACTTTTATTCAAAAAATTATCATGTTAATGGAACTGAAAACCGAGTTTCCGGGATACCCGGGGCGGTTCATCGATTAGAACGGAAGCAATGTGCCTATAAAGATAATAGAATTTGGAGACGCAGAAACACGAGGCTATTTTGATTCTTTTAATAAATCAAATGGAATGCTTGTAGGATGGCTCGCCTCCACAGAAAAAATAAGTACTATTGAGCTGACTGATGATTTAAATAACAAGTACATGGTTGAATATGGAGGAGAAAGAAAGGATGTTCAAGGACTTCTGAAAGACGCATACTACGATTCTGGAAGATCTGGATTCACCGTTAAACTAGGAAAGGTGAGATCTTTTTCGGGTAAATTCAGTATTACTCTTTCGTCTGGAAAAAAATTTCAGTCAAAAGAATTCCTATTAAGATTTTATGATGACGATGCCAGTTACCTACATGCTAATGTCCCATTCAGCAAGGAAATGGGACATCAGACCTGGCGTCGCAATCTAGCCCAAATTGCCAATGAAAATAAAATGAAAGTTCTGGAAATTGGCAGCAGGAATGTGGTGACCAAAAGGTCTTTCAAGCATTTATTAACAGATGCTGAATATACAGGTTTCGATTACTATGATGGTCCGAATGTCGATGTTGTCGGTGATGCTCACAAACTTTCATCATACTTTAACGAACAATTTGACTTGATTTTCAGTGCTGCAGTGTTTGAACACTTAGCAATGCCCTGGGTTGTCGCGGAGGAAATAACCAAATTACTAAAAATAAACGGATTGGTTTTTGTTGAGACACATTATTGTTATGGTTCTCATGAACGCCCCTGGCATTTCTTTCAATTTAGTGAAGTAGCCCTGAAAGCTCTTTTTTCTCCTGCTCTTGGGTATGAATGTATTGAAGCAGGCGTTTCCAATCCGATGGTCGGGCGTTTTTCATTATTGGCAGCTGAATACTTGAGAGATAAAAGAATACATGGACTGTACTGCCACAGTGCATATTTTGGGAAAAAAGTGAAAGATGTAAAAAATTTCAAGTGGAATTCTGTAGATTTAAGCCAAGTGGTGAATGAAACAGAATATCCAGCACCCACTGCCCAAAAGTCCTGACCCGAGTGTACGCAGCCCTGATGGCCGACCTGGGTGTGATGACTACCACTTGATCTGACAGGTTAGCCCCTCCGGGACCGGGTTGTCAGTTAGGCCGTGGCCCGCTCTTCGTCATCTTTCATACCGTACAACTTCTCTTTTGCCAAATCAGTATTCGCCAGGAAGGTGTCCATAGGGGTTCTTCCCTGGCACCGTTTGCCTTGGTGAGTGCGTCTCATGTTGTACTTTTCAAGCCAGATATCGAGGTCGGTCTGAAGCGTTTCCAGATCAGTGTAGATTTTTTTTCTCATGGCCACCATGTAGAATTCTTCCAGAATAGTTTTGTTGAAACGTTCGCAGATACCGTTTGTTTGCGGGTGCTTTGCCTTGGTTTTGGTGTGCTCTATGTGTATCCGTTCAGCCTGTCACCTTTGTGTTCGGCGACAATTAGACCTCCCCAGTGACGACAATTAGAATTCCCCACGCAACGGGGTGCGAAGTTACCGGGAATCGGTAGTCTTCTTTTCGAAGGAGGCAACCGATTGACAGTACGGGATACCCAGGTGGGAAAGTTAATGTCAGAACACGAAAAACAAGGAACAGTAAAATGGGCTTCGATGATGGCGGGGATGGATCGGAAGACCGGGCGGAAGTATCTTCGGGCCGGGAAGCTGCCGTCGGAAATGAAGAAGCCGGAGCGGGACTACCGGACGCGGAAGGATCCCTTCGAGGGGCACTGGGATGAGTTGCAGGAGAAGCTCAGGGACGCGCCGGCCCTGGAGGCGAAGGCGCTGTTTGGCTGGCTTCTGGAAAACAATCCTGAGGATTATCATCAGGGGCAGCTTCGGACGTTTCAGCGCAGGGTGCAGAGATGGCGCGCCATGGAGGGGCCTGACAAGCGGGTGTACTTTGGGCAGTGCCATATTCCGGGCGAAGCCTTTCAGGTGGATTTTACTAACTGCAACGAGCTTGAGATAACGATAGCGAGGGAGGCGTTTGAGCATCTGCTGTGTCACAGTGTGCTGCCCTACAGCAACTGGGAATGGGCGACGGTATGCCGGTCTGAATCGTTTCTTGCGCTTCGCGTCGGTACCCAGGCGGCGCTGTTTCGGATTGGCCATGTGACCGAGTACATGCAGACCGACAGTCTGTCCGCCGCCACCCATGAGCTGGGTGAAGGCAAGCGGGGATTCAATCAAAGGTATGAAGAATTTGTGACGCATTACGGGATGGCGCCTCGCCGAATCGGTGTGGGTCAGAGCAATCAGAACGGCGATGTGGAGGCGGCGAATGGCGCTTTGAAACGATGCTAAAACAGCATCTGCTGCTTCGTGGCAGCAATGATTTTGAAAGTGTGGAAGCATACGAGAGATGGGTGCAGGGGGTGATGACGAAAAACAATGATTTGCGTCGCGACAAAGTAAAAGAGGAGCTGAAGCATATGCGACCGCTGGCAGCGCAGCGTCTTGCCGAGTACCGGGATGAAACAGTGCATGTGAGCCGCGAGAGCACCATACGTGTGATGCAAAACAGCTACTCGGTGCCGTCGAGATTAATCGGCGAAAAGTAAAGGTGCGCATTTTTGAAGACCGTCTCGAAGTGTATTACGGCGGTCGTCAGCAATTGTGCGTGGAGCGTCTGCTCGGGCAAAACGGTTATCGCATTGATTATCGCCACATCATCTGGTCTCTGGTGCAGCACCCCGGGGCATTTCCCAGGTATCGTTATCGTCGGGAACTTTTTCCCGGCATGATTTTTCGCAAAACATACGACCTGCTGTGCGCGCGTCTTGGCACGGGATGGAAAACCGATCTTGAGTATCTGCGTATTCTGCACCGGGCGGCATCGGTCAGCGAGGAGGATGTTATCTGTGCGCTGGAAATGCTGATTGCCGAAAACGAACCCCCACTGGCCGACAAAGTGAAGGAGCTGGTGCAGCCCCGTGAGGCTGAGATACCTGACATGCCGCCTTACACGCCGTCGCTGCAGGAATACGATGCGCTGCTCGATTGTGCGCAGGAAGGAGGCTGCTGATGAAAACCAGAACAACAGACACCGGTAATCTCGACATCCTTTTGCGTGCGCTGCGTCTGGCAGCGATTAGAGAATCTTACGACGAAGTCATTCAACGCGCTGAAAAAGAGGGATGGGGCTACCTTCAGTTTCTGTATCATTTATGTGAACTGGAACTGTCACAGCGGGAGACACGCCGAATCGAAAGACTTCGAAAACTGTCCAATCTGTCTGCCGACAAAACAATGGACACTTTGAAGCTGGAAAGATTTGTGGATAAAATCCGCAAACAGATTCCTTCTCTGTGTGATGGCGGATTTGTGGACCGTGCTGAGAACGTCCTGGCTTTTGGCCTGCCCGGCAGAGGCAAGACACACATCGTTTCCGCCATCGGCCATGAGCTGATCGCACGCGGATACCAGGTTTTGTTTGTCCCAACCTTTAAACTGGTCCAGCGTCTGCTGGCGGCAAAACGGGATCTGTGCCTCGAAATTCTCGACGACATCGGCTACATCCAGCAGGAACGCGACGAGATGGAAGTCCTCTTCACGTTTCTTGGTGAACGCTACGAACGCAAATCCGTGATGATTACCAGCAACCTGGTTTTCTCTCAGTGGGACCGCATTTTTAAGGATGCGCTGACAACTGCTGCCGCCATCGATCGCGTCGTGCATCACGCGCACATCCTGGAAATCAATCTGAAGAAAAGCTATCGGGCTGAAGAGGCCGAAAAACGAAAAGGCAAAGAATGAAATTCGCTGCACGAAAAAATTTTACCCCCTCGTGGGTAACCCTCGACGCTTCGCTCTTCGAGGGAAAACACGGTGTCCCAAACACTAAGGTGTTTTGGACTGATCCGGGAGACTCCGTCTCCCTCAATCGGGAAGCTTCGCTTCCCTCAGCAAGTGAGGAATTCTAATTGTCGTTAACCGGAAATTCTAATTGACGTCGGACACCTTTGATTTGAGCCAGAAATTCTCATAAGTTCGAACCCGATTTTAAGGAGGTGCGAACATGAGAAAGCAAAGAACACGGGCGCAAGGGCTGTCGCTGGCCCGGGCGTACAGAAGCAGCGGATTGACATGTCGTGAATT
>JBNKCR010000027.1:0-60166 GCA_050287845.1 Polyangia bacterium
GGCGAGGAACTGATTTCGACCGGGATTCCCTATGTGGGACAGGATTACCCCGACACTTCCGTAGCGGTGGATAATCTGTTTCAGACCACATTCATGCAGCTGGGCAGCGCGTCCCTGCCAAACTGGCAGAACCAACTTTCGGTGCTGGGTAGTCAGCGCCATCTTTCACTTCCAATGGAGCGGGTTCGCGATATTGCCAACGACAAATTCGGGCGACTTTTTCCGAACGCCACCGGGAGCGCTGAAGTTGTGACCGGCGATGACGGTCAGGTAAGGGTGATTCCGCCCGCACCGCCATCCGTTGCGGTGTCCTCCCTGCCGGAAGTTACCGGGACTGTTCGGCTGCTTTCCATTATTGTGCAGTTTACCGATGCGCCGGCGACGGCCACTCTCGACGAATACAAAGCCATGCTGAACGATCCGGACTGGATCAATCAGCAGAGTGTAGGGTCTGTGCGCGGATATTATCAGCAGGTATCCCAGGGGCGACTGGACCTGGAACATGAAGTGTTTGGCATATTCACCGCACCAAAGACATTTGCCGAATACGATCGCATGGAGTATGCGGCCGGCGCCATGGAAATTCTCGGCTTTGCGCTGGAGCAGATTGAACAGAATGGATTTGATTTTTCAACCCTTTCCACCAAAACCGGTACTTGGACAAGGGGTGAGGTGATTCAGGCCATCAATCTGATTTATACCGGTGAGGCGGCCGCCTGGGCCGAGGGCATGTGGCATCACCAGGGATGGTATTCTGAGTTCAGTGCCGATGGGGTCGGGACAGAAATGTATGCTACCGGGGATGGAAACGCACCGTTTCAGACGATGGCGACCATCCACGAAGATGGCCACATGCTGTTTGAGTGGCCGGATGTTTATTTTTATAGCGGCGAAGACAATCCCATTATGGGTTTCTGCATCATGGGAGGCGGTTGGGGCACCCCTCCGCCGAATCCCTATTTCCGAACAGCGGCGGGTTGGAGTGATGTGGTTGATATTACGGGACGGGACGGGGTGTGGACCACTGTGGCCAACGACCCCGAAGTGTATAAGTACAATAACCCGTCAAATCCCGCGGAGTATTTTCTGATTGAATCCCGGGTCCACGAAGAGGGAATGAACGAATATCTGCCGGATGAAGGGTTGACCATCTGGCGGGTGGACGAAAACGGAGACCAGCAGGAAGGTTGGCCCGAAACTGCACAATCCCATCTGTCGGTAAGCCTGGTGCATGCCAACAATGAGCCGCAGCAGATGGACGGGTCATGCTATCACGCCGGATATAAGACGGAATTCAATGATGGAACGACGCCATCAGCGAAATGGTGGAGCGGTGAAGATTCACTGCTTGATATCCATTCCATTTCCGCAGTGGCGGATACCATGACGTTTGTGACCGGCGAGGGCAGCACGGATGCGGATACGGATACGGATACGGACACTGACACCGACACTGATACAGATACCGACACCGACACTGATACAGATACCGACACCGATTCAGACAGTGATACAGACGGTGCGTGTGCGTACGAGTGCCTCGATCACTGTCGCTCGTGGGGTGGAACACAGATGGATGGAACATGCCCGGGGGAGCAGCGGTGCTGTGATGGCGCCATCGTTCCGGTGGACAGCGATGCAGACACGGCCACTGAAACTGGCGGTGACAGCGATACCGATACAGACAGCGACTCCGACAGCGACACCGACAGTGACTCAGATTCAGACAGTGATGCGGATTCAGACAGTGATTCCGACACGGATAGCGATGCGGACTCAGACTCAGACTCTGACTCAGACTCAGACTCAGACTCTGAAAACGGTTCCGGTGCGGATGACGATGGTTCCGGCACCGGGTCGTGCAGTTGTACTGCAGTCGGCGCAACACCCCGCAATCCATCCGGACTGTTGCAGTTACTCTTTTAATGACAGGTGTTGACAAGTCCGTATTGGCTATCTCGCGCCAACTTCCTTACCTTGAGCACACTGGATAATACCGGATAATACCGGGGCATATCCGGGCATAAAAGAGATATGCGATTTGAGTCGCAATTGCCCTGCGATGGATTCCGTCATTGCTGTGTTGGCGGCAATCCAGATAGCACAGAACTGAAACTCCGCCTACGCGGAGATGACGAATGGCACGTCGTTGATTCGATGTCTATGTGTTTCTGTTTATATTTGTTCGGTTCATTTTTGGCTTGCAGAGCCTGATGATCTCATGGCGAATGAGATCTGGCTGTGAGACAGCCGGGTCGTGGGGAAATCAGTCGGTGCTGACCATGTTGAGCAGCATCTGGTAGCGGTGTTCCACTTCATCTCTGGTGATGGCGGCGGTCTGTTCGGTGCCGAAACCCTCGCAGGTGGCCGATGCGGTGGCAGTGCCGAAGATCATGCCTTTTTTGATGGCGGAGATGGCGGTGCTTTCCTTGCCGGCCAGATATCCGGCCAGACCGCCCACAAAGCTGTCGCCGGCGCCGGTGGGATCGATGACTTCCGGCAGGGGAATGGCGGGGGCAAAGAAAAGGCTGTCCGGGGTAAACAGATATGCACCGTGCTCCCCGCGTTTGATGATGAGCGCCTTCGGCCCCATGGCCAGTATTTTATCGGCTCCCTTGCGGATTTGCAGTTCGCCCGAAAGCTGCACCGCTTCTTCGTCGTTGATGACCAGTAAATCGGTGCGGGCGATAACCTTTTTCAAATCATCGAGAGCGATGTTCATCCAGAGGTTCATGGTGTCGGTGATGACAAACGGTTTTTCATGTAACCGGTCGAGCACCTGCAACTGTACGCCGGGGTTGATGTTGCCGAGCAATACAAATTTCGCGCCCTGATAGGCTTCGGGAATCCTGGGGTCAAAGTGCTCGAAAACGCCCAGTTGGGTATCGAGGGTTTCCCGGGTGGAAAAATCGTCGGCGTATTCTCCGGACCATCGGAAGGTACGACCTTCGGCGTATTCCAGTCCGGTCAAATCCACGCCTTTTTCTTCGAGGGTTTGCACATGGGCCGCTGGAAAATCGCCTTTTCCAACCACGGCCACGAGATTCACCGGCGCAAAATGACTGGCGGCCAGAGCGATGTAGGTGGCAGAGCCCCCCAGGATTTCATCCCGTTTTCCGGCGCGGGTTTTCAGGGTATCAAATGCGACGCTACCCACCGTAAGCAGTTTTCCTGTCATAGCACCCTCCCGAAAATTGGCGCCAGTGTTTCTTTTATGGCCGATGGAATTTTGTTTCTGTCGGACATTACAGCGCCTGCCAGTGCGGCGGGACATGCGCAGCCCCGGTGAAGCGTGTTGAGACGTCCAGCAACTTCGACGATCATTTTTCGGGCTTTTTCCACATTACTTCGGAATGTGGCCAGCACCGCATCCACGCTCACATCTTCTTCGCCTTCCCGCCAGCAATCGTAGTCCGTGGACAGGGCGAGGGTGGCGTAGCAGAGTTCTGCTTCTCTGGCCAGTTTGGCTTCGGGCATGGCCGTCATACCAATGATGTCCGCATTCCATTGACGGTGCAGGTGTGATTCTGCGCGGGTGGAAAATGCGGGGCCTTCCATGACGACCAGGGTGGCATTGTCGTGGACGTTGAAATTCCGGGCTCTGGCGGTATCGCAGAGCAGCGTGCTCAGTTCGGGACAGACGGGATCTGCGAACATCACGTGGCCCACAATGCCGTTGCCGAAAAAGGTGGCCGGTCTCCCGTGGGTTTTGTCAATGTATTGTCGGGTCACCACGAGATCGCCGGGCCTGATTTCCTCTTTCAGGCTGCCCACCGCCGAGATGCTGAGCAGATGGGTGGCCCCCAGCGCCTTCAGGGCAAACACATTGGCCCGGTAGTTCACTTCGGACGGCAGATACACATGGCCCTCGCCATGCCGGGCGATAAACAACAGCTTTGTTTCGCCAATGCGGCCTTCAACAATATCTGAAGAGGGCGCTCCGAAGGGCGTGGTCACCTGATGGACGGTGACATCTTCGAGCTCCGGCACGCTGTACAGGCCGGAACCGCCGATGATTGCAAGTACGTTACTCATATTTCTTTCCTCCGAGTCGTATGGTGTTCTGACTGATTACGGTATTGGGTAACCCATTCGAATGATTTTTTTATCGGATCAACGCAGATTGCGGTCCTCCGCAAGGGATGACGCTGGCCCGGTTTCCGGTTTGGTCAAATCAATGACCACGTGTTTCAGATTTTCCTCATAAAGGGAGACCGGATATTTTTTCTGCAGTCCGGCAAGGGCGGTTTCAACGCTGTCTTTGTGGGTCTGCCGTTGCACGAGCTTGATGATTCGTTCCCTGGCATCTTCAAATTGCAGGTTGATGGCTTTGCGGTAGCCGGTTCGCATCAGAATGTGAAATCCGGCTTCGGTTTCCACGAGATAGGGATAAATGTCACCGTTGGCCTGAATCTGAAAGGCGGCGGTGATGAGCGCCGGGCTGACATCGCTGTCGGTATCGTTTCGGCTGATGAATGTTAAATCACCGCCCTGGGACGCGGTCTGTTCGTCTTCGCTCATTTCCCGGGCATATTGCCGGAATTGGTACTGGCTGACATTTTCTTTTTTTAACCTGCTCAACAGCCCCTGGGCCTTTTTGCGGTCCGAAATGAGAATATGGCGAACGCGGATTCTCTCCGGCTTGTTGTATTTGCTGTAATTTTTATCGTAATACGCACGGAGGGCTTCTTCAGTGGGAGGGGTTTCTTCGATACTGTCCGCCAGGGTCCGGTGCATGAGCGTTGCGAGGCGATTTTTTTTCACGGTAATCACTTCGGGATTCCTGTCGTACCCCCGGCGTCGGGCTTCAGCGGCCAGCAGGTTCATGTTGATCAGCTTTTCGAGCAGCTCCTGCTGTTTCGCCTCGCTTTTCAGGACTTCTTTCTGGGCGGCGGGGTTCTGGGCCGAAGCCACATCCAGGAAGTCTCCAATGGTGATTTGAAAGCCTTTTCCGCTGGCCAGCAGCACGTCCTTGGGATTGTTGTCCGGCGCGCTGTCGGCCAACAGGGGTGAAAGCGATAAGGCCACGATGCCCGCGCAGGTTATGATGACAGATGTTTTTAAAAGAGTCATGAATACACCAATGTTTGAATCTCTGAAATCCAGGGCGACATACTGGCACAGGGGACGATGTTCGGTCAAGGTCTCTGTGCCTTCGGGGCGCGCGACAAAAAAGCAGGCATACGCCGGAAAATATGGTAACAACTTTCGCCGTCATCGGTGTTCAATCAGACAGGAGGCGAAACACAGTGGCGATAGATGTGGAAGGCTACTACACCCGGTATGGACCAATGGTATTGCGCCGATGCCGTCACCTGCTCAAGAGCGAGGAGTCGGCGGTGGATGCGATGCAGGATACGTTTGTTCAGTTGCTGAGGTACAGCGATCGTCTTGACGACGAGGCGCCTTCCAGTCTTTTGTATCGTATGGCTACCAATGTTTGTCTCAACAGGCTCAGGTCTGCAGGCCGGCGTCGCGAGGACCCGGACTCGGATTTGTTGCACCGAATTGCGTGCGCGGAGGTGCCAGAGGAAAGATTTATTGCCGCCAATCTGATGGGGCGACTTTTTTCAAGGCACCGGGAATCCACACGCACCATTGCCGTTCTTCATCTGCTGGACGGCATGACGTTGCAGGAAGTGGCCGACGAAGTGGGCATGAGCGTGTCCGGGGTGCGCAAGCGTCTCAGACCACTCCGGGCACAACTGGAGGCACTTCAAAGGAGTACGCTGGAATGACGCAGCCAACCAGAACACCGGAATTATTCGTCGAAAAACTGGCTCAGGGCGAATTGAGCGAATCACAGGCCCGTGAGGTGAAAGAAAGACTGGCGAGGGAGTCGGGGGAGAATAGACTCGAAGGGCTGCACCGGTCCGATGCGGACATTCTGGCCGAGTATTCGCCGGTGCAGATGGCGGCTTCCATCCGGGGACGGTTTGAGATGGCACAGGCCGCGCGGCGTCGGAAGATGTCCCTGATGCTGTTGCCGGCGTCGGCGGCGATTGCCGCAGCTGCGGCGCTGCTGTTTATTGTGATGCCGCTCAGTCAGCACCATGGGACCGAAGTGATTCCCGGTGTGACGCCGGGGGGCGCGGTGGACGGGGGCGGCGATTACGTGGGGATTAAGTCCGGCGGACCGGTGCTGGCGGTGGGGAAAAAGAGTCCCGGAGGGCAGGAGTGGCTGCAATCCGGCGCCGAGGTGCGGGAAGGCGATGAGCTGCAGCTGAAGTTTCAGTCCGCCATGGCCCGTCATCTGGTGATCTGCTCGGTGGATGGACGGGGTGGGGTGACGGTTCATTTTCCGGAAGCGGAAGGGGAAACCACTGCGGTGACCCCGGGCGCGGAACAGACAATGCCCTACGGATACACCCTTGATGATGCACCGGCATTTGAACGGTTCTTTGTGGTGTGGTCTGAAGATGCGAATACCCCGATTTCGGTGGATGCCGTTCGCAGGGCCGTACGGGAGATGAAGCATCCGGAAACGGACACGCTGAATCTGGGCCGGCAGTTAAAAGTGAAAGACATGATTCTCAAAAAAGCGAAGTAACAGACAGACGGGTGAAGTGGCCATGCAACGCAACTTATTCCTTCATGCGCTGATGATTCTGCTGTGGGGCATTATTGGACTCCGGACGGGAAGTCTGTTGGCCGATGAGCCCGCCAGGGTGCGCCGATTTGCACTGATTGCCGGTGCGAACAGCGGCGGTTCAGAGCGCATTGTGCTTCGCTATGCCGAAAGTGACGCCCGGGCATTTGCCGGAGTGCTTCATGAAATCGGCGGCGTACACAAACAGGACGAACTGCTTATTCTGGAATCCAGCCGGGATGCCCTGCTGGATGGGCTGCACCGGATGCGGTCGCGGCTGGCGCAGGCGGCAGACCGGCAGACCCGGTTGGAACTGATATTTTATTATTCGGGCCACTCCGATGAACGGGGGCTGTTGCTGGGAGAAGATATTCTGACTTTTGCCGAACTCAAACAGGAGCTGAACGGGTTGCCCGCCCGGGTGAAAATCGGCATCCTCGATTCCTGTGCATCCGGTGCGCTGGTGAGACTCAAGGGCGGCCATCGCACCGCGCCATTTCTGATTGACGATTCCACCGAGGTTCGGGGCTACGCGTTTTTAACGTCGAGTTCCGCCGACGAGAACGCGCAGGAGTCTGAGCGAATCGGCGCCTCGTATTTCACCCACTATCTGATTTCCGGGATGCGGGGAGCAGCGGACAATAATCGGGATGGTCGGGTCACCCTGAACGAGTCATATGCCTATGCATTCGATGAGACCCTCAATCGTACCGTTGCCTCCCGGGGCGGAGCCCAGCATCCCAATTACGATTTTCAGCTGGCAGGCGCGGGAGATCTGGTGCTCACGGATTTGCGCAGTACCGATGCGGTGATTGCCCTGGCGCCCGGTCTGGTGGGACGGGTGTTTGTGCGCGATATGAACGGTCGACTTGTGGCGGAAATCAACAAGACCACGCAGCGTAAGGTGCAGATTGCCCTGCCCAGAGGGCGTTACAATGTGTCGGTGGAATCGGGTGGGGAGCTGCGAAGCGGCATCGTTCGATTGCAACCGGGCGCTGAAACCGGGGTGAGCGGATTGCAGCTGACGGTTGTGGAGAAGAAAGGTCCTGCAGGGAGCAAGGGCAGCGGGGGCTTCGGTGATGATGTGATTCGACGGAAGTTCGGGGCAACGGTGTTTGCCGATGTGTCAACCAATCCCCCCGGAAAAGTGGAAAACAGACTGGCGGCCAATGTGATTGGTTCCGGATATTCCCTGCGCGGCGGCGAGGTGGGGCTGGTGCGCAATAAGCGGGACTACAGTGTGCGCGGCATTCAACACGCATTGCTGATGAATCAGACCCTTCATTTGCGGGGTATTCAGCTGGGGGCTCTTAATGTGGCCAGCGGTGATGTGGCAGGGGTCCAGCAGGGATACATCAATCTGGCGGGCCATTTCGAAAAAGGGATGCAGTTGGGCGTGTTCAACGCCACCAATGAAAAAAGCGACGCGTATCAGCTGGGGGTCATCAACTACATGCCCGATGGCCAGTTGTCCTTTGGTGCCTGGACCACGGATACGGCATTGTTCAACTTTGGCGTGAAACTGGGGGGACGACATACCTTCAGCAAGTTCACGGTGGGCACCCGCGCGTACTCAGCGGAGAACTGGGTGTCGCTGGGGTATGGATTCGGGTTTCACTTTGAGCTGAAGAATGCACCGCTCTGGCTGGAGCCGGATGTGTCGTTCAACTGGCTGATGGGAAACTGGCACGATATGGATAACGGTGATTTTCTGTTTCGGTACAACCTGGCATTCGGCGTGCGTCTGTACAATAGCTTTTCGTTTTTTGTCGGCCCGCTCATCAACTTCCTGCTGTCGGAAAATCGGTCTACCGTGGCGGTGGCGCCGGCGCTGAAAAAAGGCAGAATGTCTGAATACAACTACGAAATCTCCCCCGGATTCTTTGCCGGCTTCCAGATAGAACCCAGAATGGGACGCTTCAACACCTGGAAGGGCAACCTCGACGATTGACGCGCGAGGTGTTTTTCAGCCCACCAATCCGCTTTCGATTTTGGATTTCAGGAATAACAGGCGTTCCCGATGTTCGGGGAAGGTCCGGATGGCGGTTTCCACCTGCTGGATGGCGTCTTCGGTTCGTCCGGCCCGGGCCAGGGTAACCGCCAGATCCCAGTACGGGTCGAAATACCCCGGTGATGCCGAAATGGCTTTGCGAATGTGCCCCACGCCTTCATCCACCCTGCCGCAGGCCGCCAGCGACAGCCCGAGCCCCTTGAGCGCATAGGCATGATTGGGTTTGATGCGCAGTGCCGCTTCGCAGCAGCGGATGGATGCTTCGGGTTTTTTTAGAAAGTATTGCACGTATCCCATCAAATCCAGAGATTTGAGGTGGTCGGGCTCCAGGGAAAGCAGTTGCTCCAGGATGGTGGCTGCCTGTTTCAGGGCGCCGGCTTTTGCGTGTTGCAGCGCGGCGCCGTACAGGCTGGAAACATATTCGTTGTCGTGGGCCATCATTGACAGTCATCCTCCCCATTTCTGCGGCGCCGGGCAGTCATCGCCGTGTCCTGTTATTTGGAACTGCCGGAATCCCCGGGTTCAGGCATTCCGTAAATCGGGACCTGACTGGTGTCTTCGGTATCGGGTTGAATGCCGTATTTATCCACGGACATGGTATCGGTTTCTGAATCGGGTTGAATGCCGTACCAGGTCACGTTGGCGGTATCGATTTCTGAATCGGGCTGCACACCGTACAAATCCACGTTGGCGGTGTCGATTTCTGAATCGGGCTGCACACCGTATTCATTTACAGGATAGGTGTCCGAGTCTGAGTCCGATTCCGGCTCAATACCGTAGGGAACGATTATCGTGTCTGTATCTGGCTGCTGGATGCCGTAGAAGGCGATGTTTTCTGTTTCTGAATCGGGCTGAATACCGTACATGTCGGTGTCTCCGAAACCGGTATCATCTGCGGTGTCGTCACTGGTATCTTCCACGGTCGCGGAGTCGGTGTCGTCGCTGGTATCTTCCACGGTCGCGGTGTCGGTATTCACAGGACCGTCAGTGTTGTCGCAGGCCTGGGTGGACGCGCCAAGTGCCATGGCAAAGAACACCGCCGCCGCCTGGGCCAGCTTGCCCGGCTCCGCCGAAGATTCCATGAGCACCCGGTAGACGCACATGGGATTTTCGCTCATGTTGCCATCGGAGACCCGCTTACCAAGGCATCCGCCCTTGCATCGGTCCGCGTAATCACAGGTGGCACAGAATCCGGACAGATCGGCCCGGCTCCGGTTGCGGCTGTAGGCAAATGCACCGGGGCGATGCCAGATTTCCGTAAGGGGGGTTTGCCGGATGTTGCCTTCGACAAAATCTTTTCCTTCCGCATTGTAGCCGGCCATGATGGAGAGGCAGCCTTTAATGTTTCCGTTGCATTCAATGCCGATATTCGTTTTCCCCGCACCGCAACCGTTCCAGCAGTGGCCGCCGGAAGGGCTGCGCAGAATTTTTTCGTGGGGGCCAAAGTATCCCAGCGAATCGGCGCAGTGGATTTTGATGGGACCTTCCACAATCATGTGGGCCAGCCGCTTTTCAAGTCTGGGCAGCTGTTTGGGGGCAATGAGCATCTCGGGGTGATGGGAGAGGTTTCCCATGTCGGATCCCAGCTGTACCTGCCACGAATAGGCGCCGCTGTCTGCGATGTAGCGATGCATCTGTTCAAGCTGCGACAGATTGTCGTTGCAGATGGTGGTGACCGCGCCAAAAGGAATGCCGTGTTTTTTAAGCCGGGCCATGGCGTTTTCCAATACGCGGAAGTGGCCCTTTTTACCGCGAATGAGGTCATGGGTGGCTTCGAGACCATCGATGCTCAATCCGACAGAATTGATGCCGGCCGCTTTGGCCCGCCGGACCGCATCGTCATCCAGCGCGATGGCATTGGTAATCATCCCCACGCCCATGCCGGTGCCTCTGGCCAGTTCAATCAGTTCCGCCCAGTCGGGCCGGGTCATCGGCTCGCCGCCACTGATGGTCAGCCACTCCATTCCCAGTCCCCGCAACTGTTCAAACAGCGATTGGCATTCGTCGGTGGTCAATTCATCGTCTCTTGCTTCGCCCGCGCTGGAGCCGCAGTGGCGACAACGGAGGTTGCATGCCAGGGTGCTTTCAAAAACACCGCGTTTCGGTCGGTAAGTTTTTTGTGTGTCCATAAGCTTTTGTCCCTCTTCTGATTTGTTTGATTTCTATCAGTTTACGTGAATAGACAACCCCTGACACAATTATTTGGGGAACAGATTGTATTTTTTTGGGGGAGAGGTGATTCGGTCATTGTCAAAATCGTAGAATTATGCAGGGTCTGGGCGTGATGAATGTGGATCAATTACATGACAATTGTCTGCTGCGTTCCCTTACGGATGCGCAATTCAGAAAATCGATTTCTGCGCTGAACGAACGGTTTACCAGAGGTAGAAACGCCATTTCCGGATATGGGGATGACCCGGCACTGGTGAGTGCCTATGCGGCGTTTTATCTGCCGACCAATATGAAGAAGCTGGCATTTGTATTATCTCAAATCAGAGCGTTGCCGATTTCCCTTGAGGCGCCGCTGGAGGTGGTGGATTTCGGGTGCGGACCGGGGACATACGGTTTTGCCCTGTATGAGTATCTGCGCAGCCTGGAGGAAAACGGGGCGGCGACCGTATCGGCCCGTTTCCGGTTTGTCGACCCGGCGCCGCTCATGCTGCGTCAGGCTCAGAAGATTCAGGAAATCATGTATCCGGAAATGACGGCGGATTTTTGCAATGGGTTGCCCGGGACCCGGACGGGAACGCAACGGCTGGTGCTGCTCGGCAATGTGATTAATGAAATGGGCATCGATGGCTTTGATGCCATGTTTTTCGGGGTGAATGCGGACCTGCTGATTTGCATTGAACCGGGCACCCGGGAGTCGTTCGGCGCCATGGCAGCAGTGCGGCGCAGGGTGGTGGATGCCGGTTATCGGGTGCTGTATCCGTGCAGTGCCAGTTCGGAATGTCCGCTGAGTCGTGGGGGAGACGACTGGTGTCATCAGGTGCAGAAGGCCTCGTTGGAACCGACGGTGGCGCGCCTTGGACAGCTGGCCGCCCTGGATAGAACGGTGATGCCGTTTATCGGTCATGTGTACGCAAAGTCGATGGATACCGACATCGCCGAATCAGAACCCCTTTGTGCAAATGCGCATCGCGGCGTCTTGTTTCGCCTGAAGACCCATTCCAAACACGCCTTTTTCTGGGAAGTATGCATGCCGACCGGTGATGGGCTGCAGCTTAAGAAAGTGGAACTTCCCAAACGGGGACTCTCCAGACCGGAACAGAAAGCACTGGAACGCGTCAGCGCCGGTCAGCGCATTGCCTTTGAAGTTGAAAAAGAACTGGGCAATGGCGCCCTTCGAATTCGCAACGTGACCTGCACCCGGGGGTGAGCTGCATTTTCCCGGGTCCTCTCCCCGGCCCCCTGCATCCGATGGATATTCCATGTTACAGTCCCATCATAATTGCATTTGCAGATGATAAAAAAGTGAAAATGTGGTACCTGTTGAACCGATTATTTCGGCAATGCAAATTTTAAAATCGCGAGTCTGGAGCGGAATATGAATAGTAAATGGTTACAATTGAACATTATTTTTGTGTTTTTTTTGGTTCTGGGGTGTCAGCTGGAGCCTGAAAAAGATCCCAATGTGGTGGTGAAGGTGGTGGGTAGCGACGGCGGTCAGGTGGAAGGGCCTGATGATGTCAGTCTGATTATTCCTGCCGGGGCTCTGGCCAGCAACACTGAGATCACCATCTCGGCAACGGATATGGTGGTGCCTCAGGCGGAACAGGTGAGTGCGATGATTGAAATCAAGCCCCTGAATCTGCAGTTGATAAAACCGGCTCAGCTGATTATCCCATATCATCCGGGTACAGCGCAGCCGGAAGAGCTCATGATGTTCGGCGCCCGCAGGGCCGGTGCACCGGCTTCGGAGTGGGTGGTGGCAAAGAGTGATGTTCGGGTTGAAACAAATAAGGTGGATGGAACCATTGAGCGTACGGGATACTTTTTTGTGGGTCGTGCATTTGCCGCAACGGATACGGAAAGCGGGACGGAGACGGGGGCGGATACGGCCACGGCAACCGGGATGGAAGCCACGGATGACTCGGAGATGGGCAGCACGGATACAGGCAGCACAGATACCGGTATGGACAGCGACACGGGAACGGATATGACGTCTGACCCGGATACAGGTGGCGACAGCGATAGCGATAGCAGTTCGGACGCGGATTCCGATGCAGACATCGACACGGGAGCGGATACGGGATCTGCAGGCGACACCGATACCGACACTGACACAGATACGGATACCGATACGGATACCGATACCGACACGGACACCGATACGGATACGGACACGGATACCGATACGGATACGGACACGGATACCGATACGGATACGGACACGGATACCGATGGGGATGCGGATACAGCGACAACGGATACAGATACTGCAGATACAGCGACCGAGGATACGGCGCCGGTGGATACGATGGATACGGGATCGGACGGCGATGCGGATTCTGACGCGGACACGGAGACGGTGACGGATGGGGATACGGAGACGGTGACGGATGGGGATACGGAGACGGTGACGGATGGGGACACGGAGACGGTGACGGATGGGGACACGGGAGTGGATACGGGAGTGGATACGGGAGTGGATACGGGAGTGGATACGGGAGTGGATACGGAGACGGTGACGGATGGGGACACGGAGACGGTGCCGGGAGTGGATACGGGAGTGGATACGGAGACGGTGACGGATGGGGATACGGACACCGATACGGAAATCGCGTACTCCTGCACTGGGGGCGTGGTGTACGTGAACAGCCAGGCGGATCCGGTGGGGCAGGATGGCACCAGCTGGGCCACGGCGCTGGTGGAATTACAGGCCGGCATTGACGC
The DNA here is from genome assembly GCA_050287845.1 of Polyangia bacterium. Lineage (GTDB taxonomy): Bacteria > Myxococcota_A > Polyangia > JAAYKL01 > JAAYKL01 > JAFGXQ01. Next base: position 13,497 of record JBNKCR010000027.1, read on the forward strand.
CGCGGCCACGGGGAACTGCGAGGTCTGGTTGCGGGCCGGGTTGTATGTGCCCACGGCGGATGCTTCGGGCAACCCGGAACCGGAAAATTATCGGTACAAAACGTTTCTGTTGCAAGATGGGGTTACGGTGTATGGTGGCTTCAACGGGCGAGAATCAAGCCTGGATGAACGGGATCCGGTGAATTATGAGACTGTGCTTTCGGGAGATATTCTGAGAAATGATAAGGATGCTTTTGGCAATTACGATGACAATGCCTACCACGTGGTTACGGTCCAGAATGGAATGCGCGCCGGCCTGGATGGCGTGACCGTTGTCGGCGGCAATGCCGATGAGGATGCCGGGGGGAGTTACGAAGGCGCCGGCGGCGGCGTTCTGGTTTTCGGTGCTGAATCGGATCTGACCATCAATCAGTGCACTATTATGCGCAACAATGGAATCAGCGGCGGCGGCGTCAGCAGCAATGACGGTGCCACCGTTTCGATTTCTGCCAGTACGATTTCTGACAATCAGGCTTCCCGGGGAGGCGGCGCCATTGGCGCAACGGATGGGGTTGCGCTGACAGTGAAGGACTGCAGTTTCAGTAAGAATCAGTCAATCGGCTGCGGCGGCGCCATGGCCCTGTGGAATAAAGGAACGTTGGTGATTGAACGCAGCACCTTTGACTCGAACATCTCGGTCGGCGATGACGCCAACGCCGGTTGCGGCGGTGCGCTGGTCAGCGGAACGGAGAATTCGGTTTCGATTATCAATTCAGCATTCATTGGCAATTCCGCGACAGATACGGGCAGTTCCGGTGGCGCGATAGTAAACACCGATGCCAGCGACATGGAGGTGCTGGGGTGTCTGTTCCGGAACAATGACAGTGATTACAGCGCCGGTATTCATACGGTCAATTCGTCTGCCACGGTTGTTGTCAACTCAACGTTTTACGGGAATCAGGGGCTGCAATCCGGTGGGGCCATCGGCAATGACGGCGCCTCCACTGATATTTACAACAGCATCATTTTTGGAAACAATGCGCCGGATGGCCCGCAAATCTGGAACTCGGGCACATCCACATCGACCCTGCTGAACACCAACATCGAAGGGGGATGCATGGATATTGAACTGGCGCAATGCGACACCAGCGTTATCGATGTGGACCCGACATTTGTCGATGCGGAAAACGGCGATTACTCCCTGTTGCCGGATTCGGGATGCATTGATGCGGGAGACAACAGTGTGGTGCCGTCAACCCTGTCTGTAGATCTGGCCGGCGCGTCACGCATCGTGGATGGCGGTTCCGGAAAGGTTGTCGTTGATATGGGCGCGTATGAGTTTCAGCCCACGGATTAAAGGAATGAATCTTGAAGGACTTGCAATGAATGTTTCGATAAGTCCGGCAAGTCCGGCAAATGAGTTTGTCAAATAAGTCCGGCAAATAAGTTTGGCAAATAATAATAATGAAACACAGTTATGTGGGAACAATACTGAGGGAAATATGAAGTTGAGAATATCGATTTGGACGTGCATCTGTCTCTGCGCGTTTGCCCAGGCGGCATTGGCACAGACTGGCAAAGAGGCAACGGTTGAAAGCGATGGGATGGCGGATGCGACGGATTCTGAAACCAGGGAACTGGCCCAGCAGCTGTTTCTCGATGGGGTTGAGTTTTTCAACGAAAAACGTTTGAAAGAGGCAGTCATCAAGTTTCGCGCCGCTTACCGGGTGCGTCCCTCCTGGCGGCTGCAATACAATATCGGTCAGTGCGAGGCGGGATTGAAAAATTATGGGCGGGCCATCGTGGCATTTGAAAAGTATCTGGGCAATGGCGGAGATGAGGTGGAAGTGACCCGGCAGGATGAGGTGCTTCGGGAACTGGATCGGCTGAAACGGATGGTGGGCAAGATTGTGGTGGATGGTCCCGAAGGGTATGCCATCTGGGTGGACGGCGAAGAGGCCGGACTCTCACCTCTGGTTTCCGGCGTCGTGGTGACCATTGGTGTGGTGCACGAGGTAGTGGTGCGGGAGGTGACTTCGAATGAGGAAGTGAACCGGTTTGCTGTCACTGTGATTGGGGGCGAAACCCTGCGCCTGAATATTGCGCCCAAAGAATCGGAAACCCCGGTTTTTGGCGGTGCATCCCTGTTGCCGCCAACGGAAAATGAGGATGCCGCCGCGGCCGGGGACGGTAAGGTGACCTCCGATTCATTCCCCCTCAACCGCAACAGCGAGCTGCCGGTGGATGGCAGGCGAAAACTGAGTCCGGCCCTGTTTATCATTTCGGTGAGCACCACCCTTGCCGCCGGAGTGACCACCGCCGTTCTGCTGGCGAAAATAAACTCGAAATGGAAGGATGCGGAGTCGTCCTATCAGATGAATCCCTGGGCATACGACGATGCGGAGAACCAGTCGATTCGCAACCTGCAGGTAGCCAGCTATGTCACGGGCGGGCTTGCGATGCTGGCATTGGCTTCCACGATCATTTCCATTCCGCTCACCGACTGGCACGGGTCGTCCTCCGGGGGACGCGCGCTCAACATTGCGCCGTTTGGCACACGGACCGCTACCGGCATGGTCCTCTCCGGGAGTTTCTGATGAAAAAGGGTTTACTATTGATTTTAACGGTCGTTTCTGTTGCCGGATGCCATTGGTTTGATGATCCCGCTGAACTGGAGGATTGCCCCTTCGGATCCACGTACCCCTGTCCCTGCAGCACCACCTGTGAAGGAGACAATGTGTGTGTGGTCACATCGGGAAGCCAGAACAACTATGGTCAGTGCACATTGCCCTGCAACGGAAATCATCAGTTGTGCAACCGGGCGGCGGATGGGTTCGGTACCGGTATCTGTCTTGCAGACGGCTATTGCGCCAGTGCCTGTTATGACGATGGGGACTGCCCGGCGGGTATGGGATGTGATGCGAATATCTGTGTACCGGGGCTGCCGTTTGATTCGGCTGTGGTGGGCAGAAATTCCACCGGTGAAAATACTTCAGACACGGGCTCGGACACGACCGATTCGGAAACTGCGGATACCGCGTCTGAAACCGCAACCGCCACGGGGGGAGCGGGAGATACCGGTGGAACCGATAGCGGTGGCACAGACACCGTCGACTCGGATACCGGGGATTCGGATACCGTGGAAACAATTTCCGATGCGCAGCGCGAGGCGGAATGTGTGTCCACGTGCGGAGCGGTCTTCACCTGTTTCCCCGACAACCAACCCTACACCCTCACCGAATTCATTAATGCCTGTGTGGAGGCAGATTGGCATGGGGACCCCTGTGGGGCCTGCCGATTGAAGTGTGACACCGGCAGCTCCTGTAACGACCTGGCCTTGTGCTTCAACCAATGCGATGAAAAGCTCGCCTGTGAAGAATAGCACGCCGGCCTCTCCCGGTTCCCCGTGCGGTGATCTGCTCGCCATTCCTATTTGAGTGCCAGTGCTTCGGTCACATCCTGGCGGGCGAAGAGCTTGAGGCCGTCTTTTTCAAAAATCAGCTGGTGGGATTTTCTTCTGAGAAATTTGTTGTATCGCCGTCGCAACTTTTTATCTCGGAGATCCGGTTCATATGTGAGGTAGTAGTCCGTATTTTTCAGGTGTTTGAGCCGGTGAATGATTTTACGGGCAGCAAAGTGCGGGCCCAGGGATTCGGTGGCGGAAAGGGACGCCTGCTGTGGTACCATGGCTTTCATTTTTTTTACAATGTTCCACCTGGATTTCTGCCGGTCGTCCAGGGTGCGGGTGAGGCGGGTATGCCCGGCTCTGAAATCCGCATTGTCGTGGAAGGCGCCGAAGTTGTATGACATGCAGCAGGTAGAACAGAAAATGGCCACCACCACGGCCGCGGTGAGACGTCCGGGCTGCAGGTTGAAAGAGGCAATCCATCTGGCGTCCGGCAGGGTCTTCAGAACGGCCGGTGTCATGGCAAAGAGAAACGGATACAGAAAAGTGGGGTACTGATAAGAGATATCTGTGACCGCCGCTCGGGTGACCAGAAAAGTGATGGCCCCACCGTAGACGCATGTGAGCAGACGGCTTTTACCCAGCAGTGGCAACATGCACAGGGGAACCAGCAATTGCAGCAGATACAGAATCTTGCTTTCTTTAAGTCCAAGCTGCAGCAGCGAAATGGGGTCGGTGAACAGCGTAACGGCCAGACTCTCTGTCAGATTGTGCTTTCGTATCATCAGTTCTGAAAAATATTCATCGTAGTTGTAGGCCTTGCCGCCGGACATGAATGTGAGCTTGGCCATGGTGAAGTATGCGACGCAGATGATCATGGTTGCAAGTCCGGCTTTCCACGACTTGCGGGCGACAATGAGATATGCGCCCACAAAGAACATAATCAGCGACAGGTCTTCCCGGGTGAGGAGCAGCAGCACAAGTACCGCGAAGTACAGGGGGAATCGTCTGGTATCAATAAAATACATGGCCCACAGGGCCAGGGGGCCTGCCAGCGCCAGCGAATGAAATTCATAGAGGGTCATCCCGTGAATGGCGGGATAGAGCAGATAGGTGGCGCTCAGGGTGGTGGCCATCCAGTTGGACCGGAGGTGATGCCGGGCAATCAGAAAAACGGGGATTGCGCCGAGTGCCAGCCAGGTCGCCTGAAGCAGCAGTGCCGGGTCCGCATCGGTATTGAAGAGCATCACCGGTGACAGGAGAATAAGAATGGGGTCGAAGTGGGCAAAAATGTGGTAGCCGCCTCTGACCAGATCGCATTTGAGAAACTGGCCATGCACCGAATTCCACATGGTATTGACGTACACCCCCAAATCGAAGTTGCCGGTCTTCAGCGCCTGGTGATGGGCCAGCTGATACTGGAACATCTGCATGGCGTACAGCGCTGCCAGCGTGAGCACAGTTGCCCCGGCGAGAGCGAGGGGCAGCCGACGGCGCAGCAGTGGAGGAAGGTGAATGGCGCGTTCAGAAACAGCAGGGCGATATTGGCGCGGAATCACCCGCAACAGTCCGGTGCGGATGGGCGCAATCAGATGCTGCCGCAGAGAGAACGCGGGAAATCGGTATGCGGCAATCCCGGCCATCGCGGCAATCAGGGCGCACAGGAATATCACGAAAAACGGTTTATCCCTTGATATGGAATGAATGCTGAAACCATAAAACAGCGGCGTTGCCAGCGCAAAACAGGTCACCCGGTTGATGCGGGCGATGGTGGTCACAGACGGGATGCCCCGGCGGTACCGCAGAAGGGCCGCGCTGAGTACATATCCCAGCAGAACAATCCCCATGGTGAACGTGGCATATCGCAGCAATTCCTTTCTGGTGGCAGCCAGAAGATCATGGGGCATGCGGCCGTTCAGCATGGCGTCGATGATTTCAGATGGCAGCAGCAAAAACGAGAAAGTAATGCTCATGCACAAAGCAATGGGCAGGGTGCGCGCCAGTGCCTGGAGCACAGTTATCCCGTTCCCCATCCGGGTTGGCGTCGGAGCCATTTGTGTGGTTGTATCAGTCATATGCACAGGGGTAATCGCAATTTCCAGGCCATCACTTTGTGGCACGAATCATATGGAAATCGAGAGGTAGGTTGCCTCCCGTGCCGCGTGGCATCCTTGCAGATAATTACTGGATTTTCATGAAAAGTGTGGCACAGGTTGTGTCATTGAAAACCGGTCTGATTGTCCCTTGGGCAATAGCCTGTGCGGCCAGTCTGCTGGCACACACTGTGCCGAACGGGACAGGATATGTCCGGGTTTTGCACAGCGGACGCCCATGGGCCGCCGGACTTGGGACCGCCCTTCTTCAAGCCTACCGGAAGCTGACCGTGAGTCCCATCTGGAAGAGCACGCCGGAGAGATCAATGTTTCCGAAGTTGGTGGTTTTCACATTGGAGAGGGAGAGATCGTCGCCGCCTTCGAGGGTGGGATTGAAGTTGGTCTGCATCCGCTTCACAAACCCCATCCCGATTTCGCCGCCGAAATTGAGTCGCCGGAGACTGGTCTTTTCCAGTTGCCGGGGCGACACCCGCAATTCCAGACCCAGTCCGCCGCCCACATGCCATTTGACCGCGTCGTCCACGTAGCGGTTGTGCATTCCCGTCTGACCGTTCTGGTCGATTTCGCCTTCCATATTGATGAGGGAGATGCCGGTGAATACCTGGGCATATCCCCCGAGCCAGGAGAGAAACCAGATACGCCCGCGCAGTCCGGCGCTGATGTCGTGGAGGATCAGCCCGGTATGCATGATCCCGGAGTTGATGATGGGATCCCCGTTCGCTGTTCCATACCGGTATGACAGATAGGGCAGCAGGTGGACGGTATCTCTGATGTCGGCCACTTCGAATCGGATGTCCGGACCGAACTGGGGAAGAACGGTGGTGTCGCTGGAGAAAAATGCAAAGCTGTCATCCGGCACGGTGGTGGTGGTGAGGTATCCACCCACTTCCAGGTGACGCTCCGCATATGCCTCGTGACACAGTGTGATGACGCTGACCAATGTGATGAAGAATCTGCATGCGGTGTTCATTCTATTCCTCCCCTCTGTTCAGAATTCCGGTAATCAGAAAACCATCCGTTACGCGACATCGGGCCCGCTCCGGCGCGGAAAGAGGGAACACGGTGACCCGACCGGTTGGGGTGTCGTGAATGGCCATGCCCACTCCCTGTGCGGCAAAGATATGAAATGCATCGATGGGTTCGTCCAGCTCCAGGGCGCCGGGAGAACCGGTGAGGATGCCCAGATAGTGAACGGTGCGGCTGCTGGTTAAAAAGAGCGTGTTCTGCCACAGCAGATTCTTCGCCGGGTTAAAGTTGATCTGACCTTTCAGATGGGTCAGGGTCCTTGTGCGCAGGTCAACGATGATGAGTCCCGAGGTCTGGGGCTGAATGAGCAGCCGATCATCGTCGAGGACCCGAACGCTGCGGATGCCCTCGGGAATGTTCATGTACGCGAGGTTGTCTCCCATTTCGGCCCGGAGGCCATCCGCTGCAAGAAAATAGATGCGGTTGCCGTTGCCGTAGAGGACCAGTTCGGCGCCCCTGTCGCCGGTACGGTTGAGAATGGACGTGAGACGGCTGGTCACTTCGAGGGTGGTGACCCGGGCGGTGGACGCCTCGAAAATGTGAATCTGATTTCGGGAAGCGGCGGTGGAAACCACCAGAATCTCGCCATCGTCCTGCACTACGGTGAAGTCCGCAGGCTGGGAGCCACCATCCAGCAGACTGGTGGTGGCGTAGTATCCGATATCATCCATGCGCTCGTGCAGTTCAATATCATACAACTCTGACGCGTTGCTGGCCTGAACGAATATCCTGGGATCATGAGTGGCGTCTCCGTGAACGATTTCAAAACGGGTGGGCACAATCTGCCGGCTGTCGGTTTCGTTTTTCAGAGATACGGTGATGCTGGGCAGGGTTTTTTCGTTGAAGTCGGTGAACTGGATGGCGCCTTCGGTGACAAAGGCCACAAAATTTCTGGCCGTGGCGCCCACCTGGATGGTGCCGGGAAAATGGATGTCCGAAATGGTATGCCCCGCAATGTCAATGGACATGAACCTGGGGTTGGGAACCGATACGGGTGCGGTGTCATTCAGGGAAACCGGCGCGGCGTCCAGATTGACTACGGCGATTTCGTTGGGATTGCCGAGGCCGCCTTCGTAACTGTCATTTTCACCGTGATACAGGATGAGCATTCTGCCGTCTGGCGAGAACCGGTGTTTCGAGAACTGGCTGCCCACGGTGTAGCGGGTGGTCTGGCCGGTTGCCCCGTTGATGACATGGAGGGTGGGATGCACATCGGTACGTCTGGAGTCGGTGGCCCGGGTCAGCACACAGAGGGTATCGGAATCCACCCCGGTATGGCCGGGAAACATTCGGGAAATGGTTTCGCCTGCTGCGGGGGAAAACAGTGGTTTTCGAACAACGGTATTGGCGGTCACCCGAAGCAGGCTGAGGCGTCCGGTCATCTCATCTTCCAGGACCATACCGGATCTGAGTTGCACGGTGTACTCAATCTGTCCCCCCGTATCGAACTCGTCGGACGGCACGCAGCCGAAAGAGAGCAGAACCGGGAGCAGCACCATACTGATCGATTTGGGTGTAAGTCGAATCATGCGTGTCTCCTTTTCAATTGGTACGCTGATCGTTGAGCGTGTAGCCGGTGATGGTTTTCACATTGGTGCCGTCCACGTCCATGAATGTCATGCGTCCCGAGGGATGCTGCTGGGAAATGAAAATTCTGTCGGTATTGGCGGCATATCCCACCGCCTCCGGCAGAGAACCCAGCCCCAGGGAATCCACGATGAAGGTGTTCATGTTGATGATCTGCATCTCCATGGTGGAAAGCAGCATGTAGGCAAAGGCGCCATCGTCGGTGATGAGCATCTGCGTGGGGTCCACCGGCAACTGCTGGAATTTGGATTGCAGGCCGGGCAGTTTCACCAGCGAATAGGCGTAGGGAAGGTTCAATCCACTGCCGGCGCCACTCCACTGTTCGTGAATCACCAGCAATGCCCCGGAATCCGGCGCAGGAATAATGCCTCTGATATTGCGGTTCAGAAGGGTGCCGTTCACGGTGACGCCGCCGGCGGTTCGCTGGAGCACGGTGAGGACCTGTTGATTGGAATCGTCGTCGTCGATACTGGTGTACAGCGCCACATACTGGCCGTCACCGGTGATGGTGGCCGCACCGCAATACTGGTCGCCCAGGTCAATGGTGGTCATGGCAGAGGTGGTGGCATCCGCGGGAAGGGGCAGGTTGAAGATAGCCGCTTCATGGGCGGAGCGGATGGTAAAGAGGCCAAAGGTGCCATCCGCTGCAATATCCACATCGGTGGGAATGCCGTTGAGGGGATAGGTTCGGCGCTCGCCGCTGCCATCCAGCAGGGCCGCCACCGCTTCGGCTTTGTCTTCCCGGCGTCCGATGGCCACGGTCCCCGCGGGGTCGATGACGGTCTCGGTCTGGTCCGGGGCCACTTCAGTGAAATCGAACAGGGAGATATTGGTCGGAAAATACGATGGATTCAGCTGGGCGAGTTCGATAATGTCCACACCGGATTCGGTGATGGCGAATGCCCTGGAATCATCGGCGCTGAACTGTACCCGCAGGGGGTGAATGCCCACGCTCAGTTCATATGTCTTTTCGGCGCCCGGCGTGGTGTCAATGATCGAAATCTCCTGGTCGGTGCCCGGAATTCCGGAATCGGCTTCAAACAGCGCGTCAAAGAAGGCGATCACATACCTGCCGGTGGGGGAGACCGCAAGGGCATTGGTGTCCGGACGCACATCGAATTCCCGGACCGTTGCCGTGCCCCCCGGCGCCATGGCAATCAGAGTGACTTCGTCCGCATTCAGGGAAATCACGGCCACCTCACCGTTGTCGTTGAGTGGTACCACATGGGTCGGTGTGGATCCCACGGCGGTGGTGAAAATCTCCAGGGTGACACTGTCCACGGCCACGACTTTGTCGTTGAGTTTATCGGCAATGAAGACATAGCGGCCGGAGCTCACTGGAATGCGGTAGTCAAACTGGGTTTCCACTTCCGGGGTAACCGATTCGCCCGCATCAGTGTCCGCCTCGGCATCGTCGTTCCCGTTTTCGCTTTGGGAACCGTCCCAGTCTCCGTCCCCATCGTTGTCGGCGTCGCCATCGGAGGCGTATTCGTCTGCCCCCAGTGCGCGATCCGATTCGCTGCCGCTATCGGCGCTGCATGCGGGCGCCAATCCGGCCATCCCCCATAAGAAAATAAGTTGTATCCATCTGCTTTTAATCATCAAATACCTCCTGCGGCTCAAATGTCCCCCCGGAAAGCCAATTTCAGTCCGCCGGGCACAGCCCGGAGACAACTCACTGCCGCCATTTACTGTTTTGTATCGATTCGTGTGGGCATCGCCTACAGTTTACACTGCAGCCTGGCAATTTGGGTAATTTTCATCGGAAACGGTTGCAGATTATCGCCGGATTGCCCTTTTTCAAAACAAATTATGTGCGTTTCGCCGGTTTTCTTTCCTGGCGAATCAGTGTAAAAGAGTCGAATTGCCAGACTGAATTCCATATTCTGAACATCGCGGTTCAAGTATCGGAAAGTGGGTAATTCGGCAGGACGGTGCGCTTTTTTCGCGCTGCGGGATATCCTGAACCGGTCTGGCCAACTGAAATGCTGCCGCACAGGATACGCGGTGATTTTAAGGATTTGAAAATGACTGACATTAACACCAGATGTTTGGAAATTTTTCCCCATTGGCTGGCCAGCCTCGCAGACGATGTATGTACGATTCAGGATGCCCTCGCCGGGAATCTGAGCCGGGAAGTCAAGCAGACTCTGGCGGGCGGGATCAATTATCTGTTTAAATCCCTGGATTTGGTACCGGATGGCATTGACGACATCGGGTACGTCGACGATGCATTTGTGTTGCGCATGGCTTCCAGGCGCGCCTGCAATCAGGGCATCGAATCCCTCAGCGATGATCTGCGCACCAAACTGGGGCGCATGAGCCTGGATGTGGATGTGATTGCGGAATTGCTGGGCGAAGACCTGTTTAAGCGATTCCAGAAATACACCGACGCCCTCGCCAATGGGTCGGCCCGGGGCCGGACAGTGGACGAAATACTCGATATCCCCGAAATCGCAGCCGAATTTTCCGCTGAAATGGTGGACTTTCTCGATACGTATGAAAATCCCGGTTTCAACGATGACGAAAAGAATATCATCAAACTGAAAGCCTTCATGGAGGCCCGACTCCCCAGGTAATCCGTTGGTGTGGCACCCATGGTGCCCTGATCCGCGCGGGAGCCGATGGGCGAAACCCCCTTTGAAAAAGTAGATAAGACAGTGGACGAAAGGAGCTGTTTGGAATGAGCGCGATAGCTATGGCCTGTTGTATCGGAATTGCATTCGGTGTGTTTGCGTACTCGGCAAATAGAAGAATGAAACTGCTGATGACTGGTGCCCCGGAAAATCGTTTCGACGAAATCGGGACCCGCATCGGCAATCTGTTTAAAATTGCCATTTTTCAGAAGAAAATGCCCAAATACCCGGTGATGGGTCCCATTCATATGATGATTTTCTGGGGATTCCTGGTGCTGCTGGTGAATACCATGGTGCTGTGGGGCCGGGCGTTTGACCCTCAGTTCAATCTGTTCATTCTGGGGCGCGACGGCATTCTGGGCCAGATTTACTGGGCGGTGAAAGATGTGGTGTCCGTGGTGGTTCTCATCGCTGCGGGGCTGGCGTTGCTCAATCGGGTGGTGCTTAAACCCGGCCGCATGACCAAAAGTGCCGAAGCCGGACTGATTCTGCTCATCATCATTGTGATGATGGGCGCAGACCTGGTCTACTGGGGAGGGCAGCTCTTTCTGGAAGGCGTTACCGGCTTCCATGCGGCCGAACCATTTGCCTCCATGGTGGCAGGGGTGTTTGCGGCCCTGAACATGGATTCGGGAACCGTGGCGCTGCTGGGGCAGATTGGGTTCTGGACCCACTCGGTGCTGGTGCTGGTATTTCTGAATATCCTGCCCTACGGCAAGCACTTTCACGTGATTACCTCGCTGCCCAACGTGTTTCTGTCCAATCTCAAACCGGTCGGTCAGCTTCCCCGGGATGCGAATATCGAAAAGGCGCTGGCCGAAGAAGATGAGGAAGGCGATGAAGAGCCGGTGTTCGGTGTGGCGCAGATTCAGCACTTCACCTGGAAGGACATGCTCGACATGTACAGCTGCACCGAGTGCGGTCGCTGCACCGATAACTGTCCGGCGTCCCGCACCAATAAATCCCTGTCGCCCAAGAAGCTGACGGTGGATTTGCGCAATCATCTGTATGCCCGCGAGATGGAACTGGTGGTCGGCAAGCCCGAAGACAAACCCCTGGTTCCGGATGTGATTCCCGAAGATGTGATCTGGGACTGCAATACCTGCCGTGCCTGCGAAGAAGAGTGCCCGGTAATGATTTCGTATGTGGACAAAATTGTTCGTATGCGACGTCATCTGGTGGAAGAGCGCGGGGATGTCCCCTCCGAGTTGGCCACCGCATTGCGCGGTATGGAGACCAACGCCAACCCGTGGAATATTTCTGCCATGGATCGCGACAAGTGGACCGAGGGCCTGGAATTGAAGGAGTTTGATTCAGATGAATGCGAATATCTGTTCTTCGTGGGCTGCGCATCGAGTTTTGACGATCGGGCCCAGAAGATTTCCCGCGCATTGGTGAAACTGATGAACGAGGCGGGCGTGAGCTTCGGATATCTGGGGGCCGAGGAACCGTGCTGTGGCGAGATGGCCCGTCGCGGCGGTTCGGAATCCAATTTCCGGATGATGGCGGACATGACCGTTGAGGCATTCAATGAGCTGGGCGTGAAGAAAATCATCACCGGTTGCCCCCACTGCTTCAATACCTTCAGCAATGAATATCCGGAGTTCGGTGGCAAATATGAAGTGATTCACCACACTCAGCTGCTGGCAGACCTGATTGCCGGGGGCAAGCTGTCGCCCAGAGAGTCCATTGACCAGACCGTCAGCTATCACGATGGCTGTTATCTGGGCAGATACAACGATGTGTACTCTGCGCCCAGACAGATTCTGGGTGCCATTCCCGGTCTGAAAGTGGACGAGGTCGCCGAGTCGAAACAGCGCAGCATGTGCTGTGGCGCCGGTGGGGCCAGATATTTCATGGAAGAGGATGCTGACAAGCGGGTGAACAACAAGCGGGTCGGTCAACTGCTGGCCCATTCCCCCGATTCCCTGTGCACCGCGTGTCCCTACTGCATGACCATGATTTCCGATGGTCTCAAAGACAAGGACCTGTACGACTCCAAAGGCCAGCTCGACGTGGCGGAAATGCTCGCCATCTCCTGCGGCCTCGAAGACCGCAAACTCCTGCGGAAGTAATCTTCGTTCAAGTACTGTCGTCCGCCCCTTAATTGAACTGTCTCTTCATCATATCTGGATCGCGAGTCGACAAATAACGGATTTTAGACGTATTATCAGTGCAAAATGTAGCTGCGGGGTTTATCCCCGCTTAGCACTGTTGCACCAGGGTTTGGAAGTGGGGATAAACCCCGCAACTACATTTATCTGTTTCATTTTGGGTTTGCAGCATTTGACGATCGTATTGCGAATGAGATCCCGCCAAGAGACAGCCTCGTCGAGGGGGAAAATTACACTGCCGACAATGGTATTTTCAGATTTGTGATAGATCTTCAGAAGGGCAAAATCAGAACTGGGTGATGAAATTCCAGGCTTCAACGGGGGCCCAGCTGGTGGCTTGACCCGGATCCACCGGCTCCCATCCGTGGGCGCCGTTGAAGATGCAGTACGATGTGGGGTGGCCTGCGGAGCAGTCCTGGTAGTGGGTGCAATAGTGCGGTTGGCCTGCGGCCGGGAAGTTGAGTGAATCGGGATCGGCGGTGCATCCGTTGAGGGCGGCGAACTGGGCCTGCTTGGCCTCACCGGTCATGGGGTTGGTGATGTCCATGCCATTGGCATCCTCGCTCGCCTGGGTCGCAAAGTAGGCAATTGGTTTCGTCAATGTTGTGGGGCAGGAACCGGTAAGGTCGGCTCCGGAGAAGAAGGCGACGGCGCGGAACACGTCTGCCCGGGTACACGCCAGCGCGATGGCCATGGCGCCGCCGAAACTGAATCCGGATGCGAAGATCCGGCTCTTGTCAATACAGAGGTCGTCCTCCAGTTGCGCCAGAATTGCATCGGTGAAGTCGACGTCCGAGGCGCTCCATGACCCTGCCCCGTTCGCCGCGTCGGGGGCGACAAAAATGGTGTTCTCACTGTCCTGGGTCGCAAAATTGAAGTAGTTGGCGCTCACGACCTGGGAGGCAGATGCCCCGGACCATGCATACGCGAAAACCAGCCGATAGGGATGGGTGTTGTCGTAGCTGTCGGGCACACGCAGAATGTATTTGCGCGAGCCGTTGCTCTCAATGGTGATGGTGCCGTTTTCAAGGGTCCGCGACGCACCGCATCCGGCGCTCGGCACCACATCTTCCGCCGCGTCGGTACCGCTATCCGTATCCGCCGATGTGTCTGTCGCAGTGTCGGTATCTGAGTCTGAATCGGTGTCGGTGTCGGTGTCCGTGTCGGTGTCGGTGTCGGTGTCCGTGTCCGTGTCCGTGTCGGTATCCGTGTCCGTGTCCGTGTCCGTGTCCGTGTCGGTGTCCGTGTCTGAGTCTGAGTCCGAGTCTGAGTCGGTGTCGGTGTCTGAGTCCGAGTCTGAGTCGGTGTCGGTGTCGGTGTCGGTGTCGGTGTCTGAGTCGGTGTCCGTGTCGGTATCTGAATCGGCGTCGGTGTCGGCATCGGGGTTGTTACTCTTGTCTGAGGAGCACGAGAACAACGCGGCTGCAGTAAACACTGCAGCCATGAATAAAATGGTTTCGGCGAGACGTTTCATGACAATAGCGTCCTTTCTCCATGACGTGTCTTTGCTGTGAGTGTACGGGAAGTCCGTAAAAAGGGCGGGTTTTCGTTTCGGCCGTCAGCAACTATTTTTTTCGTTTGCCGGATTTCTTGCCTTTTCCTTTCCCTTTTCTGGGGGAGGTTTTTTTCGATGGGGAGGAGGAGGTCTTGCCGCTACCGCTTTCGCCGGTGGTACCGATTGCCGAATCCGTTCTGGCGGCGCTGTGGGGGGATGCCGCAATGGGGTCGGTGTCGGCGTCGGGCAATGCGGGTACGCCGTCGATGACGGGTTGCTTGCGGCCCTTCCACCATTCAACGCCCAGGAATCCGTACATGGTGAGGGCATAGCCCAGCAGCATCAACCCCATGATGGAAATGAGGAAGTACCGATACCCGGGGTGCAGGTGTTCCGCCGCGTGGCAGAACAGCTCAATGCCAAACAGAATGAGCAGCCCCACCACATTGCGCTTTTTGCTCAAATCCGCCGCGTGAATCACCACGGCGGTCAGTCGCATAGAATAGTAGTAATAGGACGAAGTGGTTAAAAAGAAATAGGGAATGAGCCCCAGCCCCACCGCCTCCCAGTCCCGGATGCGGCTCATGAAGAGCCCGAGAACAATCAGCATTACCACCGATATTTTTCGAAGGGTGCCTTCGTATTCCGCCACCATTTCCTTCTGTTCGGTGGAGATGAGCTGCTGGTCCACCTCGCCGCGCCAGGTGAGGGCAATGGCGAGTCCCTGTCGCATGGAGGAGAGATTGTGCGGCTCCACGTGGGCGGTCAGGTTGGCCAGACTCTGTTTGTGGGCATCCACGCCGTCCCGGGCGAATGATAAAGTGAGGAGCACCAGAATGATGCCGAAGAAGCCGGCCGCCATTCTGTAGTACACCATGGGAATGCGCAACCAGAACCGGCGCCAGGGAACGCTTCTGTTGGTGAGTAGCGCATGGACGCCTTTGGCCGCAATGCCGAACATCCAGATGGCGGGAAAATACCGCATCAGTGTGGCGTACCCGAAAAATGCGCCTCCCGCGATGGGGTGCTTTTTCTTTATCAGACCAATGCCCATCACCATAAAGGTCAGCCAATCATATCGGAGCAGACACCAGGTGATGGTGGGCCAGCGGAAGGAATATCCCACGGTGATGAATATCCATGCAAAGGCAAACGCCTGGCCGCCGAACGCCCAGAAGACCACCCCGAGCATGGCAATGATGAGGTACAGATCAACCAGGGTGGCGTATTTGATGTGTTCCACCGGCACCAAATTGGTGATGGGCCGGGCCATCATCACCCACGTGGGGGAACCGTTGAACCCGTGATCCTGGAGGAGCTGGCGCCAGAGGGAGCATTTGAGCCGTTTCGACTCGCGTTGAATGTACATGGCGTCGTGAACAAACTGCGCCCATCGTTCATCGGTAAAATGAGATTTCACCTCGTCCTTCTGCGTCAGGGCGTATCGGATGGGTTTTTTCCGGTAGTCTTCCTCGTCCTGGGCCAGATAGATGGGTGCCTTGCCAACGCAATACGGGCCAGCCTCATCGGTGGCAATGATCAGCGCCGGCAACAGGCGAAAGTAACCGAGTTCATCGAAATACTTGGCGTTGATGTAATAGTGAAGCAAGTCGTACTCATCGTATCCATTCTCGATGAGGTCCGTGCTGTACCGGTTGTAATTGATGGTGCCGAGGCAGGCGGTGACGGTGAGGGCGACGACAAAACTCTGGAATACGTTGAGAGAATATTTGCCCACTCTGATAATGGGGGTTTTTTCAAGAAATTCTCTGGCGCCGGCGTTCTTTTCGGCGCGGACTTTCAATCGACTGATCACAAAGCCCAGAAACGTCAGTGCCAACGCGCCAACGGCCAGACCTATTTTCACCTGTTCTGTCAAATTGCGACTTGCCATCTTCTACTCCTCCGGGAAAACCGTGGCGGGTAGTCTATGGGGCAATGATATGAATGTAAAGAAAGAAAACCCCGGGATTCCCTATCGTTCGTACACAATCTCCGGCAGCAGGCGGCTGTCTTTCAATTCAATGCGGGCATAGGAGGGGGCGTGGTGCCCCCGGGGATAGGCGCAGCTGCCCGGATTGAGAAACAGCACCCGGTCTCGCCATTCGATGGAGGGGGCGTGAAGGTGTCCGTGAATCACTGCGGCCATACCGGCGGCCCGGGGGGCAATATCCAGATCATAGAGATTGTGGAGCACGTAGAACAGCATGCCGTCAATATCGGCTACCGCCGTGGCATCGCCCGTTTTTCGGCTGTCCATGTTCCCCCGCACCCAGGTAAGCGGTGCAATGTTGCGGAGGGTGTCGAGAATCTCCGCGTCGCAGACGTCTCCGGCATGGAAGATGTGTACTGGCGGCAGTTGCTCCAGTGCCTGGGTGACAAATGTGGGCAGTATGCCATGGGTATCGGAAAGGACGGCGATCCATCTGGTATCGGTCATGGTTTATCCTTCGATGGTTTTTAGCCTTTCCGCAAACGTGGCGGGCAATCTTCCGGGCAGGCGACGGTCGTAGTCAAATCCCACAAACCCCATTTCGGCCAGTGCGATTTCCTTACCTGTCTGGCTGTTGACGAACCGGTGACTGAACCGGAAGGCAATGGCGCCGATTTCAATGGCGGCGGTTTCGATGCGCAGCGTATCGTTCAGAAATCCCTCTCCCACATAATTCACCGTCACATCTCCCACCACCAGTCCGGTTTTCTGGTCACCCAAATCAAATTCTGTTACGTTCCACTCAGCAAAGAGCTGCACCCGCACCTGATGCGCCAGGGAAAGCACCCGATCGTACGCCAGATGCGCGCCGTAGTTCAAATCGGAAACACGCACCGTCAGTTCATGATGGATGGGATAGGTTTCGCGTTTTTTTACTTTTACTTTCGGCATAAGCCGACCATACGATGAAATTCCCCGATGGGGTAGGGCAAAAGCAAGGGATGAAGCAAAGCAATGCAAATGAATGACCTGTTACATCTGATTCCGCGCTGGCAGTGGCTGGTGGCTGCCGGTGTATTCGGTGCCCTCTGGGGGTCGTTCGCCAATGTGGTGATTGTGCGGTGGCCCAGAGAACTGTCCGTGGTGCGGCCCGCTTCCCACTGCATGGTCTGTAAAAAGCCAATCCGGTGGTACGATAATATTCCCGTGTTTTCGTATTTGATTCTGCGGGGAAAATGTCGGCATTGCGGCGCTTCGTTTTCGTTCAGATATGCCGCCGTGGAATTGGCCATGGGCATCCTGTCGGCGGCGGTGATGTATCTGATGCTGCCTCAGAACGGTGAATTCATTTACGGCATTGCCGCCTATTTCATCTGGTTTTTCTTCGTGTGGTCCCTGGTGACGGTGGCCATCATCGATTTTGAGCACTACCTGATTCCCGACGCCATTGTGCTGCCGGGGATCATTGTGGGGCTGCTCGCCAACACGTTTATTCTCGGCCTGGGGTGGATGGAACCGGTGATTGCCACCGTACTCGCCTTTGCGGCCATTCGACTGCTGTTCATTGACGGTTATCGGTTATTGACCGGACGTCCGGGCATGGGAGCGGGAGATGCCAAACTGCTGGCCATGTTCGGTGCGTTTCTGGGGTACGAAGGGGTATTGTTCGCCCTGTTCGCCGGGGCGCTTCAGGGCACCGTGGCGGGACTGGCCATGGTGCTGTTTCGCCGTCGGGACGGCGAGTTGAACGAGCCGGTGTTTGAAGAAGAGCTGGAAGGGGATGAAGACTTCGAACCCGACGACCGATTGGGCAAAGCCCGGGTACCGTTTGGCCCCTTCCTCTCCCTGGGCGCGGTGGAATATGTATTCTTCGGCGAGCGCCTGCTCCACCAGTACACCATGGCCCTTGGCCACTTCATGTACGATTTTCAGAATCTGTTTCAGTAGTTAAACCCATTTACTCCCACAGATTTCGGGCCACGCTGCCCCAGCACACGATGGCGCCATCGTCGGATTGAATGCCGCAGGCGTAGTCGGACAGGGTGACAATCTGAGAGAAAGAAACATCCTGCGGCGGATTGGTTATTTCTAAACCGAATGCTCCCCAGCATTGGGCGTTGTGGTCCGCGGCGCGAACCCCGCAGGTGTAGTCCGAGCCTGCACTGATCTGCGAAAAGGCAACGCCCTTCGGAGGTGTGGACTGACCGTAAATGTTGTCTCCCCAGCATTGGCCTTCGCCGCTTTCGGACCGAATGCCGCAGACATGAGCGCTTCCGGCACTGATCTGAGTGAATGGAATATCCGCGGGGGGGCGGATTTCATCATCGGTGTTGCTTCCCCAGCATGTCACGTCGTTGTCAGATTGCCGAATGCCGCAGGTGTAGTACGTGTTGGCGGCAAGCTGCACAAAGGCTACGCCCGCCGGAGGCGATGACTGACCGTACACATCGCTGCCAAAGCAGATTGCTTCGCCGGTTTCCCCGTTGATGCCACACGTATGTGTGTATCCGGTAACTACCTGAGCGAACATCACCTGCGAAGGTGGTGTGGCCTGGCCATCATCGTTATTGCCGAAACACAGCAACGCACTGCTGCTGGCGCTCTGAATGCCGCAGGTATGCACATATCCGGCAGAGACCGCCGTAAAAACGGTGTTCGCCGGGGGCGTGGCCTGTGCTTTTTCGTTCATTCCCCAGCATTCCAGTTGGCCGTCGAGGGCGCGAATGCCGCAGGTGTGGTACGTACTGCCGGACAACTGAACAAATGCCGTATTGGCCGCTGCCATGGATTGGCTGTATCGGTTGTTTCCCCAGCATTCCACTTCGCTGTCGGATACCCGGATGCCACAGGTGTGAAAGAAACCGGTGGCTAGCTGACTGAACATCACCCCGACTGGCGGAGATGATTGCCCGTATTCGTTGTCGCCCCAGCACTCTGCCTGCCGGTCGGATGCGCGAATGCCACAGGTATGATAGAAGCCGGCGGAGATTTGCAAAAAGACCACGTCGGCGGGGGCGTCCCGCTGATTTCTGTAGTTGCTTCCCCAGCAGAGGGTTTTGCCGTCCACTGCCGAAATGCCACAGGTATGCTGGTACCCGGCGGTTACCTGGGCAAAGCGTTCATCGGCGGGCGGGTCAGATTCGCCGGAGGAATGGTTTCCCCAGCACCGCACCAGACCGTCCGTTGCCGTGATGCCGCAGGTGTGGTTGTCGCCGGTGGCAATCTGGGCAAACGCGACGCCTTCCGGCGGAAAGGCGTCGGCGGAATCGACTGCTCCCCAGCACTCCGCCTGCCCGTCGGATGCGCGAATTCCGCAGCTGTACGTGTATCCCGGCGCAACGCTGGTGAAGGCCACACCGGATGGGGGATTCGACTGCTTATTGTCGTTTCGGCCCCAGCATCTGACCGTATTGTCCTCCTGCAGAATCCCGCACGAATGATAGTCGCCGCTGGCCAGCGCTGCAAAAGATAAGTCCGCAGGCGGGGTGGACTCCCCGGACTTGTTGTAGCCAATGCAGCGTGCCAGTCCATCCGATGGGGCAAGGAAGCACGTATGATATCCGCCCGGCGCCAGTCTGCCGTCCCGGGGGATAATGCAGACCGCCGAATCGGGAATCAGGGTGGTTGTATCGTCGGGGCAGGGCAAACACGAATCACCACTGTTAAAGGATCCCGGCATACAGATGCCCGCTGTGTCTGAATCGGTATCGCTGTCTGACGTGAAGTCGGTATCGCTGTCTGACGTTGACTCGGTATCGCTGTCTGACGTTGAGTCGGCATCACTGTCTGCGGTTGAACCGCTATCGTTGTCTGACGCTGATTCCGTATCGCTGTCCATCCGTGTGTTGGTTTCCGTCCCGGACTCGGTATCGATGCCTGTGTCAGTGGCCCCTGGGGTATCCGTCTGGGAATCCACCACGGTAAACGTTTCAGTGTCCACCGCCACCATCACCGTTTCGGTGGCGGTATCCCTATCGCTATCGGTGTCTTCAGGAGACTGCACATGGCGGCACGCAGGAAACAGAATTACCATGAACAGAACAATGCCGGACACCGTTGCACCCGGGGACCGCCCGCCCATGGATTTAAAAACAGAACCGATGATGTTGCCCGGGAATTTCAAACGCGCTCCTTTCAGGGAATAGAATATACCAGATTGGTTGAGCATCTACTATTCTGATATATCGTGCCCTTAAAATCACAACTGTTTTGTCAGAGGGAGTGGATACCGCTACATCTGTATGTCTTTCCCATTCGGCGCGATGCAGCGGCGTTTCTCCGTATTGATCCCGCGTGCTCCGGTCTACACCCGGGTGATTGGTGAATAATCTCCTGAAAAGCGGCTTTGTTGTATTCTATCGCTGCCTGTATCACCGGTGAAATACCAAACCGATCGAGTACGTTGATACCTTTGCCATCTTGAAGGAGTGCCAGTACAGCAGACGCATCGAATGTGCATACTGCCTGATGCGATGCCGTGGTTTCATCGATGTTTGTTCCACGCATATCTGTTATGTTCTGTGAAGGTGTTCAATTCAACAAAACCATGAATTCATCCGAAGCGGTATTGTCCAGAATGCCGTGTCTCGCAGATCAGTCGTAGATGCAGTCGGGGCTGTTGTAGGGCAGGGTATCGGTTAATTTTGTGTACGGAACGCTGGTATGTGCGGGCCAGATTGCTTTGTTTTCCGTCGCCCATTTGAGGGTATTGTAAATCAGGCGCGCTGAACTGCAGCTCTGATCGATGTTAAAGTGACCGTTATTCATTTGCCGCCAGAGTGCGGCGGTCCACCATTTGCGGGGGGTATTGCCTGCGGGATCTCCACCGCACATGGCATATCCCTGAATAAGGGGGTCCACCCGTTCGTAAGTGGAATTGATACGGAGTTGCCCGCGTGCAATCCAGTAGGTCCAGCGAAAATACAGATACAGATTGTAGTAGTTGTTCCAGTTTCCGCTATTGAAGTCTTTATTGCAGTCAAACACCACATAATCATACCAATGGCCGCAGCGGCCGGATTTGCCGGGTGCACCGGGCTCGTGGGGATCGATGAGTACCCATCCCACTTTATAGAAGTTTTTAAAATAGCCGTTGTGGTCGTTATTGTAGCTGTTATACATGGTTTTATACTGTCTGGCCGACCCCTGACTTTTACCAATCACCAGTAGCGTGATCTCTCCCTGGGGTATCCCCTCATTGGCATAAGCGTTCACCCACCTTACAATTTCATTCCGAATTTCGCCGGGAGTACTCCAGCCACCCATGTAGCTGCCCTTCATCTCTTTTACAAAACCGCGGGCGAGGGCGTAGCCATAAGCTTGATTCCACATATCAAGCACGCTTCCGGTGTTTGCGGCGCCGTCGCTCACAATGACTACAAATCGCCTTGCCTTGTCGGGCGTGAACGCTTTGCGAACACCCATCCCATCGATCCTATCCCGCGCTTCAATGGCTTCCATCTGGGATGGCGTTTCTTCAAGGGGAATTACGATTCTCTCGCCCCCTTCGTGGGGGGACAGCAGTTCTTCCTCAAAAAGTTCCATGTCGTCGCTATCGGATGGGTCCACTTCATCATTCCTTCCGTCACGTGCGCCAGGGGATGCATCATCAGAGCTGGTGTGGTCGTTATCTTCAATGACATCCATTTCCTCCTCGTGACATGCGCTTAAAAGCACTACAAGCCCGGTAAAAATGAATACTTTCATACATATTAACTTCGCAGGTCTCATCTGGAAATCTCCTTTTCGGATGGAACCGCTTAACGGAACGCATCCATTGCGAAATGTCGTATCGACAAATTCACCCAAAACTATCCACGCGTTTCTGAATCAGCAGAAAGATATCATTTCGAGATACCAGGTGCATTAAAATTGTGACGGCAACGCGCTTTTGCAACCGGTGTTGCTGGCAGGTTCCGGGGAAGCGAAAAAAGGGTGCCGTATGCATCGGGAATATACTGGCAGTCTGAGAAAGGAAACGTTTTATATCAATAGACTATATTGTCCTCCGTGGATTGGTTGGTCGGTACCAGAAAACTTCGGGGACGCAGCACTTCGGGGACGCAGAAACTTCGGGGACGCAGCACTTCGGGGACGCAGAGCACTTCGGGGACGCAGAATCTTCGGGGACGCAGCACAATCTTCGGGGACGCAGCACTGGGGGTACCGCACAGCGGGCAATTCCGGTATTTTCCGCCAGCTAATTCTCCCCTCTTCAGACCAGGAGTACAGCTCACCACATACGCCCAATGGCCGGCCGATGGTGGCCAATAGTAACCACTGGCCAGATCTACCGTAGTCATAAAGTTGAAATTATGGGCAAAATCAATTGGCCCGTTTTCTGCTTTCACGGCAGGCCGGGAGGACGCGTATGCGAAAATCAAGGCAACATCAGTTGGCCGATACCGGCATCTTTCACAAATTTTTCAGAGGACACAACGGGGAGCACATTTTTCCCACTGATCTGGAAAAACAAACGTATCTTCGCTGCCTGTGCGACGCGAAAAACAATCATGGCATCAGCGATCACGTGTTGTTCTACAGTTACTGCATCATGTCCAATCACCCCCACGAGGTGGGAAAGGCGGGCTGGGATGTGCGTATCCCCCAGTGCAAACAGAAAGGCATCACCCAACTGGGTAACTGGATGCGTAACGCCCATAGTCGTTACGGTCGGTGGTACAACGATACGAGAGCGCGCTATGGCAAAGTGAGCAATGCACGGGCAAAAACCACCCAGATGAAAAGCGACATCGATACGCTTGAAGCAATGCTTTATGCAGATGCCAATCCGGTACGGGCAAAAATGGTGTCGCATCCATCGAAATACCGCTGGTCCTCCTATCGCTTTTACGCATATGGTGAAACCAGTGAATTCACCGAATCCCTTGATGTGCCCGAAGCCTATCTGGCGCTGGGTAAAACACCGAAAGACCGTCAACGGGCGTATCGCTCGCTCATGGATGCGTATCTGAGGCGCCATCATTTGCTCAACGACGCACCAGACGAGGACATCATAGATTTGTCCATATATGAAACCGGCAGCCAGTGCATCCACGATCTGCTGAGCAGTGCGCAGGGACGTTCCAGTCCAGACTGACCGCCAAGACTGTCAGCACACATCAACGCCTGCCATACATTATCTTGAACGGGTGCACCATGCGGGGAAGTACCTGTGGATGCAACGCTGCGTGCCGTGTGGCGGAAGAACAGATTATCCATCGCTTGTTCGTCATATTCCCCGCTGAAGATTCATAAGTTCGATTTGGAATTTCAAAACGCATGGCTTTTTTGCGATCTATGTCGCCAGCGTCAGCTGGTGCCAGCCAGAATAATACATGCGCCACCCCAAAATTCCGCGTCTTGCCGCCAATTGTTGCTCCGCCCGCATTCTTATTGCTCCGTCCCCATATTCTGTCCCCATATTCTTCTTTTGACCGACAATTTTGCCGCTTGCAAGATCGATTTTGAGCCGCTGATTCTGCGTCTGTGACCAGGTAACAGCGTACAGAAAGTTACCACAAACCTTCGGTTCCACGTCATACCAGGGAAATGAAACCGTCCAGTCAGGCTGGTACGACACACAACCAGCCGCATGGGTATTCGCCTTTAATAATGACGACGGCGAACACACGATGAGGTGGCGCGCGCCATCGCTGAACACGACTCTTGCGTTATGCGTAAAATCCTGTTGGTTCTGTACCCACTCTCCTTTTACCAGCGAATAGTTTTTTCCGCTATCGAGCACCACCGAGACCCGGCCATCAAAGATAAAAATATCCGTGATAATGTCATCGAACTCCCAGCGGTTACGTTTTTTTTCTGAACGATCCAGCTCGATTAGCAGCGAATGGTTTATACCATCGGCATCGATACGAAACCCCGCGTAATACTGCTTGTCAGCAGTTTCGAAAGCCCGATAGACATTATCGATATTCAGTTTATCTGCAAGCTGCGCGGGATTAATCACTTCATGACTTAACACAGAGCCATCAGTTGCATGGCAGGCTACCGACGCTAACGCCAGCACGCAGAAAAGGATTTTCAGGTCAGGGAGTTTCATCGTAAGCATGAACCACGAATTTGGTTTTGGGGGTAAATACGCCAAGACTGAACTCCGGTAGCGATCCGTGTCTTTAGCCCAAACAAACGCCATTTTGGTTTTACCTTTCATGCAGCTTAATTGCCGACTTCTCGTTCATGTTTAGGGTTCGCCGATAAATAAAACAGTTGGCTTATGAACCAGGGAAGATTTTACTCTTTCGATGAACAAAAGCCAAAAAGAAGAAGCAACAGAGAAAATAAAAGAACGGTATGATGCGGTTAAAGCTACGCTGATGAGCGGTTGCGGAGGCTGTTTGTAGCGAGCGAAGCGGTGACATGTTGTTATTTCAATTCAACATATTCGAATACAACTCCATCTTTACCTTTTGCTATCATGTTTTGACCAGTCGGTGTCGATTCAGGTGATTGAAGAATTGTTGCACCATGGCCAATTAAATATGAATGATAATCTTCAATAGAATCGACAACTAAAGTGGCACGTATTTGTTTTAGTGGAGCGAGAACATTTTCAGAACCGCCAACGATAAGAATGTCCCCAATATTCGCAACAGAAATTCCAATGGAAGACATATCAAATTTATATTGCATAGATACACCCAAAAGGGTTTCATAATCTTTAACTGTCTTTTCTAAATCAGTTGTAAAAATGGGCACTTTAATGCTTAGAACCTTCATAATTATTTCCTATCAATGTACAGCTGTTACAAACTATTTAGCCAATTCGCCACGTGTTAGCCGTGCATTTCATTTTGCACCGCGCTCCGGGTAGATCAGGGGGGCTTACGCCCCCCGTCGCCCCCTAAGAACCGGACAAGATAATTTCCCATCAT
Organism: Polyangia bacterium; assembly: GCA_050287845.1. Lineage (GTDB taxonomy): Bacteria > Myxococcota_A > Polyangia > JAAYKL01 > JAAYKL01 > JAFGXQ01. Next base: position 38,681 of record JBNKCR010000027.1, read on the forward strand.
CCGGCGCAAGCCCCTTTAAGCCTTCGTTTCACGGAAGACCGGTGGTTTAATACTGGCAGGAAATGGTTTTGTGTTACTGCTTTTCCTGCGCATAATGAAGTACTGTTTATACCCTGGATCAAAGGAATTTGCATCTGCTTTGGTCTTTGTATATTTGACGGGTGCAGTGTCCCAGATTCGGCGCAGAGATAACACCGGACAATGTGTTATAGTTCAGGATGGAGAACTTGCGATGGAAGTGGTCGGACTCGTTTCCAATCCGATGATGAATGCTCCGCGTTCCATAGATCAAAATTTTTCTGAAGATTTAGCCACAAATCCGGAGTCGTATCAAATGCTCTTGCCAATCTCAACGCCATGTCCGGAGTTATTGAACCTTTCTCATTCAAAATTTTGGAAAGAGTTTTTCTGGAAATGCCCAATTTCATCGCCATTTCTGTAACGCTGATTTCCAAAGGAATGAGATAGTCTTCTTTCAAAATATTGCCCGGATGTGTTGGTTTTCTTTTTACTTTGCCCATGACATTACCTTTCAATGATAATCGTCATAATTAACGATGTATGCATCACCGTCCCGAAATTCAAAGAAAATACGCCAATTTTCAGAAACGCTAACCGAATATTGACCTTTAAATTTTCCTGTCAATTGATGAAGAAATGAACCCGGATAATTCATATCCCTAATATCATCTGCTGCGTTCAATCGGTCGAGAATTCGGGCGATCTTTGGTGCTTGTTCCGGACGGATTCCCTTTTTCTTTCCGGAATAAAAGAATTCTTCCAGTCCTTTATGTTTGAAGGACTTAATCATGTAGCCAATGTAACCCTATGGGTTACGGCTGTCAAGGGGAATTGGCAGGATTGTGTTGGCTAACGCCCCACTTCACGGGCGTTAGCGCAACAATCTTTTAAACAGAAGGTCCTCAAGATTCCGTCGTCCATCTACAACAACAACAATCAGGACAGTTTTATCATCGATTTCGAAGATAATTCGCCACGGTGAAATTATTAGTTCTCGATACTTGGTTATTCCCTGATTTGCTAACTCTGGTACAACACGGCATTGTTCTGGTTCGAAATAGAGAGACGAAACTCTTTCTCGAATTTTCTTAACGGATTTTAAAGCTGATGTGGGACTTTTCTCTGCAATAAACTCGGAAATATCAATCAAATCTAATCTGGCTGGTCCTGCCCAATTAACTCTGAATTTTTTCCTCATCTATCCTTCAACCTTTTCTCCAAATCATTGAAGACGTCTTCGTTTGACATGATGTCACCACGACGAATCGCATTCTCACTCTGGGAGATCATTTTCATCAAAGTCAGTGCTGTACGCATTTCTTCGAAACTGGCAGGATCCTGAAGAACGGCTTTGGCCTCCCCATTTTGCGTAATCACAACATGCCGATGTGTTTCGTTGACCTGTTTCAACAAGTCCGATGCACGAGCTTTCAAATAAGTAATTGGTCTAATGTCCGTTTCTAATGACATTCTTCACCTCCAGACTGAAAATAATACCATATTCGGTCCGGTGGTCAAGCACAATTTGGGAGGGGCGTCTGGGTAGATCAGGGGGGCTTACGCCCCCCCGTCGCCCCCTAAGAACCGTACAAGATAGTTTCCCATCATACGGCGCAAGCCCCTTTAAGCCTTCGTTTCACGGAAGACCGGTGGTTTTAATACTGGCAGGAAATGGTTTTGTGTTACCGCTTTTCCTGCGCATAATGAAGTACTCTTTATACATTGAATCAAAGGGATTTGCATCTGCTTTGATCTTTGTTTTTCGGAGAGCACAGTATGCCAGATTCATTCATCCTACTGGCCCGACCTCGATTTCAACAAAACAGAAGCGTCTCCTTTCATGGCGACAACACAGAGAATTGATTCTCTTCGGTACTTTGTCGAAAGGGCTTCAGTCCTGTATAGTTGCACCATAATCAAAACTGCCTTCCAGAATACCGGCGGTGAAACACCGGGATTGATCGCGAATCTCTTCACGTCAAACAATATACAAAAGCGACTTCGTGTCGCCAGTAACGCCCGCTTCAGGGGCGCCGTGACCGCGCGCTCGCGCGGTTAGGTGTCCTCGTGCGGTTGTTATGTGCTTGCTCGAATAGCCTAAGTGCCTCAGCCTCATGATATTTTATGAACTTATCTTTTCCAGCACAATATCGCTCAATGTCGTTATTGCATGTCTTCGCTAATGCTGTTTTTAGATTTGCATATTCAATACGTATTTCTGCATGGGATTCCAGGTAGTCTCTAAAAACAATATGTCTAACGATATTTGGATCATTTTCTTGAAATGCATGAATTTGATGTGTTCTGTTTGAACGACCTTTTCGATAATACCTACGCCCTTTAATTCCAAATTCACCCATTGATTCATAATCAAACTTTTCAAAAACATGAATTGAAGAATCCAAGTCTGTCAAGCTTGATACCACCAATAAGATATCAATGATTGGTTTAGCTGCCAATCCTTTCACCGATGTACTGCCAATGTGATATACTTCATGAATAACGTATGGAAGCGCATGAAGCAACATCTGCCTTTCCTTTTCAAATATTGTGGCCCACCCCGGATCATATGGAACAATTTCAATTTTCATGACAGCCTGTCATCCGTCTTATGATGCACATAACGCTATGTTTCACGGGCGGCTGATCGCGCGTTAGCGCGGTCAGATGTCCCGTGCAAACATTTGTTATGCCATGTGCCTTTATTGTTTTTGTCCACAAATTGTAGATTCTATTGTTGTTTTTGAAATACATTCTTTGCTACCACAAACAGCAATTTCAACGCCATTGACATTGCATTCATCAAAACAATCAGATTCATTATCTCCACCGGAATCAAGGCTCGCGTTTCTACATCGAGCAACACATGCATCAATCCCCCTTGAACAACTACCAAATGCTTTTTCTATATCGTATGGCAAATATCCTATCAGAAATGCGCTTGGATATCCCAAATAGAATTTTGATTCTTCACATTTTATATTTACTGAATCGCAATCAACAGGGTTACACAATTTGAAGCTATCGCACCACATGATAGGGGGTGGGCATCCGGTTTGATTCCGTGCACACTCAATCCAATTCGCTACATCAAGTGTTTCTTCAGTATAACACTCTTCATGAAAAACGAATTCTGAATCAGTATCACAGTACAGGTTCTCCTGTATTTCAATCTTAACATCATCAATTATGTCCTGATTCGATTCGGTGGCATGATTACAAGCCGTAACGATTAAAGCCAATTGTATGTATTTCAATAAATTCATTTCAGTTCAAGTGGTTCCGGGTAGATCAGGGGGGCTTACGTCCCCCGTCGCCCCCTAAGAACCGGACAAGATAGTTTCCCATCATCCGGCTCAAGCCCCTTTAAGCCTTCGTTGAACAAAGCCGCTACGCGGCAGCTTGATTATCTGCTGATGGTAAGCGTTCATTTACAAAACGACAACAATATATTTTGATTGTTGAAAACCATTTTTCAAAGGAGATGCAACATGGCAAAAAAACGAATTATTCACCTGTTTTGAAACGCAATACCGGGAGCACCGCGACGCGCTTTTACGGCAGGGGATGAGCCCGGCCACTATTGAGGCTTACAGTCGGCCGGTACGTAGAATTTTCAGCGAAACAGGAAGGCTGCCCGGGGATCTGGATCATGGTGATCTGGAGAAGTATTTTACTCATCTTGTCAAGACTCATTCCTGGAGCGGCGACCGGTTTGACTCCTTGCTGCAATCGCAGTAATTCGGCATCTTTACGCTTTCGTCCTCAGTCCCTCGGTCGATGTAGCTATGGCTACACCTCGGTCGGGCCTTGCGGGCGCGCAGAAAAGCTGTTCGTATTCCCGCGATTTCGCTGGCAGAACCAAACCGATCGCCGCTCTAGAGCACTCTATGCGTCTTCCTTTTGCAATAAATTACCAGACACATCAGTCATCCCCTTTTGCACGCGGACAATCCAAAAAAATCACGACCAACCAGGCATTTATCCCGAACCAGAATCCTTCGAGACACCCTTTTCGCTCGACTTTTCAAAAAACACGCTCGAATATATTTCCTATTAATAAGAAGGGCCTACACCACAACGGGCTTGTTCAACAAAACGATAAGGTCGCTGCGGCTGCGCCTCACGACCTATCTTTCATTGTTATGCGATTTTTGATGCACAATTGTATTGATTATTTTACTCCAAACAGCCATTTTTCATATTGAATATCGCATCACCGGTGAAATATGATTGCGTAAACGATGAATGCTACACCTAGAAGATCCCAACCATTTCCTGAAATCTTATTTAATCTGGCATAACTTTCAATTTTAAATCCATGACCAACTTTGGTTTGCAAAGGATGGTTGATCCATTCACCTATACCAATACAAATCACTCCAATAGAAACTAACTGAACAAAAGTATTTGAGATACCTTTTGTATCTACGGTAAGCCCAAGAATAAGCGTTATCACTCCAATCACCGGTAACATCTTATACCAGTAATCAATTTTCAAATTTGACAATGGATTGTTTGTCATTCTTGTACAACTCCGTTGCGATGATAGTTCGTTGCGTGCACATATCAACTTTTTACTCTACTACCATGACACTCAACTACAATGCCGAGATTGACAATTCTGTACCAATGTTCACTTATGTTCGTATTTTTTTCTGCTTTCGCATAACGCTTCGCTTCAGGGGCGCCGTGACCGCGCGGTAGCGCGGTTATGGAGTCCCCTGGAAGCAATTGTTATGCACTTTTTGGGTACTGTAAGCTGCTCAGCCTTTTCCTTGTTTTCAACAACATGTGACTTCAAGTTGATATTCGTCAGCATCGTATTAGTATTTTTCAAAATGTGCCGCGGCGTAACCATCGTCCCATTCACATTTTGGGCAAAGACCCGCATTCTCATATTCTACATCAGAATAGAGATAGTCGGCCTTGCATCTTTTACACTCCAGCACATCCTCACGATGGCCGCATAGAACACAAACCTCTGATTCGATATCGAATGTATTATTGTGACACATTGGACAATTTTGTATTGGTAGATTGGAGTCCCAAAGTGTATCCAGAATATATGCTCGTTGTACTTGATAGAATTCCGCAAATTCATTTAATTTGGCCCAAGCAGGATCCTCTATACGTCTTGCTGCCCAATCCAAACCGACTTCATCAAGTGCAAATTTAAAGATGAAAACGAGAACATTCCCGATGACTACTTTCGCTTCTTTCTCACTAATTTTAAATTCATAATGCTCAATCTCATTTCGTTTTTCTCTGATCGTTTTTAAAGCCGCTTGGTCTTCATCTTCAAATTCTATACCTCCAATTTTTTGCAGCCTCTGCAATGCTTTTGCAGCGCCAACAGTGTGGGCTGTTGATGAAGGATAATTGTCTATATCTGATAAAACAAATGCTGGATGTATCATCCGCAAGCGTTCCTTAAACAGCAATTCCGCTACATGAGAAAGATCGATGATTACTCGCTTGCAATCACCTATACATAATTCCTGAGACTCGTTTAAATGAACAATGGCATGTTCAAGACTATCGAGCGCATTTTCAATTAGTGTAAACTGATGCATTTTCGTTCCTGTCATGTGCATAACAGCGTTTACAAGACGCTTCGCATAAAAGATTTCACGACTTATTATGATAACCGCCGATCATCAGCGTTATTGAACGTATCAAATACCGCCTGAAAACTTTGTACTTAATTTTAACTGTTTTTAGCCGTAGTCAAATTCTGAAAGCTGTCGTTTTAAAATTTTTTGCAGTGATGTCATTGTCATGTCAAATTGTGCCATATGGCGTTTTGTTGAGCCAGCAGGACACGTCCCCGTCAGGACATCAGAACGACATCCCCCTTGCCCTTCGTCGAGGGGAAAAATACATTGCCGACAACGGTGCTTTCAGATTTGCGATCAATGATCAGGGATGACCGGCGGGTACACCTACCAGGCAGTGGCTCACGATACCCGTGGCGATGTCCGCTGGGAATACTTCAACGCTTTTTTATAGCGTTGCTCGCATGCCCGCCATGAATACAAGCCCAGGCATCGGGTAGCCGTATTCTTCGGACCATGACTGATTGAGAAGATTGTCCACAGATGCTTCTACGCGGACGTTTCTTTTCGTCTTCTCCTGTTGGATAATTGGGTAACTGGCGTTGATGTCGATTTTCCAGAAAGAACCCATCCGTTCCATACGACTGCTGCCGGGGACAGCTAAATCCCCGAGGATCGCATGGCGCAACCCGACAAAACGTATGGCCAATTGGGCCTGTAATCCGTCCCTGTCATCATACCCGAATCCAAAATTGAATTTATGTCTGGGTAATTCCACCAATTCATCCGAAAGGGCATTGCTGTTATCCAGCACATCCCCAACCTTTCTGGTCGCCTGAAATGTATAGTTGGCCCAGGTATACAGCTGGTGAGGCAATGCGTAAGTGCCTTCCAACTCAACACCCGCAAAATGAACCTTATCGATATTGTAGATAACCCGGCTGGGTCGATATCCAAAAATGGTTCGAATATAGTCATTGACAGCATAATAATATCCCCTTGCAATCACCGCTGTCTTGTCGGTAAAGGCGTGTTTCACCTCCATTTCAACCTGATGTGCGTTCTCTGCTGTGAGATCTTTTCGCTCCTCTGGCTGGTATCCACTGAACCACCAGTAGTACTCAGGCAAACCCGGGAAACGTGTGGCGTAGCGATAACGCGCGTTGATCTGACCGCCGCGCCAGGTGCGCACCGAGATTGCTCCACGAGGTCCCAATGCATTCTCTTTGGCTACCTCTGTCTCTTCGGGCGGCCCATCTGCGTGCCACATATCGAACCGCAATCCCAGTTCGAGGGTCAAACGCCTGTGAATTTTCCAGAAATCCTGCAGATACAATCCGTGCAGCATGGACACTGTGGTCTTTCCCCGTGAGTCCTGAGGAATTGCCCTGGCCGAAAAAAAGGCTTCGTCCACATGTTCAACAGTGATATCCCCATAGCCCAGATAAGTGCCTCCGCCGCCGTATTCCACTGTGTGCGACCCGACAAAATCAAAAGTGTTTCGAAAATCGAATTGCCATCCCCAATTGTGTTTCTCAGGTGCAGCTTCCCGTCTCAGAATAAGATGGCGGTTATCCTCAATTGCATAAAAGCGATCCTTTCTGCGCTGTTCCATGAGCCATGCGCTGACGTCCATGTCAAATGCCTCTGTTTTTCTGGACAGAGCGACATCAAAGTGGCCGCGATGATCTCTTATATCTGTCCCATCTCCCCAATCCAGGGGACCCCAGTTTTCCGCGCCGTGGTTCAGGAAATTCACCCCGGGACCACCGAGCCGCGCCTCTATTGAATCTGGCAGGCGAGAATCGTAATAAGGACTGTCCGGCATGTTGTACACAGCCATTCCTGACTTGCTGTATGAGTAACGCGCGTTTGTGCTCAGCTTAAAATGTTGGGGCAGTAAAAAAGTCAGACCGCCTCCCACCGATTCATTCTGGGCAAACCCATTCCGTAAGTGGCCGTCGGTCTCAAAGTGTCTCGCATAAACGTTGAACAGAATTGGACCAGCGCCCCACGACTGAGACCATTGAGCGCTCCATGTACCATAGCTGCCGCCGGACATGCGCAAAAATCCGTGAAAATCCTTTGTGCCTTCCCGGGTAATGATGTTGAGAACGCCTCCCAGATTGTTGCCGTATTTTACGGGTGCAGCACCGCGATACAATTCAAGACGTTCAACGTTTTCCAGTGAAAGAGATGTCCAGTCCACATAATATCCACCGTAAACACCTGCACCATTCAGTTTTCGCCCGTTCAACAGAATGAGCAATCGGCTTTCATCCATGCCTCTCAATCTGATTCTGCTGTTCTGACTCCCGCCTGCATCGCGACGATTGAAGTCCACCCCCGCAGTGTGTTCAAGCAGTCCATCGACCGAAGGGGTTGAAAGAGTACTCCGAATGTCCTCTTCTTCAATAACGGTCTGCACTGTCGACGCATTATCTGCCCTTGCCCGTACGACAATCTCAAATTCTTCAAGGGGCGGCGCGGCATCTTCTGAATGAGCGACCTCATCTGTTGAAGCGTTTGTCCGGTCACTGTCAACAGCGACATCATTATCAGTGGAAGCAATTGAAATGTCACATGCAAAAAAAAACAGTAGCAGCGAACAGGCACGAATTGTTTCAGATTTGAACTTCAAAATAGTACTCCCTGGTAAGCCATACGCATCCGAATCATTATCGAATAATAAAAAGTAGGCGGTTTTGAAATCTCATGTTATGGTGCTACGATTTCAAAATTCGTAATACTCAGGATGTGTAAGAATGTCAAATAATCAAATCCTCATACTCATACTCTTTTGCTTCTCCGTTTTGTGTTCATGCCAGAATCGGCGCATAGAGAATACGGACTCGCACAACACCGTTGTTGCCGGGAACGTCAGTGTTGCCGATGGAATTACCGTTACGGATTCCAGTGGCAGAAAAGTGGCGATTTCTGGAAATCCAGAGCATGTGATTTGTTCGGGGGCGGGTTGTTTGAGATACCTGACGTACCTGCAATGCAGCGACAGAATTGTTGCGGTCGACAGCATCGAAGTGGAATCACGGTGGTATGAGTCGCGGCCATACCAGCTTGCCAATCCCCAATACAGGAAGAAGCCGGTTTTTGGTGAATTCAGAGGTCAGGACAACCCGGAACTCATTGCCATGCTGAACCCGCAACCCCAGGTGATATTCAAGACGTACGCGGATACCGGCTATGATGCGGACGATCTGTACCGGAGAACCGGAATTCCAGTGGTGACCCTCGCCTATGGAGACTTGACTCAAAACAGGAATGAGATGTTTGATTCATTGAGAATCATTGGGAAAATAATGGGCAAGGAACAACGGGCGTCTGAAGTGATTGGCTTCTTTGAAAAGGCGATACAGGACCTCAACGAACGAACTGCCCCAGTGCCCGGGGATAAAAGGCCATCCTGCTATGTGGGCGGTGTGGCATTCAAAGGCGCTCAGGGAATTAAATCCACACAACCCGATTATCCGCCGTTCCGGTTTACCAATACGCCCAATGCTGTGGCGCTCGAAGAAGATACCATGTTTAAAAATTCCGTGGCGGTCATTTCACCGGAGAACCTGATATCGTGGAATCCCGATTACATATTCATAGATCTTTCCACGTTACACGCCGATGCAAAAATCAACGCGCTTTACCAGTTAAAGAACAAACCGGAATACCGCGGACTGAAGGCAGTCCAGAACGGCGCCCTCTATGGTCTTTTTCCCTATAACTTTTACGCGACCAATTACGGCTCGGTATTGGCCAACTGCTATTATGCCGGAAAGCTTCTCTATCCCGAACATTTCACGGACATTTCAGTGAAAGAGAAGGCCAATGAAATATTTGAGTTTCTGGTGGGCAAACCGGTTTTTGACGATTTGGCCAGACCGTTCAATTCATTGGCCTTTAATAAAATCGATTTGAATCATTTATAAAAATGAATCTGAACCAACGCTATAAAAAATATCGCAGGAAAAAGCGGACGACCGTCATTCTGCTGATGGGGCTGATTGCTGTCTCGTTAATCGCCGGTCTGTCCATCGGTGCTGCGAAGATTTCACCGTTGGACGTCATCCGTATACTTTCGGGGCAATCCGTATCGGACAAATGGGAACTGATCATCGTTAACATCCGATTGCCGCAGGCGGTTGCCGCGATTGTCGCGGGGATAGGTCTCGCGATTGCAGGGGTATCGATGCAGGCAGTTTTAAATAACCCGCTGGGTTCCCCTTTCACATTGGGCATATCCCATGCCGCTGCCTTCGGCGCGGCTTTATCTGTGGTAATGTTGGGTACGGGCGGCGTCCAGCGAACCGAAACAGTGGAGATTACGGGACATTATGTAACAACGGGGTTTGCGTTTGTTTTCTGTGTCATTGAAGCAGCGGTCATCCTGTGTATTGCCAGAATAAAAAAAACATCTCCGGAAGTGATGGTGTTGGCCGGGATTGCAATGGGCTCTCTGTTTTTTGCCGGAACCATGTTTCTTCAGTATTTCGCTGATGATGTTCAGCTGGCCGCAATGGTGTTCTGGACTTTTGGTGATTTGAGCCGGGCAAACTGGAAGGAGATTTCCATTATGTCCGCTGCCACAGCGTTTGGCTTCGCGTACTTTCAGTATAACAGCTGGAACTACAATGTGCTCTCATCCGGAGAAGAGTCTGCCAGAAGTATGGGCATCCGCGTCGGCATGGTGAGAGTTGGTGGATTAACGGTATCGGTTATGTTAACCGCTGTCATCATTTCAATTTTAGGCATCATCGGATTCGTGGGGCTGATTTGCCCACATATGATGAGGCGAATGGTTGGAGATGACCACCGATTTTTAATCCCGGCATCGGCGTTCACCGGGGCAATTCTGTTGCTTGTGTCAGACACCGTGGCACGGGTTATTCTGTTGCCGCATATCTTACCGGTGGCTGTGCTCACTTCTTTTCTGGGCGCGCCTGTTTTTGTCTATCTCCTCATAAGGGGACATAACAGATGAAACTGATAATCGATAATCTGAGTTTTGCCTATAAAAGCAAGGCCGTGCTTGACGACATTTCCTTCAGAGTTGAGAAAAAAGAGCTGTTGTCCATATTGGGGCCAAATGGCGTTGGCAAAACGACCCTGCTGAAATGTATTAACAGAGTTCTCAAGGCAAAGAAGGGGACCGTATTTGTCGGGACACATAATCTCTTTGAAATGTCCGCCTTTGAAATCGCAAAAAATGTCAGTTACGTCCCGCAGCATTCAAATCCGTCCAGACTGACCGCATACGACGCGATTCTGATGGGACGAAGACCATATATTAAATGGCACGTCGCACAGCGAGACTACGACATGATAGAAAACATTTTACGGCGACTTGATATGGGCAGACTTGCCTTGCGATACATCGATGAAATGTCCGGCGGTGAGCTTCAGAAAGTGTGTATTGCGCGGGCGCTGGTTCAGGACCCTGACGTCATTTTAATGGATGAGCCAACGGCCAGCCTCGATTTGCGAAACCAGCTGGAGATACTGTCTCTTATAAGAGAATTTGTTGAACGAGACGACATTATCACGGTGATGAGTATTCACGATATTAATACGGCGCTGCGATTTTCTGAAAAATTGCTGTTTGTAAAGGACGGCAGGATCCATTCCGCTATCGCACCATCACAGATAGAGGAAAAAATAATAGAAGACGTTTACGGTGTCAGAGTGAAAATCCAGGAAATTCACAATTGTCCGGTGGTTTTCCCTCTTGAATCGATTACCAGGGAGAAATCAAATGGTGGAAATTAAAACAATTGGCGTGGTGAAGAACGGGTTCAATGATTTGGCCGATCCTTTTGAAATGAGAAAATGCATCAGTCAGATTGAAATAGATGGGGCGTATGCAGATGGCCTGTACCGTCTGGATGAGTGCGATGAAATTCAGGTGATTTTTCATTTTCACAAATCCACTTCTTTTGAACTGCGCCATGTGAATTATTTCGGTGAGTACAAAGGCGTCTTTGCGGCGTGTTCTCCGAACCGTCCGGGTTCCATTGGCGTGACCACCGTCAAACTTCTGAAAATAGAAGGGTGCATCCTTACTGTGACGGGACTGGATGCCATCAACGAAACACCGGTGCTGGATATAAAACCCGCATTTTCAACATTTAGTCCTGAGAAACGAATGGCTGCAGATGTGGCGGAAATGAAAGCGTTCCCCAGAAAAAAACTCATTCCGTTAATCAAAAACAACGACATGGAAGCGCTTCTTCTGGAAGCGGGGTTGATTCACGGACACTATTGTCCGGGATTGAGCATGGGCGTTATCGCCGGGGTTATTGGCATGAATCATTGGCGGGAAGACAGCGATGGTCTGGAAGACATAGTCGCTATAGCAGAAGTCAACAGCTGCATGGTGGATGGTATTCAATTTGTTACCGGATGTTCCATGGGAAACAATGGGCTGATTTACAGAGACTTTGGAAAGACTGCTGTCACCTTTGCCAGAAGAAGTACCGACAAAGGTATCCGATTGTCACTCAAACCGGACTTTCATCAGAATTTGAAAAATGACGCCCCGGCGTTTGCCGAACTTTTCACCCGGGTCATCGTGAATCAGAACAGGGAACCGCAACTTGTTAAAGAATTCAAGGGGGCGTCGACACAGGCATCGTTCAACCTGTTGAAATGGCCGGTGGACAAGGTATTTGACAGAACGCCGGTAACAGCTGCTATCCCCGACTACGCGCCAATCAGAGATAGCCATATCTGCGAAGTCTGCAATGAAAGTTACATGGACATCAAGGCCGGAAGCGGCAATCGCTGTCTTTCCTGTTCGAAAGAAGCGTATCACCAGCTGGACGGACGCGGTATTTGTCTTATCCCTCAAAACGGGTAATTAAAATTTCCTCGTTTTTATTTAAAAGGTCCCTATCGGTGAGGCATTTATGAATTCGAGACGTGGCCGCCAAACGCCCCTGGAGGCTTCCCTTGCAGTTATGAAACATAGTGTTGTGGTGTGAAACACGATGTGAAACGTAATGTTTCATATTGTGTTTCGCCTTTTCCCTTTTATCATTGCATCCAATGATGACAATGCCGCAGTTTTAAAGGTTCTGGGCGATTGGTATGAACCTTGCCATGATGTTTGGCAATGAGGAGGTACCATGAAGGTCGCAGTTCCCCTTCTGGGCAACGATGTTGCCCCCTGATTTGGTGAAGCCAGTCAGTTTTTAATTGCCGAAAGTCATAACGGTCCTGTGGTGTCTTTTGCCACAGTTGATATTGATCATCTGGGCGACTGGATTTTTCGCCTCTCTGAGCTGGAGAGTTTTGGGGTGAAAGTGGCGCTGTGTTGCGGTTTCAATCGGTTGTACTGGCCGCTGGCTATTGAGCGGGGCATTCGTGTGATTACCGGCGCCACCGGTGATGCGCGAAAACTGGTGGAAGCGTTTGTTCGCAGCGAAAAACTGCCATTGCTGCCTTGCTGTGCCTCACCTTTGCAATACCGTCATCGAATACGAAACGGATGTCGCCACGCCCCTCCCGAATACCCTCTAATGCGGGATTCGACAAACGAAAGGATTAGCTATGCCAGGATATAACAGAAGAGGACCAGCCGGGGAAGGCCCCCGCACCGGTCGAAACATGGGAAAATGTCGGCCACTGGATACCGATGTTGACACACAGAACAGCACCGAGGATGCCGCATCCACTGATTCAAACGGATTGGGTCGCGGGGGGCGCCCATGGGGATGTGGCCGGGGATTCGGCGGCGGGATGCGCGCCGGTAATCGCGCGGTACATGCTGGACGGGCAGGCAGGGCGGGAAGAGGTCACGGCATGGGCGGCTTTGGCGGAAGGCGAGGGTGATTTATGGAAGGCAAACAAATCGCCGTCGCGCTCGAGAGCAATGGTCAGCCGGAGGGAGCAGTTAGCGCGCATTTTGGCAGATGTCCCGCCTATGGGGTATGGCACGTGGAAAACGGGACGCCCGTAAAAAAGGAGATGGTTACCAATCCGTTTTATCATCAGCACACACCAGGTGAGGTGCCCGGATTGATTAAAACCCTTGGCGCCCATGTGATAATTGCGGGCGGCATGGGGTCGCGAGCCATCAGTCTGTTCGGTCAGATGGGCATTGAAGTGGTGACCGGCGCCGTGGGAAATCCGGACAAAGTCGTGGCAGCGTACATACGGTTTTTAAGGGTAACACGCTGCTTCAGGGGTACACGGGTATTCTTCATGGCGGCATTATTTCGTCTCTGCTGGATGCGGCCATGACTCATTGCCTGTTTCATCGAAACGTTGAAGCAATCACCGGCGAACTCAATGTGCGCTTTATTCACCCGGTGCCCTGTAACGCCATATTGGAAATTCATGCCCGCGTGGCAAGCGCCCACGGCATTTTCTACCGCCTGGAATCCGAACTGGTGCAGGACAACCGCCAACTCGCCAAAGCCACCGCCAGCTTCATGATTCCCACGGATGCCCGAGTGAAGAAGTGCTGAACAGACGCCTTTTTTCTTCATTCAGGAGAATTGAGTTTTTACATTCGTCGAAAAGGATTTGCGCCAATGGGATGCCGGGAAAACGAGAATATACAGGATGTTTATTTTGAGGCGATAGTGACAGTGCTTGGGGTAGTCTACGCTCACCGCAAAATGCCCGATGGCGGGGACCTGTATCTGACGCCTCATGGAATGAATCATGCGAAACGGCTTGACGTGGGAAACTGGCGTTCTCCGAATTGGTTCACTGAAAAACGAGAGAGATTGGACGGAACTAGCACGGTTTATCGCGTACCCACCAAACCCGTTGATGGGAAAACGATTGATTTGGTCGTAAAAAATTGTCGCGTGGGAGAAGATGTACCTGGCGATACGCAGACGCTGCTCTCAATATTGAATGCTGAATTCAATAGTCCCTGGGAGGAATTCAGTTTGACGACAGAACTTCGCGAGGGAAAGTATGGCAACCCGCAAATATCAATTCATACACAGGATCCGCTTGCTATTTACATACCAGGCGAAACCATGCAACTCTGGCAAAGTGGCAGATCCCGGGACCGGCTAAAACGAGTCACTGCACGTCATCCTGGTATCGAGATTGACATACTGCGGCAATATCAGCTTATTTATGGCTGGATTCCCGGAAACGATTTGGTGGAATGTCTACACCTGACGAATGCATCTGACGATGAGCTGCAACAAATCGCGGTTCGGTTGACTCATAAAAGCATTGATGCAATGGCGACAAAAGGTTTCGAGGTAGCAGATATGAAGCCTTCCCATATTATCATCGATGAGGCTGATGTGACGACGCTTCGATCATTCCATGTCACCAGTAGCGATGGTGTCGCCTTTCTCGAAAAGCTCATCGATGATGGTCAGTACAGCATCGTAGATTATGAGTTGCTGGCGCGCACGTCCGAGTATAACAGGGAGGTAAATGGCAGGCGGCGTCAGACATATCTCGATGTACAGTGTGATCGGTTCAAAACAGCATCGTTGCCTTCGTTTCTTAAAGCAACAACCGTCATGGATGTGCCATATATTTTCGGACACTGCGAAAGCACCGATGGCCGCTTATGGGTGGTGGGCCGAAACGGTCAACTCTTTGACTACTTTCTGCCGGAACGGTGGCGCTGTACAACATCGTGGATGTTGTCTGAAAATTCAGATATATTTTATACGTTGAGCAAAGATGCCATTCATCTGGTCTGGAAAATATCACGGGTGGGTGAGCTACCTGTGCCGGATTCGCGTCACCTCTGTGCATCGGAAATTGTGAGTTTCGGTTACAACAGCCCGTTTGAAGAGTTTGCCATTGCTCATGACCTTGCTCAAAAGGGTGTTGGGGTGGTATATGTACGGGCCATTTATCGCACAGGCAGTTTTAAGATCGATGTAACGGAGGATTACAGCCGCTATAAAAGTCATGAAAGGCTGCTTTCGCCGGATGGTACACCGGTGCTTCAAAACAGTTACGATTACATTACATTGCGCGGGTACTTTAACGGGCCGGATGACTGGGTGGCGAAAAATCACTGCGCCCGGTGTCGGCCCGTAAACTTGTCGAAAGCCGTTCACTCCGGATTGATAACATCGAGCGAAGCCACCGCTTTCGTAGATAAAATGCATGGCGATCTGGAACGCGCAGGATACGACGGTTCATTCTTGTCGATGGATGACTACCTGATTGCGGTAACCCTCGAAAACTCCCTGCTGAGAACCGACAGTGGCGATGTGCATGTTCGTATCTGCAACTTCGAACAAATACAGCGTCGAAAATAAATAAATCGCATTCGATATAACATAGCCACAGGATGACTTGTCTGAATAACCTCCAGTCTGCAGCATCGTTTTCATCATTCTGGCATGGCTGTTCCTCTGCTGCTGGCGCAGCAATCGAGTGATTTTCGGAGGGATGTGAAGACATTGCAACCATAATCAGCAGTTTACAACAGGGAGGTACTTCATGAAAAAAGAGTTCAGCAGCGATCAGTTCACCGATGTTTTAAAGCGAAAAATGAGTGATGCAAGTTTTACAAAATTAACGGCATTAAAAAATCCAAAGCTGATGGCATTCGTAGGTTTTTTTGCAGAACACTGTGACCCCGGAAGTATCTATGTTTGCAACGACAGTGCTGAAGACGTGAATTATGTCCGCCAGCAGGCGATTGCCCGTGGAGAGGAGGAGGTTCTTGCCCAGTCGGAACAAACCATCCATTGGGATGGATATGGAGATCAGGCGCGCGATAAGAATAACACTCGATTTCTGGTATACAAAGAGAACTTGTCTAAAATGAAGGCGCTGAATTCCATTGAGTACGAAGAGGGTTATGCCGAAATTATGTCTATTTCCAGAGGAATAATGAAAGGCAAGGATGTGGTGGTACAGTTTTTTTCCGAGGGACCGACCGAGAGTCCTTTCACTATCCCGTGTGTTCAGTTCACTGACAGTTGGTACGTGGCGCACTCCGAGTTCATTCTGTATCGTTCGGCGTACACCCACTTTTTTAAAATGAGCGATGCCCAGAAAGACCATTTTTACAAATTCATTCATTCCGCGGGCGAACTGGACAATCGCGGCTGTTCCGTGAATCTCGATAAACGACGGATTTACATGGATACACAGAACAATATTGTCTATTCCATGAACAATCAGTATGCGGGGAATTCAATTGGTTTAAAAAAGCATGCTATGCGCCTGGCCATCAATCAGTCCGGTAAAGAAGGCTGGCTTTGCGAACATATGTTTGTAATGGCAGCTGTTGATGAAGAGAAAAAACGCAAGACCTATTTCTGTGGGGCATATCCATCCGCCTGTGGCAAGACATCAACGGCAATGATTCCCGGCGAAAAAATAGTCGGCGACGATATCGCGTATTTTAGAAATATTAACGGCGAGTTTCGCGCGGTGAATGTGGAGTTTGGCATGTTTGGCATTATTAAGGATGTGAATGCGAAAGACGATCCTGTTATTTTTGAAAATTTGATGAAGAATCAGGAGGTGATTTTCTCCAATATACTGGTAGGGCCGGATCAGAAACCTTACTGGCTGGGTATGGATGTGAGCGCGCCATCCAAGGGACGCAATCATTTTGGCCAATGGAAAAAAGGTGTGATCGATGACAAGGGAAATGAAGTGGGACTTGCACACGGCAATGCCCGTTACACGATGAGACTGGATTATCTTGACAACATCGACCGGGAAGGTTTCGAAGCGAAGGATGGTGTGAAAGTCGAAGGTATTCTGTACGGCGGGCGCGATAGCGATACCACGGTTCCGGTGGAGGAATCACCGAACTGGAAGGACGGTATTTTGCTGAAGGCGGCGACGCTTGAATCAGAAACTACCAGCGCAACGCTGGGGGCCGAAGGAGTTCGTAAGCCAAGCCCCATGGCGAATCTGGATTTTGTTTCATATCCGCTGGGTACATATACGCTCAACAATATAAAGTTTGGCGAGAGCGTTTCAAATGCACCCAGAGTATTCAGCAATAATTATTTCATGAGAGGTCCCGACGGCAATTTCATGACCAGCAAGCTTGCAAAAAAGGTCTGGTTGCATTGGGCAGAAGGAAGAATCCACGGTGAGTATGATGCTACCGATACACCCACCGGAAAAATTCCGCTGTATGCGGATTTGAAAGCGTTGTTTAAAAAACATCTGAATGAAGATTTTTCAGAGGCCGATTACACGTACCTGTTTACTTTCCGCTGTGACAAGTGGGTGGAGAAACTGGAGAGGACAAAGGCATTCTACCGAAAAATGGATGAGGAATCGCCCATGGAGCTGTTTGATTACTGGGATGCCGCCATCGCAAAAATAAAGGCTGCACAGGCGAAATACGGCAATGAAATTAGACCGGGCGAGTTCAGGAGCGAGAGATGATTCTTCGATTTCGCCATTCAGGAGGGGATAGTCGTCATGTTGAAAGGCGTTTCGTGTCTGTTTCTGCCCCGGCGCCGGAGAATCGAAATACGCTGCCAGCTGAACATGGTTGTATGCGGGATGTAAAGTTGTGTGCCAATTGCTTCATTGCCGCTTGCCCTGTGCAGTGACAGGGAATGAGTAAATCCGGGTTGAGTCGTTGCAAATCCATTACCGTTTTTTTCATCCGGTCTTTCGATGCGTTTACCAGATGAAATCCGCCGATTACAGCGTGCAAATGGCTCTCTCCACTGATTTCGAGTGCATATCTCACAGTGTTGATGATTCCGGCATGGCAGCAGCCAGCCACAACCACCAGGCCTCTGTTTGTGCGCAGCCACAACCCCATGTCGTCTTCCATGGAATCCGGATGCGAACCGTGTTTGTCCAGAAAAAATGGTCCCCCGGTATCTTCATAGGTGGTTTGGCGAGGTATTTTTCCTGTGACTCCGATGTTGTCGGAGATAAGGGTCGGAGAGATCGTCCAGATTGTGTCAACTGGATGCCAAATCATTGCCTCCCTGCAAATATCAGTCATGGCAACAGACCTGGCAGTACCGCCGGAAACGGAGTATCTGGGAATGGACACGCCGGGATGGGCAAACAGGCGGGCAGTGGGCGCTGTTGCAAGGGCCAACGGCAATCCGCCGGTATGGTCGTAATGTCCGTGACTCAACACTATTGATTCTGCTTTCCTCAAATCAATGTTCAGGTGATGGACGTTGGGTTTCAATGCAGCACCTTGTCCGGTATCAAACAGGATTGTCTGTTCAGGGGATTCGATCCAGGCTGAAAAACCATGTTCGCTGATCAGATTGGCATTCGCAATATTGTCCACGAGAACGGTAATACGGATTTCATGTGTTTTTTTCATTGATACACTTTCTATTTCAGGGGGTTATCGACGTGCCACGGGGGATTCGAGCATCGGTGCAAATTCTTCTTCCGGTATTTTTCCCATAAATTTTCTGTTGTTGATAATAAAGGTGGGCGTGCCACTCAGCTTCCTTTTCATGCTTTCTTCAATGTCGGCACGGATACGGGCAGCGACCGCATCTGTTTCAAGACAATTTTTAAATTTCAAACGATTCAATCCCAGACGTACGGCAATCTCAATGAGGTCAACATCCCTGGCGTTGATGCGGTCCTGAATGGAAAAAAGCGCGTCGTTCATTTCCCAGAACATGCCCTGCAGAGATGCACATTCCGCGGCTTTTGCAAATTCGCACGCGCGTTTGTGAAATGGTCGCTGCAGCCTGGGGTGACACGCCATATCCAGTGGCAGGTGACGGTGTACCAGTCTGATTTTTTCGGGATATTCAGCAACCCACAATCGCACATTTTTATGGGCAATGCGGCAATGAGGACATTCGTAATCTGAAAATTCCACCACCGTCAATATCGGATTCGTTGCCCCGGTCCAGCTGTGATTGTTTTCGGTGCCGCAGTGCAGTGTGGGTATCCCGGACCATCCGGGTGCCTGCCAGTATACGGGCATGAAAGCGAACAAAGCCCCCAGTACGCCGCCGACCGCTGCAATTAGTCCGGATAACAGCGCAGGTCTGAAAAACAGTGCGTGCAGGTCGTCTCTGATCAGTTGCCAAAGCGGGATTTGACTTCCCCGCCACGCAACAATGGCCACGGTCAGCAGCAATAGGTTCATGATGTAGGATGCCAGGCAAAATAAGCATAGCGAGTCAATACGGGTGATGGATATGTACGCCAGCGCGGCAGAAGCAGTAACAGAAAAAGTGGCAAGCAGAAACAGAATCCCCAATCCCCATTGGGAATGAAGACGTTTGGGGTGCAGTGCCCAGAGCGCCATCATGCCAATAGACACATACCCGAGAATTCCCCAGACCGATACCGGCAATCCAAGGAATACCGAATACGGCGAAAATGCAACGGTTTCGCAATTAACGCCCTCGCTGACAGCGCAAACGGCGTGATACTCCGGGTCGATATGAACGGATACATGGATTTGAGTCAGTTTGATGGAAATGAAAATCCCCAGAAGGGAGAAAAGAAACCCAAACCAGATTGACCATGCTGGAAAAACGATTTGTTTGTTATCGCCGCTTAATCTGGAATCCACAGTCATTCCCGAAACCTCATGCGAATTGGCCCAGGCAGCGAATCTTGCGTCTGTTAAACCTTTTCAACATTTTCTACACCCCGGTCAGAGAAATTGCCTCAGCAGGGCATTCGTTCACGCAAAGGCCACATCCGGTGCATTTATCTGTATCTATCACCGCAGCACCATCTTCAATTCGTTTTGTCCATGTCACCTGTTCTGTTCAGCCTTTGTCAGGTCCGCAATGCGGCGTTGCAGCGCTGTCAGGGTCTGTTCCAGCTGTGCGGCCTGATTTTGCAGCATGGAAAGCTCCTGTTCCGTACTCATCATCGGCGCTGAGATGACTGGGCCTGGTGGAGCGTTCCAGCCCCAATTTCCACGCGGGCCGTTTTGGAAGCCGGCCCCTGTTTGCCAGTTGCGGTAACGTCTGCCACCACTTCCTCTGCCGAATCCGCCTTGTCTGCGTCCCATGGGGGCACTGGCGTAACCGGGTGCTTCATTTCCTGCACAGAATCCGGCCATTCTACCGGTCATTGGTCCCTGACCATCTGGTCCTGTTCGATCTCCCTGTGGCATTGTTCACCTCCTGTGATTTTCAACGATGGTTTACTCGTGAAATCGCCCCCTTCGTTGGCGACGACGATTTCGTTGCTGTCTACCTGGACATCCAGGCATTAAAAAGTTCTGTTCCTTCAGGCTGCCGTTGAATACTGCTCGAATGACATCTTCCAGCGGACCGCAGGTGTTTGGTAGAACACTTATTCCCGATGCGGCAATCATTGCTTCAAAAGGCCGCGATACAGCGCCGCACACCAGAACATCCGCGTTCATGGAAACGATTCGCCTGACTTTTCCGCAGAGGTCAAAATCGGATATATTCACAATCCTGCGCTGGTGCGCGCCTTCCGCGCTGACAGTCACTATCACAAACTGCGATGCCACATCCAGTAGCGGAGCGATTCGGGTTTCATCTGTGGAAAACACAGCCCTCATGTGGAGATGTATTGAGCACGTATTATGCCAATGGTGACGCAACGGATAGAATGTCGCATTATCAGTATGTTATGGTATTGCAGATTACGCAGCACCAAATACAGTTGTTGCAGATTGCAATCGTTTTTTGCAAATTGCACGATTGGGTGTTTCATGATGAAACAGGAGAGCCTCCATGTGAGCAATAGTGATTGTTGTTCGTCAATGTCGGGGTCCCACAGAATGTTTTTTCTATCCACTTCACGAAATGAGTTTTGTCCGGGCTCAAGGAAATTTACATTTTTTATTTCAGACATGAGCTATTCGAGGTGTTCTGAATCGTTGTGTTTAAGCGGTTTCTAAAAGCTGTGCAAAAAGAATTACCCCGGTATTTGTGCAGTAAAGCGACAATTTGAGGGAAAAGTGGTGAAGATACAGGAAAAATACCCCAGCTCA
>JBNKCR010000028.1:0-4014 GCA_050287845.1 Polyangia bacterium
GCATATACTTTGTCTGCCTGAATCCATCTGGGGTGCATGCCCATGTTGCGGTCTCCTTCGCGGTGTGGGTTGCGTCACGCCGACGTACTCGGAGTGCGCCAGCCACCACTGCTCGGACATGCTGAAATTCTGGTGCAAAAAATCGTGAAATTTGAGTGAAATAATCACTCTCAGCGAAATTGGAGGGGCGAAACCGGAGGGTAAACGACGGGGTTCCCTTTTACAAATGGGAATCTTTTTCCTTCGTCGTGCGTCAATGACAAGTAGCGGAGGGTCTTATGAGAAAGCTTGATTTTGGAATCCTGGCCATTTATGTGGCTATTTTTTCTATTTATTGTTGCTTTAGTGTGTGTGTTTCAGAGGTCATGGCAGATACCAACGATAATGAATCGGAGCCATTGCCGACTGTGTCTATGTCATCTGCAGCAGAAGCGGGCGGACTTTTTACAGTAGGTAACGCCCGCCGGGTTCGCAGTGAGCAGTCGTTGGGGATTGATGACAGGGGGATTTTCAGTGACTTGGATGAGTTGGTTAAAATTTCTTTGCCTCCCACTGGCGCAGCGAAAGTGGCCCTCTGGGTCAACAAACAGAAGCGCACCCTCAGTGTTTTGTACGACGACGTGCCCGTAAAAAGTTATCCCATTGGTTTGGGTTTTTCGCCCCGGGGGGACAAAGGGATCGAAGGGGACGGCAAAACGCCCGAGGGCACCTACTTTATTGCAGAGAAACGACATAAAAATCTTCCTAAAAAGTATGGTGCGCGTTCCATGTTGCTTTCCTATCCTGGCGTAAAAGACGCAGTGCGCGGGTTGAAAAATGGCCAGATTTCGAAAGACACCGCCGATACCATCGTTCGTGCCATTTCACACAAAGAAATACCGCCACAGGATACGCCACTTGGAAGTTCCATTCGAATTCACGGCGGAGGGGTTCATGACGATTGGACGGCGGGTTGTATAGCACTTCGAGACGACGACGCAAAGGAGCTGTATGGCATAATCGAAGAGGGTACACCGGTTCACATTGCACCCCATGGGGTGCGCAAGAGCGATCGGGACGGTGACGGTATTCCCAACCAAGTGGATATCCTTGTGGGCGCCCTGAAGACCGATTTAAACGATGCGGCCTACGATGGTGCCTACCAACCGATCGCATATCCCAACGGTGATGTGCATCGTAAAAAGGGGGTGTGCACCGACGTGGTGATTCGCGCTTTTCGAAACGCCGGAATTGATTTACAGCAGGAGATACACAGAGATATTTTAGCACGGCCCACGGCCTACGCTCACATATCAAAACCGTCTACAAATATTGACCACCGGCGAGTGAAGAATATGGTCATTTACATGAAGAAGTACTTTTTAACGTTGCCCACGGATGCAGCTTTTTTGCCTGGGGATGTGGTACTTTTTGACACTTTACCCAAAAACGGGCCGGATCATATTGGCATTGTTGCTGATGGGTTGGGCCCAAGCGGCCTACTCTGGGTAATAAACAATTGGACCGACGGCGCGGTCACCGACAAAATGGACTTGTTGTCATGGGTGCCCGTCACTCATCATTTCCGGTTCAAATAAACGGGTTCCGTTGTGGTCAGACAGGTCAAGTTGTCGAGGAGTCGTTTGCGGAACCACAATTATCATCGCAGGGAAAAGTGGTGCACACCGCGCATATTCATCCCCTCCACGGAAAAGGTTCCCGAAAGGAAGATGGACTTGTTCGTAAGGTGGTGCGATGGTCCGGGCGGGATATGATATTTGACACAATTGGGATTCTCCCCCTGTTTGGTGACGGCCAATACAGCGTGGGGTATGTGGTTCCTATTTGATATAAATAAATTGAACTTCTTTCCCCTCAGAGTGACGCCCCACACAATTGGTTGGACGCCCGGAAGACTATTCTTTGATCTGGACACGATTGCGCCCGGCTTCCTTCGCGTCATAGAGCGCATCGTCAGCTTCTCTGATCAACATAATGTCTGCGCGTTTGACAGATGCGTCTTCCATTACACCTATGCCGATACTGGCTGTCACCTTAAGGGTTGATTCATTGAATTTTACCGAGGTGTTCTCGATGGCCTTTCGTATTCGCTCTGCTGCGACAAAGGCTCCGGCGCCGTCAGTGTGAGGCAATATGACAGCGAATTCTTCCCCTCCGTAACGCGCTGCCAAATCGCAACTTCGCGCGTTTGCCGCCAATTGGCCACCGACCTGTTTAAGGACAGCATCGCCGGCCTGATGGCCCCAGGTATCATTAAACTTCTTGAAATGGTCCACGTCGATCATTAAAAGCGCAACAGGCTTTCCCAGTCGGCGTCCTCGTTCCAGTTCGGCAACAAGACCTGCATCGAATGCACGTCGATTCGGAAGACCTGTTAATTCGTCGGTTGTAGCCCGCTTTTCCAGTTCCCTGTTGAGCTGTTGAAGTTCTTCGGCCAGTCGTCTTTGCTCGTTTAAGGAGGACTCCAGTTTGTCTGCCAGATTCTGATAACTCAGGTTCAGATTGTAAAGCCCTTCACTCGCCTTTTGCATGATTTCGCTGTAGCCGGGCTGCTTCCCAATTTCTACATCGAGCATTTGTGCCGCCTCCTGGACCGCAGTGCCTGTTTCTTCAAGCATTTCCGGCAGCACCTGTTCTGACAGCGATAGCTTCGCCAGTGCCTTTGTGGCGTTGGACATTGCCTCCTGTGTATCCTCAACCTGCATCAGATCAGCTATGGCTTCAGCTGCATAGGCAATTCGGGCTTCAATCCTGTATTCATCCGGCGCCTCATCCGGATGATGATGCCAGCGTACAGCACTACATAAATATTCTGGGAAATCCCATGATTTAAATAGCTCACAGCCAAGTTGATCATGACCCTCTCCATTTTGTTTTTCCACCGCAAGACGAGTCTCCGCGAAATCGCTGACATGTTCAATCATTGATGTAACACCTTGCGAATTTTTTTGATTCAATCGAAGCAGCACGCCAAGGTCCTGACACAGCCCCAACGTGAAGAGCTCTTCTTCTTCACCCATCTTCTTTTGTCGAGCAAGAATCTTTGCTGCGGCCGCCCTGCGCAGCGATCCTTCCCAAAATTTGTCGATTGGGTAATTGGTTCGTTTGGGAGCAAGGTCTTTAACACTCAGGCACAACACCAGATTACGGACGGCACGAATACCCATTAGACCGGTTGCCTGCTCCACAGACGCCACTTTGCGACGCAGGGCATAAAACGGCGAATTGACCGCCTTCAGTAGATTTATAGACAGTACTGAATCCATGCGGATTATTTGGGCCAGCTGTGATATCGTGGCCTCCGGGTCAGATGCAATTTCAATGACTCGGGTAACAACAGTTGGGGCAACGGGCAATTGTAATTCTGTCATGGGCTAAATTTAGCATCACTGGAATAACGTGCAAATCCAGCGGAACGAATAGCGGAGAACAGAATATTCATGTAGCCGGCCCCATAACCCCAGGCGCTGACAGTAGTACGCTACTGAGATAAGTTGATGGTATCGCCGTTGTGGCGACGGATTTTACCGGACGATACCGCGGGGGAGGACACCGGTGAGGTTGGGGGGTACCATTTGCATCAGGTGGGTTTCCGCATCAAAGTACAGGCGGTCAATGGTTGTTTCCTGCACCGTGCCACCACCGTCCGGAATGGCAAGCCGGTGATACACGATATACCCTGAACAAACGCTGACAGTGATTATTTCCCTGTTTGTCGAGGGAACCCAAAATTTGATTTCGGGGGGCAAACCGGCTGTTGATGCGATAGCTGCAGACCGAAATGTCGTCCGTTCTGTGTCTTTCACCCCTTTTTTGCAGTCAAGTATGCACTGAACGTCAATTTAGGATACACCAGTGCCGGTGAAGAGAGGATTCTTCGGAGGGACGACCGGTCGGTTGGAAAGTACTGCTTGGATTTACGTATTCATCACGATGAGGGGAGGTTTGTATGACCCGGATGGAAACACAACGGTGTGATTTCCCTTGCGGTATAATGCCGATGCCCGGCCGTAG
>JBNKCR010000029.1:0-5298 GCA_050287845.1 Polyangia bacterium
AAAATATAAACACCGGTCAGAATAACGCGGTTATTTCAACCAAAATCCAAACAATTGTTTCGGTGAACCAGCTGATTTCGTCCTCTTTTCCGGTCAGAATAATTGCTTATGAAGCGGTCAGAATAATCTTGTAAACAACACCGGCAGCAGATTTTCCTGACGCACAATGCGCAGAAGCGTATTGTAACAAATCGGTTTCTCGCCCAGCTGATTCTGATTTAGCAGTTCCTCATACAGTTTTTGCACCGACCAGTGCGGAAACGCACGGCACTTTCCCGCTATCGCCGCCATCTCCTTTTCGCCGATTCGCCGCGGCCTGCCGCCGTCGGCGCGCTTCCTCGGCAGCAGACCGTCAAATCCCTTCTCCCGATACGCTTTCAGCCACAGCTTCATTGTCGACACCGCCACCTTTCTGGGTTTGCTGCCGGCAAACACATGCTCCTTTTCGGCCATCTGTCTGAAGTACTCATTGCGGTTGCGTCCTGTTTCCATCAGCACCGGGCTGATGATTTTATATCGCTGAAGCGCTGTCTGTTTTCTGGTTTCGTCATTCATGAGCTTTTCCTCCTGTGAAAGGGTTATGAGTTGCCGCGACACATTTATTGTGTCGACCACAGGAGGCTAGAACCCGCACAGACACTGCGCCAGCAATGCTCTGATCACATCGGCAAAAAACGATACGAAGACTGCTTTTATCCCATTCCGGTCAGCGAATTATTGATACCTGTGGCGCTGTCCGGTGCTGCCGTTTTGAGGAGAACAGCTGAAATTTGCCCTCAAATTAACTTCAGCGTACACATCGGCGCCCCTGGGAAGAACACCCGAACAGAAACCGTCCCGTGATTTGACCGTAAAGATGCAACACCGTCAGTACAGCCGATACGCGTACCGGTGGGCCACGGGAAAATGCAGCTGTATAACCGTGGACCATTTCAAGATTACCCGCAGTTCCTTCCTCCCGGCAAACCGACTTGAAATCATACCGGACACACAGCTCCCCGTGTGCCGCAAGAAACCCGCGGCGAATCACTGCCAGCCACTTGCGAAGCTGCCATGACGTCACCCGGCTCTGCACGGGAAGCGATTGCTCCACCTCATACGACGTCCCGCTGCAATCCGCATCTCTGCAGTATTCCCGCCATAAAAGCAGCGCTTTCAGAATCGTTTCCACTGTATGCAGATGATACGGAATCAGCTGAAACGGTAACATTGAAAACGTGCGGCCAATATGCGCGCCACGACACTGAAACCGCGCCACAGGAACCATTTCCTCACGCGGTGGCCACAGCTCGGCAACCTTCCGATAATATTCCGTCAGCGTACGATATCCGCAACTTCCCCCGCAAACTGGACAATATGGTCCAATCACCGACTTCCAATCGATCTTTTCTGAAAAAAACGCTTCTTCGTACTCCCAAACGGAGCGGAAACTGTTAATGTAGACAAGCTGGATATTTGGCATCCAGCATCCGGGAGTAACGGTGCGCCAACACCGTCTCCCATTTTTAAAATTTTACCACCGGTCAGCTTACCGTTGTACCAATCCCTACAACGCTCCTCTGACCGGTCTTATATATCCAGTCAGAACAATTCTCCAATTTTCCGCCTAAACGCGCATCCGCAACGTGGGGATCAACACACGGGATTTCCCGTGGCTGAATGAGCCCGAAGGCGGTATAGTCACGGGATGGAGGTCACAAAAACCGCGCACAGTGTATACCGGCTTCAATACCATGTAGTTTGGGTGAGCAAATACCGCCGTAGGGTCCTGAATACTGGGCTGGAGGAATACTTGAGAAAAATTATGCCGAAGTTGCTGCGGAGTATTCCTGGCGTGGAAGTGAAGTCGATTGGCTTTGATAAGGATCATGTGCACATGATTATGGTAATTCCACCGAAGTACGCGATCGCAGACGTGATGGCACGTTTGAAAAGCCAGTCGGCTTCACAGTTACGAGCCCGGTTTGCATGGCTTAAAAACGTATACTGGAAGGAAAATATATTTTGGTCGCCAGGATACTTCGTAAGCAGCGTAGGCGTCGACGAGCAAACAATCAAACGTTACGTTGAACACCAAGGAGCCCAGGATTCAGGTCAACTCCGAATGGAGTTGTAACAGAAAGAACCCCGGGTTTACCCGGGGGAATCTATTTGATCACATAAAATGTAGAGATCATTTGCGTTACTCAAAGACAATAACTTTTTGAACTTGCCAAATTCTGCTACTAGATGCTCGTCATTTTTTATTCTGAAGTGCAATAAAGACCTAAATTCAGGCCATTTTCTGTAAGAGTACACAAATGAATCGCACAGTAGCATATCATTGGGTCTGACCATGTTCCACCGTTTTAAGTCCTCAACAAACAGATTATTTTTCATTTCTAAAAGTTTGAAATAGGTACTTAAATAATTTACAGATGTCACAATATGACTCCCTATTTTTGTACAAATAAATTTTTTTCTAAACTCTGAGGATTTTTTTAGACTCTGAGGGTATAAATGTCTATTGGTAATTTATATCTAAATCACATCGTAGTGCCCACTTCAAGAAATTTGCAGTGAGGGAGGACACATGAAGCCAAATTATAAAACATGTCCATACAACAATTTTCAAAGGGAAGCATACTGGAGCAAAGCAGTTGCCAATATTGCACCGAATACTCTCGACCCATGTAGTCACGTCAATTTTACAATAGATGCGGAGACAAAAATTTCAACTGCTGGTAGTTGTTTTGCACAGCATATTGCAAGATATCTAAAACAAAATGGTTTTAATTATTTTGTTCCAGAAAGTGCACCCACTAAATTTAAAAATGAAGTTAGTTCTAAATATGGCTTTGGTGTTTTCTCTGGACGATTTGGTAATATTTATACTGCAAGGCAATTACTACAGCTGTTCCAACGAAGTTATTCCGAATTTCACCCTGCCAGTGAATACTGGGTCAATGAGAATGGCCGGTATGTGGACCCTTTTAGGCCAACAGTAACTCCAAATGGGTTTGTTAGTCTTGCAGAACTTTATTCAGATCGTGCGAGTCATTTTCGATCATTTAGAAAAATTATTGAAAGCAGCGATATTTTTGTTTTCACACTGGGGCTTACTGAGGCATGGAAATCAAAAATGGATGGCGCAATATATCCTGTTTGTCCAGGTTGCGGGTATGGTGAATTTGATGAAAATAAATATGAATTCATAAATTTCAATGTGGCAGAAGTAGTGTCTGATCTAAGTAGCTTTATCCAGAAGGCACGCCAAAAAAATGAACGATTGAAATTTATTTTCACTGTCTCGCCCGTGCCATTGATCGCGACAGCCGAAAATAGGCACGTCTTGAGTTCAACAGTATATTCGAAGTCCGTACTTAGAGCCGCCGCGCAGGAAGTTGTGGATAAGGTTGCTGATACAATGTATTTCCCATCGTATGAGATTGTTACATCTCCTAGCAATAGAGGCTCCTATTTTGCTGATGATCTTCGAACAATTCGCGAAGAAGGGGTGAAACATGTGATGACAATTTTTATGAAGCATTTGGCAAATCGTTCCATAAGTGCACACTCCAACGAAAAAAAATTAGCCAACTTAGAACATAAGCGCATTTTCCACCATAATGATGTAACGGAAGTACTCTGCGATGAGGAATTGTTGGTTTTGGGAGAATCTTATGAATAAAATTATTATAGGTGATAGTCATGCTGCGACACTAAAGGGTGAATATGTAAAAAATATCGATCAGTATAATGATCACATTGTCGATATTGCGCCAATTGGTCCAGGTGCAATAGTTAGAGAACTGATAGTAACATATGAAACTGGAAGGAAAGGTCCAACCCCCTTGATAACGAATGCGTTGTCAAAATCTGCGAACAAGGAAGTTCTTATAATGTTGCTGTTTGGTGGAGAGATATACAATTCAATGTCTACAGATACTCAAAAATTGGAACCATTTGATTTTTGCATGCCCGATGGTGCTGAAACTGTAACCGATTGTCAATATATACCATATGATATGGTATATGAGAGTATGCACAACGAATTACGCCAGTTGTCGCAGACGATAACGTTCATTGGAAAAAGCGGTTACAATAATATTTGCCTGATGTCCACACCACCAATGCATAATTCATCGAAGATATTAAAACAAAAACTGAAGGCGCGTTATGATGAAAAGGGCATCGACTACAAGGACATTTATATTCAGAGTAACGAACTAAGAAAAAAATTGTGGACTGTTAATCAGACAGTGATCAAAGATATCGCCCAAGAATTGGAAGTTTTATATTATTCGCCGCCTCCCGAAACATTCAGTTCAGATGGAACACTGATAGCGGAATGTGAACACGATGGCGTTCATGGAAATAGAAAATATGCCCAACAAATTTTAAAAGACATTCGTGTGCGGTTTTAGTGTAAGCGGCAACAGTTATCGCTAGGTTCCAGTTTCTGATCGGCATAGTCCATTTGTATCCGTTCAGCCTGTCACCTTTGATCTGAGCCAGAATTTTTCGTAAGTTTGAACCCGATTTTAAGGAGGTTCGAACATGAGAAAGCAAAGAACACGGGCGCAAGGGCTGTCACTGGTAGTGTCCATAATTTTTCGCACTTTTTCAAACTGGCAGTCTTCAATCTCATGATTTACTCAAGCGGTTTCTCTTTCAAGATCCTGAACCGCCCCGAATTTTGCGGAGGCCTTCATCCATGGTGGTGTTAATCCCCACGTTGCGGATGCGCGTTTAGGCGGAAAATTGGAGAATTGTTCTGACTGAATATATAAGACCGGTCAGAGGGTAAGCGGCAACAGAACGGCGTTATTGATTTTTGCCGATGATGTCGATAAGAGAGCCGCGCGGTTTGTCGGCAAAATGAGTCTTCCAGTTTCCCGGGGTGAGTTGATGAATTTCTGATCTGGGATGGTCGGCGACGCGCTGTAGTACATCGACCAGATAAGTGTACGGGTCGATATCGTGCATTTTGCAGGTGACAATCAGGCTTTGAAAAATGCCGACGTATTCGGCCCCAACTTCTGTCCAGCAAAACAGCCAGTTTTTCCGCCCCAGGGGAATAACGCGCAGCGCGTTTTTGCACTGACCCCTGTCAATTGGCAAGTTGAACCGCACCGGTAATCTCGGAGACTCGGTTAGTTGAGACCAGCCGTTTCGGCGTAAGCGTTCAGCCGGAGATCCCTTCTAAAAATTTAAGAATTTGCAATAGTGGTTATTGTGGGGGAGCCTGTGCCCAGTTCCATGGCAGCAAGGGTTCGATATCCCTGGTTTCCTGCAGCTGCATTTTCAGGATGACAT
>JBNKCR010000030.1:0-91018 GCA_050287845.1 Polyangia bacterium
TCCCGATGCAAAATCGATAGAGGCATTTCTGGTGTCCATCCGTCTGGAGTTTTCAAGACTGCCGCATCTGGAACACCTGAGCGAAGGCGCGTATCAGACATATCTGCGTCGCGAAGTGAAACACCAGGAGCAGACGTTCGAAGCCGCGCGGAACACCGCCGGGTGCCAGGTTCTGGGCAAAGAAAGACTGACAAGAACCGACCCGCGTCAGAGACCGGCCAATCCAAAGCCGAACAGCGCCAAACCCTTGTGTCATTGCGCGTGCAATAAACGACGCGAAGAATACAAAGAAGCAATGAAGAAGTTTTGCAACCGGTACATTGAAGCATCCGTCGCGTATCGGGGAGGTGCGCACAAAACCGAATTCCCATACGGCAGTATCCGGCCGTCAATTCCGGGTATCTCGGTGTAGCAGCAGGTATCGATAAAAAAGTCGGCAAATGGCGTAGCATGCATAGCAGCGCTGGTTACGTGCGTCTGGACTGCATGATTTCCCGACGAGCAACTCAATTAAAGGCAGCGTGACCACAAATCGCCCGGAACGAACCTGGCACATTCCGTCTGAACCCAGAATAAAATATCAAATCAACCGCAGATTCATCGCGCATATCCAAACTTCGTACAACGGAGCAATAATCACTCTGAGCCAATTTTCGTGGGCCAATAATCACTCTGAGCCAATTTTCGTGGGCTGGACTGCCTCAAAGTCATGGGGCTCCAGCCATGCCAGCAGTCTGATGAACATTTTGAACATGGGTTCACAGCCCATGGGGTCGCACAGCTGGTCCAGCAGATGGCAGATGGTGTTGGAATCAGTGCACCCGGTTTCGATAATCCGTTTGACCTGAGGCTGGAGTTCTCTGGCAGCTTCCCAGTTCAACCGGATGATGTGCTCTACAATACCGGAAACGTTTTCGAGCAGTTTTTTGTAGGCATCTTCGGATATTTCCAGATCGTCACTATTGTCGTTGTTCTGTGGGTCGGACATGGGCGCACTGTAACAGATTGTCTGGCGGGAGTCAGTGACATTTCTGATGTCAGGCATCGTCCGGGAACAACGGACGAAAGGGGAAAGGCGATAATGCATGGCCGGTCCCTGCTGCGTTGCAAGCAGAACCTGACGAATTTCAAATACTTCTCAAATCGCTTTTCGGGCGAGTGATCAACGAGTTTTGCATCAATCGTTTCGAACGCAACGTCCGCCGATAGCGGACGAGGAAGTTGCAGGCGATTCCTTTTCCCGGGCGGCGGTGCGAAATGCGCTGGCATACATACTGTTGAAGCTTCCGCCGCGAATCACCCGTTCATCGCCCGAAGCTGGACCTTTGGGGTTAACACATGTTTCGGATGTGTCGGTGCAGCCTCCCAGTGCATCGGAATACCAATCCAATGTCCATTCTGCCACATTTCCGGCCATATCGAACAGCCCATCGGAATCGGGCTGCAGACTGCGAACCGCAAAAACGCGGGACGTGCCGCATCCTGGTCCGCCTTCATTCATGATGACACTCTCGCACCCCGGTGTGGGAGAATTCCCCCATGGATATACCCAGTATGCGGATGCCACGCCGTCATGGGAACCCCGGAACGCGCGCTCCCATTGCGCTTCAGTTGGCAGTTCCCCATCGATATAGTGACAGAATTCCTGCAGGCCCTGCCAGTTGATGCAATTGACAGGCAATTCATTATCCGAAGATGCATTGTACGTGCATCCGGTGGTTGTTGTGACATTTGAAGGATTGCAGCCACCGTTGCCAACGCATTCTGCGTACATGCCGGCAGTTACTTCGCTGTCCATGATGTAAAAGCTGTCCAGACTGACGTTGTGACGCTCTTCATCAAAGTCGCAATTCGCATCGAGGTTCCAGTCACATCCCAATGTGGTTTCTCCGCCCTCAATGAACAGCCACGCCATTTTGTCCATCGATGCCGGAACGCACTCATTGAATTCATTGCATTCCGTACCAACGCCACATTCGCCGCAATCAATCCCCGACGCCATGCCGCATTCTGCATCGGAACAAACATCCACACACTCCCCAAGGGAGTTGCAGCCGAATGTACTTCCGAATGCCTGGCAATCACCGCAGTTGACGCCCTCGCTGATACCACATTCCATCGAACCGCATGCTTCCACACAGGTGCCGGATTCAGCGCATCCGAATGTCGTCCCGTATGCAATGCAATCGCCGCAATCGATGCCCGAAGACGTTCCGCATTCGCGATTTTCGCACGCATCCACACAGATAAAATCCGCTCCACATATCCAGCTGGCGCCTCTATCGGCGCAGTCGCCACAATCAACACCCAGCACCATGCCGCATTCAACATCCACACAGGCATCCACGCAGGTATTGTTATCACAGGCAAAGGTGTCTCCCCCTGAACATCCGCCGCAATCCACGCCGAATGACGTACCGCATTCAATGGCAGGCGGACAGGCTTCCTCACAAACATTCGATGCATTGCAGTAGTCGGTTCCCGCACAACCACCGCAATTGAATCCATCCACCTGTCCACATTCCCGGTTCAAACACGGAAACGCCACCAGTTGCGGTGCGCAGCCAACGATATCGAATCCGGTTGCATCGTAGCTGGTTTTCAATGCCCCCTTCTGGCCGTTTCTCCGGATGTCGATTTCCAGCTGGCGCATCCCCCCAACTCGTGGACTGCAGATGCCAAGCAGATAGTACGAATGTGCATAACTCTCAATCAGGGCGCCAATTTTCATAAAGGCAGTGCGAAGCGTGTCGGTGTTCTCCGCCCATTGAAACCCATCTCTACCAAAATGTTCCAGTTCCTCACGGTTCACGTCTCCACCCAACCCCACAGTAAACACGTGCACATCTGTACTGTTAATCACATTCTGTGCTGCTGAAGCAGTTCCCACCATTGCTTCATCGGTCCCATCCGTAAACAGCACCAGTGAATCTGCAGAAAGCAGGTCCGCAGTTTTATGATTTTCCAGTACTCGAACTGCTTTGGGGACAGTGCCATACAAATCAGTGGTGCCAAGGCCGGTGCTTTGTGCAACCGTATCCAGCGCCGCATTCAACAGGGCGCCATCGCTGGTAAATTCAATCACTGGCCCAAAGTACTGTGGACCGGCAAATCGATAAATGGCCACATTATGTCCCTGATTCACCAGCGTGGCAATGAGGGTTCGCGCAGCTGCAATCATTCCCTGAAGCGTACCGTTGTCCACAATGGAGTTGGATAAATCGAGCAGTACAAGTGTGTTCAACTCAAATTCCACGCTCTGATTCAACACCACCGAGACATTGCCTTCAGACTGAATCTCCTTGTTGTCCAATTTTACCGATACATGGCGATTTGCCAAATCCGTTACCGGGTTTCCATCGCAATCAAATACCTGAAACAGCGTACGCACACCGGCGGGAGTGACCTCTGAGGTCATCAGTTCTGTTACCTGCATGCAATTGTTCTCATTGGCGGGTCCACACCCGATGACTGCAATCCAGACCAAAATCAGCACTATTGCGTGGCGGTTTATTTTCATAGGCATCTCCTGCTTCGTTGGCGATTTCATTATTTAATTGAAACGAGTCATGTAGCGGTTCAGCAGCGCTGAAATTTCTTTAAGTTCCGGATCGTCTCCCAGGTCGGTCGCGGCGGAATCCACCTCCGCCAACGTGGCGGTAATAATCTGACGAATCGCTTCGTAGTTGGATTTCGAAAATGTGAGAGGCTGAATTTCTTCGAGTGCAAGCGCATAAGAGATAATCGCATCTCCCTTCCTCATCTGGGTGGTTGTGGTGTTCTGCAGCTGTGCCAGCGTAAATATTCCTGTTGCTGAATCAGGCTTTCTCGTTTTGGGATCCCGAAACGTCGCGGTCACCGTGAACTGTTCATCACCGGTGTTCGGCAACTCGCCACACGTGTTCACCAACTGATGAAAAATCATGGCATCGTTGTATGCCAGATGCTGGGGGTCCACTTCTGCTTTGTTGGTGGAAATCTCTTCCCCATGAAATTCCTGAATATAAAATCCAGGGGGCATGGTCACTGCCACCTGCACGTCTCTTGCCGCAATTTCCATATTGGCAAGGAACCGGGTCTCATCGGCGAACATCCGGTCTGCCTCTTCGGGCGAATCAATATAGATATAAGCGCCTTTCCCCGCATCGGTCACCGCATCCATCAGTGTATCGTCGTAACCGTTTCCGGTGCCCACGCCGGTGAGCAGAATGCCCTCATTGACAGAATCTTCGGACATCCCGGCAATCAGGTCCAGCTCTAAAGTCCCGGCATTGGCCTGGCCATCACTGATCAACACCACCCGGTTGATTCGATTTTCATTGAAATTGTCACTGGCCAACTGATATGCACGCTGCAGCCCGCCATATAAATTCGTACTGCCTCCTGCCTGAAGCCCTTCAATGGCCTGAACCAGTGTACTGTCGTTCGCGGATTCCACCGCATGGGATTCCAGAATCACTTTGGGGGAGTCGTCCCATTTCACGATAGACACCACGTCTCCATCCCGAAGATTTGCCGCGATACCTTTGCATACCTGCCGCAGTCGGTCAATCGGGCCCCCTCCCATGGAGCCCGACGTATCCACACTGAGAACGATGTTCATCGACCTTCGCTCCAGGTTCGTGAGGGAAGGAGACTGCACGGCAATCTGCATGGAATACCCGCCGTCTTCCGTTTCCCTGGCCGTTCGCATGTCCGCGAAGACTTTCAGGGTTCCGGCGTCGGCCGGTTGGTAGTTGAAGCTGTAGTAGTTCAGAAATTCCCAGGGACGTATTTTCGTGGTCACCCAGTTTCCGGAAAGGATCTGGCTGCGGGCGATAATCGGAGATGCCATGGAGTTGGAGTCGTCTGCGGAAAGATAATAAGTGACCTGCTCCGTCGGTGAACAGACCGCCTCCGTGTCATCCGTGTCTGCTGTATCCGAAGTGGCGGTATCGCTGGACGTATCCAGAGAACTGTCCATGACTGTGTCCGTATCCGGAGGCGCCACATTGCTGTCAGTGTCAGAGGGTACATTGTCCGCGTCGGCGTCACCGTCAGAATCAGAGTCCGAGTCAGAATCCGCATCCGAATTGCCGGTGAGTGCTCCGGACGAGTTCTCCATTGCATCCGAGCCGCAACCCACCGCCCAGATGACGCCACTCAAGAGAAGGCTGACAAGTAATAAGCACCGTATAGGATAAAAGTGTTTCTGTTTCATAACTTCTCCTTGCTTGCACAACGAACCAATGCTGAAAAATAGATGAAATTAACGATAATATCGCTACACAGCAAAAAATATGCCGAGTAAATTTTACCCCGTAAAAAAACTCGGACTGTCCCATTGGTTTACATTGTAATATGCCGAAATCATGAACTGAAACTGGCATCGTCGAGAGTCGGATACAGCTGATGTGTTCGCAATCGGTTATGCCCGCTGCAAATAAATCCCGGACAATTCTGTCAGTCCATCAAGGACAATATCGAATTCCGATAAATAATGAAATTCCTGTGTATGGTGACATTTTTGATGCTGGACATCGTCCGGGAGATGGGAGTTGCGAAATTCCTGGACATGAAGATTTGGTCGCGATAGGATGACCGGGTTCTGAGCGGTGCTTTTCAGCCGCAAAAATCAACAAAATGTATTCAGTTGTCGGAGAAAAAGCAAAAGTCCACCCGGTTGGACCTTTCATTCGTGTAGAGAGTTTGACCACACTTGAATACACCCAAATCAGTTTCACTCACCTGTGCTGAAAGTATTCCCGCAATATCTGAGCGGCGGTCCAGGAGGATTTGATTCGCCATTTGGGTTCATTGACGATGAGCACGGCAATGGCGACTTCCGGATTGTCCGCAGGGGCCATTCCCACAAACCAGCTGTATGCCCGGAATGGTTTTTCCCCGTTAAGGGTACCGGTCTTTCCCGCCACATCCACACCGGGAACAATGGGTTTTCCGTGGCTGTCCTTGAAAGCCCGGCGCGCCGTACCCTTGTCAACGGTTATCTTCATGGCTTCTTTCAGTAGCCTTGCGGTTTCTTTTTCCACGGTGCGGCCAATATATTTGGGAGAACTCGCATATATCACGTTGCCGGACTCATCTTCCACGTGATCCACAATATACGGCCGGAGCATGGCGCCATCCTGAGCAATGGACTGGGCAATGACCGCCCCATGCAACGCGGAAAGGTGTGAGTGCCAGAAGCCGGCCGAGGCCCGGGCTTTTTCCAGTCTATCCCGGGGAATGTCAATTGCCGATGGCGCAACACTGATGTCGAACGGAACCGGTTTGCCAAATCCGAAACGTTCCGCGTACTGGCGCATGACGCTTCGATCCAGCAGCCGATCGGACCACTTGGCAAACACCGCATTGATTGAAAAACCAAGGGCGGTCTGCATACTGCGACAGGCGATATCGAGGGTTGCGGAGTCCTGCAGATTTTCCATGTATAACCCCCCGCCACCGCCGTGATAGCAGATTTCGCTGGTGAGTTGCAGGTCTGTCTGTTCGAGCAACGCCGACGCGGTCACAATCTTGAACACCGAAGCGGCCGGCGGTGATGAGTCCAACGCCACATTCCGGTTTTCGGCCGCATATGATTTGCCATACCGCTGCGCGAATGTGAGTACCCTTCCGGTTTTGGAATTGAGCAATACGGCCGCGCCGGCAGGAACCTCATACTTGTCGAGCAAATTCTGGGCAAACCGCTGTAATTTCACATCCGGTGTGAATACCACCTTTCGCCCGTCTTCCGTTTGCTGCACATAGTGGCCATCAGCCAGATGCATTCTTTCCACGGCCACCCCTTCAAGGGGGTTCCCTTCGTAAACCGACTCCGTTGTATCCGCGACAGAGAAAACAGACAGACAGACGATGGACAGACAAATAATTGTGGGAATGACGATGTACTTCAAATGAACCTTCATATTGTCTCCTCGGTCAACCAAAGTAGCAAAGTTGCCGATGAAAAATCAAAAAAATGACGAGTTCACTGGAATTCAGATTACTGGCAGACAATTCGTGTGCCTTCGCAGGCGGGTATTCCCCCCGCCGAACAGGCGCCCCAGTATCCATTGCACATGGTGATGGTGTTGCAATCTATCTGGGGAGGCCAACATCCACCGGCGTATCCATTGTCATTCTCGTCGCAGAATACGGGCTGATCCGGATTGCAGCAGACGGGCATCTGACTCAGAGTCCAGTAGACTTCCGCTTCCTCGGGACATGGATAGCAAATCATGTTCCCCGTTGGATCGCAAAACGGCAGCCTGTCCGTCAGACACCCACGCCAGACATCGCCACAAAAGGTAATGGAATCGCAGTTCACACCTTCACTCCAGCAACTGCCGGTGTAGCCGTCTTCATTCTCATCGCAGAACACCGGTTTGCTCTCGCTGCAGCAAACCACTTTTCCACTCGAACTGGTGTGCATCTGCGTTCCTTCCGGACAATAATAGAGGGTATCCGTGGACACGGTGGAATCGCTTCCGGTGTCGTTTGCCACATTCGTATCGCTGTCCGTGGCACTACCCGATGTTCCAGTGTCGAGCGCTTCGGAATGGGTCTCCGTCCCCGAAAAGTCATCCGTTCCGGTTTCGGACTGACCTGCCGATTCTGACGAGGTATCCGATACCCCGACACCGCTGTCCGTATCAACCGTGTCCCCGTGTGCATCCGTTGATTGCCGCCCGTCGGAATCAGTGGCTACCGGAACGGAGTCACCGTCCGGGTCATCACACGAAATCAACAGCGCCATCAGACCAAATATAATCAATCGTTTCATCAAATCCCTCTACTTTCGTTCTCCAGGGTACATGGATGAACCTCACCACGAAACCCACGGACAGGCAACAATATATCGTCATGCAAAATAGTTAAGACAACCGGTTTCCTTTTTTAATGACCAACGGGCAATCGTAAAGTCAACGCTTACTCCATGCCATCCACGGACTCAATCTGAGCGGGATCGCACAGCGTCCGGATGGCCGCCCAATCCGACGGAAAGGGCGTCACAACCGGCTTCCCGTCTGCCGCTATCTGCGCTTCAATGTCTTTCATGCGTTCGGCAGAACCGGGATGGGTGGAAACAATGGTGAGCACTGAGCCCACCGCCCCTTCTTTTTCTTCCAGTTTTTTCATGAATGTTAAAAAACCTTTGGGGTCAATCTTCGCCCGGTATGACAGTTCAACAGCACCGCGATCGGCCTCCGATTCCTGGTTGCGGCTGAACTGCATGGCCGCCAGTTGCGCCATGTTGTCCAACAGAAATCCCTGCACGGCCTCCGTGTCACCCACCAGCGCCATCAACACCAATCGCAATCCAAGGTTCGCCACCACGTTTTTCATTCCGTGGCGAAGTCGCACATGCTGGAATTCATGGGCCAGCACACCGGCCACTTCTTCTGCGGAGTCCGCCGCTTCAATCAGACCCCGGTTAATGAATACATAGCCGCCGGGCAACGCGAACGCATTCACTTCCGGCACATCAATCACCTTTATCTGCCAACTGTACGGGGTTTTGCCCATACCCATCACCAGCCGCCGACCGATTTCGGAAATGGCCCGGTTCAGTTCGGGATTGGTGCAGGTTTTATTGGCCGCCAGAATTTTTTCTGCTTCGCTCTGGCCCAGCTGCTTCTCCCACTCCACCGGAATATGTGCCGCTGCCATGGATGCCACCGGTTTAATGGCCAGATACATACCCAGCAGCCCCAGCCCGATTACCGCCAGAAAACCGGAAAGAAACGCTTGTCTGCCCACCCGCCGCCTTTTTTGCAATGAACTGACGGCATCCAGCTGCAGCAACAGCTGCATGGGCGCGCCGATATGGCGGATTTTATCCACAATGGTTCTGTTTCCGGTAAGCACCTGCAGATTATCGCCCGTCGCCGTACTCTCAAATTTCAAATATCGATCATCGGTGCCCGTCGCGGAAACCTTTGCTGCGGCCCATAGAATTTTGCCAACGGGAATCCCATCCTGCGACAACTCCAGACCACTGGCGGTCACCCCTATCTGACAGGATTCACCGTTGTACCCGTTGCCGTAAATCATTCCCCCGAACTGGTTCGTTTCCATTTTAAACACTCCTTGCGCTCTCCTTACGCTGAACCGAATATAACCATACCATTCGAATCTGCGGTGTTCCCCATAAAAACCCCGGAACTTTTCACAGGCCCGCGATGTCATAAAAAAGCAGAAGCGGCGATATATCCGCTTTGGCAAGGTCGACCCGTTGCAACGGACAGACAGAAACACTGTGTGTCCAATTCATGAAACAGAAGCTGGAGAATCCGGTTCCCAATGGCGCCGCCGGACTCCCCTGACGAATGGAGGGAAGAGCCATGAAAACGCAACCCCAAAAAACTGTGCGCACGCCGTCAACGGGACTGGCAAAAAAACGAATCACACTGAAACACCTCGCATGGTTTCTGGCGATTCTGATTGGTGCCGCCATTATATATCTGCTTTTTATTATCCCGCCGGTTCCGGAAATTATCAGTGACGAAGAGTTTGAGGCCAGAAACCGGATTTTCAAATTTTCCACAGATGCCACAGATACGGATAGCGCCAGTGACTCCCGCACCGAAAAGCCGAACTCAGAAACCCGGGCAGCCAACCAATCCGCCCCCCCAATCCCGCACATGGCGCAAAGTCAGGCAACGGGCGTGGGGAAGCGCCATGGGGGAGAAGAAGGACAGATGGGGTTGCGGGGGACTGGACGGGGCGGTGGCGCCAACGGTGGGGGAACCATTGGCCTCGGCCGGCTGTCCACTATCGGCCACGGCGGCGGCGGGGGAATGGGTTTGGGGTACGGACGGGGCGCCGGAGGGCTGGCGGGGATACGCGGTTCGCAGTTTTCACAGGCGGGATTTATTTCGGCCCAATCTGCCACGCCTCCTTTCAACACCGAAGCGTATGCCCACCTGCCGGAAAACACGTTCCTGAAAGTGGTGGATTCTCCCCTGAGCACCTTTTCCATTGATGTGGATACGGCGTCCTATGCCAATATGCGCCGATTCCTCAACCAGGGAAACCTGCCTCCTGCGGATGCGGTCCGGATAGAAGAGATGGTGAACTATTTTACGTACGCGTATCCCGACCCGCCCGACGACGTCCCCTTCGCGACCAGCGTGGAAACCACCCCATGCCCGTGGAAGCCGGGACACCTCCTCACCCGCATCGGACTGAAGGCCCGAACCATTGCGCCCACGCAGCGTCCGATTGCCAATCTGGTATTTCTGGTGGACGTCTCCGGCTCCATGTTTGCACCGCAGAAACTGCCCCTGCTCAAGCGGAGCATGGCCATGCTGGTGGGACAGTTGCGTCCTGAGGACCGGGTGGCCATCGCCGTGTACGCCGGCGCCAGCGGTGTGGTGCTCAAAAGCACGCCGGCGGCGAACCGGCGCGCCATTCTGGATGCCATCTATCATCTGGAAGCCGGTGGCAGCACCAACGGCGCTGCGGGCATTCAGCAGGCATATCAGTTGGCCCGCGCCCATTTCGTGAAAGACGGCATCAATCGGGTCATTCTGGCGACGGACGGTGATTTCAACGTGGGCGTGACTTCTCAAGGTGAACTGACCCGGCTCATCGAAAACAAACGAAAATCCGGCGTGTATCTCAGCGTGCTGGGATTCGGCATGGGCAATTACAAGGACCATACCCTCGAACAGCTGGCCGATAAAGGCAATGGGAACTACGCGTACATCGACACCCTGAAGGAAGCGGAGAAAGTGCTGGTAAAACAATTGGGACAAACATTGGTGACCGTTGCCCGGGATGTGAAGATACAGGTGGAGTTCAATCCCAAAAAGGTTCGGGCCTATCGTCTGATTGGCTATGAAAACCGCAAACTGGCCGACAGAGACTTCAACGATGATACAAAGGATGCGGGAGATATTGGCGCCGGACACACCGTCACCGCCATGTATGAACTCATTCCCGTATCGGAGACTGCCCCCCTGTCCCTGCCATCGGTGGATTCCCTGAGATACCAGCAGAGTCGCCCCCTTCGTGCCCAGGCCGATGGCAACGAACTGTACACGCTGAAGTTGCGCTACAAACATCCGGAAGAAACCCGCAGCCGGCGACTGACGTTTCCAATTCCGGCCGATGTCCATGAACTGAACCATGCCTCCGGCGATTTCCGGTTTGCCGCCGCGGTGGTCGGCGTGGGGATGCTGCTGCGCAAGTCTGCATGGGCGAAAGGAACCACCCTGGAGGAGATGAAACGTCTTGCCCGAAACAGCGCGGGCAACGACCCGAACGGCTATCGCAAAGAGTTTATCGAGCTGATTTCGAAAGTGCAGAAACTCACCCGGCGCACGCCCGGCCGTGTCACCCGGAATGACTGACGGAGCCGGGGATTTCTCATCTGATGGTGACGAAACGGCGACCATCCGCTTTGCAGATGCTCTTCACCCGCGCGCGCGCGCCCATGGCCACACAACTGACCCCCAGCTGGGCATCGGACCACTGCCCCACCATGTGAAAATTGGACAGTCCCGGCAGGGTTCGCGACAGCCCCTGCCGCTGAATCACTCCGGCGTTGGCCTTTGGTGGCCCTGCCTGCCAGCCGAATCGGTTTCGGGTGTACCGCTCCGCAGTGGGCGGCGTGCAGACATCGATCACTTCAACAGCCTCCTTCACGCCCAAAACCCGGTGGCTGATTTTATCTGTCAGCATCTCTGCCAGTTGCTGCTTGCGCGCGCGATAGTCCGTTCGATTCTCGTCCCGCAGATTTTTCCAGTAACTGTAGGTGCCGCAGACTTCCAGTTTAATGATGCTCCGTTCTCCCCCGGTCAGACCGCTGTCCGGATGATAGGCGGTCATGAGCATTGAATCCTGGCGATGTTCGCCCACGTCAAACGGCTCGTCGAACAGCAGTATTGTAGAATGGGGCACTTCCGCGACCGGTCTGTTCAACCCCAGGAACACCACAACGCCAAATGGCGCCACATCCCCGGCCTCGCTGAAATACTGCTCAATCGTTTCGCTCGTGTATTGCCCATGAAGCAGGTCGTGAACCGTGTGATACCCATCCCCCGCAGCCACCACCCGGTCCGCGGGCACTTCTTCGCCCCCGGTAAGACGAACGCCGATGGCCCTGTCGTTTCGCACCATGATTTCTTCCACATTTTTCCGGTAGTGAATGGTGCCCCCCAGCGCGTGCACCCGTTTTTCGATGGCATCACTGAGTCCCTGAGACCCCCCAACCGGCCAGCCGAAATCCCCCTGGGAAAGCCCGGCCATAAAATACAGCAGTGCCATCATCGGAACATCATCGCCGTTGATGTCATACATCAGGTGATGAAACGCCCGTTTCATAAACGGATGCTGCAACCTTTCGGCATATTGCCCCAGCTTCATTTTATTCCATCTGGAGATGGCCGGTACACAGGGCAGCGCTTTCAGGGTTCTCAGGGCCCCACCCAGAGCCATGGCCCCCAAATCCGCCTTCGCAAACTTCTTCGCCTG
Source organism: Polyangia bacterium (assembly GCA_050287845.1). Taxonomy (GTDB): domain Bacteria; phylum Myxococcota_A; class Polyangia; order JAAYKL01; family JAAYKL01; genus JAFGXQ01. The sequence continues at coordinate 12,463 of JBNKCR010000030.1, forward strand.
ACGAATGAGAACATCAATGGGCGCGACATCTTCACGAAACTCTGTGGCAATATGGGACCGCAATCGGTCCAAATCCGTGTACCAGTTGAGCACGTTGCCGTGGACATCTTCAACGCGACAGAACTGTTCGTGGCGCAGTATTGGTGTCTGCTGGAGCGCTCCCAATTCATCCCAGACCATTTTCACCGCTGTTTTTTCCGACGTCCCCGCCAGATTATGCACGCAGTAGTCGAATACAAAATTTCGACGGCTCCAGGACGTGCACATCCCCCCGCACTTGCTGTGGGCTTCAAAAATTTCCACATCGTAACCGTTCATCAACGCGTAGCAGCCGGCGGACAGTCCAGCCACGCCAGCGCCAATCACCACAATTTTCTTTGCTTTTGTCGTCATACGCCAACTCTCCTGAATGAATTTACCGGCATCTTAAAGGCAAACAGAATGAATCTCCAGTCATTCCGGCGACCCTGCCATTTCGGAGGGATTCACTTTTTTTGCAACAAGCGACATCCAGCGGCCGAATCGGGGCAAAACCATTGCCAAAAGGAGTACGCCATGCGTCACATTATTTTTTTCACCACGCTGTTTTTCGCTTTTTCCATCGCATCCCCCCCGGACGCGCAAGGCGCCGCTGGCCCGGCCGGTGAGTTGATTATGGTTGTGGGAGAACAGCACGTGCTGGATGCCACGGGGATTGACAGTTTTTCAGAGAGCACCCGGGGCATCGTGGAAATAAAAATCCCAAAAAACGGCAGGCAACTGGTGATCACCGCCATTCGATCCGGCAATACGTCGCTTCTCCTTCTCGATGCGCAGGGCAATCAACGGCAGCTGTCCATTTCGGTCTTTGGCAGAAAGCCGGAAGCATTGATTGCCGAGCTGAACGAACTGATTGGCGCAGCGCCGGGGATACACCTTCGCCAATCCGGAGCCCGAATCATTGTGGACGGCACAGTCCCCACCGAAAACGAACGCAATCGAATCCATCAGATTCTATCCCTTTACCCCGGTCAGACGCTTTCCCTGGTTCAGGTCGGCCCCACGGTGCAACCCCGAACCAATATCCGTCTGGACCTGACATTTGTGGAGTTCCACACCAGCGACGACCTTGCGGGGGGAATACAGTGGCCCAGCGATTTTGGTGCCGGTGACGCCAATTTCACCCTGGACCTCATTTCCGGCATGCCTGCGGCGTCCTACAGAATCGTCAGCCAGATGATGCCCTCCCTTCACGCTGCCCAGGCCCGAGGCCACGCAAAAATTCGCAAACAGGCCCATCTGATGACCACCGATGGCAATAGCGCCACATACACCAGTGGCGGCGAAATCAACATTCCCATTGCCGGGTCGCAGGCCGCAGAACTCAGGAGCATCCCGTATGGCTGCAATCTGAAAGTGTTGCCTCATATAGATTCCGAATCAGGACTTGTCGACTTGCAGGTGGAGGCAGAAGTATCCGAACTCCGGGATACCAACCAGAGTGTCCCTGGAAGAACCATCTCCAAAGTCAGTACCCTGGTTCATCTGGGACTCGGACAATCCATTGTGCTCTCAGGGCTGGATTCCCAGACCGAAAGCAAATCCAGAAAGGGCATTCCCTTTTTATCCCGCATCCCGATTTTCGGCCTGCTGTTTGGCACCCACATGAGACGGAATGAAAAAGTCACCGGCATCATCGCCATCACCCCAGTGGTCATCGATAATGTGGATCGGGAAAGTCAGCGGCAAATAAACGATGCACTTGAAAAATTCCGGAAATTCAAAGGATAGCTTTTTTTTCAGCGCAACAGAATATTGTAAATTCATTCACTGAAGCATTTCTTCTCACAATCGCTATTTTCAACACGTAACCATCTGTCTGAAAACGAAACCAGTAATCTGTTCTGTTCTCAGTCATTTTCAAAATAGTTAATTAGTTATCATTACAAACTCTTGTTTGAACTATACAGACCTTCTATGCTACTTATATGGTGAGCCAGTCAGTTTGGCTGAGAACAACTCCGGGAGATAAAAGACACGATGTTAGAGACGAAAAAAATGCAATTGTTACTGGGACTGCTGCTTGCCATCATCTGCCTGTATGGATGCGGTGAGAGCTCAGGTGAGGATACAGATACATCAGACGCGGATACCGACTCCGATTCCGATTCCGACACCGACTCCGACTCCGACTCCGATACGGACTCCGACACCGATTCAGACTCCGATTCGGACTCCGACTCCGATACGGACTCCGACACCGATACGGACTCCGATTCCGATTCCGACACCGATACGGACTCCGACACCGATACGGACTCCGACACCGACACTGACACCGACACCGACACTGACTCCGACACCGATACCGACTCCGACTCCGATACCGACTCCGATACCGACACCGACACCGATACCGACACCGATTCCGATTCCGACACCGACACCGACTCCGACTCCGACTCCGATACCGATTCCGATACCGATTCCGGAACCGAATCCAATGAACCTCAGATGTATTTTTTCCTCTGCTTCGGTCAGTCCAATATGTCCGGACAGGCTGAACCCTCCGGCGCAGACAATAATCCGCCGGAACGTCTGAAAGTGCTGGCCGCCGCCAACCACAGTGGACGCACGGTCGGAGAAATTTATCCGGCGGTACCACCCCTTGCACACAGTGGCTCCAAGATGGGGCCCGCTGATTTCTTCGGTCGAAAGCTGGTTGCGGAATTGCCCGAGAACATCACTGTTGTGATCATCAACGTATCAATCGGTGGCCAGAGTATTGAACTGTTCCAGCCAAATGTGAACATCAACACCTACATCGCGGAGCAGACCGCGATGAACTCCGGTTTTTCCGGCGACTGGTGGGCAGGGTACCTGAACGAATATGGTGGCGATCTGTATGCCCGAATGGTGGCAATGGGCAAAAAGGCGGAGGAACTCGGAAAGCTCAAGGGAATTCTGCTGCACCAGGGGGAAGCAGATTGGACCGACGTGAAACCGCGATGGCCGAGTCTGGTAAAAAATACGTACGACAATCTGGTGCAGGATATTGGCGTCAATCCCGACGAGGTGCCATTGCTGGTGGGTGAGCTGGGCTATGAAAATCAGGGGGGCGACATGGGCTGGTTCAACGGCGAGGTGATTTCGCAGGTTCCGGGTCTGATCCCGAACGCCTATGTCATCTCCGCGGACGGATGCCCCATGCTCGTGGAAGCGAGCTATACACTTCATTTTACGAGACAGGGATATGAGATGCTGGGCGAAAGATACGCGGATAAGATGCTGGAACTTCTGGGCCATTGAACCGCCACCAAATCAAAAACTGATTCAACTCGTCAAGACCCACCCCTTCTACCCGCATTTTTACACATCAGACTGTAGGAAAAATTTACTTCGCTTTCGTGAAGAAGAGGAGATGTACGAGATGATCATAAAAGCATTGCAACTCAACCTTCTATTTGCCCTGATAACGGCAATGGGCCTGATTGGATGTGGTAACAACCCGGGCAATGACGAGGGAACATCGGATTCGGACTCAGATTCCGATTCAGACTCGGATTCCGATTCAGACTCGGATTCCGATTCAGACACCGACACCGACACCGATTCGGACACGGATTCCGACACCGACTCCGATACAGACACAGATTCCGATACAGACACGGACAGTGATTCCGATTCGGACAGTGATTCGGATACGGGTAACGGCGCCTGCCAGTATGATTGCACCGCCCATTGCGTTTCATGGGGAGGAACCCTGGTGGACGGCGTCTGCGACGATGGTTTGCGATGCTGCGATGATTACACAGCTCCCGATACGGACACGGATTCCGACACCGATACGGACACGGATTCCGACTCGGATACGTCTTCCCAGTGCAGCACCGCCTGGGATACCATTGGTGACAAGGGAGACGGACTGGCGCTGACCCCGCCCATGGGGTGGAACAGCTGGAACGTTTTTCATGAAAATATCAATGAAGCCCAAATCAAGGAAATCGCCGATGCCATGGTCAGTTCCGGTATGAAGGATGCCGGCTATCAGTACATCAACCTGGACGACAACTGGATGGCGGCGCGGCAGAATGGCCAGATGATGGTGGACACACAACGGTTTCCAAATGGGATGGACGGCCTTGCGGACTACATTCACGGATTGGGGCTGAAGCTGGGTATTTACGGAGACAGGGGGGTGGAGACCTGTCACAATTACAACAATAAGATTACCAAAAACAGTGGCAGTTACGGCCACGAGGAAGCAGATGCCCAGGCCTTCGCATCCTGGGGGGTGGATTATCTGAAATATGACAACTGCGATCCGGCGCCGGGCAGGGATGGCGATCAGGCACAGCGGGAAGACTACGAAAAGATGGCCGCGGCACTGAAAGCCTCGGGCAGACCGATTGTGTTCAGCATCTGTGCATGGGACTACAAGCCCTGGATGCCCGCTGTCGGTCACCTGTGGCGCAGCACGTTTGATATCGGTCCCTGTTTCAGCGACGCCAACGGTTGCAGCAGCTGGTACCGGAATATTGATCAGATTATTGACGAAAACAACGAAACGCCCGACCAGGCCGGTCCGGGACACTGGAACGATCCGGATATGCTGGAAATCGGCAACCATGGTCTGTCGGATACCGAAGCCGCTGCTCACTTCAGCATGTGGGCGATTATGGCGGCGCCTCTTATCGCCGGAAATGACCTTCGAAATATGTCCGCTGAGGTGAAAAACATTCTGACCAATACGGATGTCATTGCGATAAATCAGGATCCGGCAGGCATTCAGGGCACCCGTGTGGTGGATAACGGCGATTTGGAAGTATGGATGAAACCCCTCTGCACGCCGGATGGTCCCGAAAAGGGTGTCGCCCTGTTCAACCGCAGTGGCGGTACGACTGACATTTCGGTGAACTTCAGCGATATAGGCATCAACGGCACCGCCACCGTTCGAGACCTCTGGCAGCATCAGGACATGGGTGAATTCACGGGCTCCTATTCGGCATCTGTTCCCTCCCACGGCGTGGTGATGCTGCGAATCGCGCAACAATGAATCGAAAAGGATTCACGGAAAAATGAAAAGGAAGAATGTATGAAATATTTTGTCAGAATTTTGGAATTGATTCTTTTACTCAGTATCGCATCGTTGCTGACAATGTGTGGTGAAAACACCAACGACGATTCCGGTACGACCGATTCGGATTCGGACTCAGATACAGACTCGGATTCGGATACAGATTCGGATACTGACACAGATACCGATACGGACACCGACACAGATACGGACACAGACACAGACACCGATTCCGATTCCGATTCCGATTCGGATGATTCCTGTGCATACGAGTGTCTGCCCCATTGCACCTCCTGGGGTGGCGAACAGATGGAGGGCACCTGTGACGACAATCTGAGATGTTGTGACGGTGCGACCATCCCGGATACCGATACCGGAAGCGATACAGATACGGATACGGATACCGATACCGATACCGACACGGACACCGATACCGATACCGATTCAGACACCGACAACGGTGTCCCGGGGGATTATCCGATAGGAAATGATCCGGTTCTGAGCCCGGCCTGCGGTACACCGACAACCTTGACCACTGGTGAGCGCAGCATTAACAGCACGAACCAGAACCGAGTCTATTACCTCGACATTCCCAGAGATTATGATGAGAACAAGCCGTACCGCCTGTTCTACATCTCCCACTGGATTGGTTCCCGCTACCAGGATATGGTCAACAACAATTTCTACGGTCTTAAAACAATCGCAGAGGCTTCAGGGGAACCCGCCATCTTCATCGCCCCCAGCTCGGACGGCTCCACCTGGCAGGAAAAGGACCATGCCCTGTTCGACGACCTCCTGGCTTTCGCCAAGGAAAATCTGTGCTTCGACACTTCTCGCGTGTTTACGACCGGATTCAGCTTTGGCGGGATGATCACTTACTCATTGTCGACAAATCATCAGAAGGACATTCGCGCTGCGGTGGGTATTGCCCCTGCCAACTACAACATCTGGCTGCCCCAGAAGACCCGGGAACCTATCGCGTGGATGCAGACCACCGGCATGGGCGACAACACCTGCCCCTGGGACCAGAACGGCAGCAGCAACGGAGCGAAGTGGATCGCACTGGAGAAAGCCGAAGATAACAGCTGCACCATCCCCGGAAGCATCCCCACCTGGCAGAATGGCGACCATGTCTGCTACGACTTCGAGGGATGCGATGAGAACCATCCCACCAAGGCCTGTACCTTCAACGGTGGACATCAGGCGGAGAGCAACGATTCCACATCCAGCAACTGGATCCCAGAAGTGTCCTGGGAGTTCTTCACCCAGTTCTGAAAAGGAAAGAGCAGCGGGAAGCTTCGCCTTGACCTGAAATGCAAATCGTGCGCAAATCATTGAATGAGCATGGCACCCCATCACAGGTTGACATCCACTCCCCGTACAATTGTAAGGCGCATTCATCCACAGCCGGATTCCCGGGTGAAGCATGCGCTCTGCGACGCGTTGGCGCGCGCACTGGCCAATGATCCCTTTGTTCGATTCATTTACAGCAACCCGCGGCAACGGGAGGAAGTGCTTCCCGGATTTCTGGCAAATTTTGTGAACAGTTGTGTTAACGACGGCCACATCGATGTTCTTCTGCTGGAAACCGGAGAAGTGATTGGCGGCGCCCTGTGGATGGGGCCGGGAAACACCATGATCGCTCCCATCACGTTTATCTGGCGGATGGTGACCGGGGGCACTCTTGGCGCTGCAGTGAAGCTCGGTATGAAAAGATTGAATCAGATGGCCCGATATGGAGAGGAAGTGGAGCGCATTCACCGACTGACGCCAATACCCCACTACTATCTTTCTGTCCTGGGGATTGTTCCGGAATTTCAGGGAAGAGGACTGGGCGCGATGTTGCTTGCGCCCACCATTGAACAGGCGCGGAAGGAATCATTATCGCTGTTTGCCGAATCCACCAATCCGAACAATCTTACTTTTTACGAAAGACGGGGATTCCAGAGATTTCACGATGGAAATCCAGCTTCAGGCCCCCCCTTTTTCGCGTTGCAGATGTTTCCCTGAAAAAAGGGCATTTTCTCTACGCCAAATCCCGGTACAGTTTTACTTATCAGACGGGATAGTGGTAAAAAAAAGATGTGCGCAATGCCACCGGCAACCTCGATAGAAAGGACATTCATGTTTATCAGAAATACAATATTCCTGGCGATTCTGGTCGCGCTTCAGTTCAGCCTGTATGGCTGCAAGGACGATGACTCCCAGAATGGCGATTCCAGCGACAGCGACACCGATTCTGATTCCGATAGTGACACCGATTCGGACACGGATTCGGACACGGATACCGATACAGACACCGATACAGACACCGATACAGACACCGACACCGACACCGACACGGATTCGGACAGTGACACCGACACGGACACCGACACGGACACGGATACCGATACGGACAGTGATTCTGATGCGGATGGTTCCTGCGAATATGAATGTCTGCCCCACTGCGTATCATGGGGCGGTACAACACAGGAAGGCACCTGTGACGACGGTCTGCAATGCTGCGAAGGGGCAGAAGAGCCCGACACCGCCACGGATACCGGCAATGACACCGGCGACGATACCGGCTCTGAAACCGTGGATTCAGAAACCATCGAAGATACCGGCTCCGAAACCGAAGATACCGACACGACGCCCCCCCGCATCTGCATCCTCCCGCTTGGGGATTCGATTACACAGTCGGATAACGCACATGTGAGTTATCGATATCCACTTTGGGAAAAGCTAATCCAGGCCGGGCGAGCGTTCGACTTTGTTGGCTCGATTCAGGGTGGATATAACGGTATGCCCAATTATCCGGATAATAATTTTGATAAAGACCATGAAGGACACTGGGGATGGCGTGCTGATGAAATACTGAACAAAGGCGGCAACAATCTCTCAATCTGGTTGCAATCCTACACCCCCGACGTGGCCCTGATTCACCTGGGCACCAACGATGCGTTTCAAAACAATTCCACCGACAGTACAATTCAGGAACTCCAACAAATCATTTCCATGTTGAGAGGCGACAATGAAAAAGTGGTTATCCTTCTGGCCAGACTGATACCTGCTGGTCAGAGCCAACAGAACCTGGACGCAATCAATAGTCAACTGGATGGATTGGCGGGAGAATTATCCACCGACATTTCGCCTGTAGTCATTGTCGATCAGGCTACCGGTTTTGATGCATATGGCGACACCTGGAGCGATAATATCCACCCCAATGAAAGCGGTGAAGAAAAAATGGCCACGAAGTGGTTTGACGCCCTCATTGCCAACTGGCCCACCGAAGGCGGCGAATGCGCGCAGTAAGACAATCGCTTCCTGAATTCTTCACTGTGGTTCGCGGAATTGACAGATGTTGGCGGATGTGGCTTAATTGGTGCCGGTACCTGGTTCGCCTGCCCCCTTGTGAGGACAATTGCATGAGATTACGAAATAGTGCACCCGGGTGCAAATTCTGAAACACAAAGGCCGCTAGATATCATAAGTGCTTATTATTATTGAGCTTTATAAGTGTTCATCATTAAATCAAAACATGATACAACATACACAGTTGTGTATCTGAGGGTACTCCGTCCATTCTCCTTCTGCAGAGCTGGCGCTCTGTGCTCCCGGGAAAAAATGGCACTCGATTGCCCTGCTTCTCCCCACCTACCGAGTTGCTCTCTGATGAACATGGATGTAGGCTAAGAGGATTGAAAAAGGAGCGATGACAGTCATGACGCCTGTAGCCGTACTGGCAGTGGAAACCGCCAATCAGACCCGACATATCACCCCACCGGCCACCGGACTGACCATTGGCAGTTCGAAAACCAGTGGGCTTCAAATTCCGGACAGCAATGTTCTGCCGGAGCACGCCCGTCTGTACAAAGACCCGTTTGGCCGGTGGATTATCGAATCAATCGATAAAGCGGGTCGCATCAACGTGAATGGCAGTGTGGGAAATACGTTTTCGATAAATTCCGGAGATCGGATTCGCATTGGCATCAGCACTCTGCGGCTCATTGAAACGGAGCAACCCAGTATCATTCCCAACGCGGTGGTAACCGCTCCTGTCACGTTTGCCGACGCGGGCGAACGTCAGACGTTGACGAATGAAGACGAATGCTACGCGGAGTTTTCAAGGAGTCATCTCGAAGAACTCGACCGCATCGCCGATTGTCTGGCCAGTCTCACCGAAGCACAGGCCCTTTATCCTGTGGTATGCAACCATCTCAGCGACACCGTTGACACTGTGGCGCTGGTCGTGAAGGTGCCCAAAGGGACCGAGCCGGTCAACCAGTCCCGGATACTGTGTCAGCGCGGCAAGCTGATTCAGCCCTACAGCTCTGTCAGTGCCGGTAGCCCCCGCACGCTTCAGAATGTGCGGTTGTCCCAGACTGTGCTCGATTCCGTGCGGCAGAAAAAGGCCGCATTTCTCGCCACCTCCGCCCCGGACGTGGATGGACCGAATGACGCCAGATTATCGTTCATTGGAGATATGCCCCCCAGAATGGTGCTGGCAGCGCCCATTGCCGAAACGTCCACCGGCATTGACATTCTGTATGTGGACCAACCCGCCATGTCGTTTCGCACCGATGCGCTGGGGTTCTTCGCGGTGGTGGCCCGCATGATCAGCCTGAGTCGCAAAAGCCTTATCATGGCGGAGTACAAGGCGGAGCGAACAGCCCTCAACAATCAGTTGAGTACGGCTCTTGAAATTCAATCGAACCTGATGCCCAGATCGCTCAACCTTTTTGATGAGGTGGAGGTTGCCCTGTATTACAAGCCGGCCGGATGGGTGGGAGGCGATTACTGCGATCTGGTGAGAACCACCGACGACCGGTTGATGTTCGCGGTGGGTGATGTGTCCGGTAAAGGAATGCCCGCCGCCATGATGATGGCCAATGTGCACTCCATGATTCGCTCGATGGTATTGTTCAGCAATTCCCCCACCGAGATTGTGCAGAAAATGAACTCCATGCTCTGCGATACCCTGCTGGACCGGATGTTCATCACGCTGCTGCTTTGCTTTCTCAATCCGCGCACCGGTGAAGTGGAATATGTGAATGCCGGCCACGAGCTGCCGCTGCTGATCTCATCAGACGACGGTTCGGTAAAAGTGCTGGGTTCCCCGACAAACATGCCCCTTGGCATCCAGCACAACCGGTTTGAATCCCAGTTCACCACACTGACGCCCGGTGATGGTCTGATGCTGATCAGCGATGGCGTGCCGGACACCTTCTCCTCCGGTGACGAAAAATTCGGGTACGATCGGCTGCTGCAATCCGTTGGGGGCATGTCCAGACAATCCTGCGATAAGATCGTGCAGAATGTGGTTTCGTCCATCAACGGTTTCCGGCAAAGCCACCCGCAGGGAGACGACATCACCATGCTGGCTCTCCGATGGAAACGAGCCTGATGTGACGTGTCGAATACTCGTCGCGGTACATCGAATCTTCTGAAAAAAAATTCACGCTCCGACGCACCCACTGTATTTTTTTCACCAATCCATATCCACAAATGAAATTCCGTTCATTTTCGTTAGATATTAAATAGTGAAAATAGTATGGAATAGGCATCAATGACATGTTGACAAAACTGATTTTGCGAAAATTCATAACGGCTGAATTTCCATCTATGACTTTACTCATCGAAAATCGAAATCTTCTTAATTCTTTCAGACAGGGAGATCCTGATTCGCTGGCTACAGTTTATCATACCTATTCCGACACTGTTCTTTCCCTTCTGCAAAGGGGCTTCACCGGAAATCACAAGGGAAGTTTCATCAGAGGCGTACCAGATATCAACGTGCGTCTCGACCTGCTTCAGGACATTTTTTTAAAAGCATTCTCAAGGAGCGCCAGAGAATCCTACGATGGCATTCGACCCTATCGCGCTTTTCTGGTGACCATCGCCCGCAACCGAATGATAGATTACTGGCGCGCTCAGACCCGGGATCCGATTGCCGCTGTTCATGGCCATTCACAGGAATACCACGATGCGCTTCTCGACAACATTCATCAGACAGAAAATGAAACTGGCACCGACGAGGAGGACCGCATTTACTGGCAACAATGTCTGGAAGCATCGGACGAATTTGTGACAACCCAGAACGAACGAACGCGGCGGTTTATCTCGCTCCGATTCAGAGAGGAGTTACCACTGCTTGAGGTGGCCAGGCAACTGAACATCTCCCGGTGGAGAGCGCGTTCACTGGAAAAAAAACTTCAGCAGAATCTGGAGAAGCACTTGCGCAAGAAAGGATTGTTGCCGCAATGAATTGCACTCGGAACTGTTTCGGGAAAAAGCCATCATGGTCCATGAAAAACAAAATGCGTACAACAACTTTTTTTACCGCCAACATTGGGCGTAGGTTCGTAGTACCTATTGATCGGGAAGTGTCATGAAAAAAGACGTGGAAAAATTCGGCGGATTAAATCGGCGTTCCCGACAGAAAACCCCTGCGCACAAATATTTTGCCGCGCGTCTGCTTTCACAAAAGAATAATGAGACCATATTGGAAAAGGAGCTGATCCTGAAAAATGTGATGCAGCAATTGCCCCAAATCGATGGGGCGCGGACTGAACTTCAGACAATGCATGGATTCAACCGAATTCGCAAACTGGCAGCCATCGGGGTTGTGATGGCGGTGTGTGCGTTGGGACTCTTTTCCTGGCTGCGTTTCAGCGACAGAACCGAAAAACCGGAATTCACTGCAAAAGGGGATGGAACTTCTTCATCTTTTTTTGAAGTTCATTGTCTGAATAGCGACAACCACTCCGGTTGTGTTCCCGGAAGCAGATTGACTATTTCATTCGTTCGTCTCGCTGCAGATTCCTTTTTCTCAGCTTTTGCCATCCGCGAATCCGATGGTCTTACAATATGGATGTTTCCGGCACAGAAGAACGAGAGCAGTACGGCCGTTTCACGACAGGTCAAGACGCTGCCCGACGCCATTGTCCTTGATGACCTGTATCCTCCGGGAATGTACGAAATTTATGGCATCCTCAGCGACCATGCCCTGACAAGACTGGAGATCAAGTCACTGGTATTGACGGGCGCAAATCAGGAAACGGAAAAAACGACAACAGGAGACAATTCGACAACCAGCATTTCCCGGGTGAAGATTCATGTGGAAAAGCCGTAGCACACACAAAATCACCACCACAATGAGTCAGACACAAATGTTTTTGTGCCTGTCTGTGCTTTGTCTTGTATGTTTGAATGCGGCAACAGGCAATGCAGCCCGAAAAGAACACCGTTATGCGGTTGTGATAGGTAATAATTCACCGTCCAGCGAGCAGCGGGATACCCTTCACCCACTGCGCTATGCGGATGATGATGCGATTCGTATGTATCAGTTTTTTTCCAGAATTGCGTCAGAAGTCTGGCTTCTGACGGTAGCCGATCAGCCGACCCAACGCCGATTTTCCGATATTGTTGATAAAACCGAAATTCCCACGTTAAAAAATTTAATGAATGCAGTAGAGTCGCTGAAAAAAAGAATTGCCGGTGATAATGTGTCGGGAATCAAATCAACAGTATATCTGTACTTCAGTGGTCACGGCGCTCATGACAGCGAAGGTGTTCCTGGACTGGTGTTCACAGACGGGCATTTAACCCGGGATGTACTGTATTCGCAAATCATCGACAACCTCAACGCCGACTTCGTTCATCTGTTGATAGACGCCTGCTATGCCGAGGGCGTCGTTGGCAGTCGTGGTCTGTTTGACAAAGAAGCGGATGCCACGCAGGTCGTTCTTTCGCCGGAAGAACAGTTGGCAGTCACGCCCACAGATCCATCCCGATATCCTGGACTGGGACTGTTTGTGTCATCGTCCGCTACCCGACAGTCCCACGAATGGTCCAGACTGGAATCCGGCGTGTTTACCCATGTGGTACTCTCTGGATTGTCCGGTCTGGCTGACATCAATGGCGATGGAGAAATCGCGTACAGTGAACTGTATGCATTCACTGCAGCGGCAAACCGTTCCGTCGAGAAGGAACTTGCGAGAGTAGATGTGGTGGCGACTCCCCCCACCCGGGATCAGAACGAACCAATTGTAGATATTTCCAGTATTGCTCACGCCGCATTCTTATTCGGAGATATGTCCCGGCTAGGCCATTTTTATGTGGAACTGGAAAATGGTCTGCGATACGCCGAGGGTCACCTGCGGGACATCGCCAACACGCGTTTATGGGTGCCAGCCAATCAGAGAGTATTCATCTATACTGAAGAAACAGAGACAGAGGTAACTCTGGCTGCGAATCAGCAGTACCAAATTGATGATATGACTTTTTCACCGAGAGAGATTGCGGCCAAAGGCAGCATTGAGGCTGCGTTGGCCAGAGGATTATTTTCGTCTGTATATAGTCCGGAATACTATGGGGGTATCGTTGACAGCAGCGATCTTATCCCTGTGCCGTTCCTCCCGTCCCCTCCGGAAAATGTGCTGTTGGGCACAAATGAAATCAACTCGACGCACAGCGTGTCTGTCCGCAACAGAAAACGGTTGACGATATCACTGTTTTCCATTGCAGCAGTTGCCAGTGGACTGGCTACCACATTTGCCATCCTCAGCCTGCGCGCAAAAAATAAATACTTTAACACCACAGTCGAACAGACGGAAAATCAGCAAAATACGGATTATCAGCGATACGGCACCGCTGCCTGGATTACCGGCGCGCTGGTACCTGTCGCCATTACTGCAGGCATTCTGTTGTGGCCCCGAAAAAAAACACTTGCCGCCCTACCGCCTATCTCTCTGAAAACGGATTTCAAAATGAATATCAGTATGAATGTTTCCGTGAAATTCTAATTGAACGAAAGGCTTGAACGAAAGGCTTGGAAACGTATCATGCGCGCAAATAGAAAATATTGCCCCAAAAGCATAGTTCACTTACTATTAATTATTTTCCTTGCATGCACGCTACCAACGTGCCGCCCCCTGGAAAAAAATAGAACGGATATTTCATCCACGGGTGACCAAACCCATCCGACAGCTACAAGTTCTGATATTACCTCAGAAGCAGATACCACTACAGACAGCAGTTCAGATTCACCTGCGGACTCCTATACCGGTGATACAATAGAGACGGACACGAATTCGGACACCCAATCCAAAATGGAAGGGATTGTAGATACCATTACAGACACCAGCCCACCGACGGACACTCCGACGGAAACAGATACAATCACAGACAAAGTTACCGACGCTACTGATACAGATAGTAACCAGGAGAAATCTGACACGGATGCTGACACGGTTGAAAGTACCGATACTGACACTGTTCCAGATACCGATACTGATACAGACACAGACACAGACTCAGACACAGACTCAGACTCAGACTCAGACTCAGACTCAGACACGGGTGCTTATGCGGATGTAGACACAGACTCAGATAGCGATGTGGATATGGATACGGACACGGATACGGATACGGCTACGGATACGGAGAGCGAGTTCGATACAGACACAGGGTCAGAATCTGATTCTGAAAAACAGAAAGAGCCGGTAAAAAAAAATGTCGAGTTCTGTGTCACCCTGAATACGGAATTTCTGGATGACATCGGAATTGGGTATGACGATTACTGGAGCACCGATAACTATTTTCGCATCGCTCGTGGGTTGGACATCAGTCTGCTGGATGATGATGACAGTAACCGGGAAGCGTATCGTCTTGATCTGGAAACCGGATGTGCAACACTTTCTGTTCAAGCGCGCAACAGCTTCACGGTGCGACTTCACGCGTCTGCACAAATCCGTGGTGCATACTTTAAATCTTACACATACAGGATGTTTTCCGACGACCAACAAACAACAGATGGTCGTGCGGAGTATTTCATCAGTTCATACGACTATGTGTTTGATATCAACGCAATCGGAACGAATAAATCCGTCGCAGTGGACTTATCATGGATTGAACCTGCGGATGAAACCGATTATGACGCGTTTGATGAGATGAACAGGCGTCAGTCGTGGCACAATCTGGCGGTTGGCATTTTCGCTATTTATCGCGGAACCGCAAAACTGGGCGACACAGGAAACAAGTTGGGGTGCACGGCAATCAGTCCGCCGGGTACGGAGAAAACGCCGTGCTGTGGATATCGCTCGTGGAATGAAAGCGACGAACTGGACAGTACATGTAATCATGACAATATGGACCCCCTCACTATTGTATTTTATGTACCCAGTGGCAGGGATGATCAGGGCAACATTTACGATGTTGATTTTACGTCGACATGGATCAATTCCCCCATTCCGGAATTCGATAATCCTAAGTACAATTCCGTGGGAGATTTTGCAGAAATCCCTGCGGTTGGCGCCCACCGCAGGTTGAAGTTCAGAATTGCACATGAATTGGGACATGTCATCATCATGCAACGGATTGGTCGAAAAGAAGTTGTCGATAATACTGCCGATCTGGTTGACTGTATGGGCAGCTATCAGTCTAGCGCAGAGACGACGGACACAGACTGGTATCCCGCCGATATGGATGGCGCCAATGAGGTTCCGTTACTCTCCAGGGAATTCTCGGCAACTGCGGCGAGGGAAGGATGGGCAGATTTTTTTTCAGCATGGGTGTTCAACCGAGCGAACCCCACAGACGTCGATTGTTGGATACGCGACTATGATGCCGGGCATGATTTCAATCTCGACGGCACTCCTGACAACTATTTTGGACCCTTCGATCCCGCAAATGGCGTTTTTTCCTGTCAGGGCGCCGGATTGGACAGTGGCGAGACTGTTTCGCCATCGACGTGGGTGACTGCAAGGGACTGGCTTCAGGATGCATATGAATCCGGACAATGTGGTGGCATTCTTCGCATCTGCGACCCCGGAGAGGAACAATGGTATGATGCCGAAGCGAACGATGGCTGCTCGGTGGGGTACTATGGCAGAAGCACCCGCTATGACTGGCTGCGCTACTTCTGGGATATGACTCACGATGAACTGATCGTTCGGCAGGCTATCTCAGATATATATGTCGATATGTGTCCTGTTGACTGGGCCACCTCCACATGGGGGGTCACCGGTGATTCAGATTGGCCGGAAATAAGGCTATTGCGTTCTGCACAATTTCACGGACATGGCGAAGCTCATGCGAACCAGTCATCGAATGGGGTAAACCATTATCAATGATCCCGCATCACATCAGATAATTTTTTTCTTTTAAAAAAATCAATTTTTTTCCGCCAAAGCGACTTTTGCCAACGTAGGTATAGGCAACACGCAACAATTTACACTGGAATGGTTTCAGAGTGAGTTAAGTTGCAATCTCCGGTTGATTTGGCTGCGAATTGAGATGCAGCGCACGAAGGGAAAACGAAAATGACAAGAAAAAAAATGATCGCAATTATTGTAACAGCTATCACTGTACTGACAGTATCGACAATCGCATGGGCAGCTACAGCGGGGTTCTGCAATGGAGTCCCCACCGCAGTTCGTGCAGGATTCAAAGGTTCCGGCAAGACTGCACAAGGAGTTGTAATTGTCTCAGGACTGAACAATCGCATGGGTTGTGCGAACAGTGAGGTTTGGTTCCATCCGAATTTCAGTGACACGGAGAAAATTCTGAGTCTGGCCACTGCTGCTCATCTATCCGGAAAAAAGCTGACCTGTTGGGTGTCCGGATGCAATTACAACTATCAGCAAGGGGCTGATTGCACAATTTCAAACTGATATTGGGTTTCAAATTTAAAAAGGAGAAAACCAATGAATATATTAAAAATTACCAGACGATGGCAAGTAACAGGTAAAAGTGGACCACCTGTTTTTGTTGCTATTCTGACGATGCTGATTTTTGCGTCATGTGATGAATACGAGTCTACCGATTCGGATGAATCCGAGTTCCTCGATGATGGCGCTATTCTTTCGGATGATCAGGCGGACAATGATGTCGCCGGTGGCGATCCAGACGACAATGCTGATATATCGGTACCTGGGGACGAATATGGGTTGGATTCATCAGTGGGTTTCTTTTCCGAATATGGTTTGACTTGCGAATTGTCCCTGGATATCGAAAACAACATGCTGATCACCATGACCGTAAAAAACAATGGGATATATAACGATGTGCAAATCCTGAAACGGTTTAATGCGTGGGACGACATGGAAAACGTATTGGACATCGTTTCCGATAGTTCCAGGGCAATATACGCAGGTTTACGCGCTGTTCGCACTGAACCAACTGAAGATGAATTTCTGGATATATCGGCCAATAATAAAGTAAGTGCGGATTATAATATTGCTTCACACTATCAGATTGATGAGCCGGGGAACTATTCGGTTTCGCTCCATCAGAAGATACTGGCGATGCGTGTCGATGGCAAGTTGGTTTACCTGTATCATGAATGTCCTTCGTTGACGACAGACTATAACAAGTGGGAAGTGCCGCTGGCCAAATTTGAGTACGATAATGACTGCCGTTCACAACAGACCGGGATTATTGAAGCATCCAGAGCCGTCTCATACAGAAATGCTATTTTTGCACGAGACAATGCCTTGAATTCCGCGTACTCTGGAGTCAATAACTACTGGTTTGGTGAAGACTGGAACAATTATTTCACCGACAGCGGTACACTGTTTATTAAGTATATTGCTGACAAAGTACGGAAACTCCTAAAACCTGGAGATGATTTTGTGAAAGCGTATTGTCAGGGATTTGATGATCCCTGCGGTGGCTCCACTATCGCGGCATATAACGCCTTTCGTAATAACGTGTATATATGTGATCCTTTCTACTCCCTGGTTTTCGAAGATGCCTGGTTACCGAATACAAGTTCACAGGTCGGTACGGTGTATCATGAGATGGTACACGAGTACAACGACACCGACTTATGTCCAGAAAGATACGGCATGGCGGGGGCAATGTACTATGCACAAAACGATACCTGGTGTGCTGTGCAGCATTCAAACAACCATGAACGCTGGTCTCAGGCGTTGTGGGAACACGCACATGAAAGAGTACCTGCTTTTATCGCTTCCATGATTCTCGGATTCTGAACGACTGAAGGGCGATTGCCGGAATTGGCAGTCGCCTCTTCTTTTTCCAACTGGCAAAAAGGGAATTCAAGTGAACTCTGACAATTCACATTGTGGTATCATTTCAATTTTCATTTTTATTTTTTTGCTCGGTTGTGAACAAACGCCATATCCCAATAAGAATAAGGAGGATGACTTACCCGAAACAGAGGTGAATACTGACGACAGCGCTGATTTATCGGTATGTACAACGGAAGGTGAAAGCTGCGAACTGCTGTTTGGACAACTGGACGATTCTGAGGAGTATGATACCGGCGAGCGTATTATTATTTTTACCGAGGAAGGTTGGGGCGATACTGATATTTTAAACGATAGCGAGAGTTCTGACACACAACGTCACACTGCATCAGATACCGACGATGAGGTGGCTACTGATACACAGAATTCAGTGGTCGTCGAAGGAAAGGGAACTTTCTTTACCAGTACCGTAGCTGGTGATTTGATTCCGGAAGATCGCGTCCAATTTGAGAATGAGTTCGCCGTATTGGGATTTCAAAATCTTGGAACCGATACCGATATTTCCACAGAAACGCTTCAATCTCTACTTCAGAGAGTTGACATTGATGTGCTGTATCATAGTGGGCATGGCATTGAGGGAATTATTTGCACAGCAGATGGTGAACTTTCTGCAGATGCTGTTCCAAAAATCAATGTTGGAGTGTTTATCTCAGCCACCTGTTCGACCATGAGTCCAACCCTCTGGAAAAATCAGATGGGTGAACGAAATACGCACCTGCTCGGCTACACCGACGAATCCTGGGATGGACCCGATGTTGAAGTGGTTCATTTTTTTGCGGAAGATATCGCAGAAGGCGCATCATACACATATGCCTGGTACGATGCCAATCAGTTCTACAGTCAACTGGCGGACAGGTGGATTGTTTACGTTCGAGAGAACAGCGAGATTGTCGAATACTCCGCGCGTCAGCGTGCACTTCCGTCAAAGAAAAATTTTTTTTCACAAATAACCGAAATAAATGAAACCGTCGCTGCTGTACCTACTGTTGCAGGCAGTGATGAAACCTTTTATGAAACATTTTCCCGGATCATTTCTGAGTATGTGGTCGATGAACAACACCGACAACGAAATCGATTTCGAAGGAATGACAAAATCTTTCTTCCGGATATCGAAAGTGAAGCCGCCGAAGTGATCACTCTTGTGAATGGCATTTTCGGCGACACGCTACCTTCAGATGCGGTGCTTTCATTTATACGTCCAATTCATGCGACAAGGCAAAATGAGCCACATGATGTGGGACACAATATTCGATATGAGCGACGAATTGGTGGATTGACACTTAAAAGCAACGGAATCGCACAATTTATATCGGTACTTGAGAACAATAGCGAAATCGTATCGATCAGTTCCAATTGGAATACGCTATCGCCAACAGGCAACGCCTTCATTTCAGACAGTAAACAGCTGATGTCCGTGGATAAAGCATTGATACGCGCGTCTGTGGATATTTCATCCTACTCAAAACAATTGGTCACTATCACAGCTGTAATGCCATGTTTGAGTATTGAGAAAGGTAAACTGGTCCCGGCATATGCTTTTGAAACAGAGACAGGCGCAGAATTTGTGGTCAGCGCCTTTAGCGGAGAACTGTGCAACTGAAGAGGAACGCTTCTGAAGGAATAAAAGTCCCGGCAACCGTGCTCTTCGCTTTTCTATTTTACCAAGTTCCGTTATCTCACCTGGTTCAGAAAACAGTTTAGCGATTTTCCAACTGAAAGTGAATCTCAGTCGCTCACCACAGCACACACGCTGTCCACACTATTTTATCGGGTTGAAACGTGTGATGCAGGCCCAGCGATTTATTGAGGGACATGACGCTGATGCCGATGGCTTCCAGCGAGTTTCTCGCACGATCCGGATATGCACACGGTAAATTGTTAGCGGCAGCGCAGGGAACACAAACGATGCATTGCCCACCGGGCATGCCCCAGTGATCGTGAATGCCAGCGGATTCGAGATATCGCTCCACCCGGAGAACCAGGTCATAACTGGCCTGTTGCGTCCTTTGTACAGCAGTGTGATCTTTTTTATCCGCAACCGGATGCGCCTGCTGAAACAGAATGCCATGATTGTACTTCGACAATCTTTTGCGAATCTCATGAAAAGAACCGATAAAAGGCGGACACATATAGTTGCGACCAAACCCACCGCACCTGTTTTTTTCGCAGGCTGCGCGCACATCTTCGTCCGGCGCCAGAAGCGCCACCGGCAGTTGTACACAACTGTCTGCGCCCATTTTATGCACATCGTTCAGTATCGAATTCATTTTTGCAGTAATGCACAGACCATCGAGACCTGCAAGGGATTTAAAGAATGTCCGTCCGACTGAAAAAGTTGATAATCAATGCCTCGAATGCGGTCGCCAATCGAAGTGATCGGTCACCAGCTGTATGTGAGACACCTCGTCGTAGGCAATCCGCAGAAACACGGAAGTTGTCACCGAATCTGTATCCTGCAGATACTCGGCTATTCTGAGCGCCGCCAGTCGCCCCTTGTGTTCGGCTGTGGCAATTTCAATGGCGAACTGCTTTCCGGATTCGCATGCATACAGCTTTTCTGACAGTTGTGCGGAAACCGCCTTCTGCTCCGGCCTCACGCCAAGATTGTTCATGCGTTCCATAAGCAGACGAAAGTGAAGTTTCTCCTCCGGTATCTGCCTTTGCCAGCCTTCGATGAGCGACGGCGGCACATCCTTGAAATGTTCTGCCGCCCAACTGAAGGCCAGTACTGCCTGGAATTCGGCAAACGCGGCAATGCGAAGGCGGTCGCCAAGTCCGTCCCGATGGGAAATGGGTTGAGGAACAGGGGGGGGCTGATCAGGAGGAGTAAGTACAAACGGTTCCCAGCTCATAAGATGTGTCCTTACTGAATCGTTCAATCGAACAATTGAACATTTTCCATATTCAACCACAACCCATGAGAGGTTTCAATTGTTCAGATGATTTTTATCCATATATTTCAACGACAAATTTACAATATCAACATTATTCTAAGAAATAATGAACATCTCAGCGGGATTCAAGATCCGTTGCAAAAAAATGCACCTTTATTCTATCATCGTACTCGCATCATCGGGGACCGTCCATCAGCGTGGCGGTCCAGTAATGCCCCCATTCGCCTCCGGGGTAGTAGCCGACACCAATATATCTGAAATTGGAATTCATTAAGTTGGCACAATGGACATCACTTTCCAACCATTGAGCCATCGCAGCCTCCGCAGTGGAACTGCCGGCAGCGATATTCTCTCCCCAGGAACGCAGCTCCACTCCTGCAGCAATCATCCGTTCCGCCGGTCCATCACCATCCGGATTATCGTGTTCAAAAAATTCTCGAACCACCATATCCCTGGAATGGACTCTGGCCGCGCATTCCAGACCCGGAAGCAACGTCAGCGCAGGTGCGGGTTCGAACATCCCCTCGCCGCCACAATCCGCCCCCGCTGCACGATGCCCATTCACCAGATCAATCATTTCGCTTTCCTTTTCAGCATATTCCCCATTCCAGTTTTCGGTCACCGCACAGTAGCCATCACTGCCGGAATCATCCCCGCACGCTGCCACCACCACCAATGCCAGAAGGACAAACAACCATTTGCAACCTGTTTTCATCAGCAACTCCCCGAGTTGTGGATTCTGTTTCTCAAACTGTTCAAGCGACAACCGCAGCACCAAACTTTCTTTGATTATAGGATCTATATTTCGCCGGGCAAACCCAAACAGTCTGAGACCGCTATCCGATTTTATGGATTGATCATGAGTCGACCTGTTTCCGTCAACACCGGTAGCCCGCTGTAACGCACAACAGGCCTCTTCAGGCGGTTCAGATACGAGACCCCGGCACGTGAAATTCGTATTCAGAGCTTGTCGGAAAAAGAGAAGGAGGCTATTCAACCTCGATAATAATGATTCTGCACGAAGATGGACAGTCGTCATGATCCTTGAAATTGCCGTCATCGCAATCTTCATATTCTTCCTGCACAATACCGTCGCCACAGAAGGCGCCAAGCTTGCAATCTTCTGTGCAGCCACCGTAAGATCCATCGTTGATGCCGTCATCACACTGCTCACCGAGGGACAGCACGCCGTCGCCACATTCCGCCTTGCAGTAACTCCGAACCATATTGAAACCACCGAGTGTCAGCTTGAATGAAGACCCTTCCACTTTCCGTTCCGCGTGAAAAATATTAATCCGGTAGACGCTGCCGTCTTTCATTCCGAAGCTATGGTCCCTGTCAATGGTCACGCTGCCGTCTTCCGGCGGATGCAATCCACCCAGGTCCACGGCCAGCTGCCCATTCACAAAGACCCACACATCGTCATCCCCGGTGAAGTTGAGAATGGCGGTCTCGTCCTCTTCGTACGTGAACCAGTAAGTGATTTCCGTTGTGAAGAAGAAATTATGCATCACCTCTATGCCGGTGACCTCCTCCTCCATCAACCAGTTGTACCCGTACTCCGGTGGAATGATCGCCGGCGAATCCCCGCCGAACTCATCCATCGGGAAAAAGAGGGGATTGCCATCGTAGTACACCCTGGGAGAGCCAAACTCACAGACATCCCAGTTTCCAAATCCCAGGCTATCGTTGGACTGACCACATGGATTCAGGCATTCAAACCCTTCCACCCCTGCTGCCAGATTCTCGCAATCGTCGCAGGTCGCCGGGTCCGGCGATGTCAGGCACGTTCGATTCGAGTAGTCATCGGGACACGGTGATGAGCAGACATAGTCCGGATACTCCTCCACGGCGTCCGGACATTCCACCTCACAATCGGCATCCTCCAGATAGGTACAGTCCACCACGTCAGCTCCATTGCCGCAGAAGATCATCCGTTCCTGATCAATGAAAACCCACTGTTCGCCATTCTCGCCATACTGATTTACAAAATTCCCATTTCCGTCCGGATAAAGGGTGATGGTACCAACCTTTGTCGGTTCGGTGGTATACCACGCATTGAAAGATGAACGGGATTCAATACAGGTTTCCCGGTCCCCGTCCGATGCCAATACCGGCTTCCAATTATCGCCAATTCGATTTTCCACCATCCCGGTCACCGCTTCGGTACCTTCACAGGTCACCCCAAAATCGTCATCAGAACTCGAAAAATCACGGTACACGGCATTGATGACCAGGGTGCAGTCGTCTCCCTCGCACGCTTCCGCATGATCACAGGTGTACCCGTCTTCCACCACACAACTCGATGAACAGCCATCGCCGTCCAACTTGTTCCCGTCATCACATTCTTCGCCCAGAATGAAACCATCACCACACTCGGATTTACATTCTCCCTCAGAACAATCCGGTTCCTTCTGGCAGATATCCGAGCATCCATCAAACGGCACCGTATTCCCGTCGTCACAACTTTCAGCGCCTTCCTGAATTCCATCACCACAGGTGGAGGGAGAACAATCGCTCGGCTCCCCTTCGCATTTATATCCGAATTCTATCTGACACATATCGCTGCAGCCATCGCCGCCTTCGATATTTTTATCGTCACACATTTCCGGACTCAACACCACGCCATCACCACAGATAGCCATTTTGTGACATTCACGGCCCGGAGGGTAACACGACCAACCCTCTTCCACGTGGGTGCAATCCTGCGCGCATCCATCGCTGTCATTGGTGTTCGCATCATCGCACGCTTCATTCTCGCCCAGGAGTCCATCGCCACAGACACTGGTATCCGACTCCGTTTCTGTTTCCTCCGTCTCCTCTTCCGGTTCGGTCTCCGTCTCCACCGTCTCCTCCTCCACAACGGTATCTTCACCGGTATCTTCACCGGTGCCCGTATCCCGGTCGCGGCCGTCATGATCACCGCTACCCGGTCTTGCGTCCTCCATCTTCTCACAGGCAGCCAGAACGACGACCAGAACTGACCACATCATTAAGCCAAAATAATATCGCATCTAAACTTCCTCCCGGATAAATTCAGAAATGGTCTTCAACAACGCTCAGGCCTGTTTTCAGAAATTACTTTTAACCGATGGAGCGCACTAGTCCGATAGTAACAATTCCCCGTAACATAATCCAGCGAATCAACAAAAAGAGACCCAACGGCGGCCCGAAAAAAACATCGGGCTGGCTTGCAGCGATTCATCCAATCATATCACAGAAAATTATTTTTGATATATTCAGTGGGGTATCGTCGACAATTTCGCGCGGAATTATATTTCGGGCATATACGTCCGTTCAGTATATAGCGGAACGTTTGGCGGAACGTTATTTTATTTCATCGGGGTATTTGGGAAGTTCGCCGGCTGCCGGGTGAATCAGAAATGTCGTCGTTCCGTTTTCAAATGCTTCTTCCTCCGGGGACAATCCGTTGGCCGATGCGGACAAATCTCTTTTGTCCATTCCCGAGTCTCCCATGAATTCCAGCACATTGATAGCTCTTCGCAAAGAAAGTTCCATTACTTTGGAGTCCGCACCTTTCACTATACCTTCATTGAAAGTTGTTGTTCTCGAAAGGATTTCAATCTTGCGCTTCTCCACCTTCGAAACAATCTGCACGAGCGATGAAATCAGCTCTCTGCCCGCTTCGTTCAATTGCGGCTTCCCCTTTTCAAACAGCTGCTCGTTGGGAAACGAAAGCTGCATCACGCCGCTGACATACGTTTTATTGTACTGAATCACATTCTCCATGCTGCCTGCGGCAACCTGCTCCGGGCTGGGATCAAAGCGGACTCTCACCATTCGATCCAGTCTGGAAAAAGAGTCCTTCCACCTTGCGCGATACGCGATGGCATTCTGAAAGCGCCCCTTCAACTCCATAAATTCAAGCTGACTGCGCTGCCGGATGGCGGCCGCTTCGGCCATATCCTCCGCATTCGTGCAGGACTCCCGCAAGGTAATATCCTCCGAGGCAGTCATTGTTCCTCCGTTACCGTGCGCGCACGCCCCCACCATCACTGCGACAACCAAAATCCATAACTTCTTCATATCTTTCCTCCTGGTCCCCGGAAGCCATTGTTCCGTTCAACTTTTTTCAATATCTTGCCCGTCCCCCGCATCCGATCTTATCAGTATGCGAATATTTTTGAAACGCCTATTAAAAATTCAAGTGCGATATTCTGGAAGACACATTTTATTTCAGAATGCCACATCATCGCCCATGTCTCTTCCGCCTTCCCCTTCCAATCTGACAACCGCAGCTCCCCCCTTATAAAACCAGTGCCTCAACGATGAATGAACGTTCAGAAAAATGAACCGACAAATGGTCAGCGTCACCTTTTACCAATAGCCGCAACGTGAAATATTCATAAAAATCATATCACCGTCCTCCAGACGCGCAACCTTCAGCCCCAATGGCGCTGTTGCCAACCCACTGTTACGCTTCTTTGGTGTTGCCCGAACCGTTCTTCGCTGCTATTCAGTTTCACATGCCCGAACTGCCCGAAGTGGAAACCATACGCAGGCAACTTCTCCCGGAACTGCCGCTGCAAATCACAGCATGCCGCTATTCCGACAAAATATCCGGCATTCTGAAAACCCGGATGTTTTCACCCCGGAATAAAACAATTCAACAAATCTCCAGAAAAGGAAAACTGCTCGATTTCATTCTGTCAGACGGCACCCATATCATTTCAGGATTGGGCATGAGTGGTGGATGGCGCATTTCGTCAACGTTCATCCGCGAAAAACACACCCATATTCAGTTCACCTGCCGCAACCCCGGTGGTCGAATTTATCTGGCCTATGTGGATCCCAGACGCTTTGGAAAATGTCATTTCATCGATGAAGCCGGCGCCAGCGATATATTGAACCGTCTGGGTGCGGATGTCAGTTCCCCGGCGTTCACATCGGCGTACGTGGCAGCGGTCTGTCAGAAACATTCCACAAGGGAAATCAAGCCGTTGCTGCTGGATCAATCGTGTTTCGCCGGCGTGGGCAACTATATCGCCTGTGAGGTTCTGGCCCATGCCCGCATCCATCCCACCCGCTTTGCCGGTTCTCTCAACAGTCATGAACATCGCAAAATGGTTTCGGCCATGAAGCTCGTTCTTTTGGGCAGCCTCCGGAAGCGCGGTCTCACCTTCAGCGGCGGATACAGCGATGCGTATGGAAACGATGGAAATGCCCTGAACAACCTGGTGGTATTTCATCAGCGCGTCTGCGGCCTCTGTGAGCAGACTGAAGTGGTCAGAATGACCATTCAGGGCAGAGGCACCTATTTCTGCCCCCGCTGCCAGACCTGACCGCCGGCAATGTTCCTGTGCGATTGCCTGCGCGATTGAATAAAATCAGAGATACGGCGCCAACGCGCTGAGAACCGCTTCGGTGGTGTCAACCAGTACCGCCGCCATTCCCGCCTCAAGGGCGCCATCAATGTTTTCTTTGCGATCATCCAGAAAGAGAATGTGCTCGGGCAACAGATGCAGACGGTTGGCCAGCAGCAGATAAATCTGTTTGCCCGGCTTCGCATCACCCACCTCACAGGACAGCACCTGAGCGTCAAACAGGGCGTCCATGCGACGCTCGTAAAAAAAGGCCGCGGCTTCCGGCTCGGTGTTCGAAAGAAAACCGGTTCTGTATCCATTGCTGCGGAGGGTCGAAATGGCATCCATCACTTCCGGCCGAAATTGAAACACCGCCCGCAACGCCTCGGACCAGAGCGATGCCTGCGGAATCACCGCGTGGGATTGACCGCATACATCGCAGACCTTCTGCCACAACGCGCGCTCCGGAATCCGTCCGGTCTGATATTGGGGCAGAATCTTCCGGATGGCCCTGCTGCCCGCCTCCACCGATACTCCCAGCCGTCTGGAACAGTATCGCTGCAATTCGGTGCTGGGCTCCTCGATGATCACCCCACCCCAGTCAAAAGCGATTCCGCGGATGCGCTGCATCTCTGACCGCTCCATCACACCCGCTTACAGCCAGGGCCACGGACAGACCATCGCCGCCGCCGCCGACTCCGGCGTTGCATGATCGGCGTCGGGAAGACAATACTTTCCGGTGAAAACGGTTTCCATGTAGTAGAGTCCTTCATGACAGATGTAATGGTCTTCCGTCCGGCAATCCGCATCGGTTTCACACCGTTCCAGACAAACCAGATAGGCATCATACACCCCGACGCAATCAATCCCCTGACCGCAAATTCCCTCGCCGGCCTCATTGCAGCACGCCGTGCAGTATCCCCCCGGACAATTGACAATTCCCATCACGTCCTGCAGACAGCGCTTTTCGGTGGCAGGATAGCCCCCGCATTCCGAAACGTCCGCGCAACCGGCCCCGAATCCTCCCCATCCCGCCCCAAGCAGCGAATTCCGCGAATCTGTCGCGGTATCGCCGGACGAGTCTCCCGGAGTATCCCCGGTATCCCCGTCGTCCGACGCGGTACCGGCAGAATCTCCTGTGGCAGTTGACATCTCCCCCGTGTTGTCGTCCCCGTTCACATCGAGTTCGTGTGAGGGTTGCTCCCAACAGCCCACGCATCCAGCCACAATGATCAGAATTCCCGGCGCCAGAAACAATGTTCGCAATTTGAATGCTCCCTTCAGAAAAAACATTTCCGCATCAGAACGAACCGCCAACGACCATGATAAACTCATTGCCACCCTGCTCCATAAATCCATGGGCATACCCGGTTCTCAGGATCACGGGCATGTGGTAGCCGATAAAAAACGACCATACCAGCTCCATCCCCGCAGCTGAATAATAGTCGTCCCTGTGGAACTGCGAATAGGAAATCAGCAGATTGTCCATGAATACGCCGGCATACACCCGGCTGAAAAAGAATGGCAACGTCTGATACGCCAACTGAGCCTGCCACAGCGGAAACCGGTACTCCAGCCTGAGGGTCTGAAAATGGTCCCCGGAAGTGAAGTTGGTCCGATACCCCCGAATCATCGGCAGACCAACGGAACGTTCGTTCATGACGGCGTCCAGTATTTCCTGGTTCGAGTAGCCACCGGCGCCGATGCTGGACTGATGGTTCGGATTCGAAATGTGCGCCTGCCCCTCCATTTCCAGCGCCAGCACGTGGTGCAGCGCCCAGGGGGCCTGCCGATATTCCCGCCATGCCCAGTAAAACGACGTCTGCTCCCGGTTGCCGCCAAAAAGGGGATTGTACAGCGTCACCCCCAGGTACATCGACCGGCCGTCCTCCCGGGAAATGGAATAGGGACCACTGAACAGATTCGAGTAGCTCCACCCGAACCGAATCCCGGTCCGGAAATACTGCGTGGGCATTTGCGGCAGGTCGCCGTTGGGGTCAACCGTCACGGTCAGGTCTTCTCTGGGCGCCGAATGATTGATGCTGTACCCCACCGACAACTGATGATTATCATCCAGCGCCATCAGGGGAATGCTCAGACCAATCTCAGAAGACCAGCTGACCCGGGTCCAGGTCGCCGGCATGCCTTCCACCAGATATCCGGAATCGACCTTCCGGGCCGAATAGGCGAAGCTCATCTGAAACCTGGGCAGCAGGCCGCTGTAGCCGTATGCGGCACTGAACGTGGGCTGCTGGGCAGTGAACTCGTAGCTGTAATTCAACAGCATGGAGTGCAGTCTCGCGGCATCCTCAATCACGGTGGAAATATCGAGGGTTCTCTCGCCCCCCGTATTCTGTGATTTGATTTCCCAGCTGTACGGGCGAAACGTGGGCAGCGGATTGTACGCATCCTTTTTGAAAGTTGTCGGAGTGAGTTCCCGGGCATGCACATGGGTTTCGGATGGGGGCTCAAAGAAAGGAAGGCTGTCGATGTCCACGGAGGTCCGATGCAGGTCCCATCCCTCGGAATAAAAATTCAGAAAATAAAGGGTCCTGCCATCATCGCTGAGTGCCGGGAGATTGGCGCCGGATACCACATTGGTCAGCTGTTTCAGTGCACCGGACTGCATCTCGCGGGCAAATATATTCTGAATCCCCGTCACCCCCGATGAAAACAGCAGATACCGCCCGTCCGCGGAAAAGCGCAGTCCCTGTTCAATGGCGTCGTCGCGGGTCGCGAAATACGCGTTTCGCGTTTCCATATCCATCAGCGCCACATCCACCCGGCCTTTCTGGCGCCACACAAACGCCAGCGTTTTTCCGTCCGGAGAAAACGTCGGAGAATAGCTGTGCCAGTCGTCGTTTACCGGCAACAGCAGTTCCCGCTTTCCGGTCCCCACGTCCATCAGCTCCAGCCGCGAAATCCCCGCCGCATTGGTCACCATGGCCACAAATCGACCGTCCGGCGTCACGGCCGCTTCCTTCACCCGTACACCAGTGGTCAACCGGCGAGGCGCCCTGGCGCCATTGGGCAACACAAAAACATCGCGATATGAATATTCGTCCTTGAATGGCGCAGAGCGAACGTAATACATATTGCCACCGTTATCGATGGAAACCGATGCATCAGACGATGCGAACACCAGGTCTCTGCGACTCTCAGCCTTGCCTACCGAGTCCAGGGGCCACGCGGCCACAGCGGACCGGGTGAGGCCATCGCCCAAAGGTACCAGCAATCGCCCGGTTCCCCCATCGAACACCGGGTGTCCCTTACTCTCCCCCGTAAAGGTCAACCGCTCAGACACCGTTTCACCTTCGTTTCGGATCTGTTGCTGAACGGCAACGGCCTCCGCGTGGGTCTGTTCGGTGAAGTCCTGATACAACTCCGCCAGGGAATTCCCGGTAACCTCCAGAAAAATCCGGTTCAGCCCATAGGGAATCGGTTTGGAAGCGTAGGCGTGGCAAATTTCGAAAATCTTCTCCTCGCCGACGCGATCCCGCAGATAACGCAGGAACATGCTGCCATAAATGTAGTCGGCATTCCCCCGGGGATACTCCAGGGTGTTGTTGGAGACGCCCGCCAAATCCAGAAACTTTCCCTCCAGGGAATGGGTGCGCATCACCATGCGATAATAGGGCGAACGAATCCGGCCGCGGGTCGTTCGATAGGTTTCCATCATGACCGCCAACCCTTCGATGAACCAGGTGGGCTGCATGGAGTTGGGCAAGTACAGATCGCCGAATACCGTGTTGTAAACACGCGCCACCCCGTACTGCATCTGGATATGCGCTTCGTGGGTGAACTCGTGGAGTATCAGCGAAAACAGCCAGTCGTCATTTTCCTGAAGCGCCGACCCTATATCGGGTGGTGTCGCATACAGCTGAATAAACGGATATCGATATGGTGCCGCCAGTCCATTGGCATAATCGGTGGAATCCACAATACGGACCTCCACCTTCCCCTCCACCTTCCAGCCGATGGACGATGTCACCAGCGTGTACGCATTTTCCGCCGCCACCGCAGCTCGCTCCGCCAGTTTCTGTAACGCCTTGTCATAATGAATATTGAAGTGATCTGTTTTTAACGTATGATACGCAATATCGGGATCTCCGCAATTTGCGGTTGCCGACACAAGCAGAATACTGATGAAAATCGCACCAGAGAGCAGAAAAAATTGGATGGCCGACCCTTTTTTAATTGAATTTGTATTCTTTTTCATAAGTTCCGATATAGATTAACCTTCGATGAGACAACCGTCAATTTGTGCGGTTTCGGGAGAGAATTTTTAACAATGCACTGCGCACCGACAGCGAACCAGCAAGAACTCAGAGCCCTGATAAGCGACGCGATCACCTATCGGGATGGTGTTCCCGTGATTCTGAATTCCGAAACTCTTGAGCGGAACATCATGATGCAACTGGCATGCAATTGCCTGCATGCCAATGACGATGTTCTGAAGGCGTCGCAAAAACTGGTCTGGCAAATCTGCCAATCCCTGGGAACCCCCTACACCGCCTGCGATCCGCTGGTATCCTGTCTGAAGCGGGATGGCATTTCAGAAATGATTGTTCCCATTGTCGACGCCAACTGGATTCCCTTCGAGCTGCTATGCACCATTCTCGCCGCCGGCAAGGAGATGGAAGTCGGTCCGCTCATCTTTGCGGTGGACAAGTCAGACCCGGATTACCGCGCCTTCATCTGCCAGGTTCTCTGTGCCGCTGTAAAGGAAAACTGGCAGGCCCCCGTGCTGTTCTATGATGGCGCCAACACTCTGCCTATCGAAACCGTGAATCTCGACTGGAAAAAAATGCTGTACTTCAACAGCTATGAACTGCCCCATGCCCCCCTCGAATCACTGATGGGCAAAATGCTCCGCGCCAGATTTGAAGATCTTTCACCGGACGATTGGAAACGATTGGCCAAAATTCCCCCCGAACACTGGTCCGAATTGAGAAATGAAATATATTTAGTCTACTGCGATTTGTTCGAAGAACTGGACATGAACGAAACTTTTCCAGTACTTAAACGATACGTTATTCCGGAATGGATAAAAGACGACATATTTGAGACAATCTGATTATCCCGGAAAACTGAAACACCCGATGATGCAACCGACCGAATCATGGAGAACCTCGAAAACTGAAACGGAAAAGCACAATGAGTACCAATGAGGCTGTTTTACTGATTGTCGACGACGAAGCATCTGTTTGCCGCGCGCTCAGTCGTATTCTGAAAACAAAAGCATCTGAAATCATCACGGTCCAGAATCTGTCCGACGCCGAACTGGTGCTGGATACCCGGGATGTTACCCATATCCTCTGTGACCATCTTCTTGGCCCGGGACAACCCAGAGGGCTGGATACCGCCATTCACTGGAAGGCAGAGTACCCGACCATCGACAAAATCATTATCCTGACCGGCACGGATGCTGCATTTAACGCGACCCCGGACGGCATCGATTATGTGCTGCCCAAAACCACCGATCCCCTCCATCTGGCGGAGTTTCTGCAGCTGTAAACAGAATCCGTATTCAACGATGCAGGAAAAAGGCGGCCGATGCGCGGATTATAAACGCTGACGTTGCAAAAGCGGTGTCAATCATAGGCTTTTTTAAGCATCAGCGTAAAATCGGTATGACCTGCTCCGGGTCAATGGGAACGGCCACGGCTCGGCCGAGAAATGACACCTCCACCACCAGATGTTTCCCCTGACCGTCGGCTTCGCACAGAATCCCCACCGCGTTGCGGAACGGGCCATCTGCCACGCGTACACGTTGCCCGGCCTTCACCAGCGGATGCGGCCGGACACCGCCTGACGCCACGCCGGTCAGAATCCTCAGGCTATCAATCACATCGTCATCCACCGGCGCCGGACTACCCGAAAAGCTCACAAAGCCGCATACACCGGGCGATTTGAGCACCACCGACTTCTGCTGTCCGGAAATCTCCACCCGCACGAAGATATATCCGGGAAACAACGGCCGATTCAACAATATGGATTTATCTTTTCGGGCAGACATGGTGCGATACGTTGGTAAAAAGTGCACAACACCATTTCCCTGCATATATTTCTGTGCCAGATATTCCCGATTGGATTGAAGGCTGACTGCATACCAACGAATTGGCATACGAAATCCCCTTTCGGAGGAAGTTGCGCGGAGGGGGACTCGAACCCCCATGAAGTCTCCTTCACCAGGCCCTCAACCTGGCGCGTCTACCAGTTCCGCCATCCGCGCTGCATATAAAAGAACACCGGGCATACGCCCGAAAAATGTTGGGTCTTTATGTCCTCAACCGCTTTCCATGTCAAGATTTTTCCGCAGGAAAATTCACCGGTTCATGCCAGTTGACTCGCAGGGATTCAGTTTTGCCACTTCTGCAGCATCTCCTTCAAACCACTGGAAGAAATGGGGTTCGCCAGATAGTCGTCCATCCCCGCTTCCAGACATTTTTCCCGGTCTCCTTTCAATGCATTGGCCGTCAATGCCACAATGGAAATGGCAGTGTTGAGCGTCCGAATGCCAGAAAATAGACCGCCATTGACATTCGAATTTTCGAAATAATTTTCTATGTAGCCCGTTTGCCGGATATAACCGCACGGCGAACGGCGGAAAGCATAACAGACGACACTCTCAGATCGGATTCTGACTGGTTCTGAAAAGCCGTTAAATAAGCAGTAAATGCACAGTGAGGAAAATCTCCCATGATCATATTCGCACTCATGTTCACCGCAGTGACAGGCAGTATTCATTTTTACCTGTGGAAAAGACTGATTTTTGACACGCGTCCGGGCCGTCGCGTAAAAATCGTTGGCACTGTGCTGATCGTCGCGCTGGCACTGTCTATCCCCGGAACCATGATTTTTTCCCGTTCCGTTTCCCCCGACGTCACCGCAACCATTGCCACAATTCCACTTTTATGGCTTGGCACCGTCCTCTTTCTCATGGTGTCGCTGATTCTGTTCGACTGCTATTTCCTCATCCGCTTCCTTACCCGGAAAATCGCACAGATGCGCCCGTCGAATGACGACAGGGTCACAGACCCGTCAAAAAGAGATTCGCTGCGCAAATTTACAGCCGTTGGCACCCTCGGCCTTTCCGGCACACTCACTACCGCGTCCCATCTTGCAGTGCTGCACAAACCCACCGTCATCCACCAGGAATTTACTCTGTCCAGGCTACCACCGGATTTGAACGGATTGAAAATTGCGCAGCTATCCGACATTCACATCGGTCTCACCCTGGACAGCGCATACCTGTCGCAGGTTGTGCAGCAAACCAATGCACTCGCTCCCGATGTCATCGTTATCACCGGAGACCTCATCGATGGATATGTCAGTAAAATGAAAGAAGACATTCTTCCAGTCACCCAACTGAAGGCGCCCATGGGCGTCTATTTTGTGACCGGCAATCACGAGTACTACTTTAATGCCCATGAGTGGGTGGACGCGCTGAAAAAAATGGGCATCGTGGTTCTCAGCAATCAATCCGTCCTCCTGGGCTCCGGCAAACTTCCGCTGATGCTCGCAGGTGTCAACGACTTCGAGGCGCATCGTTTCCCGCAGAGCGAACCGTTGAATCTGACCCGCGCGCTAAAAGGACGTCACCAGAACCAGGAAGTCATTCTGCTGAGTCACCAACCCAGAATTATTCAGGAGGCCGCCAACGCAGATGTTGGACTGGTACTGAGTGGACACACCCACGGCGGACAAATCTGGCCGTTCAATTATCTGGTAAAACTGCAGCAGCCGTACATAAAGGGAAGAGTCAGATATACCCATCGGACGCATCTGTATATTAACCAGGGAACCGGATATTGGGGACCACCCATGCGGCTTGGTACGGTCAGTGAAATCACATTAATCACTCTGCACAACAAGGAATTCTGAAATGAAAAAGAACGCTATACTGTTGATAGGTCCAACCGGCAGCGGAAAAACACCTCTGGGGAATCATATTGAAAAACACGGGATTAGCGGTATTCAATTCGCTCACTTCGATTTCGGTGAACAACTCAGACAGGTCGCCGGCGGTCAGAAGAACGCCGGCCTCTCCACAGACGATATCGCCCAGCTGCAAACGATTCTGCAAACCGGCGCGCTTCTGGAAAAAGAGACGTTTTATCTGGCGGAACAAATCATTTCGCACTTCAATTCAAGCACCAGCGCGCAGGCGATTGTGCTGAACGGTCTACCCAGGCATATCGAACAGGCCCGGGATATATCTCTGTGGTTCGACATCCGGTTTGTCATTCGTTTAAGATGTGATGCCCGGACCGTCATTGAACGCATCCAATCCAATTCCGGAAACGACCGGACCCATCGAGTGGATGATGAACTGACACTGGTACAGAAGAAGCTGACCATTTTCGAAACCCGCACGGCGCCGCTTTGCGAATGGTTTTCATCGAATCATATTCCGGTATTTGACGTCGTTATTGAAAAGGAAACATCACCAGCGGATATCCTTCAATTGTTCGAAAAAATATCATTGACACTTCCTTTCTGATACCTGTTCTTTTTAGAAGTCTTACTTGTAAAAACGGCTTTTTCACCTGTATAATTCGAGAATGTCCAATAGAAAGTGGAACCGGTTGAAAACCGACTTCTCTTGTTCGATTGTTTTTTGCACGCCGGCACCGCCGGAGACTGAGGTGAATCATGGAGTTGAAAGAATTAGTTGAAGTGATTGCGAAAGCGTTGGTAGATGAACCCGATACCGTAGATGTGAAAGAAGTGGATGGAGACAAGTCAACTGTCATAGAATTGCGGGTGTCCACGAAATGTCTCGGCAACATCATTGGAAAGAAAGGTCGCAACATTCAATCTATCCGAACAATCGTAAATGCCGCTGCCGCGAAACTCAACAAACGAGTCATGCTGGACGTCATTGAATAGCAGCTTCAACCTCAGTAACGGTGGGGCTACAACAGTAAAAAAAACAAGCAAGTACAGAAGAATTCTTTTTGGAAAAGAATTTGAAATTTTTTTTTTTAAGTGCAATACTTTTTTCTAAGTGAATACACTGGTGTATTCACGGAGCCTCCTATCCCTGTTTGACATGGCTGACTTTTTTAGGGTAGGAGGCCTTTTTTTTGCGCGCATTCCAATTTTAATCCATCAGCAATGGGCCAGTATTCATGCGGGTGAGCGGTACGCAATCACCGCAGGCGAACACCGCATCATTCAAAAAATTCAACAACGTATTCTGCCACTTTCAAGGTCACAACATTTAAAGGTAATCAACCCATGACGACGTGACAGTGTGGCGCATTCCGTCTTTGTATTTCAGTTGTCCAGACTGGATACAGGCACATATTCATACGCACCGGCATAGCATTCTTCCGGCGCATAAACCCGTGTTTCTCCTCGGGCATCTTTGTTCACACAATCTGCACCAACCCCTGCGGCCAAAGAGTTTTTATCCACACCGCAGGTCGAAACAAAACCACCATTTTTCTCCGGCGGCGACAGCTCCGGGTTGGACTGGTTTATCATGGGAGTGCATAACGCACGGTCAGAAGCGGGGTTGTCCGCAAATTGAATATTACTGCTCACACGCTGGGCTTCATCCCCCGCTAAATCGGCGCCTTCCAGAAAGGTTGCGTTGCAGCTTCTGGATGCGAAGGGATCGATGATATTGTTCACGAATACCGTGCTGGAAATCGACAGGCCATCGGTGTTCACACTATAAATGGCGCCGTATTCTATCCCCCGGTTCTGATAGAAAGTGCTGTTTCGGATAATCGATTGGTTTCTGTCATTCTGATACAGTGCGCCACACAATCCCCGTGTCGATTCATTATTATAGAACGTACAATTCACTATCTCGAAACCGCGATCGGAATTCACCCATACCGCCGCCGAATTGGCGGAGGAGGATGTGTTGTCCTGAAACGATGATGAACCCAGATGTAATTGTCCACCACTCATACTCAGCGCGCCGCCACCGGAATTCCCTGTCTGATCTCCGTTTACCTGGTTGGATTCAAATTCACACTGTTCCACCATCAGGTCAACCGGTTCAGACTGTTGCGCCTTCACTGCACTTCCGCCTTCATCTGCCCGGTTCGCGCTGAACCAATTCCCCCGGAGAACATGCATGGGTGCCACTTCCGCGTTCGCGTTCTCCATAAAAATGGCGCCCCCCTCATAGTCCACAAAGTTTCCGACAAAATAACTGTTGGTGATGTTAAACATAGTTTCATACAGAAACAGCGCGCCGCCGGAAACCGCATAGTTATCCTCAAACACCGAACGATAGATATACAGTTCCTGCAGCTGCTCCGCGTACACCGCGCCGCCGAATTTATCTTTTGCACTGTTGTGCTTGAAGACGCATTCCGACAGAATCAGTTTCCCACCGGGCGTCTCATTCACCACGTGGATGGCCCCGCCATTTCTCCCCATCTCTCTTTGGGCATTGACAAAGGTCATCCGCTCAATGGCCACATCGGTTTCTTCTCCGATAATGAAAATCGGATTCTCGTCACGCCCATCCAGCGCCACATCCGGTTTACGGGAATTGTTCAATGTGCCCGACACAAAAATCCGAATACCGGGGTTGATAATCAGTGGTCCGTTCAATTCAATGAGATGAAACTGATTGCCGCAATGAAACTCAATTTTCCCTTCGCCCGCACTGTTGATGGCAGTAACCGCCTGACGCAGACTTCCTTCGTCACAGGTATCGGCGATGCCATTTCCAACTTCCTGGACCGGCAATTCTGCATACCCATCCAAATCCGGTTTGTCCCCATCGAACAGACTGTCCTGTGGCACCGGTTTATGTTTCACCACCACCACCGTTTCCTTTGTGTCCGTCTGTTCCGGTTCACCGGTATCGATCTTCTGTCCGGTCGACAGCGCTTCAAAATGAAAGTCGCCACATGACAGAACCAGCCAGCCACACGCGATGATGAATATCCGTTTTACACATTCAACGCCCATACAGTTCAGGTTACCTCAATTCGGGTTTCCTTAAAGGAAAATTTTCAAGGCACAGAAATAGAAATCACCGCAGGGATTTCTGGACTTATGCGCACGGCTGTACTATGAAATGCCGAATCTTCTCGGACGCAGGCATGCATATGTTTCACAGATATTTTAAAGGCAAAAATCGTTTGGGGTTCCTTGAAGGCGTTCCCCTGGCATTTGTTTGGCGATATTGCTGTCATTCGCTCATGCTGCTGCTCAGCATTCTGGGCGAAGGGGTGCCGGCCGCCACACTGAATGATCGAATTATCTCCATCGTCCCGCTGGTCCCCACCATCGCCAGATACAACTACCACGCATGGGTGGTCCTGTATGTACCCATCGCCGCCTGGCTCTGGAAAACCGACCGCCGCCGATTCGTTGAATTTCTGTATGCCGGCGGAGTGGTCAGTCTGCTTCGGGGAATCTCCATCTTTGTGACCTCGCTTGGCCCGGTAAACGGACGGGACATCAACGCCGGCAAACCAGTATCAGAACTGATTTCCGGCTGGCTGCAGATAATCAATCCGCTTTCCGCACTGACCACCGATGCCGCTCATCTGTATCTGACCAAAGATCTTTTTTTCTCCGGGCACACCGCGTCCACCTTTCTGCTGCTTCTATACTGCTGGAAATTCCCCCGCCTGCGCGTCACCGCGCTGGTGGCCCATGTGCTGGTTGTGGCCATCGTCTTTCTCAGTCACCTGCATTATTCCATTGATGTCATCGGTGGATGGGCCGTTACTTTCTGCGTATTCGTTGTCGCCGAACAGTTTTATGCCAAAAAGCGCCAGCCAGTCACAAAATAATCTAAAACTGTTTGCCAACAGACCGGATTTTGTTAAAAAAATACGCCATGAGAGTAAAACATTTATTTTTATTATTGGTCGTGCCGCTGTTTCTGTCCTGCAAAGGCGGTGCATCTGAAAACACTGCAACAGAGAAATCCGACGCAGCCGCGTCGCTTCCCAGAGAGTGCCCGGACACATACACCGTCAAACTGGAAACCACCAAAGGCGACATTCTCATCGACGTACACAAGGATTGGGCACCGAAGGGGGCACAGCAATTCTGGGAGCTGGTGACCAGCGGATACTATACAGACATCGCTTTCTTCCGGGTCATCGAAGGATTCATCGCCCAGGCCGGCATTCACGGCAATCCCGATACCAATAAAAAATGGCGCGAAAAGAAAATCGCGGATGATCCGGTAAAACAGGGCAACGCCAAAGGCACCGTCACATTTGCCATGGCCGGTCCCGGAACCCGGACCACTCAATTTTTTGTGAACTTCAAGGACAATCACCAGCTCGACAACATGGGCTTTGCCGCATTTGGCAAAGTGCGGGACCTGAAAGTGGTCGAAGCGCTCCACGCCGGATACGGAGAAGGCGCTCCCCGGGGCAGAGGCCCGTCCCAGATGTTGATGCAGACCAAAGGCAACGAATATCTCAAGTCGAGTTTTCCTCAGCTCGACTACATCAAAACCGCCTCCATCGTTGAGTCCAAATAGTCTCAGACAACTCTGAATTCGTATTTCAGGCCAGGTTTCCCTCATCCCCCATGTGCACCCATCCATGTGCAACCGAAGGAAGGGTCTGCGCGCACAGGCCACTCCAGGTGCACGCGTCCTGCCCACATGAAGTGCATCGACTTCCACACAAAGGCAACCGCCAGGGTACACCCACGACATTGCACAGCGATTTGATTGCCCGGTCCAGAGGAAAGTGGACGCGCTATCCGCTCTGGTGCAGTTTGAAAATGTAAGGAATTCCGACTGGGGAATCAGGCGCCGAGTTTAAGGGTTTCGGTGATGGCGTCACAGATTTCGGTTGGGCCAAAATACTGAATCGCGCCGGGATACCGGTACGCCTCTTCTTTTGCCCAATGCTCGCGGTTGTCGGCGAATGCCTTGAACGCCGGTCCATTCAGGTCCACCAGTGCTTTCTGAATCACCGGTTTGTCCTGTCCATGGCGTCTTTCAATGTTCATGAGCATCGAGGTGGGGATGCCGCCCGCTTCCCAGTTTTCCACGCCGTTTTTCAGGTTGCTCACCGAAGAAATGTATCCGGTCAGATTGTTCTGCGCCAGCACTGCCGCCGAGAAGCCCAGGGAATAGGCATAGTCCGAATCAAAGTTCGACGGATGAGCGCAGCGCCCTTCATATCCGAAGAAATGATTCAGGGCTTTGAACTTCCCTTTGTATGCGTCCCGGGTTTCCATTTCTCTGGCCACCATTTCAATCAGCATTTTTTCGGTTTCAATCAGCGATACCTGCACGTTGCCATGGGGGTCCCGGTCGAGCAGCAGCTGCGCCTGAATTCCAGGAGGCAGTTCGGCGAGCACCGCACTGCTCTGGGCCGTCAGTTTCTTTGAAATGATGGCCACTTTATCTTCCACCCTGGGGGCGGCTTCCACTTCGGCTTCAATACCCACCAGCGCATCATTGAGTTCTTTAATCAGCGCCTTCATCTCGGGAATGAACTCCACCAGACCTTCGGGAATCAGCGCGATGCCAAATTTTTTGCCGGCTCTGGCGCGAAGCTCCACCACATCCGCAATCTCCTTGACCACCTGGGCCAGGGTCATCTGACGGGCTTCCACTTCTTCAGAAATGAGGCAGACGTTGGGGCGGGTCTGCAACGCGCACTCCAGGCCGATGTGGGAGGCGCTTCGGCCCATCAATTTAATGAAGTGCCAGTATTTCTTGGCGGAATTGGCATCCCGGGCGATGTTGCCAATGAGCGCGGCGTAGGTTTTGGCGGCGGTATCAAACCCGAAGGGGGTTTCGATGTACTGATTTTTCAGGTCGCCATCAATGGTCTTGGGGCACCCGATGACGGAACAGGGTACGTTGTTGGTCTTGAAATATTCAGCCAGCACCGCTGCATTGGTATTGGAATCGTCACCGCCGATAATCACAATGGCATCCAGTTTGTTGGCTTTGACCACTTCAATACTGGCGTTGAACTGATCTTCCTCTTCCAGTTTCGTCCGACCGGAACCGATGATATCGAAACCACCGGAGTTCCGGTAATCATCAATGATAGCATCATCAATTTCGATGAACTTTCCATCCACCAGTCCACCGGGACCGCCCAGGAATCCAAGGACACGGCTTTCGCTGCTGGCCGATTTCACGCCATCATAAATACCGGCAATCACGTTATGGCCACCAGGGGCCTGTCCACCGGAGAGCACCACGCCCACCGCCAGCGGACGAACATTCGTGGCGTCACCGGATTTGAATTTCACCACCGGGGCGCCATAGGTGCCGGGAAACAGCGCCTTGATTTTTTCCTGGTCCGAAATGGACTGGGTGGCTTCGCCTTTTTCCACCACCACGCCCTTGAGACCGTTTCGCAGTGAAACCGGTGTTTTGGGAATATAATCATTGGCTCTTGCATTACAGAGTGTTGAACGAGTCAGGGGCATTGGACACCTCCTCCATACTTTGAACGTTATCGGTTATTCTTTCAGTTATTGTGCTCCAGAACCTGGGTAACATTTACACTCGCATATATCGGCGAGACACACGTCCGCCAAACGGCGACGCTACTGTAAAACAATGAGTCTGAATTTCAACTTTAAAACGAAGTTTACAAAGGGCAAATCCGCCTGCGTGGCCCAAATCCCGCCGTTCCGTGCATTACCCTGCGGTTTGCCTGTTTCCCGCAATACTGCACCTTGTATCCCGGCGGAATTAATAGTATGCCTTCTGTCATGATTCACATTGGAACGAGCGGATACTCATACGCCGACTGGAAAGGAACATTCTATCCTGAATCATTACCCGCGAACCGCTTTCTGTCGTATTACGCAGAACATTTCAGCGCCGTGGAGCTCAATTTCAGCTACTATCGGATGCCTACGGCAGCGCAACTGGAAACCATGGTCAGGATAACCAACGGAAAGCTGATGTTTGCGGTGAAGGCCCATCAGGGATTCACCCATCAGCGGACACCCACCGCATCGGATTTTCAGTCTTTTTCGGATGCGCTTTCACCGCTGATGAACGCGGGCTGTCTTGGCGCCGTCCTGCTACAGTTTCCCCACTCCTTTCATCAGAATCAGCAGAACCGCAACTATATCAGCCACCTTTCAGAGCAAATGCCATTTCCCCTGGTGGCGGAGTTTCGACATGCCGACTGGGCGACCACCCCCATCTTCAACTGGCTCTCCAGACTGAATATCGGATATTGCTGTGTGGACGAGCCCGCACTGCCCGGACTCATGCCACCAACCCGCGTCTGTACATCGCGAACCGCTTATGTTCGATTTCATGGCAGAAATCACCAGAAATGGTATGCACACAATCATGCCTTTGAAAGATACGATTACAAATATCGCGCCGCCGAATTGCAGGAATGGATTGCGCCCATAACCACACTCGAAAAGCAATCCGACCGCACCCTCGTCTTTTTCAACAACCACTTTCAGGCAAAGGCTGTTGACAGCGCCAGGCAATTGTCCAATATGCTCCATGAGTGGATGGAAATTCAACGGAAGGACTAGACATATGGACTTGAAGAGTGGACCACAAAACACCGAAGAAACATTGAAGCTCGCCTTCGAGTATGCGGCGAGTCAGCAACTTTCATCCGTGGTTGTCGCCTCCACAAGCGGGGAAACCGGAGTCACGGCTTGCAGGCTCAAGCCCGACAGCATTCCCCGATTGATCATCGTTTCACACAACACCGGTTTCCGAAGCCCCGGCGTGCAGCAGATGGCACTGGAATACAAAGAGAAGATCCTGGCTCACGGCGCCATCATCCATACCGGCACACTGGTTCTCCGCGGCATCGGCTCTGCCATTCGCAACCGCATGCATTACAGCGAAGAGCAGTTGGTCGCGGAAACCCTGCGCCTGTTCGGACAGGGTGTAAAAGTGTGTGCCGAAATGGCGGCCATGACCAGCGACGCCGGACTGGTGGGCCACGAAGACGCCGTGTTTGTTGGAGGAACCGCCCGAGGTGCCGATACTGCCGTACATATCACACCGGCGCCTTCCAATGATTTCTTCAAAATGAAGATTCGCAAAGTACTCTGCAAACCGTTTGCGTATTAGCGGCTCTGTGAACCATCATTCCCATGAACATCTGCTTTAATCGCCGCATGGTCCAATGGGTCCTATTCTATGCGGCCTGCATCCCTGCCAGCCCATCCTGTGTCGTTTCCGCCAATATACCCGGGCCCTGCCAGATTCGGATTCAGCAATGCGAAGATAATTGCAGCACTTTTTCTTTGCATCATTCCGATGCCGCATCATCCCCTCCGTCGCAAGTCAATGCTTCACAGCAGCGCCGATGTCTGGCGGATTGCAACACCATCTGCCATTGAGTCTTTCCAACCCATCACCGAACCTCACATTGCCACAAATAGCGCCTCTCCATATTGACTCAGGCCATTCACGTATCCATAATTGGGACAATGAGTTCACGCATCCAAAAAGCAATAAAAACCGCTTTTACCATTGCATTGCCTGTGCTTCTGGCAGCCGGCAATCTGTCATGCACCACGGTATCCGTCCGCCAGACAATGAAAGAGTATAGCATCATCGTGAAGCCGGGAAAAAATCTGAGGCCCCAGACCTACGAAACCGGAGAAGGCGAGACCAATTATCTCAATACCGAGCCGACCAGGGGAAATGGGCTGATGATCATCATCCGGGGAAAACTCTGATTCAAATGGAACCAACTGAAAACGAAAGCAATATTCTATGACACTCAGTAAATTAATTGGCCATCAGGCCCCTGCATTCAAATTAAAGAATCACGAAGGCATAGAACGGACCAACCGGGACTATCTTGGAAAATGGCTTATTCTTTATTTTTATCCCAAAGACAACACCCCCGGATGCACCACCGAAGCCCTGGCGTTTACCGAATTGAAAACAGAATTTTCAAAAAGGGATGCCGTTGTTGTTGGCGTCAGTCCTGACTCTGTCGCCTCTCATCAAAAATTCACTCATAAAAAATCGCTGAACGTGGAACTACTCAGTGATACCGAGAAGAGCGCCGCGGAGGCATTCGGGGTATGGCAACTGAAAAAGATGGCCGGCAGAGAATACATGGGCGTCGTCAGAACCACGTTTGTGATCAGTCCTGACGGAATCGTGAAAGAGGTTTTCGAAAAAGTAAAAGTAAACGGTCACGTCGAAGCGGTATTCAGCCGGCTCTGTCTTCTATCAGAATGAAGACCCTGAAATATTCGAGTATCGCCATTTCCGCGATCGCATCAGTGTCGTCGGCCTATCTGGTGTACAATGAGATTTTTTCCCCCCCGTTTTGCCCCCAACTTCTTGGTATACCCGCCTGTTTTCCCGTGCTGATACTATATCTCGTTACGTTGATACTCGCATTCCAGCGCAATGTGCGAAGCCACGTGATGTATTTTA
The DNA here is from genome assembly GCA_050287845.1 of Polyangia bacterium. Classification (GTDB taxonomy): domain Bacteria; phylum Myxococcota_A; class Polyangia; order JAAYKL01; family JAAYKL01; genus JAFGXQ01. The sequence goes on from JBNKCR010000030.1 coordinate 56,142, forward strand.
TCAGCGCCGGTACGGGCCTTGGCATTGCCATCTGGTTTTCAGTGCAATCCCTGAGCGGGGCTGCCCAATGTCCCACTCTTTTTTCCATCCCCATCCCGCTATGCTACGCCTCCTTTTTCACCTTTCTGATATTGATATTATTGAGGCGAATGACAACGGGAAACCGAAACAGAGAACAATCCATTCGGCAGTGAGTTCATTGAAGTTACCCGAATTGTCGTCACACTGTAGGAGGGAAGAAGTAACGCAGTGTGCACGAGTCGGGATTAAAAAATTCGCTCCGGAACAAAAATAATATCACCGGGATTCAGAATGAAGTCCGGCCGCTTTCCTTCGCCGATTTCCTCCACCGGAAGCATAAAATTCTGTTTCTCACCATTCGAAAGTCGGGTCACCATCGTGTTTTCGGTTTTGGCCATCGGCGTGAAACCACCGGCCAGAGAAATTGCCTGCACCACTCCCATGCCGTCCTGCCATGGAAACGTCCCCGGTTTATTCACCTGGCCAAAAACAGACACCTTTTTACTGCTGTACTCTTTTACCAGAATAGACACCTGCGGTTGCTTGAGAAAATCGCCCTCTTTCAACCTGGTCTCAATCAAAGCCCGCACTTCATTTGGTGTGAGGCCGACAACCGATATTTGCCCAATCAAAGGAAAATCAATAGTGCCATCAGAGGCCACCCGATAGGTTGAACTCAGTTCTTTTTCATTGAAAACCCGCACATCAAAAACATCGCCGGTCCCCAGCGTTGTGTCCTGCACAGGCACCACATTCGTTACTGGGGCTGTGGTTTTCGGCTTCGTCTGGGTCAGCTGTCCGCATGTACAGGTCAGTAACGCCAACCCGCATAGAACCGTTGGTAGAAATACCCATCTGGTGAATCTGAATCCCACAGAAGACATTGTACCCAATTTCCTAATAATGCCCACGTACGCCAACAAAAATTTCCAACTTAGAGAAAGCCGCGTATGTGATCGTCGGTTCCGCCCCTGCACTGTTACTGGCCGGTTCATACAGATAGGAAAAATCTGTAACATCTTTCCACAATTTCAACGAGAGATGAAACGATAGCCAATCCGACGCCCGGACCTCTCCCAGAAGACCGGCGCTAATCCAAATATCTTCGCGGTCTTCAGTGTTCGCTGTAGTTCTACCTTCAGACGATTCAATGACCCCCAAGTTATGGGAATAGATTCGTTTGTACACACTGCCATCCAGAGAAAGCTGCACTCTGCCGGCAAAAATTCGCTCAAAACTCAGATACCCGCCGTTCATGACGTAGTAATTGGCGTAGAATGAATCAACAAAGTCCCGTTTGACACCAATCGTCGCGTGCGCTGAATGCCCGATGTACAGCATCAGCGCACCGTCACCGATCATTCCCTCGAAGTTCGGCCCATACTCATAGAAACCAGCGCCATACCCCACCAATGCCCGGAAACCGAATTTCTCCAGAATCAGGCCCTGTGCACCAATCCAGCTACGAAGGGGGTAAGAATCCACATTCTGGGCGAGATTTCCAAAATAGACTGTTGGCCTGAACATCACATTTGATATTAACGCCGTTTTGGGCAAAATTTTCCAGCTCGTCAATACAGAAGCTTCATGGGAGAACCGATTTGAATTCACGCCGATTTGCTTATCGTCGAACACCAGCAAATCCAGTCTGTACTTCGGTTCGATTGTCAGAGTTCCTCCCCCTGGCATGAACCGCATCGAAACCATGGGAACAATGCTGTGTTTTCCCTGTGCGTCCGAAGCGCTCTCATAGGGTTCCAACGTTTTGATGTACGTCAGCCCACCGGAAAGGGATACCTTGCGCTCCGGATAAAGTGTGAAATTCAAGTGACTGTCAAAACCAAATGGATTGTATTTGCTGTTGAAATCCCGTATTTTCTCATCATCCCGTGCAAAATACCGATCGTAGAAAGTCGCAAGTCCAAATCTGAAAATCAGTTTCTGGGGCGCGGCGCCAACCGAATCGTCAATCGTTTGCATCCGTTGCACCGGCCTTGTGGCAATATCCAGATAAGGGGTAATCCGAAAACGACCTGCTGGAACCGGGTCATGGGAATAGGTCGCATTGGAATCGAATCCGAGCTCTCCGCCAACGCCAAAATGGAGAACCAGCGATTTTCCCAATTTTACCCCGGGGCCTTCGCGGCTTTCCCGGTCAGCCAACCATAATTGAGCATCAGCTGTTTTAACGAATGTAAATAGGACAAGAATTGTCAGAATTCCGGGAATGAAAATACGCATACGTTTGATACCCACAATTATCGTAGTTGATGTTCATATCCCGAAAGCCGTGCATACGTATCCGTTTAACGAAATCCACTGGCTACAGTCGGTCGAACCGTCGGTTCAGGTGTAAAGATTTCCTGTTCTGGCGTCGTCGCCTCTTCAGTAGTAATTTCTTCACTCACACTTACTTCAGACTCTGTCGCCCCAATCACAATGTCACTGTTGCCAACACAGGTATCCGCCTGCACCCGAAGACCATTCAATTTGTTAAGACTCACCTGCACAATCACAAAATGATGTCTGGCCGCACCTGAATCCTGCGATTTCAATGCAGAATGCAAAGAAATCATTCGCGATTCAATACTTTTCATCAGCGCCTGAATCTGAGTCAGTTTGTCGTCTATACAAAGGATTTTGACAGTATCCTTTTCTTTTCGAGCTGTTTCCATCATGGAACGAACAAATATTTCCACATACTTTGATTTTTCAATCTGCTGCTGAGAATAACTGAGCATCTGCTCTTCTGGAATATCATCGCGCATCTCAACAGTCGCATCGTTCTCATTCCGTTCACCGCCTTCGGCGCCAGAAACAATAGCACTGCCTGGTGCGATGCACAGGAAAACCGCAGCGAATAGTACCTTCTTCCATTTTTTTACACGATCCATTTATACCTCTGCCATTTGTTCATATTCCAGATGAAAAATCAATTATATATCTCTTTACTAACCAATTCTCCAAATCTTCCGTTACTGTTATTCATCAGATTCATCCGCGGGTCCCCCCGAAAGTCAAACACTTGCCAATAAATTGTAATGCGTAACGGTTTTGTACGCAATCGCCGACAATCATATCGTGTTATGCCATTAAGATACAGCACAATCGTATAATTCCGTAAATAGACATTTCCAGACAACTCACTGTTGCCTTTTCAGTTGGCAATAAAATTGATAATCGCTGTATCAGCTCAATTGGCGGGAGTAAAAAGGAAAGGATATTCAAATGTTACAGTACCACCTTCCGGTGGGGGGAATCTGAAGCGCAAAAACGCATTCGTTATGCAATCTGCCACTTCAGAATTCAATTGGTTCAGGGTGGGTCTGGCGGTGGTCACTTTGCCACTTCCGGAAATGGTAAATCGAACAGTAATTTTTCCACTCAGTCCAGGGTCCCGCTTCAGTCCGCGTTCATAACAGCCTTTTATTGCGCCAATTCTCCTGTTAACGACCGAAGCAACATCCTTTGAACTCATCATACCTGTCCCCCCGGAGGCAGTAGGCGCCTTTTTTCTGACCGTTCCACGAATCGATTTCTCTTTGCCCGGCCCCTGTGTTTTCACTTCTTTATCGCCGCCTGCTGCTTTTACCTGCTCCACATCGGCGGCAGTCCCCTCTCCCTTACCTCCGGCGGGACCACTTAACCTGCCCTTTCCTTCTCCCTGGGCAACTCCTACGCCCTGAACCTGCTCAAGTAGTTCATCCTGATCAGCAGCCACATCTCCACCACTTAAAACATCGATAACCGCGCCCTCGCCGGAGCCACCGAGACTTGCCAGAATTTTATTAATCCCCTGTCGCGCCATTTGTTCGGCGAGCTCTGCTCTTTTTTCGGCTCTTTCTTTCGCCATCTCTTCAGCGCTCTTTTCCGGCTGATTCTCTTTATTCTGAGCTGGCTCTGTTTCCTTAACTTTTTTCTTTTCCTTTACCTTTTCTTTTTCCTTTTCCAGCTCCTTTTCACCTTCACCATCCTTCAGATCTTCACTTGTTTTCTCTTTTTCTTTTTCAAAAGTCGCAGAGGAAGCATTCAACAATGCCTGCAAATCCTGATATTTCTCAGCAAGCGTTTTTTCTGGCCATTCATTCAACTGGAAATAGAGGATAACACCGGAATGAAAGGATAATGAAAGAATGAAGCAGATGGTTATCACCAGCTCCACTCCCTGAAAAAGGGAGGCTCTGACAGCAGCGGGAAGTTGCGGTCGAGGTTGAATGGGCGGCGGCTCCACAAACTGAAACAGAACAGTAGTACTGCCAAGCACAATTTTCCCGCGACAGCTGTCATTCAGAAGGAGCTGATATCGGTCTCCCTTTTTCCTTACATTTTTAAGTCCAATTGTATCCTTCAGGTCATACAGCTTCCCCTTTATCGATATTTTCCCGGGAAGGTCTTTGGTGAAATTCAGAATATACGGCGAATTGCCGCCTTTGGACTCAAAAAGACACAGTCTGGATACACTGACATCCTCCTGCGGAATGACGAACTGGTTCTTCTCAGAAGGACCAATAAACACACTCTCTCTTTTTCTGATGATCCGCTCTTCAACAATTTTGCCGTTGTTTACAATGCCAATACGAATGACCCTCGGAAGGCCTTTCACTCTCGACTTCGATTTGCCTTCTTGTCGATTGTTGGACGCCACTTTATATCTGGATGAGTTGGAACGCGGTTTAGACTTGCTTTCGGCCATCGATTAACTTTCCTGTAATTCAGAGAAGCAGACGACCTATTGACCCGGACAAATGGTCCCCTATCCCCCGTACTTGAGACGGACCGTACAAAAATAATCCCAATTATTCAATATTATATTTTGCGCCTTCAGCAGCAACAAATTTGAATTTTTCGAACTCCGCCTGACCGGCGGTGTAAAGCACTTCGGTCAGCAATCGATAACTGGTTTTACTGTCTGCAACGACCAGAGCCATTCCCTCGAACGGATTATTCGTCCTGGCGGCGAGCATTTTCAGGTGCTGGACTCTTTCCTTCAACGCATCCAATAACGGATTAATCAGCAGGCCATCCTGTCCATCGCGTTTCAGACTTTCATCCACCGCACCATCCCGAAGATCAGCAACTTTGTTGTCCTGTACCATTATGGCGCGTTTGGATATCGCGATAACAATGGCATCTTCAAGCCCTTTTTCTTCCTCGCTGGTTCGTGGAAGCATCAATTCGTCTGACTGACGAATTTGTACCGGGTCAGAACCAAAGCTCTTCATCAGGAAGCACAGGATGATGGTAAACGCATCCATGAGGGAGTTGATAAGTAATTTGTCTCTTTCAACTCTACGATTTCTGCGTTTTAATTTTTTGGCCTTCTGTTTTTCCTGCCAAATCGCATCAATATCAGCAGAACTTAGTCCTTGAGCCATGGAATTCCTCCCTGGAGAATCCGGATAATAGTCCCGGAGATTTCATCTTGGTAAAGCGTAAAAATCAGACAACACCGCGTGTCAGGGTTACAATCGGGAACAACTGTGTCTCCACTTCCGATCCGCCACGCGAAAAGTCCATTGCTTTAATCAGAACTTCGTATGGAATATCGTCTTCCGCCCCCAGAATGATATTAACTTCTTCACGATGTAAATCTTTTAACTCTTTGAGTTTACGGTTGAACTCAGCATAATCCCAATCATCATCTTTTTTGGGAATATCCGGACCAGCCGATGCAGTATCTGTTGCCTGTGACATCCACGGAAGCCTATGAACCGGATTCACCTTGAAATGAAACCCCTGATCCGTGATCATCACGGTCAGATTCAAGGCCTTATTATCTTCCGGCGGCTGTTGCGCCGGGGCCTGCGCAATTTTCGGTGCATTCACGTCCAGAGTCATAAACCGAACGAAAACCGCACCGTACAGCAACAAAGGAATCAACATGCACACGAGGTTGAGAATTGGAATTAGAGGATCGCCCTCATATCCTTCTTCTACTCTTCTTGGCTTTCCCATATCCTGTAGTCCTTCCTACAATTTATTCTCAGAATCTTATACTCGCCGGGAAGGATACGAAAGATTCGAATCCCTCCCCCATTCGCGAGTCATTCAAAATCAGAAACAAGAAACTTGTTATACACCACCAGCGCGATATCGAGAAACCAACAGATTCTCCAATTTCACCGAGTATTGATCAATCTCATTGAGAATCTTGGTGGTTACCGCTTGCAGGAACATTTGAGCGGTCATACAGGGAATAGCAACGATCAGACCGAACGCGGTAGTATTCATCGCAACAGAAATACCTTTTGCGAGAGCAGCCGCACGCTGATCAGGAGCAGCTGACTCAAGAGCGGAGAACGCCTGAATCAGACCCACAATCGTACCGAGAAGACCAAGCAGGGTTGCAACGTTCGCAACACCACCCAATGTGGGAGTCCGTTTCTGAACGATTGGAACAACCTCAAGAGTCGCTTCTTCAATCGCATTTGCAATCTCCAGCTCTCCTTTGTTGGCCCGGGTCAATCCAGCCTTGATTACCTTGGGCAAAGCAGCATTAGGTGCTGCGTTGCAAAGCTTGATAGCGCGATCGATGTTGTTCGCCATAACCAGCTTCTGAATCTGCCCCATGAAAGCATTGGCATTGATGTTGTACTTGAAAAAGAGGAAAATGAATCTTTCCACAATGATCCCAAGACCAACAACCGACGTGAAAGCAATAACATACATCCAGCCACCGCCACTATCAAACGCTTCTGCAATAGCCTGCATCCTAAATCCTCCTTAGAGTAATGCCCGCTTCTGGGGCTGTAATAAAAACCCTGTTTAGTGGTTCTACAAATAACAAAATTCCCTGCATTTAGCTACAGTATTTGTTAAGTGAACAGGAGAATAGCACATGCGTTTTCCTTTCAACAAGAGAAATCTGGTGCCATTTTTCGTTTTTAGAAAAAAAAAAAAACTTTTTTTCCGTTTAATCGGAAAAATTACTAATGCACTTAAACTAATATAAAATGTTGGAAAATACCGGAAGAAGTCGCCTCGAAGAATCTATTCCCATCCATCATCGCCCGCACTTTCCGGCTCATCTTCAGCACCTGCGGCTCCGGCATCACCGCTATTCTGTTCAGGCGTTGATTTGTGTGCAGCTCTCTGTTTCTCACGCTCTGCAGCCTCTTTTTGCCGTTGTACTCGAATCTGTTCCCGTTCGATCATTAAATCGAGCTCTTTTATATATTTGAATACTTCATCGTTCTGAGATAATGCTGCGCCCACCCGAGTCTTGTATTCAGAAAACAGACTTCTGGATTTTTTCAGTCGTGCAATGCGAGACAGGCCATTCAGATTGTCGGCAGTGTAATACAGTATCGCCATATCAAAAGTCACAGCAGGTGAATTCGGCAACATTTTCCCAGCCCGATTCAGTGCCGCCAGCGCCATTTTCCATTTTCCCGCACCTCTCAGCGCATTACCGTAGTTCAGATAGAGCACCCCCCAGGATGGCGTTATCTGAATGGCGCGCCGGAATAACTGTATCGCGTCATTATAGTTTCCAGCCAGCATGTATTCAAGGGCCAGATTGTTCAAAGCCTCCGGATAAAATGGATTCAGCGAGACCGCCTTTTCGAACTTTTTTATAGCCAGAATCCGGAATCCCTTTTTCAATTCCAGCAATCCGATGAGAAAATGAACCTCTGCAATATTTTCATTTATGGACAAAACCTGGTTAAAAATGGATTCAGCCAGTTCCAATCGTCCCATTTTAAGATTCGCTTTACCAATCTGAAGCATTGCACCGGCATGACGTTCATCAATGCGAAGCGCCTTTTTCGCCACTCGAATTGAATCATCATATTTCTGCACCATGGTAAGAATATTTGCATAAAGCACCAGGATGTCCACATTGGCGCCGTAGCGTTCAGCTGCGGTACGAACCAGCTGTACAGCATCATCCCTCTTTTCATAACGAACCAGAAGTTTGACCGCGGCCGACAACGCGGGCAGATAATCGCCTTTTCGTTGAATGGATTGCCGGTAATACGCCAACGCTTTTAAATCTGCGCCTCTGCGCTCGTATACAACCCCCTGATTGTAATATGGCTGTGGCGCGTTCGGGTCCGTTTGAATCGCCTTTTGAAATGCACGAGCCGCCTGATCCAGACGGCCATTCGCACCATCCGTTACCCCTGCATCGAAAAACTGCTTTCCATTGGGGGACAGTTTCAGTGGGTCTCGGGCCTGATTTTTTTTCGATACAGAATCTGTGCTGTCATCACCGGAACCGCCAATATCGCTCCCCTCATCCGGCGTTTTCCGGAGACTGCTTCCGGGAGCGGGCATTGCACCACATGCAGCAATAAAAACCACCAATACACAGTGACACCAGAATCCCCATCGTCTTGCCGAGCTCAATTGCCACCTCCTGCAGCTGCCCACGGTGGCACCGTCAGCGTATCCGTTCCCATGATCGTGAGACCGTTATGCTGCCGGGGAAAATTCTCGGGATCATAGGCATTCATGCGTTCAAGAGCCAGAAGACTCCATTTGTTGCTGAGATTGCCGGTTCTGGCCATTTTAATGGCAATTTTATATTCACTGAGGGCGCGTTCCTCCATTTTGCTCACGTGCTGTTCCATGGCCATCTTGAATTTATCTTCATATTCAACCATCACCAGCTCCCGGTCCTCGGGAGGCAGCATTTTCAATTGCTTCTGTAAAGCCGCATCCAGGGGGGGTGGAGGAATATTCAGAATCGCTTTGGCAAGCACTTCGTATGCATACCCGACACGATAGGCGGCCGCCAGAGACCAGACCGGTCTTCGATACGCCTGCACTGATTTGTATCGGTTTTCAAACTCTTTCACCTGCTTTGCACCACTGGCAATTTTCATTTCAATCTGTTTCAGCGTTCCGGAGATTGAAAAAGACTCGAAGCGTTTCATATCTGCTTCAATCTGGAGAAATTGACTTTCTGCCGCGTATTCCGCTGACATAGACCCAGCTTTGTTGTCATATTCGTTATAAAACGCAATGACCCGTTCCCTGGCCGATTTTTCATCTCGAATCTTCTTCCGCGCCCCATATGCCTGGGCAATCCGATAGGCTGCCTTCACCAGAAACGGTCCGGCCTTACTATCGTTCCGGTAACTGTGGATGAAGTCCTCAAACAGCTGTACAGATTGTCGATACGATTTGGCGCGAAATGCCATATCCGCCGCATTGAACGCTGCCTCGATTCTCATTTCCGGGTCTTCCGTCTGTATAGCGTATTGTTTCCAGTATCCGGTGGCTTTCGAATAGTCCTGAAGATTGGTCAGAATGAGCGCGGTATTCAACACCGCATCATTTCGATATTCCGAATCCTGAAATCGCTGTTCGTCAGCAAGAATCCGATAGGTTCTGAGCGCCGTATCGTATTCGAAAAACGCGTTGGCCGAAAACGCCTGCTTAAAAAGACATTTGTCCACCCATCTGCTCTGGGGATACTCATCCACGATTCGGCCATACAGCTCCATCGCCGTTTTGTTGCGCTGTGCATTCTCGTATGCAAGGGCCGCATTATGCAACGCCGCATCTGCACCGGGATGCCCAGGTGCTCTGCCCACAGCGGCAACGAGCTGCTCTCCGGCGCTGGTACAGACCGCTGCGTTTTTACTGTCCACACAGGACTTGAATTCATTCATGGCCCGCTGCATCGCCACATCCCCAAGCAACGTGTCCAGGGCCAATCCTTCATCGTCTTTAATGCCCAGGCCTTCCCCGCATTTATTCTGCTGCTCCAGCAGAATAAGTTGTTCCTTCAGATTCAAATCCTGCAGTTCCGATGCCATGTTCAACAGCGTTTTCCAGCTGAATACGGCAATTTCATCCTTGCGGCAGTACTTGTCGTAAATGTCGAAATATCGTTTTCTGGCTTCATCCCAATAGCCGTAACGATAAAAGTTCTGCGCACTCTGATATTCAAATGTACCGGCGTCCTTCGCCGTGGTCTCCGTATCCGCAAACGTCTCCCTTTCCCGCATCAATTCCACAATAAGTGATGGCAGCAAAATCTGTTTGGGAAGCGGTGGTTCGCCAACCATTTCAGGGGGTTTGTCCCGAAGCACCAGTTGCCCTTTCCGGGTTTTTTCCTCAATAAGCCGTTCGAGGGAAATGATCACCATCCGTGATGCGTCTTCGCGGTATCTGTCATCGAGATTGGAATCCCGAACCCGTCGGTACTCTTCGCGCGCCTCCGCATAACGACCGGACCAGAACAGCGCATCGGCCAATTGGTACATTAAATCGTAGGCGTCGGGTACATCCGGATTCTGTGAAAGAAATTTGCGATAGGCATCCGCCGCCAGGGCATACTCTTCGAGAGCGAACTGCATCACCTCTCTGTCACCGGAAGCCTTTGCCTGTGCCTTGAGCGCCTGCGCCTGCTGATGGTGCAGCAGAGCCGCGTTGCTCAATGCGTCTTTGGCCATATCCTCCACTTTGGCCTGTATTTCCGGATGGTCCATATTCGCATTCCACCACGCGGTGCCGCGGCCGAACCGATCCAGCTTACTGCGCTCTGCCAGCTCATTGTCGAACTGTCGTTGCTTATGATACGAATTGGCAATTTTGTCCCGGACGAACGGCGCATCTTTGTCGAGAGGCCATCTCTTCAGCACCAGATCCCAGATTTTCACCGCATCGTCGTGGCGTTCATTGTCCGCGAAAATATCTCCCAATCGGATGTATACCTCCCGGGTCCAGACCCGGTCCTGGGGCATCAGATGCGGATCCTGAATACGCTGGAATGGCGTTTTTTTATCCGGCGAATTATCCAGGTTCCAGTCATCGGTAAAAAAGCAGACCGCCAGATACTGAATGGCCTCCGGTCGCATACTGGAATTTTGAACATTCTTGCGGTCGGAATAATCCACCACCTTCGAGAAGGTCTCAATGGCCTCGGGATATTTGTCGGCCTTATAGTAACTCCAGGCGAGTTTGTACAACCCCTTGTCATAAAACCGATGGGTTTCGTCTGTGGCTAATTTCTCATATGCGGCTATGGCCGTCTCCACACCAAACCGGGATGTGTCGTAATCAAAATGATAGTTGCCAATCAGCCACCAGCTCTCAAAAAAGAAACGGCTATTGGTCACCACCGGTTGACATTCCGCATACGGGTTTTCAAAATGACCGCCTTCCGCCGGAGACTGCGCAACCATCAGGGACGCGGACGGATTGTCCGGCAATGGCTGTTTCGCCTCGCGGGCAGCGGCAATGGCTGCGGCATCATATTGAAATTTATTGGGGCACACCAGATTGAGCCACGCAAGACGCGCTTCCTCCTCCAACCCCGTTTCCTTCAGACAATATCCGAGAAGATAATAGGCGCCGTCAATGTTCTCATAGGTCGGGTATCGTTCCACCAACTGTTCGAAAAGATGAATGGAACGGTTGAACTCCTTGTCCGGAAGCGGCACGCTCTGCGCGTTTCCCCGCTCGGCGGCCTCGCCATATCGGTCGAGCTGCTTGATATACCGGATGTAGGAATCGTCGTAGTACAGTTCTGCCAGGCGAAACATGGCATCCGGGGTGTAAGGCGGTGAATCGGGATATTTTTTGAGAAACCGCTCAAAATACTCGATGGCACTCTTTAATGCGTCTTCCTCCAGCAACTCCTCTTTCTCGATGCGCCCTTCGTACTGCTGTTCAATATTTTTTCGACGAATTTTATACAGTTGCTGAATCGTACTGGAAATGGTTTCCCTGAATTCTCTGGCGCGCTGTTCGTAAAGTTGCCAATCCGCGTTTCTCTGTTCTTCCAGCAGTTCCACCTGAACAGCGGAAGGGGGAGAAGTAATCTGAAATACAGATGTGGAAATATGATTGGGAATCACTTCAGGCACGGCCACATTCTCCGTATCCCCTGTTTCGGACGTCGCCTTTTCATCCGGCCGGGGCGCATCCGGCGTGGGCACCGCCGAGGTGGATGCGTCGGGAGTCTGCTGTCCATGGAGCAACATCGGTATCAACAGAGAAAAAACCAACAGGGCCGCGCCGCGGAGCATGACTGCACGTCTCCCCCGTTTAAAATATTCCGTCCTTCGGGCGTCCTTCAGTCCAGTCCGGCAGTTGTTGAACCCCAATGTCATCCGATCATCCTCTTGTTTCATTGCTCCGCGTCCGCTTCGGTAACACTCGAAAAACCATCGGCTTCTTTGAACTCTTCGTCGAGCCACTCAAGCTCATCGGTTCTGTTTCTGCTGAGCTGAACGGCCCTGGATTTATGCTGTTCCTTCCGCATCCACGCAATATCGATGATTCCGACATCGACCTTCACCATCAACTCGCCAAATCGCTTGCGGATACCACTGAAATTCTCTCTGGCCACTCCGTTCACCACTTCTTTGGCTTCACCATTCAACGCACTCAGCTGCGCGCGGTACTGACGCAGCTTGGCCTGTTCCTGCTGCAATACGCGTCGAATACGCGATACTTCCGCTGTTGCCACCTGCTCAATATCACCGTTCAGTCGTTCAATTTCGTTGAGGGCATTCGCAAGTGCTGTAAGCGCTCCTTTGAACCGCTCCGCTTTTCTGCCAGTCTCGGGAACAAATTCCAGGTATTTTTCAATTAAAACCATCAATCTACCCACCACTGCGCTATCCGCCCTGTCCTGCTCGCTGCCGTATCCAATCTGATATGTGGCCTTTTCGATGTCCAATCTAACAGAAGCCACCTCCTCACGAATGGCCTCCACAGTGGCGATGTACCGTGCCAACTGCGACTCATGACTGGCAATGACCTGTGATGGAACTTCACTTCGGTATGCCGGTTTGCCAATGTAATGTTCGAGTCCGGTAATCACCGCCTGAAGCTTATCGAGCATTGTGTCATACCGCGACAACGTGAGGCGCAACTCCGTATATTTCTGTTTCGCCTGCCGCTCGCGTTCACGGAACGCACTGTCATCCACCGGAAGGGCGCTTACATTGCTGATCAACTCCGTCCGCGAAGCGGCCAAATCGGCAATTCGTTCATATCCCACGGCACTTTCAAGGGATGCCAGCAGGGGCATTGTCAGCGCGGCCAGTTGATTTCGATACAGCACATTCATCCGCATCGCATTACGCAATTCGGGAATGGCATTCACCGGATCGGTGGCATTGACTACCGCACTGATCAGTTCGGCCAATCGATCTGATTCCGACGTATACGTTCGGGCTTTTGCCAAATCATCGGTAAGGACAAAGGCGCGCTTCACTTCGGGTTCTTCCCCCGCCCACAGCACAACCTCTCTGGGAATCATGCTCTCCACATTCAGTGCATCCACGCTGCGGGCCATCAGCAATTCAAAAAATTCTCCCGAATCACCGCTCTGGGCCAACGCCCGATCCATCATTTTTTCTACGGGCGAAAACTCTTCGATGGTCTGATTGAAAACCGTTTCCGCTTCATCATACCGACCCGCGCTGGAGAGCAACTGCCCCCTGAGAAGCTTGGCCCGGGGGATGTACCGGCTATCCGGAATGGCCAGGGTGAGCACTTCAAGAATTCTTTCGGCGCCAATGGTGTTTCCGGCGCGCATATGCACCGCAGCTGATTCATACAGCGCGACATCATAATAAGGAGAGTACTGATCGATCTTATCGTATGATGATATTGCATTTTCAAGATCATCTTTTTCATACTGCACCCGACCGAGCCCCAGATACAACAAATCAAGTAATTTCCGATTTGACGGACGAACTTCCGGAAATGCCCCGACACCCTTCTGAAATGCAGCGATAGCATCGTCCAGAGTTCCCTGTTTTACATGGGTCGCCCCCATGAAATATGCGGCTTTCAGTACCAGTTCCTCATCGTCGCGAACCGCACCGAATTCCCGGAGTGCCTGTTCATAATTTTCCTGGAAATAGTAATATTTTCCTTTGATGTACTGAGAGCGGCCATCCGTTCTGTCCTGAAGCAGCTGAATGTATTGTTTTACATGACGGAAATCGTCGAGATGCACTGCAACTTCAACCAGTCTTGAAATCGCCGCAGGCCGGAACGGCAGAAATGCCGGGGTTTCTTTCTGGTTCAGCAGCCGCTGAAATTCGGTGCGTGCCCCATAATAATCCCGGGAAAGAAACAGGGAATCAGCGTAGTAATACAGCGCTTCGGGCCATGCGGCATGCCCCTCGTAATTTTCAACGATATCGAGCAGAATGATGGAAGCCCGGTGATAGTCCTCCAGATCATAGTGATTCATGCCATCCACCAGACGTTCTTCAGCATAGTGCGCCCCGCGATACCCGTGGACGTTCAGGTATCGCTTTCGAAGCTCACGCACGCTTCGGTGAATCTGCTTTGCGGAATCCGTTGCATCGGAAATGCTGTCGGCATGGAGGGGGCCCCCCATCACCTGAATCAGAAAAATCAGAACACAGACTGTTATCCCATGCCGCATGCCGAACCCATTGCCCTTCTCGTCCCGCTACTCTTCGGACTTACCGGGGGTTCCCCCCTCGCTGGGTATATCGTACTCAGACAATTCTTCCACATAGCGCACTGCCGGGCGCTCTTCGAGGGGGGCCGTGGGACCACCTTTTTCAAAACCAATCACCTGTAGCCTGATCGCCTTGCCTTCGTCGACCGTGAATGTATAATTGGATTTGATTTTAAAGGTGTACCCCTTCAGATAGGAAAAAATCCCATATCCGTGCCCCTTGTACTGTAATACGATTTCAACCGTGTGGTCCCCGGGAGAAACCGGTCCTTCAAACAAATCGATATGCTGCTTCCTGGACAGATTGCCGGATTCATCTGTTTCCTGAAAGATCGGTCCGCCATCCAGAAGAATTGAGGCTTTGTGCAACCGGAACGACCCTCCCATCTCGTTTCGGAAGGACAGAATTGCCTGGGCCCCTGCGATTTTCTTCTCGAGTACCGTTTCCGCCAGAAGACTCAGGCGGGCCTTGGAACGGAAAATCTGTTCTTTCAGCCGATTCACCCGGTCTTCCAGATCTCTCAATCTGACCGTGTAGGTGCCCTGTTCGGTAGCGCTGTCTGCCCCGCCCTCTCCTCCGGGAGGCGGCAACCGGGTCGGAGGAACATCCGACGCTGCCGCTTTGTCTTCTGCAGATTTTTCTCCGGTCTTACTGTTGGATTTCGAACCGGACGCCGCCGCAGTCTGTTCGGAAGTTGATATTTCAGAACTGTCTTTCCGGGCATCATTGTCCTTTGCCACGCTCCAACTGCCCGCCATTGTCAGTACTATTCCCAGCGCTATCGCCCATATTTTCGCTTGAACCATATTTCTGTCCCGTCGGCTCCGGATAATTGTCCCGAAGTGTGTTCACAGTTATATGCGCAATCTATATCATCTTACAATATTACAAAACACATTAATAGCTGGACCACACCGTCCGGGATGTTCCGGTTTTCCCCTGAATCAATGTTTCCGTTATGGTTAAAACAAAACGGTTGATATTATCGCAAGGTCGGCTAAAAACAGATAAAGCGTTATCCGTCAACAGATCCTTCATCTCCGGTGTGCGTCTTCACAGAAGGGAACACGTATACCGGATGCTGCAAAAGGGCACCCGGGACTATGGTTCAAAAAACAGACGAGGAATTGATTGCGATGTTTCAAACCGGAGACGCGGCGGCCTTTGAAGCGTTATTTACAAAGTACAAAGGGCCAATCTACATTTTTCTCGTCAGGCAATGTGGCAATCAGGAAATTGCAGCGGATTTGACTCAGGATGTATTTACAAAGTTGCTGAATCGGGCGGATACATTCCGACATCAATCGAAATTTTCCACGTGGATATATACCATAGCCAGGAACACTGCCATGGATCACGCACGAAAATCGAGACACCGGAATCACGCCTCCCTGGACGCCACCACGGGAGACGATGGTCCGCCGCTGATAGAAAAAGTAAGCGATGGCGGACCGGGACCGGAAAGGCGTTCCGATTCCGAAGAACTGCAGAAAGCGCTGGCTGCCGCCATCGAAAAACTGCCGGACGATCAGCGGGAAGTATTTATCCTGAGAGAGTATCACGGAATGCCTTTTGCCGATATTGCCGAAGTGGTGAATGCAAAAGTGGGCACCGTTAAAAGTCGCATGCGATACGCCCTCGAAGCGCTTCGGCTGGAGCTGTATCAGTACGAAGAGTATGCAAAGGAGCTGTCATGAGTTCCAACTGTCAAGAGTTCAATGAGCTGCTGCTCGATTTGGCATATGATGAACTGAATGAGGAAACCTCTCAGCGGTTGCATCAGCACAAAGACAGCTGTGAAGATTGCAAATCCGCCTTCGAGGCGCTGATGGGTGTTCGCAAAGTGGCACGACAAATGGTGCCGCCGCCCATTCCGGATCATTTTGACGCCGCCATTCTGGAGCTGGCCAGAAAGAAAGCCAGTGCCCTGTCGGCGGCAAATGACGCGTTGTCTGTTGCCGACCCCGCCGGTACGTCCCCGGCGGTTGCCCGGCCGGCTTCGCTGTTTGAGCGACTCCAGGGGTTCATTTTCAAACCCATGGTGCTGGGCACCGGTCTCGCCGCAGCGGCTGCGGTATTCGCAGTGGTATCGTTGAAAACCCAGTCCCACAACACCATGCTCGAACCGATGAATGGCACGCCATTCGTCGGGGCTGTTCCCATGGAAAAGGAGGCACTGCCTGACGAACACACTGCACCGGCCAGCCCGACAAATCAGGGCATGGAAGCGGACGCAGCGGATGCCACGGCAACATCCCGCGAAAAGCCCCCCCCCCTGAAGGGTGCTGTCCCCAGCAGAAACCGCGTGCAGAAAGCGGGCCCGGGATACGCGCCGCTGTACAGCGCCACCGACAGAACAGCGCCGAAATCAAAGGACGTCGCCAGTAGTGCACCGCGTGCTTCATCCCCCGGAACCACCCCCGGGGACAACATTGACAACATTCTAAAAAATCCGGCGGACATGCTCAAGCGAACCCCTGATGCCCCTGCTGCAGAGCAGAAAATGGAAGCAAAGCGCAAGGTTGCCCCGGCCGGTTCGAGCAAGCCAGAGACGATCCGTTCATCAAAAACAAGAAAAAAATCCGTTTCCATCGCCCAGAAATCCCGCACCATGGACGACCTGGATGGGCTTGCAGAACCGGTATCCACCAGTGGTGCAATGCCCCGCAATTCCGATGAAGCACTAAAAGATGCAGATATGGCGAAAGAATCATCCGGTACGCCGTCACCCGCCACATCTGAATTTGAGGCCGGATTGTCCGCTTACCGGAGCGGAAACTGCCAGGCCGCCATCGGGCATTTCCGTGCGCTCCTCGATGACGCAAACGGCAGCGAAAACCAGTTGGCCGTTGCCACCCATTACATGGCAAGCTGCCAAAAGCGCACGGGACGGTGTGGACAGGCGGTCATTCATTTTGAACATCTCTTCACCTCATACCCGCGGTACAGCAACCGTTCCGAAGCACTGTTCGAAGCAGCGAACTGCCACATGAAGCTGGGCCACGATGATCGGGCCAAAGCCCTTCTCGAAGAACTGAGCATGGATCCCGAATGGCGCAATAAAGCCGAAAAGCTGCTGAAAAAAATGTAGTCCGGCTCTCGATTCCCCTCTGCCTCAGCCCCAGCCCCCGGGGTTCTTCGCACGATTTTTTTTCATCAGCGACCCATGAATGGTCCCGCCATCCGGCATGGAATATTTGGTGTTCTGCGTGCGATGCGGTATTATCCGGGAATCGCAGGAGTGAAACATGATTTACTGCCCCGTATGTAAAAAGCCATCCGCCAGAACCACCGGCAACTGCCCTCATTGTGGGTTTCAATTCAATAAAAGCAGCGAAACCGGCAGCCGGCATCCAGACAGGAGCCCGGGAGTCTCCCCATCCCCAGAAGGCATTCAGTTCGGTGATGCGAACATCGAGTTGGATGACGATGACAACATTGCAGATGCTCCCCTTGATCTTGCGCTGGAGGACACCGAAGTGTCGCCCTTTGACACGTCAACATCCGACAATGGCGCGCCTCTCCGGGTGAACCATATGCCTTCAAATGAACGGAGCCGTCTCGAAAGCGACACCGAGGATGCCGCTGTGGTTTCAGAAATTGCCGGTTTCGGCGTGTGCGGCAGCGGTATTATTGAAGTAATGAAATATGGATTGCGCGTCTACAGACGACTGCCGGGTCTACGGGAAGAAACCGAAGCTGCGGGAAAGGAAAAGGATAGATGCCGGCAATCGTTGGAGGCTGCCAGGGCACGCCTTGGACGGAGGGCCGCAAAGCTGCCCGCGAAAGATCCCCGTTTCGAAAAGCTCGTTGCCAGAGCAGCGAATGCAGATGGGAAACTGGCCAATGTGCAGCGGGAAAAAGAAGCGGTGAACCGGCATTTTGGCGAAAAACTGACTGGGGTCACCCGGCGACTGCATGCCGCTGAGTCGAAAATGATTCCCGTCTCCGAGGAGGCGCTCCGAACCCGGAATCACCACGAGCAGATGCTGAAGGAGCGGTCCCGGGTAAATACGAAAATTAAACGCACAGAAATTGAACTGCGAAATATCCGGGAACGCATTGAACAGAAACAGAGCGTGTATGCAGATTTAAAGCAACCCAAAGAAGAACGGGCCCGAACACTTCAAGAAATTACCGAACTCGATCACCGGCAGGCTCCACTGCTGCACCGGCTCTCAATAGAGCAGAAGGAATTGGCAGCCATCGAAGCCCCGTTGGAAGCCATTTCCACTCAACTGACCCATATCACCGGGCAGCTTGAAGAACACGAACAGCACACTTCGCAAATTAAATGCGAGCAGATGCAGCTCGAAAACGAACTGCAAAGCGCTCTTGATGCCATCCACAGCAAAGCCCGGGGGGAATCAAAGCATGCCCAGTCCGCATGGGCTTCGGCAGGCGAGCTGGTGTACATGAATAAAATGATGGATACCTCCGCGCTTGCGGACGTTCAAGCCGCCACAGAATCCTTCTTTCAGGCGCAGAAAAAATTGTCCCTTCACGAGGCAGCCCTGGACAGTTACGACAAAAATTCGTATCAGAAAGCCAGAAAAATGTGGATTGCGGCCGCGGTGATGAGTGGCTGCCTTCTGCTGGTCATCATTGGTATGCTGGTATTGTGAACCGGGAGGAATTGGCGTATCCGCAGTTGGTTTTTTCTGCCTGAACAATGGATGACCCGTTTTAAAAAAACATTTTGGCGACTCTTTTTCAACCACTCCAGTTCCCTTGCTTGACCCGGGTCCCTGGCCAATATAGCATGGCGCGATGCGAAATTCTGATATGTTTTACTTACTTCTTTTTTTTCTGATGATTCCCATGGTCTGCCTCGACGCCGTTGCCGGGGTTGCTGCCGGGACCGGGGCCGGGAAAAGTACACTGAAAGTGACGGTGAATGCCTCCGTGGATATCCCGTCGCTGGACAGGCTGACCGGAGAGGCCACGTATTCAGTAACCAATACCGGCAACAGCGAACTTTCTGAGATTCACTTCATGCTTTATCCCAATCAATTCACACAGCTGTCGGAAAACATCCCGGTGTATGCACGGGAATGGATTTATCCGAATGGATTCAGCCCCGGAGAACTGACAGTCCATCATGTTCGGGAGGTGGCCACCGGGAAAGACCTCCCTGTTCGGATGACGCCATTTCAGATAGGCAAATCCACAGCTGACCGTTTCATTATGGAAATTGCATTGCCAACCCCCGTTGCCGTTGGCCAGACGATCTCGCTGCACATCCGATATGCCATTGCCATCCCTGAAAGGCGGGGTCGGTTCGGGTACTTCGATGGTGTGCTTTCGCTGGCGGGGGGATGGTTACCCCGTCCGACTCCGATGGACAACACCGATTGGCGTTCGCCCTATCCGGTGGATCTGACCCTCTCGGTAAAACTCCCCGCCGGAATGGGGGGATACGTGATAGATCAGGTTGTGACAGATTCCAACCAACGCCAGACCATTGATATTGACAAAACAGGTGTCGCCGAACCAACCGTTATCCTGATGGATCGGATGGAACTGCGCAGTGTAGCCCGTCCGGAGGGCAATATTCATTACCTGACCAATCACTACGTGGAATCACCGGAGAGTGTTTCGATGGACCCCGGGATAAAAGCACACCGCCAGAAGAGAAAACCCCTGACCGCTCAGGCGAAACGCATCCGGCGGACTGTTGAAATCATTGATGACGTCCGTGCCCTTTTCCCTCCCGATCAGTTTCCCAAAAAGGATTTTTACGTCATCGAAATTCCGGCGTGGGACCGATTGTCTCAGGTGAGTGACGACGTGCTGTTGCTCTCCGATCGCACCTTTGAAGTGGTCCCCTATCCCCAGGCGCTGATGTTTCACATGAGTGATGTGGCCAGGACGGTGGCCACGCTTGTGGCACAGCCATACACCCGCAAAGACGGTTCACTTTCGGAATTTGCAGCCGAAATCGTTGGTTACCATTTTCAGCAGCGCTATCTGCAGGTGGCAAAGGAAAAGCGGGAGGAGCTGGCCCAGCTGCTCCGATTCCTCGCGTTCAACCCCTATGTGGACAACCTCATCTATGCACCGCAGATGCCGTTTGAGCATGCATATGTGCGAAGCATTGAGGAAACCGACATCTTCCGGGGAGAGTTGTGGCGAACACTCAATTCCCTGCCGAGGGGAAAACGGATTGTGGCCAAACTCGAAGATCTCCTTGACCGTGAGGAAACGCAACTGTTCTTTGATGCATATCTTCAGGGAGACCAGTGTTTTCTCTCTCTTTTGAATCAGAGATTGGAAATGGGCAGCCGGTTTGCAAAACAGTGGTTTGGCAAGTATCCCATCGTGGGCTATGCACTTGGCAAAAGCGCCAGTGAACGCGCAGGCAACACATATCACCACACCGTTGAAGTGATTCAGAACGGGGAACCCATTGCAGAACCGGTTACGGTGTTGCTCACCGACCGGGATAATCAGACAACACGTCTGAAATGGGACGGCATGGGCACCCATGCAACACTGACCTGGCAATCCGATGCGCCGCTGAAATCTGTTCAGATAGACCCGGACTACAGACTGGTGGAAACCGCCAAAGTACAGGGACATCCCATGAGCGACAATGCGCGCCCGCTGGGGATGCGCCCTCCCCTGCTGACTGACCTCACTGCATGGGGCGATTCGGTCACCCGGGAGCCGTTCATGCTCATCGCATTCAGTTTTCGCAGAAAGTACGACATTTCCAATTCTTTTCAAATCAGCGCTTCACATACGCCCAGGCAGAATGGCGGCAGTCTCGGCTATTTCAGGCATTTTGGCTACAACCGAACGCTGAATGCACGGACATGGTATGCGGGCCCCAGACTGGGTCTGTACAAATATCTCGACGCCACCGCCACCGAACCCGGCATCCACAAGAACAACCGATATACGGCCACCCTGGCGTCCATCAACATTCTGGCGGGTATGGACGACCGGCGGTTTCTGCTTGATCCGCAGTTTGGAAAATCCTTTCAGATCAGCCTGGGATACTGGGTGGGCAAAAGCAAGGACAATGGCGTCGTTCAGCATGCCAAGGGGAGTCTGCGGGTTTTCAAAGTGATTCCATTGGCGCTGGGACACACCCTGGTCGCCTATGGCGGCATCAGCGCGGTCATTGGACAGCCTCCCGCATCAAATCTGGTGACACTCTCCCATGCACAGATACTTCGGGGATTCGATTTGGGTGAAACCTACGGCCGGGTAGGCGTGTACGCAGTGAGCGAATATCGGCACACGCTGATTGGCAGCACTTCTCTGGAATTTCCCCTGCGCACCCTGCTCAGTCGCGTACAGGGTGTCCTGTTTGTGGGCGCCGGGTCCGCCTCCCGGCCGGAGACCTACCGAACACTCTTTCAGCCCGAAAGAAATTTCGCAGAAGTGGGATACGGCCTCCGGTTTCATTTTCTCCTGATGGGCGCAGTCCCCTATCTGCTGGCCCTGGATTTTGTGGTCCCCATTCATCCCACCGACCGCAGATACACCGTTGTCAACGACGACCGTACAGAGTCACACTATCCCAGAGAACCATGGCGCATCGCCATCGGCTTCACCCAGACCTTCTGAGAGCCCGGTTGCGTCAACAGCGTGACAGGCTCGGCTACGCGGGTGTTGATGTGAAAAAAACAGCGATATTGACAACGCCTGTCACTCAAAAATGCCTGACAATTCCGAACATTCATTCACTCCAGGCAAAATTTGAATACGTATTATCCGCCAGATCAGGCTGAAGCGACACAAATTGGCCTTACCACTTGACAGACCAATTCTCCTCTGCAAATCTCGCATTTATGATTTTACAGATCAAATCCAAATCGACCTGTCGGTTTGACCTGGTATCTCTTGGCGAAGTGATGCTCCGTCTCGATCCGGGGCACATGCGCGTCCACACCACCCGTTCCTTCAACGTGTTTGAAGGGGGTGGAGAATACAATGTCGCCCGCGGTCTCAAGCGCTGTTTCGGACTGGATACCGGGGTGGTCACGGCGCTGGTGGACAACCCGGTGGGCAGACTGCTTCAGGATTTGCTCTACCAGGGGGGCGTGAACCAATCCTACATCAAATGGGTTGACAGCGACGGCACGGGACGCCGGGTGCGAAACGGTCTCAATTTTACCGAGCGGGGGTACGGCCTGCGTGGGGCGCTGGGCTGTTCGGATCGTGGACACTCCGCGGCAAGCCAGTTGCAACCCGGGGAGATTGACTGGCATCGAATCTTCGCAGATGACGGCGTGCGCTGGTTTCATACCGGCGGCATTTTCGCCGGCCTTTCTGAAAGCACCGCTGCGGTGGCGGCGGAGGCCATGAAGGCGGCCCGTGAAAATGGCACCATTGTTTCGTTTGATTTGAACTATCGCCCATCCCTCTGGAAGGATATTGGCGGTATGACAAGGGCCCGGGAAGTGAATCGGGAGCTTGCCCGGTATGTGGATGTCATGATCGGCAACGAAGAGGACTTCACCGCGGCGCTGGGTTTTGATGTGAATGAGACCGACGACAGTTACAGCAACCTCGATATCGATTCCTACGAAAAAATGATTCTGGCGGCAACCGATGAATTTCCGAATTTTACGGTGGTAGCGACCACCCTGCGACAGGCGAAAACCGCCACGCGCAACGACTGGGGTGCCCTCTGCTGGCAGAACGGAAAAATGTATCACGCCACCTACCGCAACGATCTGGAAATATTCGACCGGGTCGGCGGCGGCGATTCATTTGCCTCGGGGTTGATTTTCGGATTTCTGACCGACCGTGGCCCGCAATGGGCAGTGGAGTGTGGCGCTGTCCATGGTGCACTGGCCATGACCACACCGGGAGATACCACCATGGCGACTTTGGCCGAAGTGGAAAAAGCAATGAAGGGCCTTGGCGCCCGAGTGGAGAGATGAAAACCTATGCGGAAATCAAACAATACGCTTGACCGGATTCTCTTGACCGGAATCCTGCCGGTAGTTCGTGCCCATACCGGCGAAGAGGCGCTGGCGCTGGTGGGCGCCATCCGCGCCGGGGGCATTGATATTATAGAACTGACCATGACCGTCCCCGGTGCAGTGGATTTGATACGGGAGCTGACCATGCGATTCAGTGACGACATGGTAGTGGGGGCCGGCACCGTTCTGGACGCGGAAACGGCCCGGGCCTGTATACTGGCGGGTGCGCAATTTGTGGTAAGTCCCTCGCTGGACATCCCCACCATTGCATGTTGTAACACCTACAGCGTACCGGTCTTTCCCGGCGCCCTTACCCCCACCGAGATACTGACCGCCTGGCGCGCCGGAGCCACCATGGTCAAAGTGTTTCCCGCCAGCGCCATGGGGGGCATCGGCTATATCCGTGCGCTCAGGGGACCGCTGCCACAAATCGAACTCGTGCCCACCGGAGGCGTCAGTCTGGCCAATGCCGGCGATTTTATCCTGGCCGGCGCCAGCGCCGTGGGAGCGGGTTCTGATCTGATCTCTGCGGCAGCAGGCGAAGACGGCATGGACGGGGTGGCAGAAAAGGCCCGACAGTATATGCAGGAAATCAGAAATGCGCGCCTGGCGCTCACGACTCGGTGCTGAAATCATTCAACCGGCGCCAAAGGAGCTACGGATATATGCAGAAGCAGACAGGAAACGGTACATCGGTCATTCAACCCGTTGACACCGTCAGATTATATCGAAAAATTGCAGGACAACTCTCGGAACTCATCGCGGCGGGCGAGTTTGCAGTGGGCCAGAGATTGCCTTCGGAACGGGAACTCGCCGCTCAACTGGGGGTATCACGGCCTTCGGTCCGGGAGGCGCTCATTGCCCTGGAAGTGAAAGGCGTTGTCGAAATCCGCGTGGGCGCCGGCGTTTTTGTCTCACCCGCCACCGACAGAGACATTGTGAGCAGCATTGATTTCGATGAAGGGGAAGGTCCGTTTGAATTGCTGCAGGCCCGGCGAGTGGTGGAAGGAGAAACCGCAGCCCTGGCGGCCACCCGCGCCACCGCCGGCGATTTGGCCAGCATTCGCGCTGCGGCCAAAGAAATGCGTCACGCCCACCTGCACGGAAAGATGACCGAAGATACCGACCGTGCATTTCATCTGTCCATTGCGAAAGCGGCACACAACGGTCCCCTCGCGTCGATAGTTCAGATGCTGTGGGATCAGGGGCGTGGACTCATCTGGAAGCAGATGGCCAATCACTTTGATACACCCGAGCTGCGCGCCGAAACCCTGCGACGGCATGACGCCATTCTGGAAGCCATCGAGGAACGCACCCCGGAGGAAGCACGCCAGAAAATGTGCGACCACATCGACCGGGTATCTCAGGGATTTGAAGGCAGCTGGGAATCCATCAGAGAAGATACGGGCAGGATAAGCCAGCCTCCCGCACCGGGAACCGTCACCAGTATCGCCAGCGCCCACCGGCCGCTGATTCTGCACAGAGACCGACTGTTTCCGTCAGATTCCACCCAACGCGCTATTGCCCAGAGTTTATATGAATCCGTACGGGATCTGCCCATCGTCAGCCCCCATGGTCATACCGATCCCCGTTGGTTTGCCGGCAATGAACCATTTTCAGATCCGGCGACCCTGCTGATTATTCCCGATCACTACGTATTCCGGATGCTGTACAGTCAGGGGGTACCATTGGAAGACCTTGGGGTTCCCAGGCTGGATGGACAGCATGTGGAATGCGACGGACGGCGCATCTGGCGTCGTTTCGCTGAACATTGGCACCTGTTCCGGGGCACCCCTTCCCGCATGTGGCTGAATCATTCTCTTCGAGATGTCTTCAAGGTTCGCGAGCAGCTGTCGCCCCAATCCGCCGATCGGATATACGACCATATCGCCGAACGACTTGCCAGCCCGGAATTTCTGCCGCGGGCAATGTTTGAGCGCTTTAATATTGAAGTACTCGCCACCACTGAATCTCCCCTGGATTCCCTGGTTCATCATCGGACCATTGCGGAATCCGGTTGGCATGGTAAAGTTCTCACCACTTTCAGACCGGATCCGGTGGTCGATCCCGATTCGGTCAACTTCGTGGAAAATGTACAGCGGCTGGGGATGCTTACAGACGAAGATACATTTACCTGGACCGGATACCTGAAAGCCCTGGTGAAACGACGGGCCTTCTTTGCCAGCCATGGGGCAACGGCAACGGATCATGGCCATCCTTCGGCAACCACCTGCGATTTGTCGCGCCGCGCCTGCGCTACCCTTTTTACCAGAGTTATCGGTGACAAAGCCACGCCGGACGAAAAAGAAACGTTCAGAGGACAGATGCTCACAGAAATGGCCCGGATGAGCATTGACGATGGCCTCGTCATGCAGATTCACCCGGGCGCCATGCGCAATCATAACCCGGAAGTCCAAAAAAAATTCGGTCCAGACAAAGGGGCTGACATTCCCGTGCAAACCGATTTTGTGCACAGTCTCAAACCCCTGCTGGATCGTTTTGGCAACGAGAAACAACTATCGGTCATTCTGTTCACCCTCGATGAATCCGTGTATTCCCGAGAGCTGGCCACCCTGGCCGGACACTATCCGATTCTGAAGCTCGGCCCGGCGTGGTGGTTCCACGACAGTCCGGAAGGCATGCGCCGATATCGGGAATGTGTGACCGAAACCGCCGGATTCTATAATACCGTGGGCTTCAACGACGATACCCGGGCTTTTCCATCCATTCCCGCAAGACACGATGTGGCCCGTCGGGTGGACTGCGCCTTTCTGGCCAGGCTGGTGGCGGAGCATCGACTTGAGGAAGAAGAAGCCCATGAAATTGCCGTGGATCTGGCATATCGACTGGCCAAACGCTCGTATAAGCTGAAATCCTCCCCCACCAATGTTCAGAGCAAATCCGGTTGATGCCCCTTTCCTTCCGCGCTGTGCTGCACCACCGCAACGCCCGGGGCCAGTTCGAGCAACTCGTCCGTGCTCTCCGGCATCCGGTCTCCAAGCTCCGTGTTTTATCAAAAATTATGACTGATTCAGGCAAGGAAAATATTCCTGTAGTGCGGGAAAATTGGAGAGTCCGGTACCCGCGTCAATGGCTTCCTGAATCTGACTGGCCATCGTCGTATCGCCGATAAGGACTGCCCCTTTCAATGTGCCATCTGAGACCACCAGCCGTCGATAAATCTGTTCCGCGTTGTATTCGTAAATATTGCAGCTGGCATCCTCGGGGTTGATGAGCCCGACACTGAACACCTCGGCATCGAGTACTTTCAGTCGATTCGACCTCGCCATGCCTTTGAATTTCTGCCCACCCCCCATGGCATTTGCGGCGGCAATCGCTCCCTGAACGTGTGCCGCAGGCCAGATCCCATACGAAATCCCCCGGTGCTCACATACATCTCCGGCGGCAAAAATATGGGGATCATCGGTCCGTAGCGCATCGTCCACCACCACGCCCCGTGCCACTGTGAGGTTGCATTGTCTGGCCAGATAACTGTTGGCGCGGACCCCCGTGGAGACCACCACCATATCGGCATCTATTGCCCGACCGTCCTCCAGCCGAACGCCGCGTACCGACTCATCACCAACAATTTCTCTGGTATGCGCGTTGGTCACCACGCTGATTTGTTTTTGCCCCAGCACATCAATCAGCATTTCACCGGCTTTTTGGGGCAGTTGTCTGGGCAGAAGCCACCCGTATCCCTCCAGCACCTGGACGTTGCAATCCCGATTTCGCAGGGCGCCCGCTGCTTCCAGCCCCAGCAATCCCCCCCCAATCACTATCACATTGGTGGACACTGCCGCCATTTCAATAATCGCATCTGCATCTTTGCGGGTCCGCAGGGTAAACACCCCTTCACGATGGGTTCCGGTCACCGGGGGGACAAAACTGTGTGCGCCCGTCGCCAGAATCAATTTGTCATATGACATCACTGTGCCGTCTTTCAGACTCAGTTTGCGGTTCTCCCGGTCAATGGCTGTCACATCCCCATACACCAGCTGCACGTTATGCTCGGCAAACCAAGCATCATTTTTCATCTGCAGTGACGGGCCATCCACTTCCCCGGCCAGGTATCGGGTCAGATTCAATCTGAAATACGGCAACAGCGGCTCCCGGGAAATCAGCACCACTTCAGCGCCTTCAATCCCCGCCGCAGTTTCGGCCGCGGTGACCCCTGCCACGCCGGCGCCCACAATGATCAGTCTGACCCGGTTCCCCGATCCGATATCCGCTCCGATTTCCATTTCCATCGCCGAGAAATGTTCCGACGGCACTGAACACACCGGACAGGTCGCAGGGGGATCGCTGCCTTCGTGAATATATCCGCACACATTGCATTGCCATTTTCCTTTTGATTCCTTTGGCGTAAACTCCTCCACCGGGGAATCCGCGAAATGATCGCTGTCCACACCACATACCGGACAAATATCCGGTGGTTCGGCGCCTGTGTGAATATACCCGCAAACATCGCAGGTCCATCGTATCCGTTCAGCCATATACCCTCCATGTACGGAAACATCATGAATTTCCTGATTGCACACCACCCATTAAACAGAATATCCGATGGAACACAAGCATCATTCAGCCGATTCCCCTGAGGGTAACCCCGACGCGGATTGGGGGGATTCATGGGGGACACCATTCAAAAGATTCAGGCTGATCATGATGTACAAATGACCCACCCGGGTCTTCTATACCCCATGTTTTTTTGATAATATTGAAACTTTATCCTATCCGTATCCATCAACTTATTTAATTAATTGATAGAAATAAATATAAATTAAAAGAGTGAATCGGCACCGGAATTGCACGAAGTAATTGTATACTTCCTGCGCTAATTGCGGGCATTGATTCCACGAGGGGGCAAAAACCATGACAACAACAGTTGAAGAGTTGGTCGAAAAACAGGTGCATCGATGGTACATGGAACGCGATAGCCTGAAAAAAGAGCTGTTGCATGGGCACCTGCCCAAACCCGTTATCACCATCTCCAGACTTCTGGGGAGCGGTGCATCGGAAATCGCAAAGGAACTGGTGCAACAGCTGGACTGCGAACTGGTGGGGATTCGCATCATGGACGAAGTCGCAAAGCGATCAAATATTCGGAAGGAACTGGTGGATGCCATTGATGAGCGTGTCCGCACCCAGATTGGCGATTGGCTGGACTGGATTTTTCATGGGCAGTCCGTGAATTCCGATGAACACTATCGCAACCTGCTCGAAGTGATGAATTATTTCATGGAAATGGGGAACGTGGTGATGCTGGGCAGAGGCGCCGGATTTCTGCCCAGGACCCGTCCCAGACTCGACGTGCGCATCGTCGCGCCCAATGACCGGCGGGAACAACGGGTCATGCAGCTGAAAAACTGTGACCGCACCGAGGCCATGTACACCATCAATGAGAGCGACACCCATCGCACCCAGTTCATCAAATTCCTTTTCGGGGCGGACTGGTGGGATGCCAGACAGTACGACCTGATAATCAATACCGCCAATGTCTCCACCGAAGGCGCGGTGCACATCATCAAACAGGCATGGCAAACCTACGCGGAACGACACCGCAACGCATGGTCCTACCTCTCGGTACAAATGCAGTCGTAAGAACACACTGTCTACCGACACATCACTCTGATGCAGTCTACAGAGTGACCATGGCGGGGGAAAACGGTTGAGCTTCCTTTGAATGGACAGGTTGAATGGTTCAGAATCGATTTGCCGAAAATTGTATCCGCCTATTTTGGAACGAGTATGCGGTATGAAAACATATCTGTGGTATCCCATCCGCAAAGGTTGACGATATTTATTGCGCGGTTAACTTTTCAGGAAAGGTTTACATCATCATCGCTATGTGGAAGCTGCAATGTTTTTTTGCAGCGTCACTGTGAGGAAGGAGGAGAGTATGACTGAAGCAAAACCGATTTACTGCGCATTCTGCAATTATCTGGCAATCATGCGCATCAATGAAATTCCCCATTGCCGTGGATGTGCGATAAAAGCCGTACATCAGAATTCCATTCAGAAAGTACAGAAGCTGGCGCGACCGTTACGGGTGGTCCGGCAGGAAAATATGCCCATCCTCCGAAAAGAAGACCTCCGGTAGCGAATCACACATGCGTTCCCGGCTCCTTATCAAATCCCAACTGCGAACTGGTTGCAAGTGGTGAACGGAATGGTCTGATGAAGTTCTTCAGTGGCGTCGACACTGCCCTGAATGTGCTGCAGAAAAAGCGCAATGATTTCTTTTTTCCCCCGGACACTCGTGGTTCCGGTGGCTATCTGTTTTAAATCGATGAGAAATGATGAGAACACATTGGGTATCTCCTTTGCCACTGCCGTGTTCAGATAATGTCGTTCAGAGTAAACGCGATGGTAGTTTTTTTCGCGTTTTTCTATCCGAGCTGCAACGCCCATCATGTTCACTATGGATGCGGTTCTGGAGCACGAGGCAAGGCATCGGTTATCCACCTGCGTCTTCTGGCAACCATCCACATGATGAAACAGACATTGCCTGCTGGTCATGAGGGTGATGGGGTGGAAAATGCTGAAGTGCAGCGCCATGCCCGTCACCCGGGGAATGCTTTTCAGCTGCGCCGCATTCAACTCATTTGAGAGAAAAACACCGCTGCAGTTGAAGGTATCTTTCAAACATTGCAGGGTGAAGGAATTGGCGACGTTCATATATGGCCCGGCAGTCCAGGGAATCTGCCGCTTAAAAGCGGCATGGGCCACTCCCGAATTATTCGTAACAATATGGGAAGGACGCAGCGCTTCCAGCAGTGCCACCGCAGCAGCGTAGTCATCACCGATAAGCACCGCGGGAAACCATGGCGTGACATCCGGCCAGTTTCGCAGCCGCGCGACGTACGATTTCCAGTTGTAGGCCAGATGATCCGGCAACTCGAAATATACCGCCACATCCATTTCACTGCACAGGGCCAAATCCGATTCGTCTGAGATCAATACGGACAGCTGCGGGGAAACCGGACCACTATCAGATGGGGGGGCTTCCGAAAGCTCAACCGGCGCCACCTGTGGCCGGTTGCCGTTCAGGTGATAGAGAATTTTATCCTTCAGACGCACAATTTCCTCGTATCCGATACACAAGCCGGCATCCAGCCGTTCCATCTTCACATCAGTTATATAATATGCAGAGGCATTGATGCTGCGCAGTTTGTGGAGAAACAGCTTTTTATTCAGTTGATTGTGGGGCGTCGCAGAAGAATCTGCATCATCTGAAGGCGGACGTTCAGATATAAACAACGCAGCGTCGGAAACCACATCGAACATGACATCCGGCGTAATCACCGTTATACAAAGGGGCGCACCTGCTTTTCCGGATACCTGTATTTCCAGCGGCACTCTGGCAATGCTCAGTTGGGATACTTTTTCTTTCACTTCTTCAATGAGCGTCTTTTTCCCATCGTTCACAATCTGGTTCACCCGTTTTATTTCGTTATATCTCACTGCACCACTCTGTTTTAAAAAATATCGGGCAGAATTGTCTTTGGGATTGTCAATGAACATATCGCTGTGAATTTCACCGGTTAAGTAACCATCGGTGAAATCCCGATTGTAAACGGTACGCAATGCCACCTCGCTCTCACTGAGGGGCAACCCGTTGTACAATCGCTGCAACTCCTGCTGCCATATTTGAACCACCCGGTACACATAATTGGATTTTTTGATACGCCCTTCAATTTTCAACGCATCGACACCGGCATCCGAAAGTTGCCGCAAATTTAAAAATGCCGTGTTGTCCTTCAGGTTCAAAGGAAATCGCCACCCCTGTTCGGTCAACTCGTATTCTTCCCGGCAAGGCTGACTGCAGCGCCCCCGATTACCCGAGTTTCCGTAGCAGACCGAGCTCATATAACACAACCCCGAAAACGACAGACAATTGGCGCCATGCACAAACACTTCGATTTCCACGCCCAGCTGATGGCCGACTTGTGTCAGGTATTTTATTTCGTCGATATTCAGCTCTCGGCACAGATTGGCTCGAACCGCAAAAAGTGCGCTGAGGAATGCCAGTTGCCCCTCATTATGAGTTGTCAGCTGGGTGGATGCGTGAATTCGGATGTCCGGAAAATGGGTACGTATCAGGTAGAGCAACCCAATGTCCTGCACAATGACCCCATCCACCCGGGCATTGGCCAGCCGATGCAGAATGCGCGCGACTCTGGGCAACTCACTTTCCAGCAAAATAATGTTCAATGTAACAAAAATCTGACAATGGTGCTGATGAGCCAGGTACACCACCGACGCCATGTCGTCGATGGGCACATTCGCGGCCCGATCTCTGGCACTGAATTTTTCAAGACCACAATATACCGCATCCGCTCCGGCGAGAATCGCGGCTTTAATGGCGTCAATACCACCTCCGGGAGCCAGCAGTTCCATTTTTCGTACGTCAGTTGAATCGGTCATCGTCGTGGTGGGCGTCGCGCTGGTTTGAACATTGATTTCAAACTGGAATCATCATCCCGATTACAACCGCGAGCACGCGGCCACATCTCTGGCATCGCGTATTGCGGTAAGGGGACTGGGAAATGATGAATCGGACCCATGATCTGAAGCCTTCAATGGCTTGCGGGTAACACGGCCTTGTGAATAGTGCGTGCAGATGGTTCGCGGTTGTCGCATATCGCCCTTGGTGCGAACGCGCATTTTCCAGTATACGGCGGCAATCCGGGCGCCAATCGCCAGCAGTCTGGCACTCAATGGCAAGGGTCCGAGTAACGCGGTTATCTCCTTCTGGAGGTCTTTAGCTCTTCGCTGCTCCGCCGGTGGCGCATTGGTTTTAAGCACTTCGAGCATGGGACGATATTCCTGGGTGCGCTCCATCGCCTGCTGCATCCGCACGTCCAGATGCGGGTTGCCGTTCTGCATTGCGGACAACGTTTTGTACCCGCGAAAGGACGTTTCAACCATGCGATACACAGAACTGAAATTGGCCTCGTACTCCATTTTAAACGCGCGATTCAACCATTGTTCCGCCGTGTCTCCCGGAAAAGCGGGATGGCGCCAGTTCAACACCTGCTGGCCGTGCCAGTCTTCGAACGGCAAGTCATTGCGAATCAGGCCCTTTGCCTTCAGCCGCGTGTACAGGGCGGTCACCGGCAATGGCGTATACAGCATGAACTGCACCAGATCGGCATTGAGCTCAGTCATGAAATCAATATCTTCCTGTATGTTCGACGGGGTGTGTTCTTCCAGACACAGAATGCCGGAAGCCAGCACCGACACACCCACATCCCGCAACTGCTGCACCAGCGCGGGGCCGTGGATGGCATTGTTTTTCTCGTAATTTCCCTGTCGGCTTTTGGTTTCAAACCCAATCCAGATAAAAATCACGCCCAATCGCACCAGATTATCGATGCCAATGCCGGCAATGGTTTCCGCTGATGAAAAAAGATAAAACTTGAAGTATCGCTGGTTCCGTTCCATTTCCTCGATGAGCGCCAGAGCGCGCTCTTTATCTTTCAGAAAGTTTTCGTCCATCACAAAAAAATTGTCTGTGCCCCGCTCGTCGGCAAGGCGACAGCAAGTATCGAATATTTCTTTTCCGGTGCCCAAAAAGGGCGTGTAGCGCTTTCCAAAGTAATGCGATGTCGCACAGAAGTTGCACCCATTGACGCAACCGACACCGGGAACCAGTAGACTGTTGGTTTTTCCCGGAATGGGCACCCCGTACACGGATTGCCAGTCGGATGCGGGCAATGTGGGGTGAATGATGGGCGCATCCACATCCTGTCCCAGGTGTTGCCGAAACCACCGGATGCCCTCCCCTTTCACCACATGGTCACAATCAATCAATGATTCAACCCCCTCAATCGCCGCGCCGTGTCCCCCCAGTACAATCTCCGCGTCGGGCGCCGACTCGCGACACACCCGGGCCATTTCTCTGGCTTTTTTGAAATTGGGAGTGATGAACGAAATACCAATGATGTCGTAGCCCTTTTTCACTTCTTTTTCAAACCGACGGCGCGATGGAAAATCGAGCACCGTAACATCGGCATTGAGATTGGCGGCCATGAAGTACAGTCCGAATGACCGATGGTGCAATCGAAACGATGCCAACCCCTGTCCTTTGGTCACCTGATTGTGAAACAGTTCCATGATATTTTTGGCGCGACCGAATTCGTCGTCCACGCCGTAGGGACCGAAGACGCCTGAAAGCAGTATCCGCGGCGTTCTGGATGGGGTGTGGTGAAGATGTGTCATCAATTTTTCGACCTTTACCTGAACGTTTTGGTGGAGAGGGTATGGGAATATGCGAATTGTCTGAATTGAGGTGATATTTCCAAGCCTGTCACTTTAAATGTCGGACGCAGATATCATCATTGAATCACGGTTCTGTCATGGAATCATTTTTTTCTGTATCCACGTTTTGCTCAATAGGCGATATACACAACCCCAGGTCCTTATGTACCCGGTAAACAGCGAATAGGATTCATTCAATACTGTGATACCGAACAGTGAATGGTTCTACAGGTCCGATTTTTCCGTATCAACGGGGAAGAATTGATTCTGTGAATCCTTGCATCCATGATGCAGTTTCCACATTTCTGCATGCCCGATTTTTATCGCCCAATCCGGAGGCGTACATTCGTCGCTGTCAGATTCCAGTCGAACCGCTTTTTCCCTGGCCAGGGTCCGGGAATAGCGAGAGATAATCGGAAAGGAGATTATTATCAGAAGTGCATAGGTGACCACAGCGGCAACCTGCGCGATTGTAAGGGTTTTCAGGTAAGAGTGCCGGACTGTACAAACACCTCCCGGGCAATATCGTGTCTGTTTTCTTAACACCAGATTATACAGTTTACACGCCAGGCATATGCCAAATGCCGATTCGCAGAACAACATAATCAGACAGGTCGCGCAGACAACCAGATTCAGGGGACCTTTAACATCATTCACAACCAGCAGATATGACATCACAACCGCAAGGAGCAATCCAAAGGTCCAGGCAAATCGTTTGGGGGCGGCATCCACATATTCCGGATTCTGGCCGGAAACAATAAGCCGACCAACAACGAGACTCGGTGCAAATTCCGGATTCACAAGCACTCGGACTATGAAGTCCAACCCGAATGCCACGACAAATATTTTGGTATATAGAAATTCCCCCACCAGCCAGGAATGCATGAATGACACCAGTGCCAGAAAGAAGAAAATACCTGCACTGGCCCGAACTTCTCTCTCATTCAACACAGGCACATCGTACCCATCCACAATTTTTCCAAACCACAACACGCTATACCCTATTCCGTTCTCCTGGATGCGCGCGGGCATAGCCCTGACGATCTTTATCATTGATTACTACAACACCTCTGTGCCCTTTTCAAGGCAAAGGCCGTCTGAGCTATTCGAGGTGTACCAATTTCGAAAACGAGACGATGCAACAATTCGGATACAGAATTAAGTTGGGCCAGTAATTTAGGGAAACAGAGCCGCTGTGGTGAGGAACGAGCGTAGCGAGTGTCTCGAACCGCGCGGCGGA
>JBNKCR010000031.1:0-8976 GCA_050287845.1 Polyangia bacterium
ATTCGGCATCTTTGCGCTTTCGTCCTCAGTCCCTCGGTCGATGTAGCTATGGCTACACCTCGGTCGGGCCTTGCGGGCGCGCAGCAAAGCTGCTCGTATTCCCGCGATTTCGCTGGCGGAACCAAACCGATCGCCGCTCTAGTCCGCATAGACAACCATACCACCGGGAATCACCCGAATTTCTCCGTTTTTTTGCCGAATCAGCAAACGCCCCTCGTCGTTCAAATCCACCGTGTGACCAACCACATCTCCCACCCGGACCAGCCGTCCGAACGGCTCCCCCGCTATTTTCCACGCGGCAATCAGCTGCGACACCTGATTTGCATGAATGCGCTGCCCCCATCGGAGTAGTTCCAGAACCCACCTGGCCGCCAGTTTCTCCCGAAACTCCGAGGTTTCCTCCCCTGGAAGGATATAATGGGCAATCTGTGTCAGCTCCTCCGGAAACGACTGCTGGCCGATGTTGACCCCCATGCCCACCACGGCCACGGCGGCATCATTTTCTATCCCCGGTGTTTCGCACAGAATACCGCCCACCTTTTTGCTGTTCATCATCAGATCGTTGGGCCACTTTAGCCGTACATCCACCACCTTTGCCGCGACCAGCGCCTCGTGGGCAGCGACTCCCGCAGCCAGGGGCACCAGCGGAAGCCGATTCTCAATATCGCCCGTAATCTGTAGCGCAAATGAAATATACAGATTCTCCATATGGTCGGAATGCCAGGAGTTTCCCGTCCGTCCCCGTCCGCCGGTCTGACGTTGAGCGATTGCCACCGTACCCGCAGATGCGTCTTTTCCCAACTGATGGAGCAGCCACGAGGAGGTGGAATCAATCTCGTCAAACAATACCAGGTCACCCGTCAAATGTTCATTGCCCGCGTCCAGGGTACGGTGGAAAATATCGGTGTTAAAAAATGAGGATGTCATAACCAGTGGTAAGGGTCATCGAATAAGAAAACTGATGTCTGCCGATGGTGCGGAATGAGTAAACGCCCCCACCGAAATAATATCCACATCGGTCTTTGCAATATCGGCCACCGTACTGAGATTTACACCACCGCTGGCCTCCAGCAGCGCCCGCCCCGCCACAAACTTCACGGAATCGGCCATTTCCGCGTTGCTCATATTATCGAGCATAATCACGTCCGCCCCGGCATCCACCGCAGCCTCCAGCTCCTGCCGGTTAGTGACTTCCACTTCTACCATCAGCGGATGGGGGCCCATGGTTTTGCAGCGGGTCACGGCTTCCGTCACCGAACCAGCCGCGCGAATGTGGTTTTCCTTGATGAGAATGCCACCGCCCAAATCCACCCGATGGTTGTTGCCGCCCCCCACCAGCACGGCCATGCGCTCCAGATACCGGAGCCCCGGAGTGGTCTTCCGGGTATCCACCAACCGCACCCGACAACCTTCAGGAATAGCATCCATAAAGGTTCGGGTCATGGTGGCAGTGCCGCATATCCGCTGTAAAAAATTCAGGGCCACCCGTTCGGCCATCAGCAGCGAGGCGGTTTTCCCCGTGGCCACAGCCATCAGAGTTCCTGTGGAAATCCGTTCCCCCTCCCGCACATGCTGCGTCAACACCGTCTCCGAATCCACCCGACGCATCACTTCGTCAAATATATCAAGACCGCACACTACCAGATCCTGCTTGGCAATAACCCGTCCATCACTGGTTGAATCCACCGGTACACACAACCGCGTGGTCACATCGCCGCGCCCCAAATCTTCTTCGAGCGCAATGTCAATCATCTGTGAAACGGTGGGGGGGGTTCCAGCTTTCATTATATCCTCCGCAATATTTCAGAGCCCCAATCCAGCTCTGAACAAATCCATAAATACGTTGCAACAACCGTGAAAAATTACCGGCGCCGCAATGCTGTTTCGTTTTAATCGCAAATACCCGAATGCCAGCGCTGGAAAAAACACGAGCAGACGGGACACCTGAAAATCCACCATGAAATGACCCACTGCAAAGAGCAACGACGAAATCCACAGCCCATGGCCAACCTCGACCCCCAGCAGCACGCGACGCCCTGTAAAAATATCATCCAGTCGCCCGAGCAGATACCCGCGAAAGAAGAACTCTTCGGGCAATGCCACCACCAGAAAATGGGCCACCGCAATGGATGCATACCCTTCAGGCACCGTGAACTGCCAGGCGGCAGTGGGCAACTGCCACAACTGGGGAAACAGTAGAACTGCCAGCACGATGGGCGGCCATGTGGCCAGTATAAACGCCAGTACTACCGGCAAATCCCGTAAGGGAGATACCAGCTTCAATCCATAGCGCCCGTAGGGACGCCCCCGGCGATCCAGCACCCACACCGGAAGAAAAATAAAGATAGCGCCGATGATGGCAGAAAGGGCGCCTTCAAATGCCATCCATCTTGCCAGTTGCACAACCACCAGAACCAGCGCCAGCTGAATGAGATAAATCCACACAACTTCTTTTTTAAACGACGAAATCGATACAGGTGGTGTACTGCTCATTCGAGACGATTCCTCAAACCGGTTCGGCAACCAGATCGTATTCCCTGAAATCAACAATGCGACAGGAGATGATGTCCCCCACCTTTGCCTCAGCATTCACCACATATGTAATGCCATCAATATCCGGCGCCTGTCCGATATGCCTTCCTTCCAGCACGAATCCACCATCATCCGCCACGTCCTCTATCAGCACATCCACTTGTCTGCCCACCATCGCACGGTTATTCTGTCTTACAATTTTTTTCTGCAGTGCCATGACCTTGCGAAACCGGTTGTATGAATCTCTTCCACTGACCTGCGGGGTCATTCCGAAAGACGGTGTTCCCTCTTCGTCACTGTATCTGAATGCGCCCAGATGATGAAAGTGCGCCTCTTTCATAAAATGCAGCAGTTCCTCTACATCCACAGCCGTTTCGCCGGGAAAACCCAGAAGCACCGTCGTGCGTAAAAACGCATCGGGCATAATCCGGCGTGCCGCATCAATGCAGGCTTTCAACTGGGCATGTCCATGGCCGCGACGCATGGCCCGGAGCATGACGTCACTGGCATGCTGAATGGGAATATCCAGATAAGGCACCACTTTTTCAAGATCGCGCATGGTTTCGAGCAATGTGTCATCCACCGAATCCGGATAGAGATACATCACCCGAATCCAATCAATACCGGAAATTGAATTCAACTCCCCAAGTAACCCCGCAAGAGTAGTGCCGTCCTTCAAATCCCGACCGTAGGCTGCCGTATCCTGTGCCACCAGCACCAGTTCCCGCGCCCCGGCTTCCGCCAGCATCTCCGCCTCCGCCACTACCACGGGAATCGGCCGGCTCTCCCCCTTCCCGCGGATGCCCGGAATGGCACAGAACGCACACTTGCGGGAACACCCATCTGCGATTTTAATATACACACTGAATTGTCCCTGCGTCACCAGACGGGCCGTGTCGGACTTCTGTAAAAAATGAGCCCCGGTCCCCGGCAGCAATGCCACCTCATGACCCTCGATAAGTGCCGCAATTCTGTCGGGCGTGCCGGTCCCCAGCATAAAATCAATTTCTGGCATCGCTTCTTTCAGCGCATCGCCATCCCGCTGAGGCAGACATCCGGCGGCCACCAGCAACTGGCATTGCCCATTCTTTCTGAATTCTGCCATCGCCAGCAATTCATCAATGGACTCTTCTCTGGCATCCCCGATAAAGGAGCAGGTGTTGACCACAATGACATCGGCATCCTCCGGAGTGAATACCAGTTCCAGGCCATGTTCAATCAACGCGGCAGCCATAATATCCGTATCCACGCGATTTTTGGGACATCCCAACGACACGAAGTGGACTGTTTTCAATCTAAGATCTGTTTGACTGTTCAATCTGATTCCCTGCTGTCTTCAGCGACCATTCATTGGCCACATTCGGGTCATAAAAGAAAAGAACGCCGGATGCAACCTGTTGGCCCCGCAAACGACCACCATATTCAGGAAAATGCACGGAACAAGTATGCATTCCTGAAAATTTTCGAAACCCGCCTGCCTGCGCTCAGAAACGTACATCCAGCATCAACGACAGTTTCAGCACAGGTATTCCGAACCTTGCCACTTCCTCTTTCGAAAACAGAATCCGAGCCTGGGGCGTCATAAAACCAATATCGAATGCGGATGTCAGCCAGAAGGATTCACCGATCAGAAAGGATACATGAGCAGCCAGTCCTGCCAGAAATGAATTCATCCGTTCCTTCTTCTGCACAAATGTCGTGCTTCGTATCCCCTCCACCTGCACAAACGCCCATCCCAGCATCGGGCCAACCGCCGAGCGCACCACATTGAGGTTGGTCGACACCCACAGGGATTTCAACACCACCGTATTAAACAGCAGCGTGGATGCCGAACTCCCACTTACAACTTCCCGGCCGATAACGCCAAACGCCCCCTCCAGCTGCAGCATGAATGCATCAATGGGAGACCATCCAAGCCAGACAATGGGCGCTCCGCGAACGCTGACGTCTCTTGCAAAAAATATCCCACCCACTCCGCCAGCCAGCTGAAATTTCTGTCGCTGTCTGGCAGGATATCCGGGGGATGCGGACAATTCCTCTATTGCACCGGGCAGTTTTCTTTCCCTGTCTTTGGCGAGATAAATTTCCTGCAGGCTGCCTTTGAAAAGTTCCATGGTCTTAAGGGCAGCGACCAGCGACGACTCCCCTGACTGCACATCATTCAATGGCAAAAAGCGGTAGACGGTTTTTTGAGTCACTCTGTCTGTAATCCACAAATCCACACCAGCTTCCACTGCGTCCGTTGGCGGCCTGACAATTCGAATCGTTGCGGCGGCCTGATAGTCCGAAGCGATTCGGATAAGCTCCCGACGCCGTTCTGCCTCCGAAGTTGCCTGCCCGTTCACCACAACCACTTCCACTCCCCCCTGTATAAATTCCAGACGAATCTTTTCCTCCGCCTCTGCCCAGGCTACATCCTTACAGCATTCCGTCAGAGAAACAATGACGACTATCGGACGGACAGCTGTATCGGGGGGCACGTCGTATGTGGCAGCAATGGCGATATTCCCTGTCAGAAGACATACAACAATGTTCATGAAAAAGATAAATAAGCGTTGAAATAGATAAGCAGGGTTCGGCATCCCTCCATTATACTTATTTTTTATTATTGCAAAACCTGCTTTGCGCGTCCGACATATAATCCGTTGGGATACCGCTGAAGATATTGCGCCGCAATCCGTTTGGCGGCGGC
Organism: Polyangia bacterium; assembly: GCA_050287845.1. Classification (GTDB taxonomy): domain Bacteria; phylum Myxococcota_A; class Polyangia; order JAAYKL01; family JAAYKL01; genus JAFGXQ01. Next base: position 5,225 of record JBNKCR010000031.1, read on the forward strand.
CGGTCTTTTCATTCGCGAATATACCGTCATCAGACGACCATGCACCTCTTCCGCCATCGGACCATCCGGAGATTCGGTGAGGTACATCTGAAACCATTGCGTGGCTACCGGCAAACTACCAGACAAATCCATCGCTGACCGACCAATAATAAAAGCCGCCAATTTGGCTTTTCTGCTGGTCGGGAACCGTTTTCTCAGCGCCAGCAGCGAATCATTTGAAATACCCACCCGATGCGCATTTCTGGCGGCATCCGCCAGGTTCCAGAGAGTCTGCGCATCCGCACTACCGTACATTCTGGCCAGACCTTCCTTTTCGGCTGCAAGTACCGCATCTTCAAAACGCCCCTGACGATACAGGGAAACCCACTGATGCCTGTTCCCTTTTATACTGTGATCTTTGCCGATGCGCTTTTCGCGATCAATCAATTCCGACGACGAAAGCGTGTCCAATTCATTCGAAGAATCAACCGAAGCGTCATTCAGCCCTTTCCCGGATACCCCGTCGATACCATCATCTGTGCCAACTGCACCATGCTGAGGCGTGGACATCGACACATCACCGGAACGTCCATTGGCAGCCAGTTGCTGACCGGCCAGCAGCCGAACTCCGTAACGACTCAATCCTGCGCCCTGCACCAGTACCACGCCGCGTTTCACCTTCACATCAAAATCACTGGATGCCGCATCCCAGGAAACATCAAAAGACGTTCCAAGAACAGTCACAGTGAACGGGCCCGCATTGATTTTCCAGCGGGTTTTTTTATTCCCTTTCACATTCGCAGTTATGTCTCCTTTGGACAATTCAATGGTAACCGCCTGTTCACCGGACTCCACCACCCGTGCCGCACACCCGTCGTTCACCTTGAACCGCGACCCCTGATCAAACCGAATTTCCATTGTTTCGCCAATATCTGCCTGAACCCATGTGCCTGGTTCGCCGGGAACGAAAGTTGTCACCTCATTGCCAACCTTGAAAGCCAGATCTCCCGGGGTCATGAATAATGATATCGACACAGATAATACGGCTGCCGCCGCCACCGCCGCGACTCCCAGAACAACCTTCAGTCGTTTTTTTCGTTGCTTTCGAGACTGCTGATTGCGCACAAGAGAAACAAAGAGCTGCTCGTGCCGCCTGGATGCCAGAATATCCTCGGCATCGAGATGCTCCCGCACAATTTCAGTCAATTCTCTGCAAGCAAAATCATCATCCAACATTGTGATTTTCTCCAATATACGACGCCAGAATCGTATCTTCTCTTGCAATTTTTTCAAATGCGGCTACTGCCCGTTGAATTCTCCTCTTTACAGTCGCCACACTCCAACCGCTTATTTTCGCCATTTCAAGGAGCGTGCAATGCTCAAAATATTTCATCACCAACATCATTCGCTCCTCGGGTTTCAGTTTATCGAGCGCCACGTAAAATTGTCTCGCCACCCAGCTACCCTCCGGATTCCTTCTGTCCATCACATCCGGTAAATTGTCTGAAGAAGGCACAACCTGTCGTCTATACTTGCGACTCCGAAGTTCCTTGTAAACCGTTCTGAAAGTCACGCTGTCCAACCAATAATCCAATCGACTCGCGTCCCGAATACTTGAGATGGAGTCCAGAATATTCAGAAAAACCATCTGAACCACGTCATCATGCGCATTGTCTACACCAAGTAAACTACGCACCAGCCGTTCCACCCGATTCCCATATCGGCGGTAAAACTCTGTCGCGCTACCTGCGTCGCCAGATTCCAATCCATCGATTAATTCCTGGTTGGTGTATACCGCGTTATTTCCTGTCTTCAAATCATTACCTCGGGCTTTTCCGCCTTTCCTGTACAAAAAGTACCCTTGATGTATTTATTAGCTCAGACACCAAGTCAAATTCAGTTCTTTTTTTTTCACATTTATCATCGCGACCTTTTTGCTTATAATTTAACGACCTATCAGCGTACCGGTTAATAGATGGCAGAGGGCAGACAGTATAATGAAAGAACACAACAGTTACTCGATACCAATAGCAATTTTCCTCTGTATTGTTGTGTTTACCATCGGTTGCGGCACAAAAGATCTTGAACCCATCGGTGGATATTTGCCCGGTCAGAATCCCACGGACTCAGATTCGACATTGTCGACAGATGCGCCGCCTCCATCCACCACTTCGGATTCAGCCAGTGTAACCGAGTCCTCTCAACCCACCGACACATCATCCGGAACCACCGACGAGCCCACGTCTACGGAGGACACCGAAGTTGAGAGCGACACACCGACGCTGACGGATACAGATACGCCATACGATTCCGAAACCGATACGGATACTGAAATTCCTGCGAAATGGGTGGGATGTGCGGTCACCGGCACCAATTATCCCCAGGGTTTCTTCGACCTGTGGAATCAGGTCACTCCGGAGAACGCGGGCAAATGGGGAGAAATTGAATTCGAACGGGATGTAATGAACTGGAACGCCCACGACGCCGTCTATGCCTGGGCCATCGACCACCAGGCAGTCTATAAAGCCCACACCCTGGTCTGGGACAGGCAGCAACCCCTGTGGATGGACAATTTACCAGAGCGGGAACAGGCCGACGAGGTGGAAGAATGGATTACGGAATTCTGTACCCGATATCCGGATATTGAACTGATCAACGTGGTTATGAATCCGTTCCACAGCCCACCATCCTATGCTGCCGCCCTGGGGGGCTCCGGTTCAACCAATTTTGACTGGGTTATCCGCGCATTCGAAATGGCCAGGGAGCATTGTCCCGGTGCCCAACTGCTCACAGAGGAATTCAATGCTCTTGTTTATCAGACACATCATACGGCAGAAGTCGTATCCGTGCTGCATGACAGGAATCTGATAGACGGCATCGGTTGCACTGGCCATGGACTCGAAAACATTGGACTGCTCGGGCTGAATGCCAATATCGCCACATTGGCGGCATTCGGATTACCCCTTTATATTGGGGGATTGGACATTGCAAATGCCGATGACGGAATTCAGCTGGATGAATTGGAGAAAATATTTTCAGCCATGTATGAACACCCGGCAATTCGCGGCATCACTTTCTGGGGGTATATCCAGGGACGCATCTGGTCCGATGATGCCTATCTATTGCGGGCAAATGGTACGCCCCGTCCGGCACTTATCTGGCTAACGGAATATCTCAGGGAAGTTGGCGCGAGATAGTCAATGCGGACTTGTCAACACCTGCCATTAAAAGAGTAACTGCAACAGTCCGGATGGATTGCGGGGGGGTACGCCGACCACAGCACAACTGCACGACCCGGTGTCAGAATTATTGTCATCCGCACCGAAACCGTTTTCAGAATCAGAATCAGAATCGGAGTCGGAGTCAGAGTCAGAGTCGGAGTCGCTGTCGGAGTCGCTGTCGGAGTCGCTGTCGCTGTCGGAGTCGCTGTCGGAGTCGCTGTCGGAGTCGGAATCGGAGTCGCTGTCACCGCCAGTTTCAGTGGCCGTGTCTGCATCGCTCTCCACCGGAACGATGGCGCCATCACAGCACCGCTGCTCCCCCGGGCATGTTCCATCCATCTGTGTTCCACCCCACGAACTGCAATGATCGAGGCACTCGTACGCACACGCGCCATCTGTATCACTGTCTGAATCGGTGTCGGTATCTGTATCAGTATCGGTGTCGGTATCTGTATCAGTGTCGGTATCCGTATCCGCATCCGTGCTGCCCTCACCGGTCACAAACGTCATGGTATCCGACACTGCGGAAATGGAATGGATATCAAGCAGTGA
>JBNKCR010000032.1:0-53753 GCA_050287845.1 Polyangia bacterium
AATCTGTTGATTCAGGTAACAGGATGACATATCCGGCAAGGCGCGACAACGAGTCATACTGGCGGTATGGCGAGGAGGAGCAACGCAGCAGGGATGTCAAGTTTGTTGCCTGAATGGCAGAGTTATTTATGAGCAAGCCCTTAGAGTTCGCAAACCAATAAAATTAACCGGTTCAACCAACGCAAAAGAGAAACGTTCCCCGCCCCGGGGATATTGAGCCGAAATCCCCTTTGAGGGACACTCCAGATTTATGAGGAACACCCTGATTGGTTCTTGGAGGATGGGGGGATTGTTTGACCAGCGCGCACCGCAATACGGACCATTTGTAAGGAGAAAAATCGTGACTGAAAGACTATTGATTCTGTTGTTATTGATGCTTTTTGCCGCATCATGTGGTGGCGGAGATGCCACTGATACCAGCGGCTCCGATTCTGATTCCGATTCTGACACGGACACCGATACCGATACCGATACGGACTCAGATTCTGACATGGACACCGATACGGACACGGACACGGATACCGATATGGATTCAGATTCTGACACGGATACCGATACGGACACGGACACGGACACGGATACCGATACGGACACGGATACCGATATGGATTCAGATTCTGACACGGACACCGATACGGACACCGATACCGATATGGATTCAGATTCTGACACAGACACCGATACGGACACGGACACCGATACCGATACGGACACGGACACGGACACGGATACCGATACGGATACCGACACCAGTTTTGAGCCGGTCATGCACATCTTCATGCTGATGGGGCAGTCCAACATGGCTGGCTATGCGGCATTTCAGGAGTCTGATAAGAATACGGACGAGCGGATTCAGCTTCTGGGAGGATGTAACAGACCCGCGGGCCAGTGGAGTGTCTCCAGTCCTCCCCTGCACGAATGCTCCTGGCCAGATAACATGAACTCGACCAATGTCGTCGGTCCCGGGGATTGGTTTTCGAAAACGCTTCTTGAAAAACTGCCTGCCGGAGACACAATTGGTCTGGTTGGCGTCGCGCAAAGTGGAAAATCGATTACGACATTCATTACCGGGGGTATCTACCATCAACTGATTCTGGATAAAATTGAAATCGCCAAAAACACACCGAATGCGCGATTTGAAGGAATCATTTTTCACCAGGGAGAATCAGACAATACAAAAGAGTGGTGGCCCGATCGGGTCGTACAGCTATATGATGAAGTGAAGGCCGCATTTGGCGTGGATTATGACGTGCCGTTTCTTGCCGGTGAATTACTCTATGATTATGACGGTGTCGATGCCTGCTGCAATGATCACAATGACCTTGTGGACTCGCTCCCATCAAAAGGGGACAATTTTTATGTTATTTCAGCGGAGGGTCTGAAAGTGGATCCCAATGATTACCCCGCCGATCAAGTGACAAAATGGGCCGCCCATTTCGGCCATGACGATACAGTGGAACTTGGCAAACGCTATGGCCAGAAGATGCTGGAACTCCTTGGCTGGTAACGGTACCTGCCCCCCGCCCAGTTCGGTAGTCCCGGACCGTTCCACAGACAAAGTCTTTAACAGACAAAGTCTTTAACACAGATTCCAACTTCATCAACGGAACATCGATTGGGTCAGACGATATTGTATTCCTTCAGACGGGCATAGAGTTTCTGCGGATACCAACCCAGAATTCTCGCAGCTTCCCGTCTGTTTCCCCGGGCCTGTTTCAAGGCGCTTTCCACCAGTCGCTTCTCGTTCTGCTTATCTGCATTGAGCGGTGAAGTCTGCTGGTAGTGCATGATTTCATCCGGAAAATCCGAAGGGGTGATGGGCTGATTGTTCTCGGCAAAAATGACCGCCCGCTCGACGGCGTTGGACAGCTCCCGGATATTCCCGGGCCATGGATACGCTTCGAGCGCAACCTGAACCGCATCGGTCATTCCGCTGATGTGCTTTCCGGCTTCGCTGCTGAACCGGACGAGAAAATGACTGGCCAACGGCAGAATGTCTTCTTGGCGTTCCCTTAGCGGGGGAATGTCGAGAGTGACCACATTCAATCGATAATACAGGTCAGATCGGAAAATGCCGGTATCCACCGCCTCGCGCAGGTCCGCATTGGTGGCTGCGATGATTCGAATATCCACATCAATGAGTCTGGTGCTGCCCAGTCGCTGCAATTGCCGGTCCTGAAGGACCATCAGCAATTTGGCCTGGGATGAAGAATTCAGCTCACTGATTTCATCCAGAAAAAGGGTGCCACCATTGGCGGCTTCAAACAGGCCGGCCTTTCGGGCGTTGGCGCCGCTGAATGCGCCTTTTTCGTACCCGAACAATTCACTTTCAATGAGATTGTCCGGAATCGCCGCACAGTTCACTTTAATGAATGGTCCTTTGGCCCGTCTGGATGCCAGATGCAGGGCCTGGGCTGCCCAACTCTTTCCCGTTCCCGTTTCCCCGGTAAACAGTACGGTGGTGTCTACCGGACCCACCTTTTTTTCAATCATCGAAATCAGCTCCCGGGTTTTTGCGCTGTTGCCAACGATGGTGCCCGCTTTGCCTTGAGTGGCCGACATCATCCGGTTTTCGGCATCCAGCCGGGCGAGCTTTTCGGAGCTGACCGTTGCGGTGACAATGAGTCTGCAGAAAATCAGCAGCGTCCTCAAATCTTCTTCATTGAAATTGATGTCCTCCCGAAGCCGGTTCAGGTAAATCACCCCCCGAATTTCTCCCCGCGCAATGATGGGTGCACACATCTGGGAGCCGATTTCCCTGGATTTATCGGGAATTATCGAAGTCTCCCCATCGAAGACCACCCCCTGTTTTTTTTCTCTCACTCTGGCCATGACCCGGGCGATGCTGGATTCCAGTTTCTCGCTTTCCCCGGTGGTCCCGAATTTCTTCGGATTTCTCAGGTATTCATCCCCAAGAACAATGATCGCGGTGGACGGTGTGAATATCTGTTGCAGCGCTTCCATGAAGTGCATCAGCAATTCGCCGGTCGTACCCATCGCATCAAGCGCCTCTGCGATTTCAAGCAATATTTCCCAGCGCTGTGAGGAATCCGCCACTCTGGTGAACTGCAACAGTTTGCCTCTGGCAATCACCCGCGTCATTTCTTCCCGATCCAGAACTATTGAGGGTTCCTGATCCCTACCCGTCCGATACACCAGGGAAAATGGCCCCAGTTGTATCACATCGCCTTCTGCCAGTGCACGCACGTCCACCGATTCCTGGTTTACCATGGTGCCGTTGGTACTGTGCAAATCCTCCACGTACCAGCGGTCGTCTTCAAAAAACAGTCTGGAATGGCTGCGGGAAATCCGGCGGTCCGGAAACGAAATGTCGCACCCCGGGTCCCGGCCAATGGTGAAAGAATGCCCGGACAGATTCAGTGCCTGTCGATGTCCATGAATATTACTGAAATCGATATATGCCATTTTACGTATCGCAGTTTCCGCATTTTCTTTCCCTATTAATGTACCCGCTGGGGCCAGGGTGTCCAGGTGTCGGGCAACACATCCGCAGGACATGAAGACGCACCAGAAACCGGCCCGCATCAATCCTCTGAATATAGGTACCATCATATTGAAAACGATTTTTAAAAGACTGAAATTTTTCCGGCGCGGGTCGTTACAGATCAACGCGACGTCAAGAATGGGATACTCAATGTGGATAACGGTGAAAGAGTCTTCGATAATCAGAAATCACGCTGCCAGTGCTCGCGTCGTGCTGCTGTTCGCCTGCCTGCTTGGCGCATTGATGCCGGTGAGCGGCCGCGCTGCGCAGGCTCAATCCGTGGGCGTCTCCAGATACGGACTGAAGGGGGGCGACCATGTGGGGATTCTCACCGATGACCACCGGGAGCTGACGATAGGAGCCCATGGGGGATACGGTGTTGTTGAAAGCATGGGGCCGGTCAAGGGCGTCCATCAGGGACTGTACGGACACTTCGCTGCCGACTTGCATCTGTCGCCGGTATTTGCGGTGGCGTTGGGGGTCTCCGGGACGGTGCAGTTCCACCCGAAGGATGAATTCGGTTCGGATAAAAGTATTCTGGGAGTGCCTTTTCTTCGAATACGCAGCGGGGTGCCGATCACCCCCAGATTGAAACTGGGTGGAGAGATTCGCATCGTGGTGCCGGGAGAAAAAGCACCTTCACTGGCCTGGTCCGGGACCACCATGGATCTGTCATTGCTGATTACCGTGATGCCGAAAAGCGGACATACCCTCGCTGCGACAGCCGGGTTTCGTCTGGACAACAGTGAAAACGCAGCACCTGACCCCATGCGAACGCGATACGGTGACCGCGTGGCCATGCAGTATTCTTCCGCCCATGCCATTTTAGCGGGGATATTGTGGATGTTGCAGTGCCGAGTCGCAGCAGTCTGGACCGAACTCTCCGGAGACATTCTGCTGAGCGACGACATTGCCATATCAACGGTACCAATGCGTTTCGCAACCGGTGTACGCTACCACCTGAATGAACAGATTCAATTTCACTTAACCACGTCCACATCACTGAGCAGGCGCCCGGATATTTCCCCGGGAACCCCGTTGGTTCCCATAGAACCGAGGTTCCTTGGGCTGCTGGGCATCACGTGGAAATTTGCCTTTGGCGCCAAACCCAGTTTCAGAAATACCGCAGGCAATGACCCTGCCGCCAATACCCGTACTTCTGCGCAGATGCAGAACGATGCCGAAGCACAACCGGCGAGCGACACGTCGCAGGACACGCAGGGCGCCGCCGGGAGCGAAACCGAAACTGCGGGTACAGTGGCATCGACAGTGCGCGATGTCTCCGGACTGCCAGTTGCCGGGGCTGCAGTGACCGTTGTTTCCGGTGAGTTTGAAGTACACGTCACAACCAATCGCAGGGGCCAATTCAGCGTCTCCGGCGTCCCGTTGGGAAAAGCGGAAATTGTGGTGGAAATGCCGTTCTTTGAAACCAGCCGAACAACCATTGCCGTCTCCGGCGACGGCCAGAGTGAAGTGGCGCTCCCGGTCCTCGTGGAGAGCGAAGTGGGAAGCCAGATTCGCGGATTGGTACGGAACCTGGCGGGGAAGGGGGTGGTGGCCACCATCACGGTGACTCCGGATAAACGTCAGCTGACCACGAATTCGGACGGCGAGTTTCAGCTGGATGTGGAACCGGGGAGTTACACCGTTACTGTCCGGGCGCCCGGGTATCGGAATCAGCGGAGAGTCGTGAAGGTTGGCAACAACAGTGTGGAGATATTGAATGTGGAGCTGCGAAAAAAATAGACCACGCACCATGTTGAACGCTTCGTTGATGCGTCATTGGGCCGTCTGGCTGGTGCTGTGGGGGCCTGCAGTGCTCCTGTGGTCGTCGTGCAGCGGCTGCGCCGAATCTCCCCTGGCCACCCTGGCGAATGCCAGGGGGACTGTTGAAAGAGACTTTGCTCCATCCATGCGCCGGTGGCAACCGGCAGAAAAAGGGGCGACGTTTCGCCTCAATGACGGTATTCGCACCCGCGCACAATCCGAGGCGGAGCTGTGGCTCCGGGATGGGTCGGGATTGCGGATGCTGCAGAATTCATTCATTCGATTTTCAAAGACGCCTCCCGGTGAGAAACGGGTTGGGTTAAAGATTGAAGAAGGGGTGATTCTCATTGATGCCGTTACCGATAATCTTGAAATCAGTACCCGCTACGGCGTGGCGATTGTCAAGAAGGGCACACGAATCAAATTAACCCGGGGAAAAGATGGTGTGGAACTGGAAGTGCAGATTGGCAAGGCACGCTTTGTGAAGGGAGAGCAGACCACAGAACTGATTGCCGGTCAGCGAATTCAGATAACGGTGGGACAGGCAGTGTTTCTTGCGGATACCGACTTCGGGGAGATTCCACCATCGGATGCAGGGGATTCTGATGCGGTGGAGGAACTTGAAAACCCCGATGGCGCCGCCACCATGGTCGATACCGGGGAGACATTGACGGAGCGCGGGGACCCCCTCCGGAGCGATCAATCCTTCCGCAGAGATGAAGAAACCACTGTGCTCACGCCGGACATCCTGCTTTCCGCCGGCGAATCCCCATGGATTCATACTGTGCGGGGGCCGGTGAACATTGCGGTCAGCACCCGTGGATTGTGTCGAAAAGGCGGCGTGCTGAAACACGGAAGAAAAAATTATCCATTCACTGCAGATCATCCCGCGGTGTTTTCGGTAAACCCCGGATACAGTAGATACTTCATTCACTGCGCCGACGACCCATCGGAGAATCCCCGGCACGCCGATGCCGAAGGCCGGGTACATATTATCCTGGATCGGGGAAAAATTCGCCTCGTTCACACACCGCCCGTCTCGACGGTGCTCATGGATGGCAGAACGTACAGTGTGTACTACCAGAGTCGTCTGCCCACTATTCGTGTGAAATGGCCCACCGCCCCGGAGAGTAGTCGGTTCACCCTTCGGGTCAACGGCGATGATTCGAAAACCCTGAGTCTGTCGGCGCCCCAGCATACATTCGCATCCGGCGATTTGAAAGAGGGCACTATTCAGTTCACCTTTTTCGAAGAAAACAGCGGGGCACGCTCGCGCCGCACCACACTGAAAATTCTGTTCGATAACGTCAGCGAAAAGGCGAATCTGGTGGAACCGGCAGAAGGCAGCTTTGAAAACGGGGCAACGGTGTCTGTTCGCGGCATCGCCATGGTTGGATGGCAGGTAAGCGTGCCCACCGGTAAGGTGACCATGACCGGTTCCGGCCGATTCGAAGGCACCGTTCACCATCAGAACGGATACCGGGCCATCTGGCTCAGATTGTCTCACCCCGGACGGGGGGTGCATTACTATATCAGACGCGCGAGAACACAGTAACCAGCGTACAGGGAGCGTCGAATGAACAGTCGAGGAACCAACAGCTCTATTTTTGATGCGGATGTCACTGGCAAAGTTGTACTCGGCCGGTACCATATCGTGCGTAAAATTGCATCGGGAGGAATGGGGGTGGTGTATCTGGCCAGATACACGGGAGCCCATGACTTCGCGAAACCGGTGGTGGTAAAAATTATCCTTCCCGGATATGCCAGAGAAGAACAGTTTCTGGGTATGTTCATTCGGGAAGCCAAAATACTTTCGTCGCTGCATCATCCCGGCATCGTGGAAGTGATCGATTTTGGTGAGCAGGACGATTACTACGTGATGGTGCTGGAATATGTGCACGGATTTCAACTGCGGGAATGGGCGCGCTATCGCAAACATATCGGCAAGGTCTTTTCCATTGATGTCGTGTTGAAAATTATCGTTGAAGTTCTGGAAGCCCTATATCACGCTCATACGCTTGAGACTTCGAACGATGGCCCCCGCAGAGTCATTCATCGCGACATTTCACCATCCAACGTGATGCTCCGGGCGGATGGTCGGCTCAAGCTGGTGGATTTCGGCATTGCGCGAATGAGCAACGTGACTGGCGGGTACCGTACCGAATCCGGATCGTTTCGGGGAAAACTGTCCTACTCGGCCCCGGAGCGTTTTGGCTCCAGTGATTTGACCCCGGAAACCGACATTTACTCCGTTGGCGTTATGCTTCATGAGTTACTGACCGGGGAGAACGAATTTTTTACCGGAGATCATGCCAGCACCATTGCCAGAGTGCTGAATCATCAGGTGAGCTCGGTTCTCAGGCGACGTCCCGACGCACCACCCAGACTGGATCGGATTATTGCCAGGGCCCTGGCGAAGGACTGGGAAAAGCGGTACGGCAGCGCCATGGATTTTGCCAACGATTTGCGCGGAATGCTGGTGCAGAGAGAATCTGCTGTAAAAGAAAAAATCGCTGCCCTGGTTGCCGAGGATTTTACCGATGAGATGGCGCAGTATCTGGGATGCCAGTCGCTGAACGATCTGGAACGCGCCTGGCGACATCCATCCACCCTTCCCGTCGCGGCCTATATCGAGGACAGCGGGCAGGAAAACACCATCAATCTCAGTCAATCGCCCCCCGGGCCGGTCGTCAGCTTGCCGCCTATCACGGATGTTTTCAAAAACCGCTATAAATCCACACTGCCGATGCAACAGAATGCACCTCCGGCCCTTTCGGTACTTCGCGGGCCAACGGCCGAAACGGACGAGGAAGGTCAGATTCACATCACTTCCGGGGGACAGACCGAGGTGGTATTCAGCATGCGCCCATTGACCATTATCGGTATTCTGTTGATTGCCATGGCGAGCGTGGCGGGCATCGTTTATTTTTTTATGAGCCGGCAAGATACCAACCCTCCCGACAAATTTTTTCTGGTACAGGAGAACGGCGCATTTCCTGCTGCCACTTCATCCGACCCGGAACCGGTGATGCCCCCGGATTCACCGGTCGACGAAGTGGACGCTTCCCGGATTGCGTTGGCGGCAGAAAGCACACCGGATGAACCGGTGGCGCCCTTTCAATCGAAATCCGACATCGGGCTCAATAAACGGCCAGAGAAGGCGAAACGTGCCCTCACGGAGGATGTGCAACTGATGATGCTTTCAAAAGTGTTTCAGAAGGAACAGCGGGCGGTGGAGCGATGTCTGGCGCACAACGAAAGCCTGCTCGCCGGAATTGACCGCATTTTTGTCCGGTTTGCCGTGGATGCCGCCGGTCATGTCACCCGATCATCGGTAACGCCGGCCAGACTGTCCGGCACCGAGCTGGCCGGGTGTATTGAAAATATCGCCCAGAAAACCCGGTTTCCCGCATTGAACAAATCGCTGTCGTTTGCCATCCCCATCGCAGTGACCCGGTCCGGGAACTGACCATCGCCGGGCATCTGCCGGGGCATTCGGAATGGACTCGGTTTTCCCGGGATAGGGCGGAACAATCGATTTTCAGTTTCGCAATATAGGAATGCCAATATGCAATCCGGTTTTCAGGGTGCCACCCAGTATGTCTGTGGATGTGCGTTTCCCTCATACGTTGACTCCTTGAGCAACCCATCATACAGATCATACGCAGGCCATCATACTTACAGACATTTTTGTGCACTGGAATGGATTTGCCATCCGTCAACCTGTTGAAACCCGGGTAGGTCCCATCATGGAATATCTTTTGCAGATGGCTCACCACCGGACCTTCAATCACCTTCAACCCGGGGGACGACGCATGACGGTCAAATCGAACACCAGTCGCGCAATTTCACACTTTCAAAGAGAGTATCAGATAATTGGCGAGCTCCGTTCCGGTGGTATGGGACGAGTGTATCTGGCCATCATGAACGGCCCGCTCAACACCCACCAGAAAGTCGTACTGAAACTCCCTCGCAGCCTCCGTGATGCAGCCAGGTATCAGCGGGATTTTGAAAACGAAGCCAGGGTCATGGCCCAACTGAATCACCCCAACATCGTCCGTGTCATCGAATGGACCGAAATGAACGGCGGCGCTCCGTGTATGGTGTGCGAGCTCATTGAAGGCTTTGAACTCCGGGATATCATCCGATTGTACAGGTCGAACAGTCAGTGGATTCCGCTTCAGATTGTCGCGCAGATTATGCTGCAGGCCTGCGAAGCCATGCAGTACGTGCATACGGCCAAAGCAATCGACGGGACCCCCCTTCACATTGTGCACAGAGACATCGATGCCTCGAACATCATGGTTACCGACGGCGGTTTTGTAAAAGTGATTGATTTCGGGATTGCCCGCAATGTCATGCATGAGAGCGTCACCGAGCCGGGTGTCTATAAAGGCAGGATGATCAATATGTCTCCGGATGTCTTTCTGCATTCCGAAGTGGACCATCGGGCTGATATTTTTTCCATGGGTATTTTGCTGTACGAATTGCTCACTGGCGTGCGGCCCCGGCAGTTCGGGGCCACCGACAGTATCACCCGGATGATTGAAATCATCAGGACGCTGGAAATCCCCAGACCGTCCGATATCGTACCCCACGTGCCCGATGTGTTTGACCGGATTGTGTCGAAAGCCACGCGGCTGAACCGGGAGAACCGATATCAGAGCGCCGCTGAAATGTTCAATGATCTGCGTACGGTATCCAGAACGCTGGCTGCAGGCCCCTCCCATATGTCCGTCCGAAAATGGGTACTGAACGATCTTGCTGTCCTGCGCAAAGAAAGGGATGACAAGGTTCAAAAAGCGTTGGCATCGCCATCCGGCATTCCGAATTTCGCCGGTGAACGCAATAACCGGGTCCGTCGCTACCCTTCCGCGACGACATGGCAGGTCGCGGTGGCCAACCACTGGGCAGCAATGAAACGCGCGTTCCGGCAGTTCGGACGGGGACACCGGCCTCATCTGGCGTTGAAGGCGGCTTCACTGGCTGTCGTATTCGCTGCCGCCGCAATCACCGCATTCAGCACAGGCGTCATCGGGTCGCATTCACCTCAGAAATCCCCATCTGTTCAGGTGGAAACCGTCACGGAGTTCATTGCGTTGGATGATCAGCAGAATCACCGTTTATCCCCCCTCACCCACCGCAGGCAAACAAAAGAATCCGCAGACCCGGGTTCCGGGGCCGATGCCGTGAATTCACCGGAGGATTCGGCCCTCAGTCTCCGGGATGCATCGAGTCATACACATCATACGCCCCTTCATACACGTCCTTCATCCACTGCGGCGGGTGCAGGCAAAACAGAATAAAAAACCTAATAATTTCAACTAATTGTATTGTGGCACAGCCTTTGCATTTTCTCGGTTGATGGGGAGTGACACCAGGGAAAGAGCAACGCTTCATGATTCCAGATGTACGAAGAGATCAGACCAGGCCACCACGGAACACGGGAACCGACTCATCCGCGGAAACGTATTCGGGGATATGCAGAACTTCGTATACGGACTTTTTCGAACGCATCAATGAACGCATTGATGCCCGGGAACTTGCGGCCGCCCAGCGATTGCTGCGATTTGTGCACAATCTGTATCCGGACAATGAATTCATCAGAGAACAGATCATATTTACCGCAGAAGCTCTGGGGGATTGGGAGATGGTCAACGACACGCTTTTAACATTGCTTGAAGAAGCGGATGAAACCGAAGAGATTGGCGACCTGGTATTTCATTCCGTACGACTGATGGTGACAAAACTGGACCGCGCCCGGGATGCCATTACCCTGATTGGAAATCATCTGAATGCATACATCCGGCAACCCGGGTGTATTGACTGGACCCAAAAACATCTCGCCGATGGTCCATATCGCGAACAGCTGATTCATATTGTCGAATCCGCGATGTCGACCCCCCTTCAACCCGAAGACCGTATGTATCTCTGCAATGCATTGGGCAGCTGGTACGCCACGAGGGCCGGGGATCGGGAGCGTGCATCGGAGTGGTACCGCAGCAGTCTTCGAATTCAACCGGGGAATCCAGAGGCCATCGATGGACTCATCTCAATTCACGGGTCGCATCGGTAGTCCGCCGAACGACGGGACGGGAAGCATCGGGCACAGGCGGTGGGACCGGTAAAGGGTGCTCAGCCGGAAAATGGGGAGAGTTCGCGCAGCCGGGCAACGATGGGAGGCATTTCTCTGAGAATGGTATCCACATCTTCTTCGGTATTGTAGCGGCCAAGGGAGAACCGGAGGGAACCATGGGCGTACGTGAAGGGAATGCCCATGGCACGCAGTACATGTGAAGGCTCCAGCGTCCCGGATGTACAGGCGGAACCGCTGGACGCACAGATACCTTTCTGGTCGAGCATCAGCAGCAGCGCTTCGCCTTCCACATTCTTGAAACTCATATTGCTGGTTCCAGGCAGCCGCAGCTCCGTCCTGCCATTCACCCGCGATAGAGGTATCTGCAGCAGGCCGGCTTCCAGCCTGTCCCGCATCGCCTTCACCCGGGTCTGTTCCTCCTGGAGGCGCGCCATGGCCAGTTCCGCCGCCTTTCCCATTGCCACAATGCCGGGAACATTCTCGGTGCCACCGCGGCGTCCCCGCTCCTGGTGCCCACCCACGATAAACGGTCGAAATCGGCATCCCCTGCGGATGAACAGCGCGCCGATTCCCTTGGGACCGTGAATTTTATGTCCGGAGACACTCAGCAAATCGATATGCCCCTCCGAGAGATCAACTGGAATTTTCCCCATGGCCTGCACCGCATCAGTATGAAAAAGCGCGCCGAATTCATGGGCAATCCCGCCGGCTTCCTCCACCGGAAACAGTACGCCGGTTTCGTTGTTGGCCGCCATCAGACTGACTACTGCCACGTCCTCATCCATGGCATCCCGAAGGTCGTCGGTATCCAGGTGACCATGCCGGTCCACCGGCAAATATCGCACGGTGTATCCTTCTCTTTCCAGATTGCGACACAGATTGAGCACCGCCGGATGTTCCACCCGCGAAGTGATCACTTTGCGCCTCCCTTTTCGGGACGCCAGGGCAGAGCGGATGGCGGTATTGTCGGACTCCGTTCCGCCACTGGTAAAAATAATCTCCGAAGGCTGAGATGCCCCGAGACAGGCCGCCACTTTCTCCCGGGCGCTGTCGATGGCTTTTTCCACGTCGCCCCCCAACTGGTGCATGCTCGATGGATTTCCCCATTTTTCCCGGAGAAATACAGTCATCTCGTCAATTACCTCATCGGCCACCCGGGTGGTGGCATTGTTGTCCGCGTAAACAATTTTCATTACTCCTCCTCCACCACGACGACTTTGATTTCCGGATCGACCACTTCTTTCAGTTTTTCCTCAATCCATGCCGAGGTGAAGCCTGCCGCACGACATCCGGAACACTGGCCAATCATCCGGATGGACACCCGGGGGCCATCAATGTCAATCAGATCCAACCCTCCGTTATCCTTTTCGAGTTCCGGGCGAATCTCGTTGTCAATGATCTCCTGAATCAGAGAAATTCGCTCCAGATTCGTCAGTTTCTTTCCCCGGGCAGCCTGTGGTTTGGGACGGACAGCCTTTTCGTTCAGATATTCTTCGATAATCGTTTCAATTTCATCGATACAGGCGCCACAGCCACCACCGGCCTTGGTGTAATTGGTCACCTCCTCCAGTGTAGTCAAATGATCTTCCTCAATGACCTTTCGAATCTTGCTTTCGGTAATTCCGAAACAATTGCAGATGATGCGTCCTTCGTCCTCTTCATCGTGGTTGACCTTTTCGCCGCGATAGTCGGCAATGGCTGCTTCCAGCGCCTCCCGACCCATCACCGAGCAATGCATTTTCTCGGCGGGCAACCCCCCAAGGGCATCGGCGATTTCCCGGTTGGTGATTTTCAGCGCTTCATCCAGGGTTTTTCCTTTCACCATTTCCGTGAGCATGGACGAGGACGCAATGGCGCTGCCGCAACCGAACGTTTTGAATTTGGCATCCTGGATGGTGTCGGTCTCCCTGTCCACCCGGATAGTCAGACTGAGCGCGTCCCCACAGGCGATGGACCCCACATCCCCGGTACCGTCCGCATTTTCGATTTTTCCGACATTTTTGGGTTCAAAGAAGTGTTTTTTGACCAACTCAGTATAATTCCAGACCATTTGTCCTCCTCACGAATTTCAGGCTGTGCGATGATGGATGTATTGAAACTCATAAAATCTAAAAAGAGGTATAACCACTCCGGAAAATATGGCCATTAAAAAAAGTGGCGCTTCGCCATATATTGTTAGATTTCAATGGGTTTTGTACATTGACGTACTTTCTCGAATTTGCTTTGACTAATCCGCTGTTTTCAGCGCAACATAACGGGAAGAGACCAAGAACATCCTGGAACATGAATGATTGAGCGACGTCCACTAATCACCACCATTTTTATAACTACCCTGCTCGCATGGACCTGCTATCCTGTCCATCCGGCTCTGGGCCAGGTGTCGTCGGACCACAGAATCACCACCGTTGCCGGCCAACTGCCCCGGGTCATGCTGCTGGTTTTCGAAGACACCCGCAATGAAGAGGTGCTCGGCATCGTTGAAACGCTGCAGCTTCGGATGTTCGATGTGGATGTCAAATTCGGCATCAAATGGATAAAACCGTCCACCGACGACCTGGATGTCCAGGTTGCCGCTGCCCGCTCCATTCTGGCAGAGGAGCATATTCAGCTGACCATCTTCTGGAACGGGTCAAAGCGGGACACCCTTTATTATCTGATGAATGACACGGATGAGCCGATGCAGAGACCCATCCGCGATGTGGGCAGTGAGAGTCGTCCCGAAGCCATTGCCATCATGGTGCAGACCGCGGTGGAGTCCATTCTCGATACCCGAAAACTGGAGGATTCAACGGACGAACCCGTGGTTATTGCCCCGGAATCGGTCCCCCCGTCTGCACAGCGCATCATCGCAGTGCGCCCTCCCCGGAGGCGATCCTATACCGGAGGGCGGTTTCCGGATATGTACATGCAGCTCGGATACGAGATGAATGCTGTCAACGGCACACCGACCATTTTACACGGCGGCAACATCCGACTCGGTATTCAGCCGGTTCCCCGGTTGCGCGGATTTCTCGGATTTGGCGCCGTATCACGACGAACGAGCCAGGAGATGGGATTTGAAGTGAAGCAGCTCCGATTCCCCATTGAGCTGGGCCTCCTCAGTCGATTCCGTCACGGTGATCTCGCTTTCAGCGGCGGGATGTCGTTTCTTCTGGTGTCACTGAAAAACACACCGGCAACTCAGAACGCTTCAGCAGAATTGAAATCAAGCTACTGGGCCAGCGGTCTGATGCTTCGATTTTTTCTGGAATGCAGCTACCGACTCCATGAAAAGATAGAACTTTTCGTAAATGTGCATCTATTGATGGATCTGAACAAAGTGACATATCAAGTTCAGAATGGACCCGTACTTTTTGACGAGTATAATCGACTCTGGCCCGGATTACAGGCGGGGATCACCTTTTTGCTATTTTGATCCACCGCTTTTATCCGCAAAAAGTACTATGGAAATATGAGACTGTTGAAAAAATACACCACATCACCGATGACGGATCCATCGCTTTCTCAGAGCGAAAAAGAGTCGTACCTTGCCACTGGAGCAGCCCAGGGGGATCGCGAAGCACAGCGGCTATTGGTGAATGAAGTATTCGATACAGTTGCCGCGACCGTTTCGTATGCATTGAACTCCAGCGTGTTTGCGCAGGATGTGGTGCAGGAATCCCTGGTGGAAATATTGAAATCAATGAAGTATTTCCGAGGGGAATGTTCTCTTGCCACCTGGGCGCGTCGCATTTCGATGCGCGTTGCCTACCGCAAAATACGCTCGAACCGAAAATATCAGCAGCGGTTGCGATCATACACGCAGGACACCTGCGAGGAAGCCAGAGGCGAACACGATCTGATTTCCCGGGAGCTGCAGAATGAAATTAATTCGGCCATTTCATTGTTGCCGATAAAACAACAACAGGTTATCAGGCTGAAATACATTCATGAACACAGTATTTCAGAAATTGCACAAATCGTTGAAGCGCCACAGGAAACTGTTAGGGACAGGTTGAAAGTGGGCAAAAGAAAGCTGAAACGAATACTAACCAAAAATCCAGTTCTGAAGGACTGGATTGAAAAGGGGGCGTAACGTGCTACCGAATCTTAAAAAAAGGGAATTCACAGACGAGCGGTTGGAGGAGCTGCTGTTGAGTCTGCGTCCCGAGGGGCCGGAGCTGCCGATGCATCCCGAAGTCGACGATCTGAAGCGACGACGGGTGGTCGATGCGGTTCTGGCGCAATGGGAAGAAAGCACTCTCTCACCCACAGCCCGAGTCGCGCACTCCAAATCCGGACTGACCATTATTGTGGCGGTTGCAGCCGGACTGGTGGCATTGGTCACCGGCGCATATTTGACCATTACGGCGATGGATTCATCCGCCGGGGACGACATGGCCGTCAGGATGTCGCGGACGTCCGCGGAACTGTCCGGCGATACCCAGTTGGTTCCCCGGAGCCGATTTTCACTGCTGCACGGTGACGTGACCTGTGGCGACACCGGTGTCAAACTGGGGGGCAGTGTTCCCCTTGGAAAATGGATTCAGACCGGAAGGGGACAGAGCGCGTTTGCCCTGCCGACCGGGATTGCCGTTGGCATGGCTGAATACAGTACGGCCAGGGTGTTCTGGAATGGCAATCGCAGGTATGATGTGGAAGTCAACCAGGGGATGGCGCTGTTCTCCGTGGATCCCACTCAATCCAGAGAAGGCTTTTTCGTTCGAACGCCAAACGGGGTGATTCGGGTCACCGGCACGCTGTTTTCGGTTGCAGTTCGGGATGGGGAAGATGTGGATGTATACGTTCATCGGGGTAAGGTGGAAATTCAGGCGCCCAATCAACCCATCGCCTATGCAGGCACCGGCCAGACCGCGAGCCTGAAGCGAAATTCAGTGAGTGTTGTGCCTTCTGCGGATTCCCTCAACGAAATCAGTCCGTTATACCAGCTGGGTTGTTTCGACGGCGGACAGACCTTCAGCGAGTTGACAGAAAACGAATGCGACCGAAAAGTCCGCAAACCATCTACCCGAAGTAAATCCGCAGCCAGTGCGACCCATGGGGCCGGCGGTTCGGCGAAATGGCGGAAATCCCCATCGGTGTCACCATTGAACGGTCTGGCGCAGTTGCTCGAATCAGTGACCCGGGCCCGCCGGGAAAACGACTGGGTTGAAGTGGCATCCATTTACCGGCGAATACTTCGCGATTATCCGGGAACCCCCGACAGTCGGACTGCACTGGTCAGCCTGGCGCAGGTGGAAAGCAATCGTCTGAATATCCCCGAGGCGGCCCTCCGACATTTTAACAACTACCTGCGCACCCCCGGCACCCTGGAGCCCGAAGCCCTGTATGGCAAGGCAAAAGTGTATCGACAACTCAACAGCGGCGCCGATGAAAAACGAACCCTCCAGAAACTCATTTCCAAATATCCCGGCGGTCCGCTCTCACTGGCTGCCGAAAAAAGGTTGCGCGAACTTTCTGACCTCTGAGTGAGAGATTCCGCATGATGTATGATATAACCTTTCCTATGCGCGTGACCATCCGTGAAAATTTCCGGGGGAATCCATCTTTCATAAAAAGCATTCGTGCCATTTATCTCGGGTGCGTGCTGATGCTCGGTTCGTGTCAGACTGTGGAAAAAATCGGCTATTGGGACCGGGATAATTCCGAAACAACCGATTCGGCAACCGTGGAACCCGAATCCGATACTCCCGAATCCGACTCTGATACCAGCAAGGAGACCGAGGACACCACTGTCCCGTCGGATACGCTGGATACATCGGATACAGGCAGCGAGTCGGCGTCGGAAGATACCGAAGATTCCGAAACTTCCGAAGATTCCGAAACTGCTACTGATTCAGATGCCACGCCCACTTATGTCACCGTGCCCTTCAAGCCGCATGAAGATGCTCCCTGGTTTCGATATCCGGTGGATGCGGATGGAAACGAAATGGGACTGCCGGGATTATGGATCGCCTATATGGACATGACATCACCAGGTACGATGAATCTTCCCACCCGGGAAGCCAATGGTGATATGTGCTTCGAAGGCGAGATAGGTACGGATCCATCCGAACAGACATACGCCGGCGTGGGTATCAATCTGTGTCCGGACGAGAAAAATCAGTTTAATTTTTATTCTTTTCAGAATTGCCCATACACGGAGGCCACCGAAGGCAAGCTGTTCGTTGGGGTTTCTTATTATGTGGAAAGCGAGAAAGTGCCGGAAAATTTTACATTGCGTATATGGCGATGGGGAACGCCAATCGCCGTTTTCTCCGATGTCGAAATTGGACCGGATGTACCCCGGGTGTATCTTTTCGAGGCTTTGTCTGATGCGTTCAAAGATAACGCGACCACGTCGGATATCACCATGTTGCAGTTTCAGGTGGATGGTTCGCCCACGGACACAGTTGAATTCAATTTCTGCATCCGGGATTTTGCCCTGCTGATTGCCGAAGAGTAGCCGGAAAAAAAGACCATCAATTGCAGGAGATACTGAGTTGAATCGTCGCGGGCGGCTCGCCGATGCCCGCTTCGACCAGAATGGCGTCGGTGGGTTGCATGACCGGGATGGTCAGTGCGCCAATTGCATTGTCCTGACACGTGGTCGGGTCGCACATGTCGGTCAGATGATGCAACGATACAGATTGGCCACCATCATCGGTCACCGTCACCGTCACCGATGACGATGCGGAAAGTCCCACTGTCAATGCCAGTTCCTTTCCCCGGACATCAATGGGGGCACACGGCGACGGATACTGCCAGTACTCGCGGGTGATGAAGTCCGCAGCGGTGAGGGCCACGGTATCCCCGCAGTTCACCGGCAGTGATACATCTGTCACCGGGACATCGGCGCAGCTGCCGTCTTCCCGGACACATACCTGGGCAGTGCAGATATTGGGCAATGTGGCATCAAAACAGATGCGATTTTCACCGGCGAAACAGGTGGATGCGTCCCCCTGGGAAAAGCAGTATCCGTCCACATAGTCGGGCGTCCGGGGGGACGAGGCGCAGGGGTCATCGACCTTCAGAATGCGGCATGCCTCGCCGTCGGGGACAGTGTTTCGCTGACATTCAAAATCGTCGGGACGGGTACCCGATGCCACACAGGTGCTGGTCTCACAGGGCGAATCGTCAACACTGCACGGATTTTGCGCACCCATACATTCTCCATCCACACAGGCGCCCCGGAGGCAGGCATCCCCCACGGTACACGGGGTACCGTTTTCCACCCACGCTGCAGTATACTCACAGACTTCCGCTGCATCCGGGGTGCAGGTAGCCACATACGTCACACACTCTCCGGGCAGAGTGGACGTCACGCAGAGGGGCTCGGCACCGGTGCACACACCATTCTGACAGACCCCCTGGCCAAGGCAGGCATCTCCTTCATTGCAGCTGGTGCCGTCTGTTATGGGCACGGCCCGGCATCGATAGGGCTCGGCGTTCAGATTACAGGAGTCCCGGGTGCATGGGTTGCCGTCATCGCAGTCCAGATTGCGCAGACAGGGCGTATCGCTGAATGGCACGGTATCGGTGTCCCCGGTCGTCGTATCCGTCTGGAAATCATCGGTGTCGGTGGACGGGACGGCAGAGTCTGACGTGCTGTCAGAAGCGGTGGCGGAATCATCGGTGGAACGGGGATTGTTGACGCAATCGCCGTGGATGCAGATTCGGTTTCCCCCGCAATCCGAATTGCGGTGACATTTGCTGTCATCATCACAGCTGAGAAGCAAAGGGCCCATCAGGACGCATATCCCGACTGAACCGAAAAAAATAAGTGTGTGTTGCCATGCTTTTTTTATTGTCATCATTATCTCACTCACCCGTTGGAAGGGCTCACCCGGACAGTGACCACATTGTTGCCGTTGCCGTGCAAATTCACCGTAATCGAACTTGCCGAATCCCAGGGGGTCAGGCGAACGCCCCCTCCCCACAGATGGGTAAAAGTGAAACTGCCGTCGGTGCCGTCGGTGCCATCGCTCCAACCCCAGGTGACGAATATACGGTTGTCTCCGCTGTCCACGGTCCCGTCCACCAACCGGAGATCCACGCTCTGAAATCCTGCTGCACTCGTGGGGATTAGATTGAAACAGTCGTTGTTCACCACCGAAAATGATGTGGTGCCGCTGTTATCGAACACAATATCCTGACAGTTCGCGGGTTGCGTGTCGGTGTCCGGAAGGGCGCCGGTATCCGTATCTGTATCCGGTTCGGCGCAGTCCAGTCTCAACCAGTCCAGGTAAAGATTCCGGTCGCCCGAAAAGTCGGCGTCGTTGTCGTAATGCACCGATACCGTATGGTCGCCGGTCAGGGCGTCAAATGTGGCGGTATACAGTTCATCGGTATCTCCGTTCAGATAGGTGTCCAGCACCGGATTCGCCGTATCGCCATCGATGGCCACCAGCATATGTGGCCACTGGCCATCGGAATCGCTGTCAAAACCGTAACTGCCTCTGGCCAGAACCTCGACAACGGACTCGCCGGAAAATGTATGGGTGACGGAAACGCTGCCGTTTTCATCGAGACACCAGGACGGCGGCACGCTCATTCCGACGC
Source organism: Polyangia bacterium (assembly GCA_050287845.1). Lineage (GTDB taxonomy): Bacteria > Myxococcota_A > Polyangia > JAAYKL01 > JAAYKL01 > JAFGXQ01. The sequence continues at coordinate 19,911 of JBNKCR010000032.1, forward strand.
TGGTGGTCACGGGCGGCGCCTCCACCTGATATGTGGAAGCCACACATAGAGGCGGCGTGCAGGGGCCCTCGCTCACCAGTAACCGATAATTGCAATCTCCGCTGCAGGGGCCATTCGTTTCGGCGTTGGGTCCCTCTTCAGAGACCAGCACCAGATAGGTCTGGCTGGCCAGCGCCGCAAAATCCAATCCGGCTTCTCCGGTCCTGGCATCCACCTGGGTATAGGCGCTCTGACACAGATCGCGCTGTTGCTGAAGGCGTCGCACCTCAATCACAGGCGAAATGGCCCCGCTCAGTCCCGTCTGGTCCGTGCGCAGACAATAGGTGGTGTCGGTGGACGGTTGTATCCTGAAGTACGCCGCGTTGGGCCAGAATGGATTGGCGTCGCTGAAACTGCCACCGTGGGCCCGGGTCCAGCCCCGCCAGTCCGCCGTGCAATCATATCCGCCGCAATCGGTGGTGGCGGCGCTGTGGTCGCTGTTGGCGTATCCCGTCAGATTTCCCTGCACCACCGCAGTTCCTGAGGCCGGCACTTCCGTAATATCGTACACCCGGGGGGCATCGGTCACCCGTTCACAGGCGCCGTTGTTCCACAGCAGCCGCGAAAGGGTCAACCGGAACGTTCCCCGTTCACCCCGGGCGCCATCCACAAATACATACACCCGATGGGGGGTCGCCGACTGATCGTTGCGGGGGTACACCACCGTTTGCGCCACATGTCCGGCGGCACTGGCGCAATTGTATGAACCGTCCGCGGCGAACACGCAGGCCGTGGGCGACGGGGGATATGTCCACGTGCCCGCATCAGACGTTCGCGTGCACCACGCATAATCGATGGGACCGCACACCTGCGATTCAAACCCCCAGTCCCGTCCGGCCGTATTGGCCCGGTACTCCCAGGGCACCGGTGGCGGGTTCCCGCTGCCTTCGTCGTCGGGCTGGTAGAGACACGGGTTGCTGGCCGCCGCATCACAGCTGTCATTGCTGGTGTACACCACTGCCCGGAAATCGTCTTCCAGCGTACCGGCATCCAAATCGGATTCCACCGTAATCACGAAGGCGTACAAATCCTGCTGTGCGCTGTCAGTGGCCTCATAATCAAAATAGTACACCACATCCCCCCCCAGGGATCCGATGGGGGTGGCGCCATCATTTTCGACGCAACTGCTGTGGCCCGCCGAATAGTCATTCACCGCGCAATCGGTGGAGCCCGTCACGGTGGCAATTACGCCTTCAACCGTGTTGGCAATCGTACCACCGCCCAGTTGAACCGCATCGGCACAGGTGTCGTTCGCCGCCGATGTATGCCGGACATTCCAGCACAAGCCATCGTCCCCGATTGGTGTGGCGGAATCGGTATCCAGAGCCGCCACCGGAAGCCAGACACTGTCGTCCACCATACCGCAGAATCCGGTCCAGCAGCTGGGATTGAAAATGGCTGTATCCAGCTCGCACAGGGTCGCCGCCGGTTCGTGGGCTTCAATGCATCGTCCCAGATGGTCACATTCGAATCCGGTGATGCAGTCGTCGGGCACGGTATCCATCCCATCGCCGCACGTCGTCCCTTCCGCCAGCAAAGTCACCCCGCACACGCCACTTTCGCAGATGCGAGCGCCCAGACAGTCTGATGTATCCGTATCCACGCTGCACACGGTTCCATCGGCCACGGGAGAATACTGACACCGGTTCTCTCCAAGACATACTTCGCTGGTACACGGATTGCCATCGTCACAATCCGTGACATCCGTACACTCGATAGCGGTGGGCAGCTCGCAATTGCCAATGCCGGTGTACGTGATAATATCTGCGCCTCCCAGAGGATACGTCCCCTCGCAACACACATATCGGTTATCGATGGCATCCTGATCAGAATCCAGCAAATCCTGTGGTGTCACTCCGGGTTGTTCCGGACGCCACCATTCGCATCCCCCGAAACAACTGCACTTGAGATACCCGTTGCAGTAGGACGGACCACATACATGATAGCCCAGGTCCGGGTCTTTCACACACACCCCATGGCGACCGGCGAGGTCATTGTTGCAATGGCTGGTCACGTTCGGATCGCACCGGCAGAGACCCACATTGGAAGTGGCGCCCGGGCGGTCATAATCAAATACGCATTCCCCAAATTCACAGTCGCTGTGGTGGCTGCAGGTCACCCCGTCGGCAATGGCGTCTTCCCACCAGCACTCATCCATCTTTCCCACGTTGGTACAGCATTCCTCCACCGCCCCCTGGAAATTTCCGTGTTCAAGAACACTTTGCAATTCGCTCCAGGTCGCCTCTCCCGCTGTATCCGCCTCCAATTGCCTGGACGTCACTTTGGAGTCGACCATCCTGTCCTGGCCATCGTCACTGGCGTCGTGTCTCTCGTTTGTGTCCGTGCATCCGGCTATCCCCATCGCAAACAGAAGTATCTCCACCATTCGGGTTGCGCTCAATATTGAAAGATATTTTCTCTGCACCATGGTACCCTCTTTCGGTCAATTTTCATTGCTCCGGATGTTGCCGGACAGTTCCATCAACCTGTCTATAATATCAGAACTATATACAATTAACTTTAACTTGTCAGAACTTCGACTATTTTTAAGTACCTCCCCTGTTGAATATTCCCCCTTTGTTCTGAGATGCAAATTCAAACCGAATTTCTGAATCAATCCGGTCCGGAAATAATTTTATAGTATTGGTTCCGTATTGTTCTGTTCGCTCCTGTCTGTCCCGGGATGAAATCCGAATTATCCGGGATGATTACCGGCGTAAAGATTTGATGGACCTTGACACTGGCTTGGGTGTATATCTTGGCCAAGTGGAAATGACCGAATTACCATCTCAGTTAAACAATGTTTCATTCTGAACAGCGAAATCGCGGGGAGGCTGCATGAGTCGGTTCTGGAGTGAGGTGACCAAAGCACTTGAACCATATGTGCCCGGTGAGCAACCTCAACTGAATAATATCGTGAAATTGAACACAAACGAAAACCCCTACGGTCCGTCGCCCATGGTGCTCAAGGCCATATCCGAAGAAACCACTGCAAATCTGCGGAAGTACCCGGATCCCAACGCGGCAGTATTGAAGCAGGCGATTGCCCGCTATCATCAGATCCGGGAAGATCAGGTGTTCACCGGAAATGGTTCGGATGAAGTGCTCGCCCTGCTGTTCACCGCGTTTTTCAAAGGCAAGCAGCCCATCCTGTTTCCGGATGTCACCTACAGTTTTTATCCGGTGTATTGCAGACTGTTTGAAATCGAGTACAGCGAAATCCCGCTGAACAGCCGTTTCGAAATTGATGTGGACAGCTACTCTCAGCCCAACGGTGGCATTATTTTTCCAAACCCCAATGCCCCGACCGGAATCTTTCTCAACACCGGCGCCATTGAAAAACTGCTGGCCATGCATCCGGATTCCGTGGTGGTCGTTGATGAAGCGTACGTGGATTTCGGGGGCCGAAGCTGCATTCCGCTGATTGACCGATACCCGAATCTTATGGTGGTCCACACGCTTTCCAAATCCAGAAGTCTTGCCGGGCTGCGGGTGGGTTTTGCCTGCGGGAATCCGGAACTCATCGAAGGATTGGAGCGGGTGAAAAACAGCTTCAATTCGTATCCCCTGGACCGACTGGCCATCGCCGGCGCCACAGCATCGTTTGACGACAACAATTACTTCAAGGAAACCACCGAGCAAATTATCTACAATCGGGATTTTCTCAGCAAGGGACTGAAAACATTGGGCTTTCAGGTGCTGCCATCCAGAGCCAATTTTGTATTTGCCACTCACCGACTGGATGCCGGGTTTCTCAAAGACGAGTTGCAGCGGCAATCCATTTTTGTACGGCATTTCAATGGGCCCCGGATTGATCCGTTTCTGCGCATCACCGTGGGCACATATCGCGAAATCAAACTGCTTCTGTCCGCCCTTGAAGAGATTCTGAACAACGCATGAGAGGGTACCGCCATGACGATTCAGTTCAATTCGTCCGTTATCATCACCGAACAGGTGGACGTCCTCGCCGATTTTTATCGCGAGGTTCTGCAGCAGGAAGTGGCTTTTGACTTCGGGGCGTGCATCTCATTCTCGTGTGGATTATCTATCTGGAAACCGACGGCGGAACATGTGGTCCGTGGGCACCTGCAACAGCAGGAGCCGGGCACTGCACGACCATTTGAACTCTGTTTTGAAACCGACGATTTTGATGGGGCGCGCAGCCGGCTGAAACAGAACCGGGTGCGGTTTCTTCACGACACCCGTCTGGAATCCTGGGGACAATACGTGGTTCGATTTTTCGATCCCGACGGAAACCTGGTCGAAGTGGGCGAGTCGATTCCCTGCTTTGTGAAGCGGTTGCATCGGGAAGGCCTGTCCATCGACGAGGTGGCCCAAAAAACATCGGTTCCCATCGACACCGTGAAACAAATCTGCAGGGGATAACGGTGTGGCAAAGGCACTTGTGATATTGGGGACGGGGGGCAACTGCCTGGATATTCTCGATGCCGTGCAGGCGCTCAATCGACACTCCCATCAATACGATGTGCTCGGTTTTCTCGACGACAATCCCGCCACCCACCATCAGCTGTTCGGTGGGTACACCGTGCATGGGCCTTTGTCTCTTGCTTCCCGGTTCAAGGACGCATTCTTCGTCAACGGCATCGGCAGCCCCCGAAGCTATCCGGACAAACCGAAAATCAACCACGCCCTTGAAATCGAACCGGAACGGTTCGCCACCATTGTGCATCCCTCCGCAGCAGTATCGCCCCTTGCAACCGTCGGAAAGGGTACCGTGATACTTGCCAATACCACCGTCTGCGCCAACGCGCGGATTGACCATCACGGGATGATATTGCCCGGTTGTGTCATCAGTCACGACTGCCGTCTGCACGATTACGTCATAATGGCTTCGGGCGCAGTGCTCTGCGGCAGGGTGACCCTGAAAAAATCGTGTTACATCGGTGCGGGCAGTGTCATTCTCGAAGGCATCACCGTGGGCCCGGGCAGTCTTGTTGGCGCCGGCAGTGTAGTTACCAGGGATGTGTCCCCGGACACCATTGTGGTTGGCAATCCCGCACGACCCCGCTGACGCGATGTGGCAGTATTAATATTTTGCTGCACTGTGGGTGTGGCGAAGGGATCTATTTCTTTTTGCCTCTGGCGGGCTTTTCTGGCGCGGGGTTTGCCTGCGGTTCATCGACTTCGGATTTTGGAGGCCATTCGCCGCCATCGGGATCGGTGACCATTCCCAGCTTGGGAATACCGGCTTTTTTCACGATGGCCATCACCTGGACCACGAAACCGTATGGAATGTTCCGGTCTGCTTTCAGATACAGTTCCCCTTCCCGTTGCAACCGGGCGTTGTTGCCCAGAGTATCTTCGAGTTTTTCGTGGGGAATCAGGGTTTCTCCCAGAAACACCTGTCTGTCTCTGTCGATGGTCATGACCAGTTTGGATTCGTCCACATCCATCGGCTTCGCGTCCGCCTTTGGCAAATCCATTTCTACGCCCTTGTCGTCTATCATCGGTGCGGTGATCATAAAAATAATCAGCAGCACCAGCATTACGTCCACCAGGGGAGTGATGTTGATGTCGCTCATGGGGCCGTTGCCGCCACCTGTTGCCATTGCCATGGGAATCTCCGTCTATTTGAAGAAATGTCGTTTCACAATATTAATGAAATCACTGGAAAAATTTTCCATCTCTGAAGACAGCACGCGAATTCTTCGAAGAAAATAGTTGTATGCAATCACTGCGGGAATCGCCGCCAGAAGACCAATTGCCGTGGCAATCAGCGCCTCGGAAATGCCCTGGGACACCACGTCCATGCCGGCCGAACCACTCTGATTGATTTGCATGAAGGAAATCATAATACCAATCACTGTTCCAAACAGACCCACAAACGGCGCCGTGGAACCGATGGTGGCAAGGAATGGTACCATGCTCTCCAGATAGGTCACTTCCGCAGTCATGGCCCTGCGCAGGGAACGATCCACGTTTCCGATGGCGCCGGCGCTGGTTTCATCTCTCTGACGGGTGTCACTTTCCTGCTGAGATTTTTCGGCGCTCTTCAGTTTGGACAATTCGATATATCCGGCCTTGAACAGTTTGGAAATGGGGCTGCGCTCGTACTGATTGGCTGCCTGATAAATTTCATCGAGTCGCTTGGACGCCCAGAAAACATCGAGAAATCGACCGGTTTGCAGATGGGCCCGCTTCAGTTGGATGTATTTGTACACAACAATGAACACACCTGACAGAATGAAAATGAAGAGAAGTGCGATAACGCCCTTCACAATGGGAGAGGCTTCCATGATCAGCGAAAGCATCTGGTCGATACTGCCCACGTTCACGTCGGTTTCGCTCTGACCGGCTACGCCACTTACCAGAATTGTATTAACGATTTCTTTCATACCGGGTACTCTATCCTCTGGTTAAAATTTTGAAGTAGGATATACAGACGCTCAGTTCCTCTGCAACTTATTTTCCTGATTTTAAAAACTTATAAGTCCGCGGTTTTATTTCGAGGCCATTGAAATACGGCCTGTTTCCGGTACCCCTGTTGTTGAAACACGGTTGAGATTTACAATTCCGCCGTTGCCTGATAAACAGGGCGCCATGAAACGCTTATCAAATTTATCTGCAGTTCTGTCCAGACCCTTCATTATGCCTTCTGTAAGGTGGATACCGTTGTTGCTTGTGACCGCGTGTGTCATCCAGACCCTGGCAGCCGGCGTTGCGGTTGCGGACGATGGTGAATTCTGGGATGCCGGAGTCGCCAGTATCCTGGACACCAAACGGACGCACCGGTCGTACCTGAAGCTGGATGCCGGCGCCGGCGTATTGCACGATGTGGATCAGGATGTGCATATAAGACGGGATCCTCCTGCGGACTCGCGGTTTATGGCCGACGCGTTTTTCTACGGCATAAAACTCAACCGCCATGAACGGCTTTTTACGGTGTACGGCAATATCGGTCTCGGATCCCATGACCGTGGCGGATGGCAGCTCGATGGCTACCGGGCACGCCTGTCCGTGTACAGTTTTATCAATGGCGGGATGCTGAGACTGGGCACGATGTTCTGTGAGCGGGAAAAGGCATTGAACGAAAAATTTGTTGCCACGGTTCATCCGTTCGAATACGCCGCCGGCGGTGCGATGCGTATGTTGGTGCTCACGGTGAATGCGAAGGCGTTCGGGTATGAGTTTCGGCGATATTTTTCAAGGGATGATTATCACGGCATGCAACTGTTCCTGATGAATATCCGGGCGGGACTGGTGTTCGGAAAACATACGCCGATAAGCCTGGAAACCAGTGTGTCGGCCAGCGTGGGCGCATCATGGCATAAGCGGAAAGATTTTTCCTCCGCATTTGAAACCGTACTGCACTGGAACAACCGCGTCCTTCCCATGATGCTTGCCGCGAAAGCCGAATATCGGTATGCCAGTGACGACCGCGATAAAAAGGTGAAAACGGATTTCCACGACAGCTACTACATTGCGTCGGTGATGCTGGGCGCCCGATACTGATTGACCTTTTTGGGCTGATTCGAAAATTACTGAATGGTGGAATTCACAACGGTATGTCTCGTGTCGTCGTGCATCGAGATACCGGGTAACACGCTTTCCCATGAGCCGCCGGTGTTGTTCTGAATGACCGAATCCTCAATATGGATGCTGCCGGTGTGGTTGTTGCTGACAAAAAAGATACCGCTGCCGTAAGCGTTGACCCGGTTGTTTTCGATAACACTGCCGTAAATGGACAGGATCATCTCGTTGCCGTCATTGTAAATGGCGCCACCACTGCCGCCGCCATCTGATCCTGCCTGCGCGGGATTACCGCCATTGCCGATGGCCCGGTTGTGGCTGAAATAGCTGTTGTATATCGACCACGATACCCCGATGCTGCTCAGGGCGCCGCCATTGGCCCCGGTATTTCCCAGGTCATCGCTGCCGCCAAAGGTGCTGTTGACTACATATACCGGCTGTCCCTGATATTGGGAAAACACGCGAATGGCGCCACCACCCACATCGGGTCCGGTGTCCTGGCAGGCATTGGCAAAGAATCGGCAGTTCACCACTTTAAACCGTCCGCCTCTGACCCATACAGCGCCGCCTCCTTCGTATTCCGTTTCACTCCGGGAATCACCGTCCACAAAGGTGAGGTTCTGGATGGTGAGTTGGGGATGGTCCTGATCCTGGCAATGGTCGGTGGTCCATTTCTGGTTGGCATCGCAGGTGTTCATATAAAGGATACGATGCCGCCCCTGACCGCTCAATGTCACTTTTCCACCGCCGTCAATCACAATTCGTGGCCCGGTATCGTTGACGATTTTCGCGGTCTCATCCATCAGAATCCGGATGGGATCCGGGCCGCAGTTGAATGTAATCACCCCACCGCCGGCCACCGCGTCCACCACTGAGGCACTGCTGCAGCTTTCCGGAGTGCCATCACCGATAACCGTGGAAGGAGAACTGATGTCTTCTTCGAGAGCGCTGGCAGGCACCGGAAAACTCCCTGCCGGATTTCCGGCGGCGGGAAGCTCATCGCCGAAATCGGTGTATCGCGGCAACGTGCCATCCGGGGTGTCGGCGCTGTCACAGGCGGAATACAGACTCACTGTACCGCTCAGAATCATCAGTAGAATGGTAATTGGTCTGTTCATTTGCTGCTCCTTCACATGAAAGATGGTTTTTCAAGTATACCCGTACAAAATACATTGTGCATGGAAAAGTTGGCTGTGATAAAAATTATTACCGCTTCTGGCGATGAATCGGTTGATCGGATGGGCATCCGCTGAAGGTTCACAACCGTGGAGATTTCCAGAGTGGCTGACCGTCAACAAATGGCGCTGGAAGAACCCAATACTTGATTTAGGTTACCTGTATACCATACTATTTTTAATAACGAGTAATTCCTCATCCTGACATTTCCTGATTCATGCGATGTCACCGGATGCGAAAACAGGGGACCTGTGTATGAGATCTTCCACGGCAATTGCGGAAACGCTTGTTCAGAACGGTGTCATTTCGGTAGGGGCATATAAAAAGGCTGTCGAATATATGAATAATTTCGATTGCCATATCATTGATGCGCTCATCGACAGCAACACCATGGACGAAGAGGCGTTGATTAAGTGGCTGGCCCAGCAGCATCGGACCAAGTTCGTCACCACCCAGAAGCTCAAGATCGCCAAAATCGGTCAGATTGTGTTGCAGAAGGTGCCGGTGGATGTGGCGATGAAATACAATGTGTTTCCCATTCTGTACGACCGCGGATCGGCCACCCTGTCGGTGGTCACCTCCGATGCGGGGGATCTGTCGATGCTTGAAAATGTCCGCAAATTGGCGGGCGCGTCTCATATTCGCAGTTTTGTGGCGCGGCCGGCGGCCATTGATGCGGCGATCAACAAATTTTACAAGGGCGATATTCACGCATTCACAAGTATCGACAAGGAGTCTATCGCGGCATTTCAGAGCATGATGGACGTGTATGAGCGCAATCTGCTCGATGAAGGCACCATGGTTGCAGCAACCGCCGAAGCATCGGGGATGGGGCGCAAGGAACAGGTTCTCTCTGAAGACGATCTGGCGCGCGGGGATCGGGTATCTCTCATGAAGGCCGGAGCGAAGGCTGGCGGATTTTCGATTGAAATCGTTAAGGTCATGGTATCGCTGCTGGAAAGCGCGCGGGAGAATCTGAGCGGTCATTCGATGCTCACTGCAACCAATGCCGAAAAAATGTGCCAGAAGATGGGACTGCCGGAATCCGAAACCTCGGCCATTACATTGGCCGCTTTACTGCACGATATTGGAAAAAGCGGGCCGTATCACCTGACGGCATTCAATGTGGCCGAATGGCAGGGGCATCGCACCAATGCACAGAAAAAGTATGATACGCCGGTGCGGATATTTGAAACCGCCGAGTTGCCGAGGTCCACGGTCCAGTCCCTGCGGAGCATGTACGAGCGGGTGGATGGCATGGGATTGCCGGAAGGGCTGCGGAAAAACGAAATTCCCCTCGGCGCCCGGATAATTGCCATTTCAGATACATTTGCCGATCTCACATCGAACCCGAGGAATCCCTATCGCCGACAGCTGACTACTCCGGAGGCGATGCAGGTTATTCAGAAGGGTAAAGATGCCGTCTTCGATGGCAACCTGGTCGATCTGTTTTCATATGTGGTCTCCGGCGATGATCTTAAGCGCAAGTTGCTTACCGGCGCCCAGACGGTGCTGGTGGTGGATTCCGATGCGGAGCAGTGCGCCATACTGGAGATGCAGCTGACGACCAGGGGATTCAAGGCCACCACCTGCCGGCGCGCGGATGACGCCATTCGGATATTGCTCAATGAACCGGTGAGTCTGGTTCTGTCTGAAGTGGAGTTGAAGCCGTTTGACGGGTTCGAAATGAAAAGCCGGATGAATGAGGACAAACGCACCGGGGAGATTCCGCTGTTTTATTTCACCTCCCGCGCAGAAGCCGGCGATGTGGATCGGGGGTTCAGTCTGGGAGCGGCGGACTACCTGGTGAAGCCGTCCAACATCGGCGTGGTGGCGACAAAAATCCAGAAGTATCTGTCAAAGGAAGCACCGCGGGCTGCGGCAGCGGGGGTATCCGGCTCCTTACGGGAGATGTCCATACCGGATTTGGTGCAGATACTCGCCCACGGTCAGAAGACCGGTCTGCTGAAACTGGGGTTTCCAGGTGGACAGCAGGGCGAAATTCATTTTGTCCACGGCGATATTTACAATGCCATGTACGGGAAGGCACGGGGGGAGGAGGCATTCTTTTCGATGCTGAAAAACAGGGATGGCAATTTCTCCCTCGATCCCTCGTTTGAAGCGGATTCAAAGATGATTAATATGACCGCCGAAATGTTGCTTCTCGAGGGAATGCGGCGGATGGACGAAGAAAACCGCTGACGTTCAGGGTCTGGAACGCGTTCTGAGCGCATCTTTCCAAAGAAATTGTAACAATATGTCGTCATGTCCGCGGGCATCCAGCAACAGTACCGATGACTTCTCGACGAGGCGCTGTTGTGTGATGTTCGATAACCATGGGTAAGAAACCCAATCCGTCATCCCCGGGGAACCAGAAGAACAAACTGGATTTTCTCCTTCGAGGGGACGACGGTGTTTCGACACGGGTGCGACTCTGAATATCGAGTCCATTGGTCTCGGATTAGAAAGCTTTGGGCGAGTATAACGAAGGTGATTTGGGTTTTGAGTGGAAATGCTTCTTGTGCTGGAAAGTGTAAAAAAGACGCAATCAAACCGTCTTTACATTATGCCGACCAGATTTTACACTGGTGCAGAATAAAAGCGAGACGTATATCTCTCTTACAAGCTGACTTATCACCGGTCTTCTGTGACAGGAAGGCTTACAGGGGCTTGAGCCGTATGACAGGAAACTGTCTTGTACGGTTCTCAGGGGCGACGGGGGGCGTCCCCCCCTGATTTTCCCGGAGCGTCATGAAAGGATATAACCTTGTGTGAAGAAAGTAAATTGTCTGGAACATCGCTTGCGATTACGGTCTATCAGGAACTGAGAAAAGAGATTGTTGAAACTCAAAAAATACGTTCTCAGACCATTGGTTTCAAAATTACATTTGTGAGTGGTGCTATCGGATTAATATTGGCAAACACAGAGACTGTTCCAATCGTATTATTGACAATACCCGCCTTCGCATCAATATTCTTTGATTTTCTGATAAACGGATACAGTGTCTCAATTGCACGTATCGGTGGGTATTGTAAGGAAATAATCGAACCTCATCTGAAAAACAATTCGACATGGCCCACTGACAAGCCGTTGTGGGAGCAATTTATGTTTAAGCCAAACAAACGAACATTGTTGTCTGTTATTGGAAACGTCGGTTTAACTTTTTTAGCAGTAGTTACAGGGATCATCAGCATTAGTCTTACTTGTTTCACATTGGAATATCCAACATGGTTGCAGATTGTATTGTCCGTTTCGATCAGTATTATTTTAATTGTTTTATTATACTTCGATTTTGTTGCGCACATGAGCCCTATCAAGCTTGTCGCGACAAAATTGTTCGGCGGACCAAGTGCTGCAGAATCCATGGTAGCCGCAGAACAAGGAAAGCTCGAATAGGGAGTGATGCTCCTTGAAATCGGTTTTGTACCCCAGTGGGTGAGCTGAGACGTGATTCCTACCGGAACAGGGATTGGTCATCGGGTCCATCGCTGAACTGAGAGGCGATCTTTAAAAAAGATGTCTGAAGCAGAAAGGTATAAAGAATGCTTCATTATGCGCAGGAAAAGCAGTAACAAAACCATTTCCTGCCAGTATAAACCACCGGTCTTCGGTGAAACAAGGCTTGAAGGGGCTTGCGCCGTATGAGGGAAACTATCTTGTACGGTGCTCAGGGGGTGACGGGGGCGAAAGCCCCCTGATCTACGGATGGCGACACCGGGAAATCCGTTCTACTTGAAAATCCTGTAGTTGATTCGATATGGATTGCTCAATTGAGATATCACTACTGATCTGCGATAACAACTGCACGAGGACGCTATGTTTTTCGGGATCAGGTGGATGACGCGAAGTGCTGTTTTCAGGTGCGGTATTTCTGTTGCATTCCATGGAGGAATTTTCGCAGAATCTGATCTTTGCACTCCCGATAGTGCTTGTGGGCCGGGTTTCTGAAAAAAGCGCTCAGTTCGTGTTTGCTGATGGTCAGTCCACTTTGCTTCAGCATTTCAAGCACTTCTTCGGCCTGTAAGTTGAGAGCGATTTTCAGTTTTCTGAAAATGATGTTGTTGGTGAGCTGCTGTTCGATTTCGGGTTGCGCGCCTTCTTTTTTTCCGCGACGTTTGCAGATGAACCCGTTTAAAAAAATGGACAGTATCGCGTCTTTGCAGGGCTCAAATTCCGGGTCGTCGTCCTTTTTCAGCCAGTTGCACAGGATGCCTCTGCTTACCGAATAATCGGACAGTTCAAAGACGCGCAACATGTCGGCGTCGCTGTAATTGAATGTGTAGCGGACGCGCCGCAGAATATCGTTGTTTGTAATTGCCATTCATCACCTTCGTGCAGTTGGAACGTTGTTTCCTGTTTTGTTCTCCCCGGGCATTGGTACAGATTCCATAATCAATGCGGTTGCAAATTACAATTGAATCCTCTCTCTGGTCCTGCGTTCCGCGACTGAAATATATTCAGATGTGCAAGAAGGTCATGGTCGTGAGGTCGCGAAGCGGGTATCAGGGGGCAACCACGAGATCAAGGGCGGGAACATCGGCAATGACCGCATCGACCGCAGCCGTCTGCAGCCAGAGGGCGCCACCGGAAAGACCGGCAAAGGGGGTGAAATATCCGGTCGTCGTGTCAACCTGCTGACCGTTATTATCATACAGATACACTGTCATCTCCTCGCCGGAAGGGGGCGCGGTCATTTTCATCTCGATGCCCCATTTTCCAGTGCCATCCGACCGGACCAGAATCTGTTTCCACATGGTCGCCGATACATCGCCGGGCAGCGGCAGTGCACCGATTCCCGCAGCACCGAACATCTGATTGACCGATGTCACCATTTGAAACAGTCCGCTGTATGTATACGCGCTGGTCCATTGAGGATAATCATATCCCATGAAATCGAAAAACTCGTCGGTGCTGATCAGCACATTCTGGGAAATGCTGTATCCCATCACATCGAGCTTTCCGTTCGGTACCGGATAGTTGGGATCCGCATAATCTGCTCCGCCGGAAGGGGAATGTCCGCGTCCGTGGGCATGTCCCAGTTCGTGAGCCACGGTATAGGCGGTACTGGAATCGTCATAGCCGATGGAAAGACTGGCCCGGGACCAACTGTCGTTGACCGAGGCGGTCTGCCAGCTCAGTCCAGTCACACATCCCATGTTGCAATAGGAATTGGCCGAGTCATTGAAATCGAAATACTTTTCTTTCGGGTTGAACAACCCCATGTAGTAAATATTTCCCCCAACCCTGTCGGAATCCCGGCGCATAGTGACCGCATTGAGCAGATCTTCCCAGCCGGCTCCATCGGCTTGCACAATCGAATTCCAGTCCAGCGGTGTCGAGGAAACCACCATATTCACTTCATCAATGGGATAAAACGCCATAATAGCCGCCTTGAGATTCACAATGGCGGTGTCGCTGGTCGCGGGCATTCGACCGGAGCCGTCGGCCGAGTACCGAACGGGCACGACCACCACCTGTACGGGGCCGCCGGTTTCCTGAGCCGATAGCTGGGCGTTGCCGCTTTCCGGCCACCTTGTCTTTCCGGCCGGACCTACCGCTGTATCGCCAACCACCAGCTCCACAACGTAGCTCATTCCCACCGTTATGGCCGCAGGGTCGATGACCACATTCAGCGTACTCTCAATATCCATTTCCGTTGAACTGGACCGAATCTGGCCACTTGCCCGAAACTCATCATTTGATCCATCCGCATGAGTGATTGTCACCCGGGCGGTCACGTTCCGGTTGGACCAGCCGGTTTCTGTATTCAGATATATCCGCATCATGGCCGTCCGGCCCGCCACGATGGGGGTGCTCGAAACGGCATCCTGGCGGCCACGCACCAGAGGTACCTGCACCGACTGAAACAGATCAATATCCTGGATGGAAATAACCTGCCACTCCGCGGCGGTCACATCGGTATCACCATCGGTATCCGTGTCGGTGTCGGTATCCGAATCGGTATCTGTATCTGTGTCCGTGTCTGTATCGCTGTCGCTGTCGGCGTCGGTATCCGGAATAGTTGCCTCGTCACAGCAGCGCAACCCATCGTCGCAGTTCCCCACCATCATGGTGCCGCCCCAGGAAACACAGTGAGACAGACATTCATACTGACAGTCGGCATCGGAATCACTGTCGGTGTCTGAGTCGGTATCCGTATCCGTATCGCTGTCGCTGTCGCTATCGCTGTCGCTATCGCTGTCACTGTCGCTATCACTGTCACTGTCCGAGTCGCTGTCACTGTCCGAGTCGCTGTCGCTATCCGAGTCGCTATCGCTATCCGAGTCGCTGTCGCTATCCGAGTCGCTGTCACTGTCGGTTACCGTCACGTCTTCCGTGCTGTCCGTTGTATCTCCGTCACCACGATTTTCGTCATCCGAACAGGCGACTGCACCGAAAAGGAAAACACAGATGGCAATACTGGGTAGGAGATGACTTTCGAAATCTTTTCTCATGAGTTGCAGGCCCTTTGTCTGGTTATGGGTGTTGATACACGCATAACGATTTACATTTTGTCATTTTTTGACAGCTTGGGGTTGCTAAGCGAAAAGAGTATGGTGCTTTAAAATTCAGTTGCACTGACCTTCCGTGACCAGCCAGATATTCTAAAAGAATAACAAAAAAATGATCGATACTAAGTGCCTTTTTTACATATTTGTTCAATATGCTATATAAATATTGAATCATTTGAACCTCAATGGAAATTTGGGTTTGTTGCCCCCAACAAATTCCCCGTGATTCACGTAAATGACGACATTGGTCTGCTATCCGGCTCAAAAAAAATGCTCCGGTGTTCGGACCATCGCCCGACAGCGAATTTTGTCCAATAATTGTGACCCGATTTACATGCAGCGAACGGTTGAACACCTCAACACGTTTGATCATACCGGGGATTCCGCCTTTGATGTGAAGGTCGGGCCTGCAACATCACCGTTTCGATCAACAAATTAATCGACGTTAAACGGGCCGTCTTCCATGGATCCAGTGACAGCCGGGAAATCAACGCTCAGATTCGCACCACCGTTCACAACAACGCATTCATTACCCGGGACGCGAACCACGGGCCGGACGAATACGGCAATACCGCCCGGCGCGTTCCCCTGATTCGTCGTGGGATGTCCCGTATGTTCAATAATGTATTCTATAATTATCGCAAAGAAATCATGAGTGTCCGGGTGGGGGCCACGGTGGAAGTGGAAAACAGCCATCAATGCATCGCAACCCTCGGATTTAAGCGCATCATACGGTTCGTCGCCTTCCGACCTTTCCGGTGATTATTCCGCCGAATCAACCGCCACCATTGACGCCAATCTGTTTAATGCCGGCCAGGATCTGGTTGACTACGTCCTGGCTACCTGCGGCAAGGAGGGCGTCACCCCGTACGTGTCAACCTACGCCGAGGGACGCGACGCCATCCTGAACATATCGTCCCCCAGCTGCCAGGAATAATTTCGTTCGCTTCATCATTTCTCTTTGCGTTCCTCCCCAACGCAGGTAGTACCGGTTGGAACCGTGGGGTCACCGAATGAATCCTGAACTGCTGGCGCCTGCCAGAAATCTCGAAGTCGGAAAAGCCGCCGTCAATTGTGGTGCGGATGCGGTGTACATCGGCGCACCCCGATTCAGCGCCCGCAGGGAAGCCGCAAACCCGGTGGCGGATATTGCCCGGCTGATTGCCCATGCCCACCGTTATATGGCCCGGGTGTATGTGGCGGTGAATACCATTTTCAGAACCGACAAGGAGGTGGAAGAAGCGTCCCGGCTGCTCTTCACCCTCCACGACGCCGGCGTGGATGGCGCCATTATTCAGGACATGGGGCTGGTGGAAGCCGGTATTCCCGAAATGCCCATCATCGCCAGTACCCAGACCCACAATGCCGATTTAAAACGGATTCAGTTTCTTGAAAGCGTTGGATTCAACCGGGTCATTCTGGCCCGGGAGCTGGGTATCGACCAGATTGCCCACATCCGGAAACACACCCATCAAATTGAACTGGAAGCATTTGTCCACGGCGCCCTGTGTATGTCATACAGCGGACGTTGCTACCTGAGTGACGCCATTGGCGGCCGGAGCGCCAACCGGGGAGAGTGCGCCCAGCCGTGTCGAAAAAAATATCAGCTGGAAACTGCAGCGGGGAAAATCGTTACCGGGGGCCATCTGCTTTCGATGAAAGATCTTTGCCGCATTGATATGCTGGAGCAGCTGCTGGATGCAGGGGTTTCGTCGTTTAAAATTGAAGGCCGGCTCAAGGGACTCTCCTATGTGACCAATGTGGTCAGCGCATATCGGGCGGCCATGGACCGCATGCTGAATCGCCGGGAAAACCGGCCTGCAGGGGATGTGTATCTCCATGGCATCGCCCCGGATGTGCACCGAACCTTTCATCGGGGCTATGTGGCGGGATTTGCCACCGGCGACACCGAAAAAATGGCCTGCTTTGATACCCCCAAGATGATGGGAGAACCCATTGGGCAGGTACTGTCGCTGCGCAATCATCTGGTTCGGATAAAACCGCTGCCCGGCGTGGAATTGCATGGCGGGGATGGCATCTGCTTTATGACCGGCGATGGCCTCTTTGGCACCCGGTTGCAGAAAGTCACTGAAAAAGGACTGGTGTTGCAGCGCGTCGACCACCTCTCTATTGGCGCCACCCTGTATCGCAACCGGGATCACCGGTTTATCGAACGGCTCGAAAAAAATACCACCTGTCGAAAGGTGCCGGTGCGGATGACCATTGAGGCATCTCACGCCGCCGTGGTTCTCAGATGCGAGGATGCCACCGGCATTGCGGTCACCACTTATGTGAGCGACGACATTACTGAAGCCGGCAATCCGCAACGGATGGCGGACCTGTGGCAACGGCAGCTGCAGAAATCCGGAGATACGGAATTCCAGGTGACCCACGTTTCCCTGTGTGGACCGTTTGTTCCCTTCATGGCCATCTCCGCCCTCAATGAACTGCGACGGACAGTGCTGACCCAACTGGGAGAAGCCCGTGCGCAACATATGATTGCGGTGCGTGGGGCGTCGGCCATGACCGTCACACCGGGGTCTCTGAATGAACAGGTGGATGGGGGTGAAAATGTAACCAACAGTTATGCCAGACGTTTTTTTGAACGTTGTGGCGCAACCGGAATTGAACCGGGTCTGGAATCCCGGCGGGCCTATGACGGCAGACCGGTCATGACATCGAAATACTGCCTGCGCAGAGAACTGGGGATATGCCTGAAGCGCATCTCCCCCACCGGAGATGGGGCGACTCTTTTTTTAAGAGATATCGATTTTCCTGCGCGCCGACTGCCACTGAAATTTGATTGTCAGGCGTGCGAAATGAGTGTGATTTATGAAAGTACAACACCGAGTAACGATTGATGACAGTACGGCGGCGCCGCTGGTGGACTACCTGGCCAGCCAGACTGAGCTGTCGAAAATCAAAATTAAAAAAGCCATCACTGCCGGCGGATGCTGGATTGCCAGGCCCCATCTGAAAAAAGGGAAACTGCTGCGATCCCGCAAAATCAAGTATGTGCTGAAAGCGGGAGATCGGCTGGAGTTCTATTTCGACGACAATGCCCTCTCCTACGAAGGCCCATTGCCGGAACCCCTGTTTCAGAAAAAGGACTACGGCCTGTGGTACAAACCGGTGAACGTGCTCTCCGGCGCCAGCCGATACGGCGAAATCTGCGCCATCGATTATCTGGTGCGTCAAATCACCGGCAAGGAAATGGTCCATGTGGTGAACCGTCTGGACCGGGAAGCCTCCGGCATTGTGGTGCTGGGATATTCGCGAAGAGGAGCCGCCCGGCTCAGCGAACTCTGGCAGGGAAATGACGTTGAAAAAGTGTATCAGCTCGAAGTGCTCGGTGAATTGACGTTGCCAAAGGGAGTGATTGATACACCCGTTGGGGGTAAAATGGCCCAGACCGAATACGAAGTCGTCGAGCAGCGCATCGACGAAACCCAACGGCATACTACCCGGGTTACCGCCAGAATCCGCACCGGTCGCTTTCATCAGATACGGCAACATTTTGCCGAGATGAACCATCCGGTGCTGGGAGACCCGAAATACGGCGAGGGTAACGGCCATCCCGGCGGCCTGCAACTGGTCTCCACCGAAGTGCACTTTGTTTGCCCCTTCAGCAAAAAACAAATCGACATGGTCCTGCCAAAGGAACTGCGCCTCTGGTAACCCTGGATTACTAACCCCTCAGCAAATTTTTATTCGTATTGCGATTCATCGGCGATTCCCATCCTGTTGGGAATGCCGTTCGTAGGCGCCTAACGGAGCTTCTGCGGATTTCGAAGCGTTGATTTCAATTTCGCAGAGTGGTGCGAAATTTCACATTCATCAAAATAATTCACCATCTATCGGATTCCCCCCCTTGTCCACTCCAATGCATATTAAATCATTACCAGGCGGGTCGCTACTCCCCTTTTGAAAAACCTTCGCTTTATCACACCTGGATCGTGTGCCAGCAAATGGCAGATTTAAGGCTGATAATCAGTGCAAAATATAACTGAGGGGTTTTAGGCTTTGTCTCAAAAGTTCTTTTGGTATAAGCCGCCCCGAAGGGGCCCAGGCATATCAGCCCCGGGCATCGCCCGGGGGTTGTTGAATTAATTATGTTTTTAGCCCTGAAAGGGCGTTCCATATCGGTTAATCCCAGAGGTATTTTTCATCATAAGCCACGCCATATTTTTCCAAAAGAACGAGAAGCTCTTCTTTGAAACTATTTGACCTGTGGTGTTCCTCCTGGTTATCGACATAACGAAGCAATGCAGACAGCTGAGATTGGCCCAGGGAGAAAATGCCATATCCAGACTGCCATGAAAAATTAGCTGTTCCGCCTTCCTGTTGCTTCATCCACGAAGAGGATGTCTTTTTTACTTCCTCGACAAGTTTCGCCATTGTTAAGGTGCGCGGCAACGTGCAGGCAATATGGACATGATCGTCTGTGCCGCCGACGCGAAAGGCTTCAGCGCCGATTGCCCGGCAAACACCGGCGAGATACGCATGCAGTTTCGAACGAAGATGTTCCGGTATCGTCTTCTGCCGATTGTGGGTACTGAAAACAATGTGAAGCAATACCATGGATAGTGACTGCGCCATTGCCCGACTCCTTTACTGTGGAACATTTCGGTTCTACAGCTTTAAATAACATCTGATGAATGCCATTTTTACCATGCCGCCGAAGTTCTTGGCAGTTTTTTCAAAACGAGAAAAGACTCGACGGTTTTCCGTGAAACCGCCCCGAAGGGGCTGCTGCATAACAGCCCCGGGCATCGCCCGGGGTTTCGGTGAATTGATAAATATATTCAGCCCTGCAAAGGGCGTTACATTCGGGGCTACAATAGTCGCCTTTAAAGGCCCGTCGACGGATGTGGCGCCCTTACAGGGCTATTTTCATAAATTATCATCCGTCCCCCGGGCGTTGCCCGGGGCTATTATGCGCATGCCCTTTCAGGGCCAAAAGCATCCAAAATGAAAACATAATGGGTGGCCATCTACATCACACAGGATATGCAATTTCGTAGAGTATCCCCCACGCGAACGTCCCAATGCACGATCCATGGGCTCAGATGGGTCATCAAAAAGGCAATGCATGTGATCTGGCTCTCAATGTAACGCCCTTTCAGGGCTCTTCTCTATTGATATGCCTGAACCCCGGGCGATGCCCGGGGCGATTATGCCTGGGCCCATCTGGGGCAAAAACAAAAGATCGAAAGGTTCAATTACCCTTTTGAGACAAAGTACTACTATGGGATATGCCTGATTTGCTTTTCCATAATTTCTGTCGCGTGTTCAAATTGTTCAGGGGGTAACCTCCGCGCCAGATCCAGATACTGACGAATGGCAGTCTGACGTTCGATCTCAGAGATGCGCCGGTCTCCGATTTCAGTTAATCGATGCTGCAGTTCCAGCTGGGTATCCTCATTATCGAAATCCGCAACAGCGCTTTCGGAAAGAATCACTCTTTCCATCTGTGCAATTGCGTTGTCCTGCTCCTCCGGTGACAGGGACGCAATCGCATCCAGATATTCACGCACATATTTCTGTTTTTTTTCATTTGAATCAGAAGTTTCAATCTGGTCAAGTAATGTCTCCACGGATGCGTTGTCTTTCAAGGTCGAGCTTCCTCGCAGCTGTTCGGAAAGCAGTCGCATACCGTCAAAGAATTCATGTATCAGCTCCTGCGTTTTTTCAAAGCCAAGCAGCTCTTCATATTTCTGTATGGCCATGACACCTGCTTCCACATCTGCGGCTGTAACGATACCATGCTGCCCGGCATCTGACTTCAGTCTGGAAAGATAATCGCGTAAGGCATCCGGATCATTTTTCAACTGCTCAATTTCCAAAGATCTCAGTTTCACATTTTCTTCAAAAATAGAACGGTTGATTTTCATTCGCGTCTGTTCACCATCCTCTTCATCCTGAACCGGACGGGAATCCACCGCGTCTGACATGGACAAATCAATTGCATCCAAAAATTCGATCAGTATAAAAACGACGGAACCGATCAGTAGCAGCGAAAAACACGCCAGAAGAATTGGTCTTTTGTTCATGAAGGCCCACTTTCAGATTTTCAGAAACAACTGAACACCTTTTTCAAAATGTTTTTCCTTGAGCGGCGCCCATAACCTTGAATTGTTCAGTCGGCGTGATACTGAACGTACCGAATGGACAGAGGATACGAACTGGCCACATAAATGGTCACCTTCTGTCCGATTTCCGCAGCACGCTGCAGCGCACCCAGTTCAGCGCCAAGCAATGCAGGATCCTGAATCCAGTACATTGAATACGACGACGGGGCTGTTGCATTTATGGAATACATATACCCCGTGCCTATGTACGCTCCCCCACATCCTGGTTCTGACGTCGTGTAAACATAGATTGCACCAAAATCTCCATAGTAGCCGGAATCCCACGTTTCCTTATACACCTTGCAAACATAGCCTACACTGTTTCCCGCAGGAAAACTGGCCTGTGCCGTCTGCGACGAAATGAACACTGCTACTGACAGCATCAGACAACCAAATAAAACAATTGATTTTTTCATCGAAACTCCCTCCATCGCCATGTCCTGGCTGTTTCAGTCATTCGAAATACCGGACCAACCGCAAATGACTGATTCATTCATCTGTTTAAAGTGCCAACAATAACTTGTTTTTCTTAACGATACATAGGCAGGGATTCCTGTCAAGGTTAATGACTTGCGACTTCCGAACAATAATGAAAAGGTACCATGTTAAAAAGTATGTCAAATAGAAGTTTCGCCATATTGGGTTTCGCCTTCGATTTCGGACTACCCGCCTATATCCGCGGCACGGGCGCCTTGCCGTCTCCGCCCTCTTGTTTTTTATGGGATAATTCCGTCAATTTTTTGGAAACATTCCAACTTCTCCACTGTCCCAACGAAATAGCGAAGGAGAAATCATGACCGACTCGTCGGGAAAACCCGCTGGTGCGGTTCACAACTGGCGGCTACCGCTGGTGCTGGCTGCGGTACATGTGGTGCTGGCACTGCCAGCGGTGCTGTCGGGATGGATGAACGACGACTATTTTTTTAATACGCCTCTGTACGAGACAGATGCGCCATTGGGCTACTACAACTTCATGGAGCGATTCGACGAGGCACACCTCCTTCCCTGGTGGACATCATCCGATTACCGGCTTCAGTTTTTTCGCCCGCTGGCCAGTCTCTCGATTCATTTCGATTTTCTGGTGGGGCGCAGCAACCCCCTGTTTGCGCATCTGGATTCACTGATATGGTCTCTGGCGATGCTGTTTGGCGGTTTCGCCATCTTTCGGGAGATTCTCCACGATGACCGAACCCGCCGTTGGGCCATGATCATTTTCACATTTTCGGTCTGCCACACCTGGGCCGCCGGATGGGTGGCCGCCCGGCATTCGGTGATGAGTGGCGCCTTCACCGTGTGGGCCGCCGCGTTCTATCTGCACTGGCGAAACCATCACCACTGGCGGTACGGCGGGGTATCGGCTCTACTGTTTGTACTGGGGCTATGCTGCGGCGAAACAGCCCTGGCACTTGCTCTGTTTGTGGCCTGTTACGAGTTCGCCGGGAGCAGTGCCCCGTGGCTTTCGCGCCTTCGCCGTCTTCTGCCCATCGCCGCTATCGCCTGTCTGTATGTGGTCGCTTACAACGCCATGGGATTCGGCGCCCGGGGGTCCGGGGCGTATATCAATCCGGTCCTGTATCCCCTGGACTACTTCGCATTGCTGGTTCCCAAAATGCTGGCGGTGACCGGTGCGTTCGGATTTGGCATTCCGGCCATCATACGTCCCATTTTGCAGATTGGGGGCGTCACTCAGGTCGTCGGCATTCTCACGGTGCTCCTGCTCTTTGCAGCACTCCTCCGGACGCGTCCTGTTCGAGATGTTCGATTCAGCCGCCCATTGCGATGGTTGCTGTTTGCCATCTTTGTTCCCCAGCTACCCGCATTGAGCGGTCTGGCTCAGGGTCGGGAATTCATACTCAGTCAACTCGCCTTCTCGGGCGTCGTTGCCCTGGTGCTGCCATCGCTGTTTGTCACCGCCGATAAATGGCCCGGCAAACTGCTTTCCCGCAGCATTGCCGGACTGCTACTACTCGGTGTTCTGGTAATGAACCCCCTGTTGCGGGTCGCCCAGAGCGGCTTCATTTACATGAGTAGCGTGGCCATGGCCGATGCGGGCCGTCATGCATTGCTGGACTGCGCCCCCAACGCGCCGGTATATGTCATCAATGGCGACTTCATGCGTTCGGTGGGATTCCCCTTTGCCGTGGCCCGGCACCAGCATCGCCTCTTTCCGACATGGCAACATCTCAACACCCCGGAAGCCGACATCGTGGTGGAACGACTCGGCCAGACGCTGCTCAAGGTCAGCAGCACCGACAACACCCCTCTCCTCAACGATTTTCTGCATCTGTACCGCAGACCCGCCAATCACCTCACTGCGGGCAGCCGGTTCGAATCCACATATCTTCAGGCCGAAGTGCTCGCTGCCAATGAAGCAGGACCAACGGTGGTAACGTATGACATCCCCACCCTGGCCGCTCCGGAAGGCGCCTGCCTCCTGCAATATCTGGACGGTACTTTAACCACGTGGACGCCTCCCTCTGTCGGCCAATCCACCACCGTCAAATTCGTTCCACCGGTCCAGCAATAATTTTCAGACAGTTTACGCTAATGTTGCAAAAGACCAATGACTGAAACCGCTGTCGGTCGCACAATGGCACACCATCTGCTTCTGTGCTCAATTGGTCAATGGGGCGGGTGATGAAAGTTACAATCCGATGCGATACCCCGAAAAACGAATGGATTCCGGAGGGATTACGCGTAAAACAGGCAAAATTCCGGGAAAATCACTTCCGGGAAAATCACCCCGGAACGGACAGGTGTCGTCCCCCCAACCATGCCGTTTATTTCGCTTTGTGGCCCAGCACCCGGGGATGGTTTTTCCAGGCGGGCATACCGGCCATGTAGGAGAGGGATTTTTCCCGGGCGGTATCATCGGACATGCCCGGGTCCTGATGTTTCATGAATTGACTCATGCGGGCAATCCGTTCCTCAAAGGACTGGAGTGCACCGGAGTCATCCGTGCAATGTTGACAATACGTGCCCGATTCAACGGGCATTCCGCAGCTGTGACATTTGAGTGCCTGATTCATGGTAAATCTTCTTTCTCGCCCCCATCGGGGACGTTGCAAGGGATTGGTTTCAATGGGCCTGCGGCATCCAGCAGCGCCCGCATTCCGTTCAGCAGGTCCGTCCGGTCCGCAGCGGTCATCTGATTCATGGCCCGGGCAAGCAGAGAAACAGACAATACTTCCCCGGCGGTGGACACCGTTTCTCTGCCGGTTGGGGACAGCCATACCAGATGGCGTCGCCGATCCCGTTCATCGGCAATGCGCGTCACCAGACCCCGCTTTTCGAGCCGTTCCACAATTTCACTCATGGCCGACTGGGATCTGGCAAAATGGGCAGCAGCTTCGGTCACCGTCAGTGGCCCGGACTGATGCAGATGCTGCAGCACCGCCAGGGACTCGGGCCGTATCCGGTAATCGCTCGTATCCATCCGGCGGTAGAAATGCCGGTACACATCGGCAAACAGAGATATGAAATTTCGGGCATCGGTGTTGCAACTCATGGAATCACCCTCGCAAAAAAAAATTGCATCGACAATCCCGATGAAAAAAAAAGAGTACCTGAACAGAAGTTCCGCATAACGGGACTGGTTTGAATACAGACTTGCATTTATGTGGGGAATGGTGTTTATTTTCACTCCTTTTTTAAGGGGCAGCGATTGGCCTGCGGTTTACATCGCTGTTCTTGAATGCAAATGCACAATACCAGTGCGGATATGACTCTCTTTTAAATTTTAAGACACACACCAGGAGGCGTGTTTATGGCAATGAAAGGCGCAAGAATCGTTGTTGAGTGCCTGAAAAAGGAAAAGGTCGATACCCTTTTCTGTTATCCGGGCGGCGTAGTCATTCCAATTTTCGATGAGCTGTTCAGCCATGGCGAAGGCATTCACATGGTGCAGCCCAGGCACGAGCAGGGAGGCACCCACGCGGCGGACGGCTATGCCCGCGTAACCGGCAGGCCCGGGGTTGTGCTGGTCACATCCGGACCCGGCGCCACCAATACCGTTACCGGCATTGCCACGGCGTACATCGATTCCATTCCCATGGTGGTCATCACCGGACAGGTGCCCACGGCGCTGGTGGGGACCGACGCATTTCAGGAAGCCGACATCACGGGAATTTCGTTGCCGATCACCAAGGAAAACATTCTGGTCACCGACATCAATGATCTCGCCCCCAGTCTGAAACGGGCGTTTCACATCGCGGTGTCGGGACGTCCCGGCCCGGTGCTGGTGGATATTCCCAAGGATGTGCTGCTGGCCACCACCGTTTTCGAGTATCCCGAGGAATTCAGTCTCGAAAGTTACAAACCGGTGTCCAAGGGTCATCCCAAACAAGTTGCCAAAGCCCTCGATATGATGGTCGGTGCAGCGCGCCCGCTGATTCTGGCGGGGGGCGGCATTCAGATTTCCGGGGCCGCGGAATTGGCGGATACCTTCATTGACAAGTACGGGATTCCCGTGGTGCACACCCTCATGGGACATGGCATCAATCCGAAAAACAAATCCCTCGCCGTGGGCAATATCGGAATGCACGGCACCGTATATGGCAACTGGGCGGTACAGCATTGCGATTTGCTCATTGCCCTGGGCACCCGCTTCAGTGACCGGATTCTGGGCGATACAGTGAGCTTTGCCCCCGAGGCCAAAATCATTCACGTGGATGTGGATCCCGCTGAAATTGGAAAAAATATTGAGGTGGAAGTGCCGCTTGTGGGCGATCTCCGTCACGTGCTTGAAAAGTGGATTGAGGCGGATCGGGACATGCCCGATTTCTCCAACTGGGTAAACGCCATTGTGGAGAAAAAGAAAAGCAGTCCGCTGACGTATGTGCAGAAAGATGAAATTGTTCCGCAGTATGTCATGGAGAAGGCTAGAGAGATTTTTCCCGAAGACCTGATTGTGGTGACTGACGTGGGGCAGCATCAGATGTGGTCCCATCAGTATTTTGATGTGACCAATCCGCGAAGCTTCGTGAGTTCCGGGGGGCTGGGCACTATGGGATTTGGCGTGCCTGCCGGGATTGGCGCCAAACTGGGATGCCCGGACCGCCAGGTGCTGGTGTTTGCCGGAGACGGCGGCTTTCAGATGACCATGCAGGAACTGATTACCATTCGTCGGGAGAAACTGCCGGTGAAAATTGTGGTGCTCGACAATGGCTATCTGGGTATGGTGCGCCAGTGGCAGGATATGTTCCACGGCAAGCGATACTCGGGCGTGCTTCTCGACAACAACCCCGATTTTTCTGAGCTGGCGAAGGTGCTGGGCATCCGCGGTCGCCAGGTGAAGAAGCCCGATGAGGTGGCGGACGCGCTGAAGGAGCTGGCAGAATCCGAAGAAGCGATGCTGCTTCATGTGATTGTCAAAGAGGAAGAAAACGTATTTCCCATGGTCGCAGCGGGTGCGTCGCTGAACGATACCCGGACGAGCTGAGGTGAACAGATGGCAAACACCAATTTATCAGAACATACCGTTTCGATTCTTGTATTCAACAAGCCCGGGGTGCTCTCCAAGGTCATGAGTCTCATCACCCGACGCGGCTTCAATATGGAGAGCGTCAGTGCCGAAAAGACCTCCGGAGATAAAACCCGCATTATTGTGGCGGTGAAAGCCGACGAGCGCAGTCTGGAGCAGATTCAGAAACAGCTCTACAAAATTGTGGATGTGGTCAAGGTCACCCCCATCGATCCCAAACACAAGCTGGTTCGCGAACTGGCGTTTGTAAAAGTGAAAAACGCCACCGGTCTGCCCAACGCCTCCAATATGGAGCTGTTCCAGCTGGTCGATGTGTTTAACGGCGAAATTGTTAACGCCACTCCCAGTGGATTTGTTTTTCAGGTCACCGGCTCCAGAGATAAAATCAACTCGTTTATCAGTCTCATTCCCGAAAATCTCATTGTGGAAATCGCCCGCACCGGCATCGTCGCCGTCAATAAATGGCCCAGCCAGGAAGATTGATTTCTAATTTGTTTCGCTTGTTGATTTAAAAAAACAGATAAAATTTTAATTTGTCTGACCTATTGCGCTGCGACGACCCACCTTACCTGTGAAACCAAAAATGAAGCCGGGGGGGATTTGAGACGATACCTGCAGGGACGAAAAAAATTTGTTCCCGGGACATTCCGTTGTCCCTTTGCGACCATCCGGCGCCATGGGGCTTCCCCGGGAAAACCTGGCGAGTCCGCATCCTGCTTTTATACTTATCTCCATGCGCAATTTCACAATAATTATCCTGGGAGTCCTTTTTGGCGCGGGCCTTTTTGCCTGCGGCAAGGGCGGGGTGGCCATTTCGGTAAATGGCGTGGCGGTTCACGAAAACGAATGGAAAGCGGCCACCAGCGAAATTGGCGCCAGATTGCGGTTTGAACACGACTGCGACGGCCCCTACGAATTTGTGCTCATCAAAAAAGAATACAAATATCCCAGCGAAGTCGGCGTGGTGGCCTGTAACCGCAAGTGGATATTCACCCGCGAGACCGATGGCATCACCGCCGGCCCGTGGAAAGGCAGACAGACCGCTTTTTCGTTCATTCCCCCCGAAGACCGCGGGGACAAAGGAGCGGACAAAGCCTCTGCCCCCGAAACCGCATCGGGTGCCGCGCCCGGCACCCCATCTTCCCTATCAGACCGAACCAACCCCTATGAAACCGACACCGCCGAAGGTGCTGAACCCGCTGACACCGAACCAGTCCCGGAATCCCCTCCGGAAAACACGGATACAGCCGAAGTTTCCACCGACACGCCATAGGGGCAGGTCCCTGTGGCAGCGATTTGCTCGGTGGTTTCACCGGAGATATTCTCTTCCGTTATTCTCTTACAGCAGGCTCAGCTGGGCGCTTCGTTTTTCGGGTTTGGGGAGTTCGGGGACCTGACGGGAAATGGCGTCGTCGGGCAGATCCTGAATGAAGGCGGAGGGGCCGGCCTTCGCGACCTTGCCGAATATCAGGCGCTTTTTGGCGTAGCTCAACACACACAGGGTTTTTGCGCGGGTGATGGCCACATACAGCAGACGCCGTTCTTCAGCTTCGTCGCTGGATTTTCCGGGCAGTGCCAGGGGTAGAAGGCCCGGCTCCACACCGGCCACAAACACCACTTCAAACTCTCTGCCCTTGGCGGCATGCATGGTCATCACCGCCACCTTCTGACTGCGCTCGTCGTGAGGGTCGTCCTCTCCAATAACCATGGCGGGAATGCCGCTGCGCTCCAGGGCTTCGAGAATTTCTTTTCGCTGCATCTTTGTCCGAACCAGTATGGCCACATCACTGAATCCGAACTCGCCTTCGGCCACTGCGCTTCCCCTTCCGGAATCCAGGGCAAAATGGCTGGTGCCACCGAGCAGTCGCTCCAGACGCACCACCATCTGCTCCGCTTCGGATGCCGCTGTGGGACAGGAAATCACTTCCACTTTCACCCCGGCTTTTTTGGAAATCAGGTCAGCCCGGGGAGATAGAACCGCCCTCGCCGTGGCCAGCACTTTGTCGGTCAGCCGGTATGTATTGCGCAGGGCAACCACCCGGGCGCTGTTAAAATCCTGTTTGAAGCGATGAAAATGTCCGGGCTTCGCGCCCCGGAATCCATAAATGGCCTGATCCGGATCGCCAATGGCCATCAGGGTGTGTCCTCCCGGGCAAATCAATCGGATGAGCGCTGCCTGAACATCGTTCACGTCCTGGTATTCATCCACGCTGACCGACTGAAACCGCCCTGCCACGAACGCTGCCATTTCCGAATCGTCCCGGAGCATCTGATATGCCTCGAACATCAAATCATCCAGATCCCGCAACTGGCGCGCCCCCATGGCCAACTGGTACGCGTCGTATATCTTTTTCCCCGACTCGTCGAACAGATACAGACCGGGGTCGATTTCCTGCTTGGCGCGGCTGATGGTGTCCAGCTGCTTCTGCGCTTCCCGGGCGGTGGCGTTTTCTCCCAGCACTTCTTTCATGACCTCAAGACGCATATCGTCATCGGCCACAGTGAAATCCCGCTGACTCGAAAACTCCGACAGCAACTCCCCGCACAGCCCGTGAAAGGTGCGCACTTTCACCGTCTCGTGATGGGCGGGCAATGTATGGGTCAACCGCTCCGCCAGCTCCGCCGCCGCTTGCCGGGTAAACGAAATGGCGAGTACCTGCTTCGGGGTCACCAGACCCGACTTGATCTGATGCGCCACCCGGGCCACCAGGGTTTTCGTCTTGCCGGTTCCCGGTCCGGCCACCACCAGCAACGGGCCGGAGGTGATAGAGGCGGCACGACGCTGCTGCTCATCCAGCCCGAACAGGGGATCGTCCACCACGTTTTCGAGGGTTCGCTGCCGACTTTCCTTCTTGCTCCTGTCCAGCAGTGAGAGCAAATCATCATTGGACGCCTGGCGGGCGGTCTCTCTTTTCTTTTCGCGTACCGTCCTGCGCTGTACCACCGCAATTTTGCCGAATCCGGAAAAACCGGTCTGCCCGGCCAACGTGGACAGTTCGCCCGGTTCAAAAATCCGGATGGTGCCAAACTCGCCGTCGTATCCGCCATCAATCACCAGCTCACCGGTCCGCACCCGCCGTACCGCCTCGCGAACCGCAGCATTGCTTTTCTGCTCAATGTCCTCGAGGGGGGCATCCCGCAGGATATACAATTCCGGGCCCAGTTCGTTTCGCAGATGCCGCACCAGTGCCGCCACTTTCTTTGCACCGGGGGCCACCTGGAGGGTTTCGGCAATCACCTCATTGAACGGCACAATACTGACGTACTCAAACGGGTCTTCGGGAGTAGCGCCCGGGGCGCGATCGGCCAGTTCCTCCACCCGATTCATCACCCCCACGGTGACCGGCTTGCCGCACACGGGACAATTGCCCCCGTTGGCCCGGGTTTCCGCCGGGGAGAGCCGAACCCCGCATTTGCGATGGCCGTCCAGATGGTACTTGCCCTCATCGGGATAAAATTCCAGGGTGCCCAGAAATCCATCCCGGTCGCGAAGGGCATTTCGAAGGGGCAGAAATCCCAGGTCAATATCGAGCAGATTGGCCTCCCGACCCAGCTTGCCGGGGGAATGGGCATCGGAGTTGGACACCAGGGTCAGGTGGTCCAGACTGCTCAGGCGCCAGTTCATGGCCGGGTCGCTGGACAGGCCGGTTTCCACCGCAAAGATATGGGGCGCCAAATCGCCGAAGCATTCCTCCAGGGAATCGAATCCGGATTTGGACCCCAGCATGGAAAACCACGGGGTCCAGATATGGGCCGGAATCAGAAAGGCCAAAGGATCGGTTTCCAGAGTGATTTCGAGCAAGTCTCTGGCGTCCAGCCCCAGGATGGGTCGGCCGTCAGACTTGATATTACCGATTTTTTCAAGGGCCGCAGAGAATGTCTTTGCCGCCTCAATGGAGGGCATATACACCAGATTGTGATTTTTGCGCGTGCGGTCGTTCTTCTTGTAAATATTACTGATTTCCACCTGGAGCACGAATCGCACGTTCCGGATGCAGGCCCCGGGCACTTCGAGCATGGCCTGTTTTTCCAGCTCCGGTTTCAGGCGAAAGAGCCCCTCTTCGGCGGGAATCAGCTGTTCTTCAATTTCGGCCATCCACCCCGGATGGGTGAAATCCCCGGTGCCCACCAGTCCGATGCCCTTTTCGAGCGCACTTTTGTAGAGTGCGACAAAGTCCAGCTCCTTGCTGGTGGCCATGGAAAATCGGGAGTGAATGTGTAAATCCGCAATCAGCTTCATGGGGGGGTTATTCCAGAAAAGGTGTCATTCTGGCAACCGGAATCGCATGGGTTTACCATTCACAGTTCCCATTTTCCGGGGCACAGGTGTATTCTTTCCGTGAAAGACATAGTTTTATGGAAAATGTAATTTTCAGAAAAGAGAGGAAGACGATGCAATCATCATTTATTACCATCATCACCGCTGTGGCGGTCTTCGCCGCATGGGGATGCAATTCATCGTCCGCAGAATCCGGCAATGCCGTGGAGTTCACCGGCTCAGAATGTAAAAGTCATCTGTACATGCCACCATCGCCGGGGCCCGCCCTGTACACCATGGCGCAGAGTGAACCGTACCAGGGGCTGCAGTGCGTTTCGTGGGAACTGGATGATACGGGCACATTTTCAATAGACCTCATTAATTTCAACGGGGCATGTGGCGCCGATTATGTGGGGGAGTACCAGAAAGGCGACGTTGGAGAACTCAACCTGATGGTGAATAACCCGGGTTGTCGCATCGCTTCCTGCGGATACTGCGTATACGACTGGTCTTTTGAAGTGGAAGAGGTGGCGGCAACGGATCTGACCATCAATGTGCTGGAAAACGCCTGTCCCGAAGACGAAGATTATACGGTGGATACCTACACCTTCGAAATTTCTGAGGCCGAGCTGGCAACGGGCGCCGGGATTGCCTGTGAGTACAAACATATTGGTCTGTTCGAATCTCCCACCTGCGGCACCCTGCACCAACCCTGCAATTTCCTGGCATCAGATACCGAGGCCAACGATGATATTTGCGGCGTGGCCGACGCCCGCTGCGATGCGGGATACACCTGCGTTGAAACCGAAGCCATGAAGCAACCCACCTGCGTGGCCGAATGCACCGAAGATGCAGACTGCCCCCTCCAACCGCTGCTCACCTGCGACAACGGCCGCTGTCTGCTGAAATGAAAGCTTAATTGGTTACGGCGGTGGCGTCTTTAACGCATCGAACGCTGGCCAGGTCGGTAAATTAAAAATACACGAACTCCAGACTATTCGACATATTATCGGGCAGATAACCGGGCAGCACCGACTCATCCGGGATGAGGGAGAGGATACCCTGAAATAATCACTATCAGCGAAACCGAAGGAAACACCGTCACGAACGCCATAGTCATGATGATCAGGTTGCTTTTCATTGAGTCTTCCTTTTCCCTGTGCTGCACAATTGACGACTATGGCGTATAGTGATCGACCCCGGTGTCATCACCAAAATCTTCAAACCACTGTTTTTTTGTACTCAAAGGCAGTGGATTGTAAATCAAATCCCCGACAAGAAAACACTTTCCCCTTAATTCTTTGTGAATACAACAACCTGTCGCTGAACACCAGTAGCGGCCGTTTTCATCTTCGCCTAGATTCTCGCGGGATTCAAGAAAGGAAAGGATTGTCAGTCAATCGAATCGTCGTACCATTCGCAATGGGCTGCGCGAGTACATTGGTTCTTACTGGTAAACGAATCACACGGAACCAATTTTCCTTCACACCTGTATTTGCACAGAATACCGGTGGGCGCAGTAGATTCCGAATCCGAATCTGTAACTGTATCTGAGTTGGATTCCACAAGAGAATCACTGTCGGCGACAGCTTCAGAATCATCAACAGAATCCGCGTCATTGGAAGACTCAGTTTCAATAGCTGAATAATCCGTGCAGTATTCGACCAAATCGCAATTGGGCAGATACTGATATTTCGTGCTATCTGAGTGGCATCGCGAAGGCGAACCATTGAAATCTTCACATTTGATCCCGAAGTTGTTCCAGCATTTCGCCTCCGAACAACCTGAAAGTGCGCAGACGCAAAGAGCTATGGCGCTGATTGAAATTGCCTTATACATATTTATTTCCTTTGCTGCTTGGTCACGCTTTTTTTGGGTTGATATTTGTTGTTTTAAAGCTACAATCTGAATATGAGCGGTCACCATATCGAAATTCTCGAATTTATTACCGAAGACGGAAAGAATCCATTTCATAATTGGTTGAACACGCTGAAAGATCGTGTGGCTCGTGCGAAAATTCGTGTTCGATTGAATCGAGTCCGATTGGGAAATTTCGGAGATTGCAAGTCAGTGGGAAAAGGGGTGAATGAATTGAGGGTTGATTGCGGACCCGGATATCGGGTGTATTTCGGAAAATCTGAACAGACAATCGTATTATTGCTTTGTGGCGGTTCGAAGAAATCTCAATCAAAAGACATCGAATTGGCGCATCAGTATTGGGCCGATTATCGGAGGAGAATGAGATGAAAAAAATGACTGAAAAATATGTTGATAATCTCAAAGAGGATCTTCTCGATCCTGCAGAAGCGGCAGAATACTTGAATGCGGCACTTGAAGATGGTTCACAGGAAGTTTTCCTGATGGCGCTAAAAGATGTTGCAAATGCGAAAGGTATTTCCGAGATTGCAAGATTAACCAATTTGAATAGAGAAAATCTGTATCGAATTTTATCAATAAACGGAAATCCCAAGTTGAAGAGTCTCAATTCCGTTTTGCACAGTGTAGGGCTGAAACTTTCTATTGAAATAAACAATCATCCAGCTGAGATCATCAGCGAGTAAGCCCTTGCGAATAGCCTCTCACCACGCTTTCGCGCGGTCGGTTGTCCGTTAAGGACAGTGGTCGAAATAAAATTGCCAACATGGCATTTGCTGCGCCGGACCGGCAAGGCGCGAGGAGCGGAACATACCGGGGTATGCGACCGACGAGCAACGAAGTCGGGCGGGATGCAGCGGAGGCAAGGTGCCAATTTT
>JBNKCR010000033.1:0-59677 GCA_050287845.1 Polyangia bacterium
CATTATGTTTTCATTTTGGATGCTTTTGGCCCTGAAAGGGCATGCGCATAATAGCCCCGGGCAACGCCCGGGGGACGGATGATGATTTATGAAAATAACCCTGTAAGGGCGCCACATCCGTCGACGGGCTTTAAAGGCGACTATTGTAGCCCCGAATGTAACGCCCTTTGCAGGGCTGAATATATTTATCAATTCACCGAAACCCCGGGCGATGCCCGGGGCTGATATGCCTGGGCCCCTTCGGGGCGGCTTATACCAAAAGAACGTTTGAGACAAAGCCTAGAGCGGCGATCGGTTATTTCTTCGGAATCGTCAGCGTGAACACGCCATTTCTGTTCTCAGCTTTCATGTGTTCCGCATCAATTTTTCCGGGAAGTGGAATGGTTCGCGAAAACTGTCCGGTCACCCTTTCGTTTCTGATTACCTTACCGTTCTCATCCTTTTCAACGGAGGTGCTGCTTCTTTTCCCGGAGATAGTCACGTTCTGGCCGTCCACGTTCACATCAATTTTACCCTCCTCAACCCCGGGCAAATCCATCTGAATAACAAATGCGCTGTCCGTTTCATGGACATCCATCTCTGGTGAGAACACCGGATCGCGCACCAGATCCTGATATTTCTGACTCTTGCCAAAACGGCCAAAGGATGTTGAAAACATTTTGTCAATATGGTCCTGCATGCGCTGCATCTCTGCAAATGGATCCCAGTTATCGGAATCAAACGCGTCGGCAAACCAGTCGTCCATCGAATTGGATGGATCTGCCTGTTTTGCCTTTGGCTTTTTCTGTGGCGTCGCTTTATCAATAGCGCCGAAGTGATACACCGGATGGCTATCGGCGGCGCTTGATGTATCATTGCCCATTCGGTTCAGCTGTTTTTGCATGCCAGACATCATCACACATAAAACAGCGACAATAATGACAAGCAACGCGACAAGTCCCGTCAGCACCCATTTTGATTTGTCTGTCTTTTGTGTATTCATGACATTTCCTTTCCGCATTCCACCTGCAAAGGCGAAACGCGCCTGCTGTTGCAGGCAAAACCAACCGCTACTCTGCTGGTGAAACAGTCACCGCAGCCAGCATATTCCGTATTTTCATGCGGGGATTTCACATTCCGTTGTGGCCATGTCAGATAAATTCACAACAGGATGGTGGTCATTCTTTCGATCGCTGCCTCTCATTGTTCGCATAACGAACGATTCATCTGAAATGATTCGCTTTTTTCTGGATTCAGCGTTTCCTGCCCAATTCAGGCTCAGACAAAAGTATTGTGTGGTTTTAAAAACTCCGGCTTTGAAGAATCGGACGGATACCGTATTCTGGATGGGTATGAAGAGGAACAAACATTCTGGGAAGGTGCTGGACGGCAGATACGAAATCCTCTCTCTCCTGGATGAAGGCGGAATGGGGGCCGTATACCTGGGGCGCCATGTCAAGCTGGGGCGCAGCGTCGCGGTGAAATTTCTGCGTGGGGAGCTCAAGGGCATCAAAGGCCTGGTCACCCGATTTTACAGGGAGGCCCGGGCGGCTTCCGGGATTTCTCACCCGAATATCATTGATGTCTACGATGTGGGGGTAGCGGAATGGGGGGAACCATACCTGGTGATGGAGTATCTGTCGGGAGAAAACCTGGCCAGTCTGCTGGCGCGCAAAGGCCCCATTTCTCTCGCTGCCGCCTGTGGCATCATGGAACCGACACTGCGTGCCCTCCATGCGGCCCATGAACGGGGAATCGTGCATCGGGACCTCAAGCCCGAAAATATTTTCCTGATGCGCCAGGAAAATGGACCGCCCGTTATCAAAATCATCGACTTTGGCGTTTCCAAATTTCTCCAGTCGGAGCAAACGCAGCTCACCCGAACCGGCTCCCTGCTGGGCACCCCTTCCTACATGTCGCCGGAACAGGCGAGGGGACGCGGCACGGTAGATCACCGGGCGGACATTTACTCCATGGGGGTGGTGCTCTACAATATGCTCAGTGGCAGCCTGCCATTTGTGGGGGAAAGCTACAATGATCTCATTGTCAACATCCTGACCGAACCCGCGAAAACGCCCACGGAGGCGTATCCGGACTTTCCCTCAGACGCCGAACCCATTGTGATGCGGCTTCTCGAAAAAGATCCCGGGAAGCGATTTGGAACCTGCATGGAACTGGTGGAAGCGCTGGCCTCTCTGGAAGCATTTGCCGACAGGCAGGAGGCCCTCATCGACCTGGCCTCAGACATGCCGCAAGACTCTTTTGCCACCGGTGATTTGGGGGATACCGATTCATTCATCGATGAGATGGCCGACACCGTGGTTGCGGAGATGGGGCAAAGTGGCGGGACGACGATTCAGGATAAGCCACCGGTGGACGGGGTGAAACTGGAGGTTCAGCCGTCTGCGCAGGAAAAACTGTCAATGCCCCGGCCCGAGCTTGAAGACAGGCGCGGAGTGAGGCTGCTCCTGGGGTTGATATTTGTCGTCGTGGCAATTGGAATCAGTCTGTACGCCACCGGTTTGCTTCCCGGGGTGGGGTCAAAATCGGTTTTTCCGGCTGACAGAACACCAGTTGCGTCGCCCAGGTTGGCGCAGACCGAATTGCCCCAGACCGAATCGTCCATGACGGACTCCTCGGCGATTCAGAATAAATTCCCTGATGTGGTGCTCCCCGGAAAAGACGAAGAGGAGTCCGGTGTCGCGACGGATATCTCCCGGGAAGATCTGGATGGAACCGACAGCGCTGCGGACACGGGAACCGGGAATGAGTTGGCTGACACGGGTTCGTTGGAATCCGCGGCCCAGGACACCGCTTCCGATGAAAGCCCGTTGGAACCGTCGAACGTCTCCAAATCCGGTGCGGCGTCTCCAACCGTTCGCCGGAACCGTTCTGCAAATCGAAGAACGGAACCCCCGGGAAAACAGGATGCGGAGGACGACACGGATAAACCCGTTCCACATCCGGAGGAGTCAGCGCCATCCGGTCCAGCGTCTGGTGATGCGTCCCTTTCTCCCCTGACGCCTGTTGCGATCAACAGGCTGCTGGAGTCGCGCCATGGGCGAGTGATGACCTGCTACGATCTGGCCCGGGCGAAAACCCCGGAGCTGGAGGGCATCCTGGAACTGAAGGTGGGAATGGCGGGCAACGCGGTACACGTTGACGTAACCGGCGGCAATGTGTCCGGATTTCTATCCAATTGTATCATCCGTGTCATCAAATCCATCTCCGTCCCGCCCAACGACGGCACCCTCGTGGAAATTCTCAAGGAATACGAGTTCCGGTAAGTAGAACCACTTCTCCAAGTGAATCTGATTAAGGAAATACCGCCGCACAACTTGCACTGCTTATTTTCGAATTTACCGTGTTTACTCAAAATGACTGCAGGAGCGCTACTGGACATATCTATGGAACAAGGAGACGACGAGGGAGAACTCACCCTGTTTTAATTTTGCAATGAGCTCTTCTCCAGTTGTTACACCCTGGCAACCCCCAGAAACACAGCGTGCAGGGAAATCACCAGCACCAGAAAGACCATTCTGACCCGTGGGGAATGCCAGAGGGCAAAGTGATATGCCAATCCGGTACTTCTGCACTTTGATAGACAGTCGCCGCACAATGTACAGTTGATTCCCACTGTTCGCATTTGAATGTGATGTTCTTCCAGGGCGCCCATGGGGCATGAGAGACTGCAGGCGCCACACCCATCGCACCCGGGGGTGAACTTCATACGGAAAGGAGACAGTTTACCGGTAACAACAGCCACAAGCCCGATGGGGCATATCGCAGCACAATGAATCATGGTGCCCATTTTGCGGGAACCAAACATCATTACCCCGATACCCGCGGCGCCAAATGCAACCGCCACCATTGCGGCTGCAACAGCAGAGACACCAGTTGCGCGCAACAGCAGAGCCACTGAAACCGTCGTGACCAGCAAAGCTATCCGCAGTGTCCCAAACCACTTTCTATGGGCCATTGGCCGTTTCCGCCCGGACGCGGCCAATAAATCGAATCCACCAAAATAGCAGAGATGGCTGCACCACGACGGCCCCACCAGCAGCAGCGTCGTTGCCAGCAGAATGGGCATAAAAAAGCCTTCGCCTCTGAAGATGGGACCCGCCAGAATAACCGCGGGCACAGGCACGTGCAGTTTGCCGGACATCAGGAATTGGTCTATCCCAAGTACGCCAATAATGAATTGTCCAAAGAAGACCACAGCAAACATCAACCAGATGCGCTTACGCCATATTCGCGCATCCCGGGGGTGCCCCATCTTCTGAACAATAATGGC
The DNA here is from genome assembly GCA_050287845.1 of Polyangia bacterium. Taxonomy (GTDB): domain Bacteria; phylum Myxococcota_A; class Polyangia; order JAAYKL01; family JAAYKL01; genus JAFGXQ01. The sequence goes on from JBNKCR010000033.1 coordinate 4,274, forward strand.
CGCATAAACAGATAATGCCGTCACTTCAATCCAACCGCCGCCGGGAACGAACCGTTCCAGAAGGATCATGGGGCGGGATACCTTCAGCTGCACAATGGCGAGCAATCCAAAGGTGAGTATAAAAGCTGCAGCACTCCAGACAGCGCCTTTTGTCTGCCGGGAAAACCTGGCGGTAATAAAGGGGTGATTCAGCAGAAGCGCAGAAGCGCCACATACGCAAACCACCACCGCCATGATGATGGCCATCCGAGTCCAGGCTTCATCGGTGGCCATTCGAAAAATGACCATTTCCAATGTTGTTTTCAGCCAGAACAACGCGGCGAACGTGAACCCAAACTGCAACACGATCTTTATCCAGCGCTGACGCATCGTCATCAGCGGTAGAAAGAGCAGTACAGCGATGGTCGCCCCCAAGTTCCCCGTTCTCAAAAAATGAGCGGCGAATATCAGGATATTCAGAACAGATATAGTGTGAAACAGAACAATCAATGGACAGATACCCACGCACTCGCGATTTTGTAATTCGCAGTTCTACATTACTCTGGTTTCGACCGCGGTATCTTCGACACCACTTGTGGTATCCAGTGTCCCTTCCGCAGCCGATGAGGAGTCCACCGATGAAACGTCCGGTTCGCGATTGGCCCCTTCGAAATTTGTGCAGTCCGGATCCACCCGGGATAAAGGCGCGCTGGTGAATTTCAGTGCCGCCACTTCCCCCTGGCGGGCATAGTCAATCGCTTCACCCAATATCCGCGATGCCTCCTGTGGGGCATGGAATCCCATGGAGTTTTCGGCGGCAATATAGTCGATGCGCCACTGGGCTTTGCGCTGAAGCTCCAGAGTGGGCCGCAGCTGTTCCTCTGTAGCGCCTTCTTTCTTCGCCTGCATGATGGCATCCAGTTGCGCCATCAGCGCCCGGCCGGCCCGTTGCAACATATTGAAATTGGTTTCCTGAATTCTGGTGACCCGATCGAGCAATTCCTTTTCCGGGAAATGATGACAGGTCTGGCACGAACGATTCACGTTCAGCAGAGGGCTTCGTACCCAGTGATCCGAAATTTTGGTCGCCCCTTCCCGCATATACGGCATATGGCAATCGGCGCAGGTAACGCCGCTGCGCGCGTGAATGCCCTGGCTCCACAATTCAAACTCCGGATGCTGCGCCTTCAACACTTCAGCGCCGGATTCTTTGTGTCTGTAATCAAAAAAGCGATGGCCATCTTCAAATTTCGTCTCATTCCAGAACTTCTCCTCATCCTCCATCTTCAGGCCATTGCCCCACGGAAATGTGAGCGGCATTTTATTGGCACAATAGTATTCCACGTGACATTGACCACACACAAATCCTCTTTTTTCATTTCGACTGGCATCCCTGTTCGGATCATACTGCTGCTTGCGTTTCCCATCCCGCCATTTCTGAATGGACGGCAGGTGGGGAACGGGAGCATCCCCTTCTGCAAGCGCCTGAATGCCGCGAATAAATCCGGGACGAGTCACTCTGATTTCCATGCTCTTCGGATCATGACAGTCCACGCATGAGACAGGATGCGCATGACCCATATCGTGAAGCATTTTGTTGGTCTCCTGGTAACTCATGGCGAAGGTTTTCGCAAATCCCCGGTCCGCATCCCCATCTCCCAGTTTGCGATACATGGGCATGACCGAGGCGTGACAATGGATACACGAACCGGATTGCGGTTTGGTCTGACGTTGTGTTTTCTCCTGATCCTCAAGCATGTAGGCGTGACCGCGACGGTCCCTGTAATCAATGGAAAAAGCGTATCCCAGAAACATTCTCTTCAACCAGGGGTCCCGCTCAATCTTCTCAGCCGGGAGTGCTTCAGAACCGCCATGGCCGCCAAATCGCGTACGTGTTGCTTCTGCGGTACGCAGATAGGCATCGTACTCTTTGGGCCAGTTCTTGCCCCATACCGCCGGATCGGTGGTATCTTCATCCACCTCCACCAGTCGCATAAACGGCTTCAGCCCTTCTGCCTTGCGTTCAAAAATATTCATCAGCAACGCGGTGACCATTACAGCAGCCAATGCTGCGCCCGCTGCAACGCCAATGACAATCAGTGTAAACTTTTTATTTTCTCTTTTTATATCCATCATCAAGGCTCCTTCCGGATTCCTGTTGTTTTCAATTCTTCAGGGCGAAGCGGTCCTCCCAGTCCCACCGTTTCTCCGTGTCCCACATCCGCGTGACACTTCACGCACCGCACCGCATCTTTATCCGAGGTTGCGCCCCCAACCATTTCAGAAACAATGTCGCCGTGACAACGGAGACAGTTGTCCTGAAGAATATGGCTGTTGCCTTCCTTGATCATGATGGGCTCATGAAAATCCTGAAACGTGAATCCTTTGGAATGGTGATAACCGTTGGACGCCTTGGCCACATATTTTTCCACGAAATCCAGGGGAAGGTGGCAGTCCACGCAGGTGGCAACACCATGGTGACTTCCCTTCTGCCATGAATCGTACTGGGGATTCATGATATGACAGTTGGCGCACGCCGCCGGGTCGGTGCTGAAGTAGGAGAACCCTTCGGCATAGAGGAATGTATATCCCCCCAGTCCACACAAAACACCCACCATTGCCGCGGCAGCCACCAGCCAGCGATGAATATTGGTTTTGAATACAGTCATTTCAGCACCTGTAATCCTGTTTTTCGGTGTTCGTGTGCCACCATTTTTCACTTTCGTTCTGAGATAGAAAATCGGTACGGACAACGGTGAGTCAGCGCGCGATGAAGCATACACGTCAGAACCCGATATAACAAGGGGTCTCAATTTTTAATAATCAGACAATATAGTCAGTTTTAATCTCCTTGCAAGATAAAAAGGTAAAATAGTACTTGTTTGCCGATATCAATGGTCAGCCTTGTAATTTTCCAGTGATGGCTTTTGATCGTACCGTACACAACCGATAGCCCAAGGATATCGCAACCAATCTCACAAACACTTGATATCGCATGTCATTATTGCTGGCACAGGCGATGCGGCAGTCACCAGAAAAAAAACCCGTTGATTCAATGAAGTGCCACTTCGTCAAGGACTTCGGCTTTCACCCGATAAGCGGAGATCAACTCGGTGTTGACAGTGCCGCCCATACCATCGCCACCAAACCGGCTGACGATCATCAAATACCCCTGTACCGTCTCCAGCGTTTGCAGCCCATCGAAACCGGTGAGTACATCGTTGCCGCTAAACGGTGAGAGTCGATGCCCGTTTCAATTCACTGTATTTTGAAAATATAAATCGAACAATAATAGACCCCAACCAGAATAAAAACGACAGCGGTGAACCGCCGCATCCATGGTTCCACTTTGGTGAGGATATTGAATGCACTGGAAACGCGATGGGTAGCGAAGGCGATAAGTGCCGAAAACACCACCACCGGTAAAGCCGTTCCGATGCCGTATGTGACCGGCATGAATATACTGGATTCGTGTTTCACAGCCAGGGGAATGAGACTGCCAAAAAACAGCGCCGCAGAGACCGGGCAAAAGGTAAGCGCGAAAAGCAACCCCAGCAGCAGCGCCCCCCAGATACCGTGTCGATTGACCTGCTCCTGCAGACGGGAAGCAAACCCGCCGCCACCAACCAGGGGCCATGGAATAATATCCAGCAGCAGAATTCCGGCGATAACCAGAATTGGCCCGATGAACTGATTCATGTTGCTTTGCAGAAACATGGCGACCGCCGGCGTGGATGCAATGCTTTTAACGGCAATAAATGCCACGGTAAAATAGCTGACGGTTCGCCCAAGGGTATACAACGTGCCAGCCAATAGCACTTTGGTCGGTTTATCAACCCGCTTACCGATATAGGAGACCGCCGCGATATTGGTCGCCAGCGGACATGGACTGATGGACGTGAGAATACCCAGCCACAATGCGCTGCCCATGGCCAGAAACAGGGAGTCCATCAAACATTTCTCCCAATCAGATCAAGCTGCTGCCGGATCATTTTTTCAACATATGCCTTGAGTTCGTCCGGAGCCTGGGCAAAATCCCATACCTTACCGGCGTTTTCCCACTTTCGCGTTTCGCCTTTGGCTTCAGCAGCCACAATCATGGTACTGAACGACAACTGAAACTGTTGCACGTATTTCTTATTGGGCTCCTCTTCCATGTTCAATTCCTGAAACTCAAGCATCCCCGCGTCAATATCCCTGCTGAACTTTTCATTGATCGTTTCTTCAATGCCTTTTTGAATGCCGAGACAAGTGGGGCAACGGCGTGTATTGTGAAAATAGTAAACAACCACTTTGTCCACCCGGGCGGCATCCGCGTCAGCCGCTTTCACCGATGTTTCAACAGACTTTTCCTCTTTCACGTCGGCCGTTCTGTTGCAGCCTGAAAGCACCGCAACAAGCAATACCGCAGCGAAAATCGGAATGAGCCGAGTTCCTGCACATCTCGTTTTCATATTCACCCCTTTATCTGGCTTGAGACCGTTGTTGATTCAACGTTTCTTTTAACATCTCGAACGCGTTTCCAATTTCCACTTCAGTGGCCACCGCACCCTGTTTCTTTTCAAATCCCAGTGTCGACAGGTCCATGTGCAGCGCCGGGGAAATTTCATGATGATCAAACAATTTTCTGGCGCATTGCCTGTCGCATCCATCAATGGCTACCAGGGTCCGACAGGTCCGCGACGGGACGACAAAATCGTCCAGATGAGCGCCAACCCCCGCGAGACACGACATCTGCCCCACTTTTTCGCGGGTTGCCTTCAGCGCGACGCCGTTTGTAATCTGTCCAACATTCGAAGCGCCCGAGCAGGCAAAAATCAATACATTCGGACGAATACCGCAATTACATGATCTTTCTTCGGTCATCTCAACCCTCCAATGCAGCGTTAATCCAGGCCACCATTTCGGCGCTTCTGGGAATTTTACCCGTACTTTTCACTTCTTCATTCACCACCAGCGCCGGGGTCATCATGACGCCATAATTCATAATGTCCTCGATGTTTTCCACTTTTTCGAGTTCAACATTTTTGCCCGATTCGGCAATGGCTTTTTCGGCTTCCTGATAGAGCCGTTTACACTTGGCGCAGCCTGTCCCTAAAACTTTCACTTTCATGGCAAATCTCCTGTGTTGTCTATTCATACATTTTATGATGAAAAAAATGTTCCAAAAATCAAACCGGCAATGGTTGAGAGCACAACCACCAGCGCAACAAACACCAACGTTTTTCGGGTGCCCATCACGCTGCGAATCACCAGCATATTGGGCAGCGACAGTGCAGGGCCCGCCAGCAGCAGCGCCAGGGCCGGCCCTTTTCCCATACCCGCGTTCAGTAACCCTTCCAGAATCGGTACCTCGGTAAGGGTGGCAAAATACATCAGTGCGCCCGCGAAGGATGCGAACAGATTGGCGCCAATAGAATTTCCGCCCACCATTGACGCAATCCACGTATCGGGAATCACCCCCGCGCCGCCATCCGGCCCTCCCAGCAGAAACCCCGCAACGACCACCCCCGCCAAAAGCAGCGGCATAATCTGTTTGGCAAACATCCAGCTCGAATCCTTCCAATCGACCAGTTCGTCTTTATCAAACCATCGCCACAGGGTGAACCCCAGCAGCAGAACGAATGCACCGCTGACCCACCATTTCACGCTGTGAACCGCTGAGAAAAAGCTGGTATCGCCTTCGCCGGGGTTTCCCCAGTTGGCGAAGATAAGAATACCGAGCATGGCCAGAAAATACAGACCATCCTGCCATAGCGGACGTCCATCGTCACTCTGAGGTATCACCACCTGACCACCGGCATTCGCTGCTTCTCCCTTGCGGAATATGATATGCATCGCCATGCCAATGATAACGGAAAACAGAATTGCGCCAACTGCCCGGGCAATTCCCAGTTCCGCACCGAGCACTCTCGCGGTGAGAATAATGGCCAGCACATTGATGGCCGGACCGGAATAGAGAAACGCGGTGGCAGGACCAAGACCCGCGCCCCGCTTATGAATACTGGCAAAAAGCGGCAAAATGGTGCAGGAGCAGACGGCCAGAATGGTACCTGAAACCGCGGCGACCGGATAGGCCACAAGCTTTTTCGCCCCCGGTCCAAGGTACTTCATCACGGCCCCCTGGCTGACAAACACACTGATGGCGCCGGCAATAAAAAAAGCGGGAACCAGGCACAACAGCACGTGCTCCTGCGCATACCACCTGAGCAGCTTCAGGCTTTCGCCGACTGCGTTCATGAAGACTTCGTTATTTACCGGCAGAAACCATACAGCGGCAAATATCGAAATCATCACCAGCAATTTTGTGCGTTCTTTCATCAGCGTTTCCTCTATGTATGGCAATATGGCCATAATGCCAAAGTTGGAATAAAATTTTTTATCGCCGGTCTGTAATCACCTGGGTGGCGCAGGAAAAAAAGTTCAGCACACAGGGGGTCAACAGTGTGTAAAATACAACGTTTCCCTCACGCCTGTCCTCCACAATCCCATGGGAGCGAAGCACTGCCAGATGTTTGGAAACCGTTGACTGGTCCGACCCAATCATCTCCGTCAATTCGCCGACAGAACATTCCCCGCGGCTCAACCGATCTACAATCATCAGTCTGGATTCATTGGCCAGCGCCTTGAGTACTTTTGCCTGCTGTTTAAATATGGAACGTTCCGTCATGCGTCACTCCTCACAGCAAAAAACATATGGCGACTTGGCCATTTTGTCAACCGATTTAAGTTCCTTTGTCATATCTTCTTATTGGATTTCGCCCTCGGACGGCCTTGCACCGAACCAACCTTCGGTTTTCAGACAGATGCGCACCAGCATCAGCATCACCGGCACTTCGATGAGCACACCCACAACGGTCGCCAATGACGCACCCGACGAAATACCAAACAGCATGGTCGATGTGGCAATGGCTACTTCAAAATGATTGGAGGCGCCAATCATGGCAGTGGGCGCGGCGTCTTCGTACTTCAGCTTCAGCAGTTTTGAAAGCACATATCCCAGCCCAAAAATGAATACGGTCTGAATAAACAGTGGCACGGAAATCCACAGGATGGTCAATGGATTATCCAGGATAACATCGCCCTTGAAGGAAAACAGCAGCACCAGGGTCACCAGCAGCGCCACAATGGTAATGGGACTGAGCAGGTGCAGAAACTTCTCTTTAAACCATTGCTCCCCTTTAGCTCTGAGAATGAGTTTGCGGGAGACATATCCGGCCAGCAGTGGCAGCGCCACATAAACGCCAATGGACAGAAGCAGCGCCTGCCATGGCACCGGCAATTTGCCCACGCCCAGCAAAAATCCTCCAAGAGGACCGTAGAGAAGCAGCATAGTCAGGGAGTTGACTGCCACCATCATCAGAGTGTGTCCGTCATTTCCCCGTGCCAGAAATCCCCACACCAGCACCATCGCTGTGCAGGGCGCAATGCCCAGCAGAATAGTTCCGGCCAGATAGGACCGCCACAGGGGCACCTGCAACATTTTGATACCGTCGTGCAGCACCACCGTACCTTCGCCGTAGGTCTGACCAACATTCAGGTCAAGTCCAAGGGGCATCTTCACCAGATCCACCGCTTCCATTCCGATAAAATTGATAAACAGGGTGCCAAGGAAAAATGCCGAAATCGCATACATCGTAAACGGCTTAATGGCCCAGTTCAAAAACAGCGTGAGTCCCAGTGGCTTCACATTTTTGCCCGCTTGAAGCACTTCGGTGAAATCGATTTTTACCATAATCGGATACATCATAAAAAACAGACATACGGCGATGGGAATGGAAATAACCGGCGCGCCATTCACATTGACCGAAAGTCCATCCAGATATCCGGCTATCGAGGGCGCCAGCTTTCCAAGTCCGATGCCAGCGCCAATGCACAGCAGCACCCACACGGTGAGATATTTTTCAAAAAACCCGAGCCCCTGGGGCTCTTTGGCAATGCACGCTTCTGTTGAAGTCACCTGTTCCTCCGATTCCATCTGCCAGTTATTTCCGCGCCTGTACGCCACAGGATTCCCCGGTCTGTTTTCGGGACATCCAGCTCTGATACTTCTGTTCTGTTTCGGCGTTCTCCATGGAAAGAATCAGCTTTTTATTCGCAGCGATAATTCGTCCGGCCTGGTCTCTGGTGGTGCGCGGAATATCGTAATACACCCAGATACCTTCCCGTCGATCTGTCAGCAACCCGGCGTTGCGCAGATACCGCAGATGTCTGGATGCCTTGGACTGAGAAACCCCCAGAACCCCTTCTACATCACACACACACATTTCACCATGGCGGAGAATCAGAAACAGAATCGTCAATCTCGTCTCATCGGCCATGGCTCTAAAAATTTCTGCAAATACGCGCATACCGCCTCCTGACTAAACCCATATAACCGCTTAAGCGAGTATGTGCAAGTGATAGAATTAAATATGCGACCACAGCATCGCCGGGGTATCACATGGAATGTGGCAGATTGGTTCGCCGTACACTGTCGCTGTAATCAAAGAAAGCAACATGCCTGAAATCGGAATTGTAACCCATCAAAATCATGTAAGAATTTTCAAACAGGGTTATGAGCATATTTGTAAATCTGGCGTATTCCGGCGTGTAGCAAGCATATGATGCGATCATGATTCACCTTCGCGCCGGGCGCACCGTCAGGCGTGTTCCCGGAGGCATCCCATACTCCCCCGAAGGAGCCCGCAGTATATTTGCCGCCTTTGCCCCTGCCTTCCCCCTCCGGTCGATTTTCCACCCTCATTCCCCCCTGAATTACAACGCATCAATGAACAACAATAATGAGCTTGTTTACACAGGGCATCGACCAAAGGAGAAAAAATGAATAAGAAACTTTTATTGTTCGTAATGGCGATATTTTTGCTGGCCGCCATGGGATGCAATGAAGACAGCACAAAGTCAGATGACTCGGGAGGAGATACCGATTCAGACACTGATACCGACACGGATTCGGATACGGATTCAGATATGGATTCAGATACGGATTCGGATACAGACACCGATACCGATACCGATACCGATACCGACAGTGATAGCGACACGGACACAGACACCGATACCGATACAGACACCGACCCCGATGCCTGTCAGTACGATTGCACTCCCCACTGCGTGTCCTGGGGGGGGGCAACGATGGAAGGGACATGTGAAGATGGCCTGAAATGCTGTGATGGGTACACGGCGCCGGACGCGGACACCGACACCGATACGGACACCGATACCGATACAGACACCGACGCCGACACAGATACCGATACCGATACAGACACCGACACCGATACAGACACGGAACCGGAATCTGTCGGCTGTGAGGTATTTCCCGATTATCCCGGTGTGGACAAAAGCAACCTGTACACGGTCACCGTGAATGGCTCCCCCATTTTCGTGGAAAAGATGAGCAAGTACTCGCCACATATGCAGGTGCACTACGCCCATTGTGCCATGACCAAAGATGTTCAAATGGATGTGAAGGTCACCGTGAGTGGCGGTTTCAACTCCCACACACTCAGCCCCAGGAGCCGGGAAATCGCCACCTCTAAAGACGGGGACACACTTAGCTTCAGCAGTGGGTCCAACTACCTGATTCTCAAGGTGGATTCAAAGGAACTCCTGTTCATTCTGCTCGATCCCCCCGAAGAAAACCCACCCAGACCCGATGACGCGAATGTGAGAAACCTGGCCGACTACAACGCGGACAATACAGGACAGCAATTGGCAACATCCCAAATCCAGTCTGCCATCGATGACGCTTCGGGCTCCGACCAGAATATCGTCTACGTGCCCCCCGGTCGCTACAAGATTGGGGAGTTGTGGATGAAGAGCGATATGACCATGTATCTGGCTGGCGGCGCCCTTTTCTATGGTTCCAACTCCACAGGAGATTTCAATACCGGCAATGGGGGCATCAACATCGAGGGATGCTCCCACGGGGTGATTCGGATGTACCAGATCAGCAACGCCAAACTCCTTGGGCGAGGTGCCATCGACGGCAACGGCATTTCGATTCGGGCGCAGAACGACACAAAAATCAATCTGCTGAAAATCGAGCAGAGCTCCGACATTCTGGTGGAGGGCGTCACTGTCCGGGATTCCAGTTTCTGGAACACACTCATCTATCGGAGCGACAATGTCCGGATTGAAAACTACAAAATGATTAACTGCCGCCCCAATACAGACTGGAACAATACCGACGGCGTCGACTTCGACGAATCCACCAATGGCGTGCTGTACAACGCCTTCCTGTACACCGGCGACGACAGTATGGCGACTAAGAATGAAGAGCCCAACGGGACGGTGAACACCAAAGATATTCTCCACGAGCATGTGGTGGCGTACAGCAACTCGGTGGGTTGTAAGATTGGCACCAAATCCATGGGGCAGAGCATGGATAATGTGGTTTTTAAAGATATTGATGTGGTCGCCGCCGGCCGCGCTCTCACCATGGAGGGATACGATTCCGCCGTAATCCGAAATACGACTTACGAGGACGTCCGGGTTGAAGAAGCGGGTGTGTTCATCAAGCTGGCGCTGGACGAGCCCCCGGACTGGCGCTCCGCAGCCAATTCAAGCACGTACATTGATACTTATTTCACCAACGTGACTTCGTATGGCAACAGAACCGTTCAGCTGCACGGCAGATCGGGAAGCAATGGCACCATCAACGGCGTTCACTTTAAAAACCTCGTGATTCAGGGCAACCCGGTCACCAGCCAGAACGACCCGGACGCCAGCTGGAACATCGCCAACGGCGTGACCAACATCACCTTCGAGTGATTGTCTTCCTGGCGCACCAGTGTTCCAACCCACTTTTCAATCCAATTTAAAAGACGCCAGCTCTGCCGTCTCACTTCGGTTGTCTGCAACTATTCTCCGGTCCTCGAAATCCCCTGGCCAGGGAAAACGCAACGGAATGCCACCAATTGCCCCATGGCTGGCTCCTGTTTACAGAGTGTTGCGCAATTGCCTCACTCTGCAGAATGGGAGGAAATCATGAAAGCAAACATGGGAACCATCGACAGGCTGATTCGTTTCATTTTCGCGGTGGCTGTAGCCGTACTGTTTGTCACCGGAATACTCACTGGTCCAGTGGCCATCGGCCTGGGCGCATTGGCAGTAATCATGGTGGCGACGGCAGCGGTCAGCTGGTGCCCGCTGTACATTCCGCTACACATTTCCACCAGGAAAAAAGATGAACTGCCCAAATCGGTATAGTTCGGACTGAAAAGCCGTATCGAGGGTCGGGACTGAAACGCCTGTTCATTTACTCCGCAGCCGAACAGAATGTCACATCGGCACAGTAGGTTTCGTCTTCGCTTTCATAATTGAGATATGAGCCATCTGTCAGTGGTAAAAATCCACTTGAACTTCCCTCATCACAGACGCTGATGTGCATTTTTGCGTTCTCGTCGAACCAGGTGGATTCCGTCACACTGGTGCGCGGGTACGTATGCGCAAATTGCAGCGTGCCATCCCCATTGAATGATGCCCAGAAATATCCCCATCCATCACCTGAATTGCCGGGCGTCGGCCGATACTTCAGCGCCATCGCATGTTCTCCTGTACCCAGCAGCGCACTGTTAAAAAACGTTCCCCTGAAAAATATCTCTCCCGCTGGGCCCACCTGGAAACCATTGCCCATGAACTCCCCTTTACTTTCAGTTAAATCACTGTACGTCAGCCAATTGATGTGCAGTTGCGCATCCAGATGAATAATAAAAAGCCGCGAAGATCCGCCACCACCAAGCAATTGGTACCTGAGTAACTGCGATTTGCCTGAAGCATCCGTGGCAATCATATTATACATAAAATTCCCCGCCACATAGAATGACCCGTCATTCCTTTCCAGCGTCTTCCACCATACCTCAAGAGGTCCATCGATTTCTTTGGACAGGAGTGTCAATGACTGAACCAGATCCCGCTGCGCATCGAGAATATCGAGAATCATGTCAGACGACAGGCCGAATGCCCCCGTATTGCTGGTGCCGGACAATGCGTAGCCGCCGTTTTGAAGCGAAAAAAATTCTGTGGGAATCATAGCCTGTTCCAACTGTTTCAACCACGACAGACTGCCATCGATAGAAATCGCAGCGATGAGAGGCATGCTCTCCACTTCCAGAGCGTTCAGAAAGGGAGTGGTGACAGGTATGGCCAGTAACAGGTCGTCACTCCCGATGGCCGCGTTCAACACCGGTCTGCGGGATCTATGGACGGCGTGTTCCAGGTCGGGAAGCGTCTCGCCAGAAAGAGTCAGCACATCCATCACATTGATATGAAACAGAACTTCACCGGTTAAATCGAATCGTGTCAAATAAAGTTCATCATCAAGGACATACATCACGGCTATCGCATCCGGGAAAATTTTGACGTCGTATATGGATTCTGCTTCGATGGGGATTTCACTCGTCCATTCAGCCGTCGTATCTCCCGTATAATACGACATCACCTGTTCCCGATGATCAATCGCAACATAGGTTCCATCTCCTTCGGTGAAAACGGAATAGTGTTCATCCAATGTCGCATTGGGGAGCATTTGCGGCACATCACTGACTTCACAGGGATTGGTGAAGGTAGCCAAAGGAATCTTATATTCAGTATCCGCGGGTTCGGATGCGGTTCCCGTATCTGCAGCTGATTCGGTATCGCTGCTATCCGTGGCGTGGATCATTTCCTCCACGGATTCAATGGTCTCGTCCGTCGACGCCACCAGGTAATCCGCACCACAGCCAATCTGCACGGAAATGATTCCCAGGAGTATCGCAACCTGCACCTGCAACTTACACATTTGAACGCCATAATTGCTTTTGTTCATCGCAACCTTCCTTTCAGGTATCTACCCGTGAGGTGGAAATGATGATGAAACAGAGACACAGCTTGCGTACATTTTTTATTCCTTTCCATAGCAGGGAACTGCAATTCCCAGCTGAACCATGGGCGACGCCAGCCATGGACTCAGTATCGTACGCGTGCCGTTTGCATACGCTACCGTATAGTCGGGCCGCTGTGGCAGGAGATCAACCCCAAGGCCCAGAACCACATACACACTGCGGGTGATTGCCAGCGACAGCCGGGCACCGGCGTAGACTGACCACTGCCAGAACAGATTTCGAGATGCCGGTGTAAACACATCCAGTTCGGGAGTGACCTCCGCTTTGATCATGTTCAACGTCAGTCCGAGAAGAACCGCAAACTCCACTCCCCCTTTTCGTATCATCAGACGTCCGCCCAGCTGCATCGGATGCGGCGTGATGCGCAATGACACCTGGTCATCCGCTTTCGTCTGCGAAAAGGAAATCACATAATGGGCATAAAACGAAAGTCGCGACCACGGATTGACAGCGGCCAGAATCTCAATTCCCTGAAATGGGGAAAACCGCCGAGCCACAAAGGTCAGGTGGTATCCAGTACCCAGCGTCGCAACCGCATTTTTATACGGCGTTTTTCTCCGTTCCGGGGACATCTTCTGACGTTGCGGATAAAGTTCATCATCCAGAAAAATTTCTCCGGGTGGTTGCGCAGCAGACTCATGAACTTCGTCGTCTTTTTCCAGCTGCACCGCATCGAGCATGCGATTGAGAATCAACGCGGTGATTTCTGCCATGGCACTCTCATCATTGGTTGCAATCGGACGCGACATTCTCCACGGGTCGCCAGAATTGAAAAAGACGGTCTTCAGAATGTATCCGTCACCTGATTCAACCAACCAGAAACAACCGATTGCGCCGCTGTCAAGACAATGAGATTCCTCGTCCTGCCGGTTTTGGGGCTCGGAATGGGAAACCGCGCCAACGTGATCCGATTCCAGGGAGATGCCACCAACATCAAGGCGCGCAATCACTTTGCGCAAAAGATTCGTTCCATTTCCCAGGTTGCGCTGTATCCCATCGGTCACCAGAAACAGCACCCGCGCATCGCTTTTTTCTGCTGCCGCTCGCGCCAGAGACTGTTTCGTATTGGTGGCATCCGCCTGAAGTGACGTTGCCACCACAACACTGCAGCTAAAGATGAATATCAGCCAGTGTATCCGCGAAATCATCAATCGGGATGGCTCCCCTGTGGATGCAGCTGCCTCAGCCGATGGTTGGCCCGTGCCGCATACAACGTTTGTGGAAACTCGCCCACAACCCGTTCCAGCACTTCCATCTCCGCTTCCGGTCGCGCCAACATCCGAAACGCATCGGCCTGTCCCAGATAGACTTCCGGCTGGAGCGTTGTGGCGCCGCTCTGTAAATATCGGTCAAACCATTTCAGCGCCAGCTGCGGCTTTCTCTGTTTTTCCAGATACAGATTGGCCAATGCCACCATCGCGGTTCGAGATTCCGGCCGAGTGCTGTATGTGTCAATAAGTTGCAGATAGGTGTCCGCAGCAGCCTGCCAGTTGCCGGCGCTCCGATACTGTTCCACTTTTTCATGGAGCATATTCAATGATGGTTTGTCGACACTGGAAACAGCTTGAGGTGTGGCCCGTCTGGTGACTGACCTTATCTGTTCCCTTTCGTCGGATTCTTCCGCATGGTGGCTGAGAGTATCCGTTTCCGGGTCATATCCCGCCACCAGCCCCATCCCAACCATCTGCCATTTTTCCCCCGCAAGAGATTGAATGGGTACCGTTTCAGCAGACGTGTGAGACATATTGAGCATGTTTCCCGCTTTCAAAACATGAACGGTCTCCTGGGAGTCGAAAATACGCACCACGCCTTCCAATACTTTCACCTCGGTCGATTGCTTCCGCACCTCAACAGATAAGACGGTACCCGTCACGTGAATCGAGCCATACGGCGTAAGAATCTTCAATGGTTCATTCTTAAAGGCCGGGGCTTTTGAAAAACAGATCCGCCCGTGCGCCAGCCATATCTGAATCTCTCCGGGAGCCGATGGCAGTACCTGGTATCCCGTTCCGGCCGGAACCGCCATCCGGACGCCGGCGGACAGTCTGCGAATATCCCAGCGCGTATTGTCGTCGATTCCCGCCTCATGCGATTTCGTCGAGTCTCCATTTCCACGAAGTGGTTTCGCTGACGTATTGTCGGCAAAATGCGATGAGGATGACGCTGACTTCTCTTCAACCATCAACCGATACAGCAATGCCATACCGGCAACAAGCATCGCTGCGACCGCGACCCGGAGGAGCGGACGGGATACAGGGCGATTTCGCTCCATCAACGTTCCATGCACTGCGCCCCGCCGTCCAGAATCCATCACGTTGCGTATCACTCGCTTTTTCTGCAGTTCATCCACACGAATATTGGCAGACTGACGGGACACTTCCAGAAACAACGCGTCCAGACGATCATCCGACAAAGTCAATTCATGTGCCTGAGATTTGCGTCTCATGACTTTCCTCCACTGTCGATGGTGTTTTCAAACCACTGACACAGGACAGCATCGTTCAATGCGATTTTCTTCAACAATCGTCGTCCCCGTCTCAGTCGTCCCTTTACCGTGAATACCGAACAGCCAAGGAACGATGCAATCTCGTCCATCGAATAGCCGTTTATGTGATGCGCCACTATCGCGGACCGCTGCTCCGCGGACAATTGGGCAAGGCACCTTCGAAATCGCTGAATCAACTGCTGATTCTCCATCTGGACATCCGCAGCAAGGTCATGCTGCGACATCGGCTGGCGCACAAAGGTTTCCCAAATCCGTCTGCGACGATGGTGTTTTTTGAAAAATCGGGCAGAATTTCTGAATGCAATTTTTTCCGCCCAATATTCCAACGGACAATCGCCCCGGAAAGTGTCCAGCGAATCCAGTACTTCGATAAGCGCATTCTGTACCAGATCCTCCACCTCATCTTTATGAGAGGACATGAATGACAGCGTCTTCCAGATACGGTCGTATATTAACTCCACAACTTTATTGCGGGCATTGCTGTCCCCGGAAGCGGCCGCCTGCGAAAGCGCGAGTGCCGACAACAGCGCCTGTTCATCAACGGTATACACTTGTTCGGTCTGGGAGTACTGATTTCGCATCATCGCAATGAAGGTAGCGATATCATTTTAAAAGGGACACAGTAAAAACATTTTTTCATCAGACGGACATAAGAATCACGGCACCGGACCGGTATGAGGACAGACAGCAATGCACGGCCGATTCCATACCTGGTCTTCTGAAAAATGGAATTGATTTCCCGGTGTGGATGTCGTCGATGTCAACCCGACGTAAGTGGGTTTGGGTTTTACAATTCCACTGCCTTATAGTATGGATTCACGCTATGGGTGGAGTTCGCTGGAAATGGGAAAAAACCTTTGACGCCAAGCAGTTCAGAGGAGCCGAGTTGTTTAAAATCCGAATATTTCTCATGGTATTCGGGATTGTATATTTTTTTTTATTTTCGGACACATCTGAAGCGTTTCCTGCGACCGGGCCATCCGGCAATACGGGCACCAATGTGCTCATGCTGGAAATCCCATCCGTCACACCGAATTCTGATGAATTATACACGGCGATTCGCGCACAACTCGCCACATCGAATTTCCAAATCCATCGGCTGCAGATTGAAGAGTCTGCATTTGACAGGGGAAATGCCGGAAAAAGCGCATCCGACATCGCGGTTCGTCACAATGTGGAAATGGTATTCTGGATACAACTGAGCCCGGGCAGTTGTCTGCTGTCTTTTTACTTCAAAGAGCGGGGTGAGAAAGTATTCCAGCGTCGGATGAATTTGGATTCGGAAAATCTTTCCGGTCAGTATGAAGTGATTTCCAACGGGGTTTCCAGTTTTATCGAGGAAACCATCTTCAATGCCCGTGAAGCCAGGCGTCCCCAACCCCAATCGCTACCGGAGTCTCCCGCAATCCCCGCAATTTCCGTTGACCGACGCACTGCGGGAAAACTCGAAATTTCACTGATGTACAACGGGATGTTGTTTTCGAGGCGTGCGGTTTCCAATGGCGTCCGGGGAAGTCTGGGGGTCCTGGCCGGCGAAAGAATTCTGCTGAATCTGGCATTTGCTCAGAATGCTGTCACGGGGTTCGAAAACAGACGATATCGGTTTACCGTGAGTTCACGCAATCTGGATGCGGGTGTATTTGTGAATCTTCCGGTTCGACCGGTGCTGCTTCGATTCGGTGTTTCTTACGAAGTTCAGCTTCGAACCTTCACCATGGAACCCCGTGTAGCCGATTTGCTGGCCCGTCGCGGCAAACTGCACGGTATTCACGGGGTTTCCCCATCCGTGCAGCTGGCGTGGCCATTGGCGGGGAATTTTTTGTTCAACATGGGTGTCGGGGCGATGGTGTGTGTAAATGAACATGGATACATTATCTCCCGCATTGACGGTACCCGGTATGATGTGGTGAATCCCTATACCGTTAAACTGACTTTTCATCTGGGGATTATTTTTCAGTCGAAATGAGCTTACAGAGACGGAAATTGGAGCGGAACACCGATGGACAGAATACTCCAGTGGAGAATTTGGCTCATCTGGGTTGGTCAGCTTCCAGCTGCGCCAGTCGATGTTTCACTTTTAAGGCCATGACACTGTTGGGAAACTCGGATAGCAGACGTCGCAGTGCCGCAATTTCTTCCCGGGTGTTTTTCATTTGCCGGTGGGCGTTTGCCGTACCCAGCAGCGCTTCTTCCACCAGGGGACCGCTGGGGTTTTTCTGCAAATAGGTGTTGTAATGCCCCAGCGCTTTTTGCGGAGAATTCAATCGACGAAGTTCGAGCTTGGCAAGACTGATTCGCACTGCCGAAATGGCCGGGTGATGCGGATGGCGTCGCAACGCTTCAGAATATCGCTCCCTGGCACATGTCCAGTCATTTTCAATCAGACAGAATCGGGCCGCTTCAAGCAGAGATTCCATGGATTCAACGCGACCCACTGATGTACGGACCGTTTTTTTATCCCCCTGCGGTGTTGGTTCTGGAGTGTTGTCAATCGCAACGCTATTTAATTTCTCAATGGATTGGATACGATTAACCTCATCGGAAACTGCCGCGTCACGAACTGCCTCATGTGACGCTGACTTCCCGGCGTGTTGTTCCTTCAGCGCGATGACCAGCTGTTCGCGAATGGGATTTTTCAGCGCATATTGACGGAGAGAAGGAATAGTAGCACCGGTTCCGGCGGATACATTCAGACTCGGGTTGTCCGCATTCGGCGTCCACAGTTCCACTGTCCCGCGGAAAACCTCAACCCGTTCGTCCTGTTTGTTAACATGCACCGCAAACACTGTGCCCTTCACCCGAACTTCACCACTCGGGGTATACACAGTCACCGTTTGGGGATTGATACGCTCCGGGTTGACATTAAGTGCAACAGATCCATGTGTCAGAATCACAGCCACCGCGCCGTTGCGGGTCGTCGTCCGGGGCGTCGTCAATTCCCGGCAGTAGGTGATGTGCACATCGTCAACCGGTGAAACGAGCACAGCGGGCGTGCACGGAACGGTGAAGGCCGACGGTTCGCGGGACTCGGGTGCGCCCCATCCCCCCCAAAGCTGCCAGAGACCAAACAGGAGCAGGGCCGCAGCGGCGAAGGAAGCCACCCAGACGAACAAGCGAGGGGCCCTCACCGGGTGAGATGGGCGCAGGTGTTGCCACTGTTTTTGCACAGATGAAATTTTCTCGTTAAAATCCGCTACCTGAAGCGCATCCGAAAAATTCCGAAGCCCATGCATGATACCCAACAGATTCTGGCAATCCCTGCAGTTCTGAGCATGACGATGAATGACGTCCTTTTGTCTATTGGTGAGCGGCATGTCATCAAAAGGTGATTCCAACATTTGCGCGACCACATCACACGACAAAACTTCCGGGTTATGGAGATGTTCCATTATCTCATTTCCTCCAGCGTATCGCCGATGAATTTCGGATTGCTTTTTATAATTTCCCGCAGCTCCCGAAACGCCGTTTTCAGGCGGCCCTTCACTGTGTTTTTCGACGCGCCGGTAATATACGAAATTTCTGGAACCGTGTATCCCAGAGCCAGATGCAACAGCAGCGGAGTGCGTCTGAATTCGGGAATTTCAGACAATTTATCCAATAATTTCTCCATACCCTGTCGCCTGGAAATCGATTTTTCCGGCGTATCATTTCCGGGGAGAGCGTCTACTTCACCCGTAACAATGGGGATTTTATTCTGTCTGTATTTCGCATGCCTCAGACACTTATATGCGGTTCGGCAGGCGATTTTTCCCGCCCATGCTTCGAGGGACCCCGTACCGTTGAAGTTGCTTAAACTTTTCAACACTTCCAATGCGGAAAGCTGAACGATATCATCAACTAATTGGCTGTTTCCCGCGACAAATCTCGATACCTGATATATCTTTGGATACAATCTTCGCATGAGTCTTTCTTCTGCCTGAGGGTTTTCCATCGCCTGGCGCGCAAATGCGACGTCTATTGGGGTCATCGTTGTCTCTGTCATACCCTGCTCGTTCCGAGGACCATTCCCGTATCCTTCCGGTATCTCGTGGTATTCTGAATTGAAATATGGGTATGGAACAACCAAATAAATGGAAATGGTTTGATTTGCAGGCTGTTCAGCGAAGCATACCGATATTAAGATAAGGGGATTGGAGGGGGACCGCAATAGTGAGAAAGTCACATTATCGGACAGCATACAGGGGCAAAATCTGAAAGATGGCGAGAAATGTTTTCATTTGGACAGTACTGATTCTCTGGACAGCCGGATGTGGCGCCGATATTGTCGTCGCCGACGATCTGATGGGCGATACGTCGCTGTCAGATTCGAATCTCCCGGAAGATACGAATGACAGCGATTCAATAACCGATACTGATACAGTGAGCGATTCCGATTCGACCTGTCCGGTGTTGCCGGAGGCAGTCACTGTACTTTCCGACAGTGATGCCGAGGCGTTCGTGCATTTCGGAGAGGGTGACATTGCCTGGACAACAGCGGACGGACAGTCCATTTCTTCGGCTTGGCAAATTGACACGCGGCAGATTACCCATACCAGCACCGGTACGCAGTTGTATCACCTGATTCACTCAGATATTGCAGTTGGTGACCACATGGTGGCGGAGTTCCGGGCTCGGTGTCGTTCCGCGAAATCGGGACAGTGTCGACTGGGGATGCTCATCGAAGCGGCGGAGTCCCCGTGGCCGAGTATTGTTTCATATTTCTTTCAGCCGGGTCCGGAGTGGCAGCTGTATCAGATTCCGATTTTTGCCAGTACCGCATACGCAGCGGGGACGGCCCGCCTGACGTTCCGCCTGGGATATGAAGACCAGAGCATCAATATTCATCCGATGCAATTGCTCAATTACGGTGTCCTGGACGGCGAAAACCGTCTGGAATGTTTACCAGCCATGGTAGATCCGCCAGGCACGCCCTCACTTCTGGTGGATGTGCCCCAGGAAGCGACCGTCGATATTCTGTACGACTATTTTATCGAGATCACCGGTTTATCTCCCAGTACGGTGACGGTGCTGGAATTGCCTGCCTGGCTGTCCTATGACGCTGGACAAAATCGCATTTCAGGAATTCCCACATACGACGACGTGGGCATTCCGTCGGCGATTGCGCTAAAAACCCGTTCAGGTGACCAGACGTCGACCCAACAGAGTGATGTGCAGGTTTCGGTGGATGCAGCATTGATTGGACACTGGCCCCTCGATGAAACAGGCGGGGCAGTGGCGACCGACGTATCCGGCAACGAACGAAATGGCGAAGTGGTGGGGGATCCGGTATGGCTGCCCAAAGACGGCAGGAAAAATGGTGCGTTGCGATGTGACAGCAGCACGGGGAGTATTGACTATGTGTTGCTTCCCTCAGACCCGGTTACAGATACAATTCAAGCTGGCCCTCATACACTGGCGGCCTGGGTTCGAATGGAATCCATTCCCGCTGGCGCGGTGGAATCGGACAATGATTTCGGGTACGGCATTCTGATAAAAGCAGGGGCGCATACTGGTCTCTGGTATGATTCGGGACAGCATTTTCGTGCCTCGTATGCGTTTAAGGGAAAATCATATTCGCTGATTGGGCCCGAAACCACTCCGGGAGAATATCACCACATAGCGGCAACGTTTGACCCGGATAGTGGCAATTACCTTCTCTATCTCGATGGACAGGTGGTCGCGTCGGAACTCCTGAGTGGTATCGACGTGTACAGAGACTACGGTGCTGAGCAGTGGCGCATTGGCGTGGCGGCGCCGGATGCCTCTACCGCCATATGGGGAGGAGATCTGAGCATGGACGATGTGCGGATATACAGCAAAGCCCTCAATCTTCATGAAATTGGCTCCCTTGCCGGCATCTGGCAGTATTGACAGTTTATCGCATCCGTGACATGGCCAGTCAGAGAAGCGGTTTGCGCCAGCTGAGCTTGCACGAAAAGTCAGAATGGATGCCCAGTGACCCTCAATGCGTCGCGATCCGTTTATAATGCTGTCCATTGAAAGGATGGGGGAAAGGATGGGAGATTTTTTTTAGGAGAGACATACCCATTTTCTCTCCCCCATTCCCACCCGGGCTTTAGGAGACGCGCAAGTATGCGCACCACCGTTAATTAAACCATAGGCTTCAGTTGCATTCAGAGGGGCGACCCGTGTAAATTATCAGGGAGGTATTTGAAAATGAAAACAAACAAACGTAAGAGGGATGCGACGAGGTTCGTGTTGGGCCTTGTTTGGCTGACAGTTGTTCTATTTGTTTATGGGTGTTCATCGGACAGCGGAGGCAATGCAGATACCGCTACAGATTCCAGTGATACGGATACGGACAGTGATTCCGATACGGATACGGACAGTGATTCCGATGCCGACACCGATAGCGATAGCGATAGCGACACCGACATCGACATCGACAGCGACAGTGACAGTGACGCCGATACTGACACCGACTCGGATTCGGATACTGACAGTGATAGCGACGCCGACAGTGATACGGACACGGATTCCGACACCGACACGGATTCGGACGCAGATACGGACAGTGATACCGACACCGACGCAGATTCAGAAATCGACACGGACGAGGAATTCATTGAGGATACGGACCCCATGGGACCTGCGGATGTGCTGGCAGAATTCCCGATGGACAAAGTGGTTATCAATAACGAATACATTTACAGCCTGTTCAATGCGGAACTGGCATACCTGATGTCTCTGGATCCGGATCGGCTGATGAGTGCGGTAAAAGCGGTTTCAGAGGGGGTCAATCCAGACACGACATCCCTCAACACGTACGGAGGCTGGGAATCGTCCGGGTCCGGGTTCCATCTGCGCAGTCATTCCCTCGGGCACTGGCTCTCTGCCATATCTCGCGCATACATGCAACTTCATCTGGAAGACGAAACCCGCGCCAATGAAGTAAAAGGCAAAATGGACTATGCCATCGACCAGCTTAAATCATTCCAGGACAAAAGCAACAGTGGCTTCATTTACGGTTCTTTCGAGACCCATTTTGACGCATTGGAAGGTACGAGCAACGTGACGACGTATGTGCCGTGGTATACCATGCACAAGCTCCTCCAGGGAATCGTGGACTGTTACGTATATGGCGGAAACGAAACGGCACGTGAAGTGGCCGGCAAACTGGGCGACTGGGTATATGGCCGGGTGTCAAAATGGGATGAAAATCGGCGCAAATCGGTCCTGGCAACGGAATACGGCGGTATGAATGATGTGCTGTACGAGTTGTATCAGATAACAGGTAAAGACACCCATCTGGCTGCGGCGAAAGTTTTCGACGAGGATTGGTCGGGGAGTCTGTTTGAGAGCATCGGTCAGGGACGAAATGTGCTTCCCGGCAAACACGCCAACACCCAGATTCCGAAGTTCGTTGGTGCCATCAAACGATACCGGACATTGGGAGAAAGTGAAGATTTCTACCTGAATACTGCTGAACAGTTTTTTGATATTGTTCTGCGCGATCATACATATGTGACCGGTGGCAACAGCCAGGATGAACATTTCCGCGATCCGGGTAAGCTTGATGCGCAGCGGGACAACACCAACAATGAAACCTGCAACGCGCACAACATGTTGAAATTGACCAGAAATCTGTTTATGGCAACTGGCGATATCAAATACGCCGATTATTACGAAAAGAATTTTATCAATGAAATATTGGCGTCCATCAATCCTGAAAATGGAATGACCACATACTTTAAACCAATGGCCTCCGGTGGGTTCAAGATGTTCGGTACTCCCACCAATTCATTCTGGTGCTGTACAGGTACGGGAATGGAAAATTTTGCCAAACTCGACAACAGTCTGTACTACCACAATGCAAAGGACCTGTGGGTCAACAACTATATCAGCTCCACCCTGGACTGGACCAACCGCGGTTTGATCATCACGGCAGAGGCGGACCTGCCCATGGACGACACCGTCACGTTCAACATCGAAA
The DNA here is from genome assembly GCA_050287845.1 of Polyangia bacterium. Lineage (GTDB taxonomy): Bacteria > Myxococcota_A > Polyangia > JAAYKL01 > JAAYKL01 > JAFGXQ01. The sequence goes on from JBNKCR010000033.1 coordinate 27,579, forward strand.
AAGCACCCAACAACACTCTGAAAATCAGATTCCGAAAACCGTACTGGGTTGATACCTGTGAGCCGATGGTGGTCTCCGTCAATGGCGTTGCCTGTGATGCCACAGAAGTAGATGGATACATTGAGATTGAGCGGGTCTGGCGTGCCGAGGATACAGTGGAATTGACGTTCCCCGTGAAGGTGGGCGTTTCCCGCCTCCCGGACAACGCAAATGCCGTGGCGTTCACCTATGGTCCAATCGTGCTGAGCGCTGGGTTTGGTTCTCAGAACATGGTTCTGGAGGGTCACAAGGCGTCAGGTAAACCGACAATGATATCGGTTGATGATACCATTGGTATTCAGGGGGGAACTATCAATGACTGGATTGCCAACATCAAGGAGAATCTGGTGCGGTCGCCGGGAACACTGGAATTCAAATTGAACAACACCGACGCCAATGACCGACTCACGTTCACGCCGCATTATCTGCGCTACGACGACAGATACGGCATTTACTTCCAGCTCGAAGGACAGGCTGGCGGCACGGTCCCCGATGACAACTGCTCCGTCACATCCGATGAAGGCATTCAGTGCCACAGCGTCCCATCGTCCGATAAGGCAGTCTGGCAGTAATCCACCCGCTTTTACTGAAATCAAATACTTAAATACAGCAGTCAGAGAGCAAAATCGTCGGCGCAGCAAACGATTCATATTGCCCCCAGGACTCCGGTTCCAACGCCTTCATCCAGTGGTCCGTAAATAATTCCAGCCATGTTCACTTGACCATCTCCGGTGGAATGGGCAAACTCTGCACCACAAGAAGAAGAAGGCAACCAGAGAAGAGGAGAAAAAGGAACACAATATGACCATTCGCATTCAGGATTTAATGGAAGAAAGTGGCGTGAAGTTTGGCACCAGCGGTGCCCGGGGGCTGGCTGTGCAGATGACCGATCGGGTTTGCTACACATACACCAGGGGGTTTCTGCAGTATCTGGCGTCGGTGGGCAACATCACGTCGGGTTCAGCGGTGGCGATTGCCGGCGACTTTCGCCCCAGTACCGACCAGATTATGGCAGCGGTGGGCAAAGCCGTATCAGACTGCGGCTACACACCGATAAACTGCGGAAAAATTCCATCCCCTGCAGTGGCGCTCAAGGGTATTTCTGACAGGATTCCTGCGATTATGGTAACTGGAAGCCATATTCCCGCAGACCGTAACGGTATCAAGTTCAACACGCCGGACGGGGAAATCCTCAAAGAGGATGAAGCGGGCATCCGGGAACAGCAGGTGGACCTGGACGGCGGTCTGTTCAATAAAGACGGAAACTTTCTTTCACCGCATCCGCTGCCGGCAACGGATGACAGCGCAAAGAAAGCCTATATTGCGCGATATCTGGATTTTTTTCCAGACGATGCACTGGCCGGTCTGTCCATTGGGGTCTACCAGCACTCCGCGGTGGGAAGGGATATACTGGTGGACATTTATCAGGGGCTGGGGGCTACGGTAACACCGCTGGAACGTTCTGAAACATTTATCCCAGTGGATACCGAAGCGATTCGCGCGGAGGATGTGGCGCTGGCCAGGAAATGGTGCAGCACCGGCAAGTACTTTGCCATTGTATCCACAGATGGCGACAGTGACCGACCGTTGATTTCAGACGAAAATGGCACGTGGCTGCGCGGGGATGTGGCCGGAATTCTCGGTGCCCGATATTTGGGTGCGGATTCGGTCAGCACCCCGGTCAGCTGCAACTCCGCCGCCGAAAAAAGCGGCTTTTTCGTGAAAGTACACAGAACCCGCATCGGATCACCGTTTGTTATTGCATCGATGAACGAAGCGGTGACCGCCGGCGCCCTGATGGCAATTGGATACGAAGCCAATGGCGGATTTCTCACCAACAGCCCGCTGCGGCGATACGACAGAACCCTCGCCGCGTTGCCCACGCGCGATGCAGTCATTCTGCATCTGACCATTCTTCTGTTGGCGCGACAGGAGGGACGCAGCATCAGCGAGCTGTGCGCCACCCTGCCCCAGCGGTTCACCGCCAGCGATCGCCTTCAGGAATTTCCTCTGGAAAGCAGCCGTGCCATTCTGGACACGTTCAGTACCGGCAACGAAGATACCGATGGGACCGCCATCGAAAAATCGTTTGGCGCCCTTTGCGGCAAGGTAGCCGGCATTGACCGTACCGACGGAGTTCGCATCACATTTGAAAACGAGGAAGTGGTTCACCTGCGCCCCTCGGGCAATGCCCCTGAGTTCCGATGTTATACCGAAGCCGCCACCAACGACCGTGCTGTTGAACTGAACCGCCAGTGCATGGACCAATTGCGAAAGATGATTTAACGAAGTCTTCGGGAACGCTCACATGGCGCCGTAGGCTTTTCCGGCGTAGCCGGAGTTACCGGGGGTCTCAAAGGTGTATTCCGTCGATTCGGATTCAACATCTGCCGGTTGATTTTCTTTTTTCAGGATACATTTCCACTTAAAAGATGTGTTTACCGGAAGCCTCGTGACCACGCCGGTCCAGACCGGTTCCGATGGCCCGGGACCTCTTCCGTCGGTGGGTGGATTGTAAATGTATTCCCAATAAACGTTGGGGTCCAGCTTCACGGCCTTGCTCACGTCACCGTCCCCCAACCGGGGAATGTCGCCAACCACATAAATACTCTGCCCCGGTACTGTCGTGCCCCGGTCGCAGACAAAGTTAACCGATGATACCGGGGTTGCCGCGCGAAGAGAGAACTTGAATTCCTTTTTCGTTGCCACATCCACCGTATCTGATTTGGCGGCGATAAAATTGATGGACGCGTTGAACCACCCGCTTCTGGCCGCGCGAAACGCTTCGAGGGAGGGTTGTTTGGGCAATGGCGTTCCATTCAGGGTCACGCCGGTGGCCTCTGCGTCTTTTACAATGAGTTTCACCACGTTCTGCCGGCTGCCCGCAAGCGCCTCGATGGGCACCTCGGTATTGACATTCACTGCCGGATCAATCGTTACCGCGACCGTTCTTCCTCGCATCTGTTGCGAAATCTCAGTGGTACGGTACTGATATACGGGCCGCCCCTCCGCATCGTAACTGAGCGTCATTCCGTCGTCTTCGTACAGGGAAAATGTCGACTTCTTTGTGCCCGCATACACTCTGACTACCAACTCGTCCCGATTCGGGGAACCGAATCCACGATGACCAAATACATCTTTGGTATCCGTCTTTACCACCATCTGAGGCAGGATAGCGCCCTGACGGACAAAAGCGGGAAGCCGGAAATAACCGGACCGATATTCCGGAATGTCGGCCACCCACTCGCCTTCACTCTCCACCCATTCGTTGGTGTGATAGTTCACCCATTTTCCTGCGGGCAGATACATGTTTCGTTCGTACTCGCCATATCCGGCCGCAATACCGACCAGTATGTCTTTGCCAATCATTTTCTCGTGACCAACCTGTCTGAGTGCTGCATCATTCTGATAATAAAATACTGGAGGTGCAATCACCGGCTCGCCATAGAGGAAAGCCCTGTAAGCCAGGGAGTAGTAATATGGAATCAGCTCGTATCGCTGCCGAATATTCACCAGGTTGCTCATTTCCTTGCCCACCAGGTGGGGGGCAGTGTCGTACGGAGGATTTACTTTGGCAAATTCGTTGTCGGTATGGGGCCGAACCGGCACATCGAACCACGCACTGTTGGCAAACCACTGGGTGTAGTTTTCGGCGTCGTATCCGCGATACTTACCCTGCTTGTCATTGTGGGGCAACACTTCTCTTCTGAACCCGCCGCAATCTGACGAGTAGTAATCGATTCCCGAAAAAGACATATGCATCTGGGCATTCATATGGGTGGCCAGAGACTGCAGATTGCTGGCGATATCACCGGACCACATGGCCGCACCAAAACGCTGCGTGCCGGCGGCACCCGATCTTGTGAGAATAAACGGCCGGGCATTCACCACGCCGAGATTGTCCGCGGTTCCCTTCTTGCTCACATATCCATCCCAAATGGATTTGTTCCACAGCAGATTGTAAATGTTATGAATATCGCTGTGTTCATTCTTCACGCCTGCTGCTGTGGTTTCCACGCCGTTATAGCAGGCAGCAGGGTCGTAACCCTCCGGTTCACCCAAATCGGTCCAGTGGGTGTGAACTCCCATTTGAACCAGATTGGGAAACCGCCGGTTGTCGTGAATCCACTTGCCCGTATCCGGATTTGACCAGTCCAGCATGTACCCCTCCCCCCAGAATCCGGCGGTGACGGTGGGCTGACTTCGATTCATATCATCGCATCTGTCTCCAGTTCTCTGAAATGCAATCAGATTCCCCGGAATCTGCTGAAAGGTGTCCACGTATTGGGTGTTGGCCAGATAGGATTCCTCGATAGCTGCCAGAGAGATAAAGTCACTGGCGTATTCCTTCAACTTTGCGGCTGGCTCCAGAAAGAAGTACCCGTTTCCACCATCTTCCTCCCAGTTGAGTCTTCCCATTCTGCTTTGGGCATTGTCTTCCAGGTTGATGCCGCCAAACCAGTTCAAATCCAGCACGAATCCATCCACGGGAAACGTATTGTTGCGCAGGCCCCGGAGAAGCCGGTCAATCTGTTCGAAATTGTCATATCCAAACTCCGACACCCACATGCCGAACGCTTTTCTGGGCGGCACCGGCGGCGTCCCCGTCAATTCCATATATGCACTGCGGATGGCTGGCAGATGGGCCCCGGTAATTATATAAAATCGCACCTGGTCACCGTAAGCGCGCACCTTCCACCAATTGGTGCTGAAATCCCATCGCTGTCGGTACACGTTGTCAAAAAACAACGCATAATTCAGACTGTTATCGCCAATGGCATACATTACCGGAATCTGCACATTCCCCACCGCAGCCTCCTGAAACAAATCAAAACTGTTTCCCATCACGCCACCTTCTCTGACACCGAGTGCCATCCAGTCCCCATTGGATGACCCCAGATTCTTCAACTGTTGCCCCAGACCATAAACGCCTCTGATCTTCCCCGGGTCGATGTTGAATCCCTTGAACGCCGAGAACATGTCATCCGGACAGATGGTTGTCAGGTACTGGCGGGCGCCGGTTCGGTTCTTCACCGAGACACACAGATTCTGTGCATTGACTTCCACCCGGGTTGTTTTCGTTTCCAACACATTTGCCGAAACGGAAAACTGTGTCGGGCCATCGTAGTTGCTTTTCAAAACCATGGGGGAGGCATACAGCGCCTGATCGGTTGGCGGGCCCTCTCCCATTGCAGAAACTTCACAATGTATCAGGTCGTCATTCAATACCTCAACAACCAGGTAGATACTTCCGTTGGAGAATTTACGGCGCTGCACCTCAGCGGATGCACTTCCGCAAAAAAACAGAACCGCCAACCCCACAACGATAGCTCGGGCAAGAATACACATGCAAATGTCCTTTCGTTATTCATTTCAATCCGTTTCGATAAAATTACATCAACCGGGAATCCCCTGGAAACGACGGGACGACCTTCGGGCGACAGGGAGGAGCACCGGACAGAAGTATCGGTAATTCCCATTCATTCCAGCAGCTATTTCATGCGCTACACAATCTTGCCCTGGAAATTCCCGGTTGCAACCACCAAACTGAAAAAAATTATGAGGCGTTTTTCAATCGGAAATGATAATGGTCGTGCTATGAAAGGTTTTCGTTCTCTCTTTACTTATATTCAGAATATCACCCGGTTTGGCGAACGCCTGATGGACGGCATGCTGGGGCTCGTTTCATGGCTGCCGTGGACACTGCTTGCGGGCATGCTACCAGGAATAATCGTCTGGCAGTTCCGCTATGCGTTTCAATTGCGCAACATGTTCACCAACCAGGTAACAACGAAACCGATAATTGCCCTCTATGCCGGTATTTCCAGCGCGGTTTACCTGGGACTGTGTTTTGGCGCCTACCGTCTTTTCCGACAGCGCCATGGCTCAACCTTCACTGCCCTGTGCCGCAGTGTAAATCGATTTGCCTCGGGATTCCTTCTGGTACTTATATATATTTTCCTGCAATCGCGTCCTGTCTCGGAAAAGGCTCCCTTTGTTTCCATGCTGCTGTGCACGGTGGCGGGTATCATTGCAGCAGTTATTGCGTACGGTGTACCCTGGGCTGGCACGTTCTTCGGACCTCGCGACGGAAAACTGCGCAAATGGCCGCTGCTGGTGGCCGTGGCATTCGCCGCTGTGTGGGCTGCGGCCATCGTTCATCTGGAGTTCACCCATCACGCCGCATTGAGAACCAACGACTGGGACTTTGGATTATATATCAACACCATGTGGAAGAGTCTCCATGGTGATTTGCTGGGATGTTCCCTGTTTCGGATGGGCAACCATGGCTATCTGCATTTCGATCCCATCCTGATCCTGCTGTCGCCGATTCTATTGATATATCCAGGGCCGGAGTCCCTTATCGTGCTGCAGGGAGTATGGGTCGCCAGCGGTGTGATTCCCCTGTATCTTCTGGCATCGAGGCACAGTAAAAATGAATGGCTGGGAGTGATTCTCGCCACTGCCTACCTGCTGCATCCGGCGCTTCACGGACCGAGCATTTACGACTTTCACTCGCTGACACTTGCCGCACCGCTTTTACTGTGGTGCCTGCATTTTCTCGACGCACAGAAAATGGGGTGGTTTTTCTTTTTCATCTGTCTGCTGCTGATAACCCGCGAAGACATGAGCGGCCTCGCCATTCTTATTGGTCTGTATGCATATATCAGCGGAAAATCAAAACCCGTAGCGCTGGGTGTCATCGCCCTCTCGGGGATCTACGCGCTGGTTGCCTACATCGCCGTCATCTACCACGGACATTCATATAGCGGCTATTTTAAAGAAATGCAGGGAGAAAGCAGACCGGTATTGCTGAATATCGTTCTGACCGCTCTGACCAATCCCATGTTCATGATCAAATACATGCTGACTGAAAGAAAATTGATCTACATCCTCCAGCTGATTGTTCCCCTCCTGTTTCTGCCAATATTCGCCCGCAAACATCTGGTTCTGTACCTGGGAGGGTTGGCCATCACCCTTCTGGGCACCAAAAACTGTCTCAGCAGCATATCAATGCAATATTCCATCTGGTGGTTGCCGTTCATGTTTGCCGCAGTGCCCACAGCCATTGACGCGTGCTCCCGGGGGTTGGCGGCCCAGGCATTTAAACTGGACGCGGCCAGGCTGCGTGCGGCGCTTGTGATTGGTGTTCTCCTTTCCTCGTTCACCATGTCGGTCGCATATGGCGCATTCTGGCCCAATCCCGCATTTCGCACCGGATACGACAAACTGGTGCGAGAACTCGATGAGAATCATTTGGAGCGCCTTGAGACTGTGGAAAAAATAAAAAAAATGATTCCCCCGGATGCAACGGTCATGGCGTCCCAACACCTGGTTTCCCATTTCGCCATTCGCGATTGGATTTGGGGCTTTGACAGACCCGGGTACCATGTGGACAAGCCCGAATACGCCGTCATCTGGAAACGGGATATGCGGTCGAAAAAAGATTACAAAGTGAAGTTGCGCAAACAGAATCTGAAAATGTTGGAAAATCGCAAATTATACAAACGTGTACTCAGAGAAAACGGCATCACACTCTACAAACGAAAATCCAGTGATTAGCCCGTCGCAAATTATTGCACCGCCATCAGATCGCAGACCGCAACGTCCAATTTGAACAATTCAGAACCGCAGTTTAAACAGAATCTATTCTTCTCATTGAGGGTTCCCATTTTTTTAACTCGGACGAAACGTGGATACTGCAGTTGCATTCATTTCAATTCACTTCCGGCAAAAACCGGATAACACGATATGGATACATTGTTTTCAGTACGTGGCTGATTTGAAAGAAATAATGCGCCAAGCATCAGATTGCCATGCCCATAAACACCCGGCTGCACACACCCCATTTCACCGAAAGTAAATCCCGCGATGAATGGCGCCGGGTTTCCCGAACGATAGTTGCTCAGCATTTCATCAGACTTCTCCCGGATAGCAGTCAAGCATCCCGCACAGTAAATCATGATTGACCCCACAAGCATTTCGGCATCCAGCGAGGATCTGGAAAGGGCTACCCGACTGAGACGTTGTGGTCGTTTTACAAGCGACTCCGTCTGGGAAAACATCAGAAACAACTCTTCGCCTTCCTCAACATCGGCAAATAGTTTAACGGACTGATCCGGCAAAACTTCCTCCGGATGAATCAACAGGAATGTGCAGATACCATTTCCAATATCCTTCGAAATCCCCAATGGCTTCAATGTTGTTTCCTTCAGAATATTTCCCCCATTGAGCTTATGCGCCAATGCGCCATTCATCCATTCATTGTAAACGATGGCTGCGGGGCGATGGTCGATGGTTTTAAGTATTCGTGAATTCACCACATCGGTCGCTACCCCTTTTTTACCGGCCATCATATATCCACTTTCAAAGTGGGCATGCAGTTCCCATGGCCAGTTGCATACGGCGAGAACCGCGCCATGCTGGCCTATTCCCACTTCATTCCATATATACCAGTCCGGTGCAAATGCAGTGCTGGCAATGCCGCCCCCCAGTACGGGCGTATTTTCGGGAATCACCTCGTAAATACCTTTGAGGATTTGCTTTTCGCCTCCCGGAGAGGAGAATAAAATGGCAAAGCGAATATCCTGCGCAGAAACATTTCCATTGCCAACTGCATCGCGGGCCAGATCCGCTCCCCATTTCTGGAGTTCAGACGGGTTTCCGGAACGAAAACCCGTGCCAATCTGATAGCCGGAGCCGTAGAACACCATCGCCGTGGCGCTCGGTGACTGAAGGAATCCGTTTTCAGAACCAACACCCAGATGGGAAGTAGTTCCCAGAATCGGTATATTCGAAAAGTCAGAAATGAAGGCTTCCCTGAATCGCGGTATGTCAATCCCCGCTGAAGTAAATACGATAATCCCCCTCAGGTCCAAATCCGTGACTTCGGCACGGATTTTTGCTGCAAGCTGCTCTGCCATTGCAATCGCATCAGATTGATTTGCGGAAAAACTTTTAATGCTCGCAATCATATTCTTCTTCCTTCGTTTCAAGTTTTCGGATGTGGTCTGATAAATATGCAGGAAAATTCTAACTGTTCCAGCAACGTGGACAATTTTAAGCGCAATCATGCAATCGAATCATTGGGTTCGAGATGATGCACGTTCGTTGCATACGCACCCCGGTATCCGCTACGAAATCAGTGCATCCCGATACACACTGCGAAAAGGACCGGCTGGTCTGGCGCGCATTATACACGCCAGGGTCCATGGGGGGGGAAATGAGGTATCCATTGAATGGCATATATCTGATTATGACGCTTCGCTGAAATCGGCATCAACCACATCGTCATTGCTCCCGCCTGCATTCTGCGAATAACTCGATTGTCCAGCAGTGGATTGGGACGATGGCGCGCCGGTCTGCTGATACATTACTTCAGCCAACCGATGTGATGCCTTTGTGAGATTTTCAGTTTCCCGTTCCATCCGCGCGGTATCATTCGCGCCGATGGCGGATTTCAAATCGGCAATAGCGTGGTCGATAGTCATGGCGTCCGAGGATGAAATCCTGTCACGGTTTTCGTTCAACGTTTTTTCTGTGGTATACAGAAGTTGTTCCGCACGGTGCTTCACCTCAATTTCCCGGCGACGTTTTTCGTCGTCTTCCCGATGCTGTTCCGCGTCTTTTACCATGCGATCAATTTCACTGTCGCTCAGCCCGGAAGACGTCGTGATGGTAATTTTCTGTTCCTTGCCCGTAGCGACATCTTTGGCCGAGACATTGACGATGCCATTGGCATCAATATCAAACGTGACCTCTATTTTCGGTACACCCCTCGGCGCGGGCAGGATTCCCTCAAGATGAAACTTGCCCAGCGTGCGGTTATCGCCTGCCATCTGGCGTTCTCCCTGCAACACGTGAATCTCTACCGACGTCTGGTTGTCCGCGGCCGTTGAGTATATCTCGCTTTTCTTCGCCGGGATGGTGGTATTCCTCGGAATCATCACCGTCATCACATTGCCAAGGGTCGCCACACCGAGAGAAAGGGGGGTCACATCGAGCAGGAGTACGTCCTTCACGTCACCGGAAAGCACGCCGGCCTGTACAGCGGCTCCCATAGCCACAACTTCATCGGGATTCACGCCTTTGTGAGGTGCCTTCCCAAAAAAATCCCTCACCTTCTGCTGCACCAGCGGTACCCGGGTGGTTCCCCCCACCAGCACGACCTGGTCAATTTCACCCGCATCCTTTCCCGCATCTGCCAGTGCTCGCCCACACGACCCGAGCGATCTGTCCACCAAATCGGTAATCATAGCTTCAAGCTTCGCCCGGCTGAGAGTGGTATTGAGATGCTTTGGTCCGGACGCATCCGCGGTAAGAAATGGCAGATTAATCTGTGACTCCATTACCGACGACAGTTCAATTTTCGCTTTTTCAGCCGCCTCCTTCAGCCGCTGTATCACCATTTTGTCGTTGGAGACATCAATTCCCTGTTCCTTTTTAAACTCGGCAATCAACCATTCGATAATTCTCTGGTCAATATTATCACCGCCAAGCAGAGTGTCCCCGTTGGTGGCAACCACCTCCACCACATTATCCCCCACATCGAGAATCGATATGTCAAAAGTGCCGCCACCAAAATCGTACACAGCTATGGTTTCTTCGCGCTTTTTGTCGAGACCGTATGCCAGGGCTGCTGCTGTGGGCTCATTAACGATACGCTTCACATCCAGTCCAGCAATTTTGCCGGCATCCTTTGTTGCCTGACGCTGGGCATCGTTGAAGTATGCCGGTACGGTAATCACGGCACCATCCACGGGTTCACCCAAATAGTCCTCTGCCGCTTTCTTCAATTTCATCAACACTCTGGCCGACACTTCCGGTGGCGCATGCCGCTTATCTTTCACTGCCACCTGCACATCACCGTTGGATGCCTCAATGATTTTATAGGGAACCATGCCAATTTCGTCTTTCACTTCATTAAATCGTCGTCCCATAAATCGCTTTATCGAATAGACTGTCCCTTCCGGGTTGGTCACACTCTGCCGCTTGGCCACCTGCCCCACAAGTACTTCTCCGTGGTCATTCCATGCCACCACCGACGGTGTTGTGCGTGCTCCTTCTTCGTTGGGAATAACAATCGGGTCATTTCCTTCTATTACTGATACCACACTATTGGTTGTTCCTAAGTCGATGCCAATGGTCTTTCCCATGGTGTTGCCTCCTTTTTTTTGATAGGCCATGCGCCCAGTGTCATCCTGCAGAGTAGGCACCTCAGCGAAATGGTAAAGAAGCCAGGAGCGAAATTTATCCATGTAGCCCGACAACGCCTACATGGAATGACACAGATTGAAATCCCCCCCATCGCCGGTGGTCTGAAACTGACATATACCCAGATCTTTATTCCATAGATTTTCAGGAACAGTGGCGTCCATCCAATTTGCTGCTATATTTGCTTCATTGGACCGGACCAATGCTGGAACGCTTTACCGAATCCCGCCGGATGGTTCGGAGTAATTACAACATGACAAAAGTCAAATTGCGAATGTTTTGGATTTGGCAATGAGAAAAAACAGGAATGAATTATGGCACACACGATTGTAGTCGCCAGTGTCAAAGGCGGTTCCGGGAAAACAACCACTACGTTGAATCTGTCGGTTGCCCTCGCAGAGAGAGGGCGATCGGTGGTGATGATTGATCTGGATCCGCAGGGAAGCATTGGCCTGGCATTGGCGCAGAAAGACACTGAATGGGCTGGTCTGGCAGAATATCTGATGAAAACCGCCCCCCTTGAAAACGTTGTTCTAAAAACCAAAATGAATGGACTATCCATTCTGCCCAGAGGCCGACTGAATGCTGTCGACGTTTGTGAGTTTGAAAAAGTGATTTTCGATTCAGATGCGCTCACAGTGATCACAGAAAAATTGTCTTCACAATATGATTATATATTGATGGATACACCTTCCGGTCTGGGAATGATCACCCGCGCAGCCATGCGGGTCTGCACGCATCTGCTCACGACATTTCAGGCGGAACCGATGGCTCTGAGATCGGTCTCGCAATTACTTCGAGTAATAGAACATGTGAAAAAAAGCGAAAATCCAAACCTGACGCTGCTCGGTATCCTCCCCACGATGGTGAACATGGAAAATGACGCCTCCATGGGGGTGATGAATACTGTATGGTCTGGATTTGGCGGCATTCTGGATACGTATGTTCCCCGTGCCGACATCTTCCTCACTGCCAGCGAGGCAGGCGTACCGGTCGATTTTCTGCCGGGGAAAAAACGTCCCGAGGCCAGACGATTTGAAAAGTTGTCAATGGAAATAGAAATTTTAATTGCCCAACTGGGTGATGAAGCAGCGGAAGGCAATGAACGTGTTCAAAGAAAACTTGTATAGTATCAGTGACGCCAAAGCGTTGTCGCTGCATCTATCAGGAACAAAAAGGTTCCTTGATGATACGACAGCGTTGTCATACATTCCATTTTCATCCGGCACAGATTCACGCACTGACGTTGCCCGTGTCGAAAGGATTGCCGAAGCAGTTCCATCCGAGCGTCCTGCACCAGTTGCGCCCAGTGAACCTTTCAACTCGTGGGAATCCATGCTGAAATGGTGTTTGGAAATTACACAGGCGAAGTCATGTTTTGTGGTGGATTCCCAGGGGTTCATCCTGATGAGTGAAGGCGAGGAACCACCCGAGGATGGCTACGAAGGTACCGGCGCAAACTTGAAACTGGCACTCGATCAGTTGCGTCTGATGGATTTGAACCACGGCGAAATTCAACTCATTGACCTCATGTACTCGAATATCGATGTGCTTGCCATTCAGGCGCTGGATTCTGACAACGATTTTTTTACCCTTTGCTTCCTTGGAAGCGAATCCATCGATAAATCGCACAAATCAGTTCTTTTCGAACAGATTCAAAAAAGTGTCCTGAAGCTCACGTGATAGCGGACCCCGGGGAAATCAAGCACATCCACCGCAGCTCCCCATCCACGATAGCAGTAAGAATCGAATTACCAGATTGCATACATGTTAAAAATGTGTGGTTATGATGTCGAACAAGCATAACCGAAAAATGAACACAAACCGAATGAGGTAAAACATGAATTGTCTCAAATTTTCAAACATTATTGTCATAGTCCTTCTATTCATGACGATATCCTGTACAGGTTACGACACCCTTCCCACAGGCGAGTCAGAGAAGCTTAAAAGTCCCGAGGCGCTGAATGCGCTTATTGAATCCGGGGCGACAACCGGAGTTGGCGAATATCGAATTGTGGATGTGCGGCCAGCGCGTAAATATGAAAAGGGACACATTCCAACCGCCATTAACATCCCCAACGGAAATGTGAATGAAACCAAAGTGGATCTGCCCAAAGACAAAAAAATTATCCTTTATTGCGAGACCGGTGGTCGGGCTCAGGCTGCAGCTAAAAACAAACTGGCGCCCGCCGGATACAACCAGATTTATAATTGGGGTGGATTTGGAAATTGGACATACGATCCAGAAAAATAAATAGCGAAAAAGAGCCACTCACCATCGTCCCATGGACGATGGCACACTTCCCCAACTTGATTTTGCATGATGCAGATAAGAGACCACAGGACGCGGAGCTCAGGTGTTCATCTTCTGCTGAATTTTCACAATCAGCGGTTCGAATCCTTCGATACGTTGAATAACTTTCCCATACCAGCGCGTGACCGCACCTGTCGATGCATTCAGCCTTCTGGCCACATCGGACTGCTTGCCGCCGTATTCCACCACCCAGAGGTACACAATGAGCTTCCTCGCGAGCGCACACGGTTTGCGTTTGGGGAACTGAGTGAACTCCCGGGGGTCGATTTGAAGTTCATCACGGACAGTTTCAATCAACTTTTTCAGCAGCGCCTGCCGAGGCTTCTTCTGGCTGGTCCGGGAACCGCGGGCATACACTTCCTTGTACACCATCTCAACAAACTCTTCGCTGCCGACAATCGGACCATCAATTTTCAAATGCTCAGCCAGCACAGTGCGATATGCGCGGCTCATTTCATCGCTCTTCGAACCCTCGAGGTCGCGACGCCTGCCTTCATCAGCCGTATCATCCACAAACTGGGCAAATTGACGTCTCGCCCAACCGATTTTAGGATTCACCTGTGATAGGACCGTCTCGATATCCAACCAATCAGGTGTCTCCGCATCACCGAGGTATGCCCGGTGGCTGGACCAGTCGCTTTCCCTGGCTTGCTTCACCTTCCGAAGCCGGACGGGCGCATTGTGAACATAGCGAACCAGATCGAAAATATAATTATCCTCCAAAAGGATCGCCTTATATCGACCTGCAAACACTGCCCCCTCCCGAGTATCGTCACGATTATTCAACCAGCAGGCGTAGCCGGTATTTATGGGTTTCATCAGTCGCTCAAGGGGCTCCCATCCGGCGCGAACCACAAGATGAACCTGCTTTGGCAGAATGCAATAGGCCAAAACCCTGGCATCTGTTTTCTGCAATGATTCACTCAGCAGCTGCAGATAATATTCGCGATGTTTTTTCAAACGCAGCAGCGGCTGATTATCCACACATTTTGAAATCAGATGATAAAGGCCCCCGGGAAAATATATTCGTGCATACCTGGACATATAAAAAACATAATGCAAATACCGTGATGATGCAATTTATTGTCTTACGTTGTCACGCAGAATCATGACTTTAACTATGTCACAACTGTAAATCTGAACAGTACGGAATAGAAACACCGTCCCTTTTAGCGAGAATTATTCTCGGCCCTGCCAATTCGAAACATACTTTTCACCCGAGAAATCAGTTTTGCATACTTCAGTTTCTGTGTGGCAATCGCGATCTTTTCAAGCACATCTTCATCCCTGCACCCCATGGAAACCGCTTTCTCCAGAAAACGACATGCATTGCCCGAATCGCCCAGATGAAAATAAACAGTGCCGGCAAGTCGATGTTCCGTTTCGTTTCCGCGACGCTCAATGGCCCACAGGTATTGTGCCAGCGCCTCGCGCAGTTTCCCCTGACGTTCCAGTGCATATCCAAACCAGATGGCGTGAAAAGGTGACTGACTCAACGAGAATGCGCTTTTCATGTATTTGGCCGATTCCACATATCTGCCCATTCGATACAGAATGTACCCAAGCATATACAGATTATACGCCGAACTATGATCCTCAATCACCTTCAACATGACACATCGTGCAGCTTCAAGCTGTTCGATGTTCAACAACCTCTGAACCTTTCTTTCAATACTCTCTCCGGACAGAATCGTCCTTGCGTGATTCAATGCTTCTCGTCTGGTTTCAGAATACGCATAGCGATGCAGCTGCCTGATATGAGCTCTGGCCAGTTCGGCATCGGTTGCCTCAAACGATACGCCCAACGCTTCCTCGTAAAAACCAAGGGACACCAGCTTTTCAATGTCCGATTCAGTTCGCCTTGTCATAGGAAACCATCCGGGCAATATGAATCAACTGCTCAAGATATCGCCTGAATTCTTCCACGGTTATCTGCTTCACCCCGGGTTGCAGCAGCGTGTCCAGCAATTCTTTGGTCCGATTCGAAATCGCAGGACAATCCTCGTTGGGCGTCTCCATGTGATTGTCCACCGCGCGGGTTATGGCGCCCTCAACCTTTTCAATCGCCTGCACTACGCGTTCATCTTCGCAATTACCGCACAGGGCCAATGCCTCCCGGGCCACGTGCATGTGCTTTTCAAGATGCTCTCTGGTCCATCCACTTTCTTTACCGATGACCGTTGCATTGAGCAAATCCATATCCTGTTGAGCCAGCATTTTCGGTGGCGTGTGCTCCTGCAACATCACTTCAGTACCGCTCAACATATCCAGACTTTCGTATTTCACCTGTTGTCT
This sequence comes from Polyangia bacterium, assembly GCA_050287845.1. Classification (GTDB taxonomy): domain Bacteria; phylum Myxococcota_A; class Polyangia; order JAAYKL01; family JAAYKL01; genus JAFGXQ01. The sequence continues at coordinate 43,441 of JBNKCR010000033.1, forward strand.
TGTCTGTGTATGAATCAAAGTGGCAACCACCCTTTTGTCATCCGTCACGCGGAGTCGAAGTTCAATGGTCGGCAACCCACGCTGAGGCGTTATCCCCAATGTATAGTTTCCCAGATACTCATACTTGAACACCGTTTTGTCCGCACTCGACTTTTCCGCGTCCGGACGTTTGGCCACCAGCGACAGGGGAACCTCCAGAGAGTCGCGACTCTGATGGGTGAGTACCGTGCTGCCGGAAATTGGATAATGTGAATTTTCCCGAATAATCGGTTCATAATAATCCGGCGCATCCTCCACCGGACCGAACACGGTTCCGTATCCCTCTGAAATCACCTTGCCGACCGGCTCAATGATATTTCCTGCTTTCAACGACGCTCCTCTGGCGACACATTCCATGGGATCCACTGGAAGACCATTCAGATTGTACGTATCAATATCGGCAATCACGTCCCCACGGGCGTCCAGCGCGGCCAATTCCTTTGCAACAACTTTGCGAATGCACGGCATATTCGACGGACCACCGATAAAAAGCACTTTATCCAAATCTGAAGCCCGAAGACCTGCCTGGCGCAAGGCAATTCCAATTGGACGCCGACATTTTTCAAGCAATGGAGAAAGCACTTCTTCCAACTCTCCCTGCGTCAGGGTCACGGTCTGCTCTCCGGGCAAATCAATTGTTGCCTGCGACTTCTGTGACAACCGGATTTTTGCCCGCTCAATTTCTTCTGCCAGAATCGAGCGGTGGGTCGCATCCTGCATCATGCCATGCAAATCATACTTCGACACAATATGCCGAATCAATGCATCATCCATATCCAACCCGCCGAGGGCCTCGTGCCCTGAAGTGCACAGCTCACCGGGGATCAAATCGCCATCTTCGTTGACCACCATCATCACCGTCACATCCAGGGTTCCTGCACCAATATCGAAAGCCAGCAGATTCGCTTCACGTTCAATACTCATGCAATAGTCAATAGCTGCAGCCGTGGGCTCAGCAATCGTATCCACCTCTTCAAATCCAGCATTGCGCGCTGCTTCAATAATCGGATTGGTTCGAATGGCTTTGAAATATGCAGGAATGCTGATAATGGCCTTGTCAATGGTCTGGCCAATCAGGGGATTGACCGACGCATCTTCAGCATCGTGTTTGATGTCTCTCAGAATGTACTCGAGGATATGTGAAGGAGTATATCTTTCCTGCCCCACCTTTATGAGAATTCCCCCGTCTCCAGCCTCCTCCGTTTCATAGGCAAATCTGGCCAGTTCACCATTGGCACGAGCATGATGGTACGACAGGCCAACCAGCCGTTTCACCCCCCAGATGACCAGTTTGGGATTCAACCGCATTTCCGCCTGTGCCCGTTTGCCGGTCACCTGCTTCTGACCGGAATGATCGAACAACACGAACGATGCAAAATTTTTTCCATAAATGCTCCGCCCATATCGACTTTCAACCATCGCCACTTTACCGTTTCCCACGGGAACCGCGGCCGCGGAATTATACGTACCCAAATCAATGCCAATCGCTTTGCTCATGTTACTTCCCCTGTTCGTTTCCGGAACTGACAATCACTTCAGCCTGACGCAGGACAAACGGCTTATCTCCGATAAATCCTTCGCGCTGATACCCTTTTCGAATGACTTCGACAATGGTGCCTGATTTCTGAGCACTGGCCCTCTCTCCCGCAAGACAGTGATACTTGCTGTGAAACCGCTCTCCCACCTCGGGCACAATCTCTCCAATCGAATTGTTCTCCATCGCCTGCTCGATTTTCCGCTTCAACCGCGTCGGATCTTCGCTGTTTGAAGTTGCATCATTGATAGAAAGATGATCGTAGAGCAAAAACAGCTCTCTGGAGATTTCGGCATATGCAGAAATAATCTTTTTCTGCAATTCCCAATTATCACTGCCAAAATCGTCAAGGTCACCCGACAGAGTGTTCAGCTTCGACTCCATTTCGGAAAAACTGTTTCGCACGCGATTGATACCAATTGTAAGTCTGGAAAACGAAGGTGGCGCCTTTTCCGGATTCTCCGGCTGCGATTCAATTTTCCAATCGGGCTTCCCCTGACTGCCCAGTGTCTGTCTCACGATAAAAATGAGCAATCCCACAATGACACAACAGAGCCCCATCAGGGCAAGCAGCAATATGATTTCCAGATGATTATTGTCTACCGGCTCCAGTTCAGATGCATCCGGGTTTTCACTCGCTGCGGTTGGTGGCTCACAGATGGTATCACTTTCGTACAATGCGGTTTCAGGGGCCAGCTGAATCGTACGAAGCAGAATTGAATCGTATGCGGTGTACAACGCATCGATTAATGGCACACGACTCGAAAGATAAATATTTTTTCCGCCGCTCTGTTCGGTCAGCTGCTCAATCGCCCCATTGTGAACGGATTCGGCATATACTGAATACAGAATGACATTATTCAAGGCAAGCAATGCATTCAGAGAAGATAATGTGACCGCTGCATCCGCGTTCTTCGCGGTATCCTCAGGTGATGCGACATCACTATCTGACGTTAAAACCACCGGCGAATCCAGAATCAGCACCACCGCTTTCAGCATTCCTTTGAAATCACTCAGTTGAGACACGGCATTGCGAATGGTCTCATCAATACTGATAGAGGCCAGTCTCTCCGGTTCTGCAGCAGAATCCGCACTTGCAACCTTCGCTCTGAGACCATCCATCACCCGGGCACTCGATACTTTGACCTGCGCCTCCCCGTTCAGGGCCAGTACCTGTTTTTTTCGATCTGCAATAACAATCCCCATCTCATCCGTTTCCCCCAGGCTACTCCTGAAGAGGGTCAATTCAGACTCGGTGAATGGCACCGAATCCGGTGCAGTCGGAAAGACCAGCAGCATACGGATACCAGCCTCTATCTTTTTCGGTGATTCTTCATTCTGTTCCCCATCTGATTCACTGATACGGACGTGTTCAGATGGGGAATTTTCAGTATCGGAAGATAAAGAAATATCAGACCAGACCGGAAGCGCCGTTCCCCAGATGATCAAAATACATACAAACGCAATATATCTGTTCACAGATTTACCTCTCCCGCGACTCCAACAATCGAGCCGCCGCATTCATCAGATGGGGCATTCGAATCACCACTTTATCCGCTGTGTACTCCGCGTCCCGCAGCGCATCCCAGGCGGCTGCACGACACACTTCTGCGATGTGAGCGCCGGAAAATCCAACGGTATACTCCCCAAGCGCATCCAAATCGATATCACTCAGTGGCTTTCCTTTCAGGTGCACATTGAATATTTCAACACGTTCGTTCACATCTGGCAGTGATATCTTCAGAAGATAATCAAATCGTCCGGGACGAAGAACAGCCGAATCCACCGCCTCCAACCGATTGGTCGCCCCCATGATGAAAATGTCGCCAAATTCCTCAATACCGTCCATCTCGCTCAACATCTGATTGACGATGGCATCCGCGACACCGGAAACGTCCCTCCCCCTGGCCATCAGAATGGAATCCAATTCGTCAAAAAAAATCACGCAGGGAGACAACAGCCTCGCCCGCTGGAAAATATTGCGGATTTTTTCCTCGGACTCGCCAATCCATTTGTCGCGAATATCCGATGCCTTCACGCCAATAAAATTCACATTGCACTCACACGCCACGGCTTTGGCAAGCAACGTTTTCCCTGTTCCCGGCGGTCCGTAAAGCAGAATACCGCCCGCCGCACGAATTCCCACCTTTTCAAAGGCATCGCGATTTTTCACTGCAAATTGCAAATTTTCCACCAGCACTTTTTTGGCTTCTTCCAATCCGCCAATGTCCTCCCAGGCGGTCTGGGGAACATCCAGTGCGTACTCTCTGGACGCTGAAGGACGAACTGAAGTGAACGCCCGCACAAAGTCCGCATGCACCACCACCACATCCCGATGATCATCAATAGCCCCCGACTGAAATGACGCTTCCGGAATCATTCTTCGCAATGCCACATATGCAGCTTCCCGGCACAGGGCGCACAGATCCGCACCAGTGAATCCACCAGCCATCTCAGCAATCTTTTCGAGTGAAACGTCGATCGAAATCGGCATCCGCCGGGTGTGAATTTCCAGAATCCGTGTCCGCCCGTGCTTGTCCGGCACCCCAATAAATATCTCCTGCTCAAAACGGCCACTCCGCCGTAATGCCGGATCTATCTCATTGAGTCGATTGGTCGTTCCCACAACCACTACGTCTTTCATTGCTTTGAGTCCATCCATCTGGGTCAGAAACGTCGCCACGATTCTCTGTTCCTGTTCGCCATGAATGTTGTCCCGGCGTGGTACCAACGAATCCAATTCATCAATCACTACGATAGATGGCGCATTTTTAACCGCTTCGTTGAAAATGTTTCGAAGCTTCTGCTCGGAGTTGCCATACCACTTGCTGTAAATTTCAGGTCCGCTGATGGTGTAGTAGTGAGCGCCAATTTCATTTGCCAGAGCTCTTGCAATGAGGGTTTTGCCGGTTCCCGGTGGTCCGTGAAGAATAATGCCCCTGGGCGGCTTCACTCCAAGATGCACAAACAGTTCCCGGTGCTTGAACGGATACTCTATGCTTTCACGAACCAGTCGAATCTCGCCATCCAGACCACCAATATCACCGTACGACATCGGCGGTTCCTCATTGTCTGCCAGCGCCATCTCAAGCTGCGTTCGCGGAGTTACCAGAACAATTCCCTCCGGAACCGTCCGGTGAACCGCATAGGGTCGTGCGTCACCGCTGAATGTAAAAAGCGCTGATTTTTCAGATTGAGAAAACGGTTTACCTATAAGCCGAACCAGATCCCGTTTGGCAAACTCACCTGTGGTGCTGTACGACACTTTCTGTGCCACCTGTGGCTCAAAGAAAAAGGCGCGCAGCGTTTCTCCATCCTTTATACCGAGATACTGAAGTTTGTACCGATCCACAAGCAGTCGGTTCTGATCGGATTCCACCCGGATGGCTTTTATAACCACACCGCACGAGCGGCTTTTAAACGCCAGTTGCATGAACAGATCTTCTTTTGGGGGAAAGGTAAATACTTTATCTGTGGTTTCAACTATCGCCCGATGAGTGCCATCCAGATCAACGCGACCATACACGGGGAATTCGAATCTTTGTTCGGTCAAATCAACCTCCCTGACAAGCAAGTTGTAGCGAACCTCAATTCAACATCCTGATCTGACAGCGTCACTGGCAATATGTTTCATTATTTAATAAAAATATTTTCGAAAGTAACATTCGACATTGAATTCAGGCACGTTCCAGCGCTTCGCGAAGCGCTCTGGCCAGTTCCTGTTTCCGTACTGGCTTCTGGATAAATCTGGAAATTCCCCTTGCCAGGGCCGACTCTTCATCAACACTTTTACTGAAGCCGTCACATAAAACAACAGGAAGCCCCGGACGCAACGCCATGGCACGGGTGGCCAGCTCCATCCCCGTCATCTGAGGCATGGTCTGATCCGTCAATAAAGCGTCAATATGAATAGACGCGTCCTGAAGTATATCCAGCGCCTCCGTCGGGTCCATCACGGCGATGACATCATATCCCATCAATTTGAGATTTTTTTTGTAAATATCCACCAGAAGCGGTTCGTCATCCACCACAAGGACCGTTTCGCTTCCACCAGACTCTGACAGATACGGTGCGGGGGAACTGACCGTTCGAATGGGGACAACGGGCAGATACACCCATACCTGCGTTCCCTCTCCAACAGCGGATTCAATTCGAATATTCCCACCATGAGATCTCACCACGCCAAACACCACCGGCAAGCCCATCCCCACACCTTCATCAGGATGCCTGGTGGTAAAAAATGGTTCAAAAATCATAGGTAAAATCGACGGTTCTATCCCACTGCCATTGTCAGACACCGTCACCACCGCATATTGCCCCGCCGGGGATTCCCCCACCACGCCATGGACAGGCACATCTGTTTGCATCGCTCCAAGAGAAATTCGAAGGATGCCGTCTTCGTTCCCATTTTCATTCATTGCGGCAACCGCATTGGTTGCGAGATTGAACAGCATTTCCTGAATTTTAGCCCCATCTCCGGCCACCGGCAGAACATCGTTGGCTACATTGTATTCTATTTTTATTGTGCACGGTACGGAACTACGCAAAAATGCAACGGTCTCGTCCAACAGTTCAGGCATCGCCACCACATCCCGTCGGAGCGTACTCGGCCGGCTGAATGTGACGATTTGTTTCACCAGCTTCTTGGCCCGTTCCGCTGTAAAAAGCAGTTTTTCCAGATTTTCTCTCTGAATCTGATTTTCACCCGCATCCTCAATGGCCAACTCAGCATAACCGGAGATACCGCTGAGGATATTATTGAAATCATGCGCAATTCCCCCCGCCAGCTGTCCAATGGCCTGCATTCTGCTGTTCTGTCGGAGATATGCTTCCCGGGCAGAAGATATCGGATTGTCCCGAATGATGAGCAGGCATAAATCCCAGCCTGACAGATTCACCGAATGCATGCGTGCATTGACCAGAAATGGCATTCCGTCCCCCCCCACAAACACATGTTCGCACTCCCATGGCACATCGGATTTCGTCGAGGCCAGAAATGTTGTTACTATCGGGGCATCCTCATCTCTTTTACTTTCAAAATCCCGAATATTCCTTTGAAGCAATTCGTTCACTGTGGACTTGAACAGAACTCCGGCTGTTGGATTCGCCATCCGTATCCAGCCATCCGATGAACACAACACTATGGCATCGGGGGATTGGTCAAAAAGAACGCGCATCAACGATACCGTATCATCAGGAAAACTGTTGACAGAATCCCGACCCGCGGGATTCCGTTTGTGATCCATGTCCATGACTATTCAACATAGCTGAAATCTGGGAGTTTGCAAAAGCGTTCTGGTTTTCGGATGCCTCTTCAGAATGCCATAAACCGCATTTGACAGAATGAATATATCACTTGATCATATCTGTGATAGCTTGCCGGGACCCCATGACCAGTACGCGATCCCCGTGAACAAAAATCAAATCCGCAAACGGTCGGATCTCTTCGTCCACATTTGATGAGGAACTGCCTTGCGCGGTGACACTGATGCTTCGCTGCAGCATCAGAATGTCCACTCCTGCGGACTGCCGAATATTCAGATGCTTCAACTTGTGCCCCACCCACCTCGGTGGCACGTCAATCTCACTGATGAACACCCCGGGGATCATCTCCACCATTTTGCCGCTATGTGCCAGAGTCAGCTGATTGCTCAAGCCATCGGTCATGTCTTCGGTGAATATCCGGGCGTTGTATGCATCGATGACCGCCTTTCGGGTAACCACCCCAATCACTGCCCGCTCTTCCCTCGATACGCACACTGGCAATTCTTCCCGATGCGTGTTGCTGAACATCTGCATCACATAGTCAAGGGTGTCCTCGGGATAGACCACAGATGTTGTTCTGTCCGCCACATCCGCAGCCACCACCACAAACGCCAGTTCTTCGCTTTCATGGAGCACTTCGCGCACATCCTGCAATTCAACGGTTCCAACGTACACATCATTTTCATCCACTACCACCGCAGATGGCCGCTGTCCCCCGGTCAACATTTTAAACAACACCGTCACCGGTGTACCGGCCCCAACTTTCTGAATACTACGTTCGATTACCGTGCGCACTTCAATGGACTTCAGCAAATTCAAATCTCTGCCTTTGCGCAGCCTGATTCCGCGCCTCGACAGTTTCTCAGTGTAAATGGAATCGTGCTTCAGATAACTGGAAAGTAGCACGCCAATCACGCATGCGAGCATTAATGGCGGTATGATTTTGTAGTTATTGGTCAATTCAAAGATTATCAGAATAGCGGTAATCGGCGCATGAGTGCTTGCCGAAACCACTGCCCCCATTCCCACCAGCGCATAGGCGCTGGGCGGAGCGGTCCATCCCGGAAAAAGCAGATTGGCCATCTCCCCGAGGGATGCCCCGAGTACCGCACCGATAAACAGCGACGGTGCAAACACACCACCGGACCCCCCCGAACCGAGAGTAAATGATGTGGCCACCATCTTGGCAACAACCACGATGAGAAGGACAGGCCATCCCGAGAATCCCGCCACCCGCACGACAACACCGTTCAGCGCGTCATTGATGGTCTCATATCCGACCCCCAGAACATTGGGCACTATCAGTGATATGGCTCCCACGGCCAATCCCCCCACCGCCGGCTTGACCCAGAGGGGGAATCTCAATGCATCGAATCGCTCGGAAAAAAAATACAGCATCCGGATAAAGACGACCGATATCAGTCCTGCTGCCACCCCGACAATTCCGTAAAGAATCATTTCCCGGTAACTGACAAGAGTGAATCCAGGCACATTAAATGCGGGAAAATCTCCAAGATAATGTCTGGATACCACCGTGGCCACTACCGACGCGATGACGATGGGAGACATACTGGCCACGCGCATGTCCCCAAGCACCACCTCAATGGCAAATAGCGCCCCGGCAATGGGCGCGTTGAATGTAGCCGCAATCGCTGCCGCTGCGCCACAGGCGACAAACGTTCGGATATTGCGAACGGAAGCCTGGAGAACCTGCCCCAGCACGGAACCGATGGTCGCCCCGATATGAACAATGGGTCCCTCTCGGCCCGCCGATCCGCCAGACCCGATGGTCACTGCGGCTGCCAGTGCTTTTGTGATGACCACACGCCATCGGATTGCCCCGCCCTTTCTGGCAACAGCCTCCATCACTTCGGGGATACCCGATCCCTTTACTTCCGGCGCAATCCGGTACACCAGAATCCCCACGATCAGACCACCAAGCGCGGGAATGAGCAGAGCCATCCATGCCAGATGAAACGTTTCAGAGGCCAGCGGATGCTGCCAGGAAAGGTGAAAGAAATCCCTGGACCAGAGAATCAGGTATCTGAAGCCAATCGCACCATATGCAGCCAGCACCCCCAGAACCATGGCTGATATGACCAGAAATATATGCTCGTTTTCACGCAACCTGCGAAGAGGTTTTTCCATCCGCCTGTCCCACCAATTGGCAACGGTCCGAAGGCGACGGCGAAATTCGTACAGAAACAGAGACCAACGCCCCTCTGTTGGTGGCGGCGCGATGGTTGAAAGCCGACTGGGTCTTTCATTGTTTCCGTTGTCCTGCATAAACGCTACAATTCATAGCACACTGCCCCCCCGGAAGCGACTTTTTCAGAATGTCCGACAGATTTGCCCGGGGTCCAGATTTATCGACAGACAAGCTGAATCAACGTGCCGTGTTGGCATTCGGCAGCGGTTTACCCAAACCCGGTTCAAAAAAAAATCAGAATAGCACTGGTTCAATGGGGCATTTCGCAATAAAGAGCAGGAATGGATTTTCTCGTGCTCAGTCCGCCCGTATGTCCGCCTTCTGAACCACCTTCCGGCGCGTTTATTCTGGCCAGCGCGCTTTCCGGACATGGATACGATACGGGGTTTTTTGATTTATCCCTCGAATTCTACCACCGACATCTGCAACGGCATGCGTCTTCGCCCGGCCTGGGGCGCGCGCTTGATTATCTGCGCAACAACCCGGTCTACGACCCGATGAATCACCGGACAGCCGCCGGGGCGATTCATCGCGCACTGAAGCTCTACGCCCGGGAACAGCCGGGCTGGACGCTCACTGCCATGGATCTGTTGCCCCCGGTGCCCGTCCACCAGCCGCAGAAACTGATGGCCATGCTCGACCATGACGACCCGTTTCTCGAAATGTGGCACGATATCATCCCACAGATGATGGACGATCGCCGCCCCGAGCGTGTCCTCGTATCCGTGGCGTACCTCTCTCAGTTGACGGCGGCCATTTCGCTGGTCCGATACCTCACACGCCACGGCATTCCCCATACCGTGGGCGGATCGCTGATTCGAAGCCTCCATGCCACCGGCGAGGGGCTGCATCTTCTCCGGTCGGTCATTCCCCGGATGGATATTTCCAATGGCGCCAGTCTGATTGCGGGACAAACTGACCGAGATTTTCTCAGCCGGCTTGCCTATCCGCAAATTCTCTGCGAGCATTCGTATCTCAGTGGACGGCCGATTCTGCCCCTCACCCTGTCGACGGGGTGTTATTGGTCGGGATGCCGCTTCTGTCCGGATAAGGGCATGAAATACATTCAAATCCGGATGCCCGCCTTTGATCAATTCATGGCAAGCATTCCCGCGGATGTCATGGCACAGGCGCCGGTGATTCATCTTCTGGATTCCGCAATGCCCAAAAACCGACTTCAGGAATTCATGCCCATTGCCCACTCTCATGGCATCCAGTTTTACGGCTTTGCCAGGCCGGAAAAACGCTTTGCAGATGGCGGTTTTCTAAGGGATTTGTCTCAGAGTGGCTGTCTGATGCTCCAGCTGGGGGTGGAAAGCGGCAACGATGCGCTGCTCTCCCGTTTCAATAAAGGCATTCACCCGGATGATGCGCGGCGCGTGCTGAACGGAGCGGCCAATGCCGGCATCCGCACTTATGTATATCTGCTTTTCGGACTGCCCGGTGAAACAGATCGGGCGCGAGAAGATACCCGAATACTCATTTCCGATGCCATCAATTCGGTGGATTTCCTGAATCTGTCCATATTCAATCTGCCAAAATACTGTGAGTTGAACGATCAGGCATCGGAATTTGACATAGAAATCGACGCGTATGCTGAATCAAGCCAGGCAATCGAGCTGTATCGACCGTTCAGGGTGCGGGGCACCCACGAATCACCGCGGAAAGCCGCAAGAGCGTTCATTGCCAACCGGTTTTCCAGCGATGAACAAATCCGTCTGGCGATTCTGCGCACCCCCAAATGGTTTCGCGCCGCCCATCTGGCGCTGATGAAAGTGCCGAGAAGAAACAGTTACAGAGTAGACATCCCCTGAAGAATCCGGTACACCGGCCATCGAAACGGTTCGCAAATAAAAGGAATTTCATGGGCAGAGGGTCACAGGCACTGATTGATACCGCATTTCGCCTGATTGGTGCAGGTCGGATATTCCGTCCCAGGCACATCCGCCAACTGGCGCTGACCGGGGTGGACGCGGAAACGATGACACCGGTGCTCAAAACGATTCGTTCACTGAATGAGTGGTCAAGGAACTGGACATTTCACGGGGATGACCATCTGAAGACCGCTCTCACCTGCCAAACACCAATTCGGAGAGCTGAACATTTCAAATCTGCCGCCGCCATGTTTTATATGGCCGGTCTGTTTCATTTGCCCGGTCACCCCCTGCGGCCACAGCTCACCGGAAAAATGGTATCGGCATATCAGGCATTCGGACGGGAGAGCCGAATGTTTCACCCGGTTGTATTTCAGAGCGACGAGTTCCGCGTTCACGGCAATCTGTATCATCCGGCGCCCCATGAGCAACGGCCGGTCGTGATTATGATTCCGCCTCTTGGCAGTGTGAAGGAACAGATTCATTTCCAGGTGGCCCCATTTTACAATGCCGGAAGTGCCTGCCTGACCCTTGACCTTCCCGGGGTGGGAGAAACGCAGGGCAGCATGCCACTGGACGCCCACCGGATCATCAGCGACGTCATCACACAATTGCTCGAATTGAAAAACATCGAGCCACACACGCTTGCCATGATGGGCCTGAGTCTTGGCGCCTACTGGACAATGAAGACTGCCGCAGTGGACGAACGGGTCCGCATGGCCATCGGCATCTCGACCCCGGCCGTTTCAGGAAAGCACTGGGAGCGAATTCCCGCTCACTACTGGGGATATTTTCAGGAAGTCTTCAAGACTCGGACCCTGGAAGAAACAAAGCGCATCACCACCCAACTGAGCCTGTATGGTGTCATGGATCGCATTACCTGCCCGGTGCTGCTTATACACGGAAAAAGGGATCGGGTCAGCCAACCCGATGCCATGTCACTGTTCCTCGAACATACCAGGCGGGCGCCATTGTCCACGCGTACGTACGACAAATGTGCACACTGTTGCCTCGATGAACTGGAGCGTCAGGTATTGCCATCGTGTCTGACCTGGTACAACGAACAGTTGAACATGGTTTCGCAGCAACGGTCCCCTCTCACTACCCGTCCCGGGAATCTGTCGCTCATCCCGTCGGGTTCCCCACCATCCCCCTTTGGTCATCCCTCCCTGCCGTCTCCCGATTCCCCGACTTTTGTTTGAGGAATCCGGTTGATTTGGACGTTAAGGTTTGAAAAAGGAAAAGATTCGGTGTGATCAACGTTCGGGGTCCGGGATGAGTCGAGCCTTCTTTATGAATTCAGCAAACAGACGCGCCTTTTTTGCCGCCCCCTGACGGGTAACGTGCCTTCCGTCTTTCCAGCATTTCCGGCACTCCTGTCCTGGCATTTCAGCTGCGAAATCATATACGGGCACATGGTGCCTCCTGCCCAATGACTTCATGATTTCGTTATGCTCGGCCACTGCCTTCTGATAGTAGTCCTTGCTGATATAATCGTGTTTCTCGCCATTATACGCCCACGTTGCCAGCAGCACATGAACACCGTTTGCTTTGGCAATGGCAATCATATTCTGAAGGTTCCTTTCGTAATACACCGGCCGGTTCTTTTTGAGGCGTCTGGTTCTGGAGCGATATTTTCCATGAACGGGCGCCTGCAACTGGGTGATGCTTTCAATACCGCGAATATTTTCCGAATGCCCAGTCAATCGCAGCATTATTCGAATAATCGAAATACGCTCATACCATGGTGTAGCCGGCACATCCCATGGTTTTCTGTAACCGCTGTTGTCTCCCCGGTACAAAGCAGGATCCGCCAGTCGTGCATGCACATCGTTGATATTCTGATAAATGATCACCAGGTCGGGATCCAAATCGAGCACCCGAAACTCGAAATTAATTAAACTCTCCCACGACGTGTATCCGGGGACGCCGGCGTTGACGACCTCCACATTGGCGTATCCCATTTTTTTCAACTCATATTCGAGTCGCGCCGGATAAGTATTTTTATCTTTGCTGACAAATTCCGTATATGTCGTGGAGCCGCCAATTGTCGCTATCCGGTACGTTCCTTCGGGCTTCTCAATTTTAAAATCGGGTTTTCGAAACCCATACCGGTTATGATGCGTTCCGCTCATATTGTACGTGGGCGAAAGCGCGTAGTTCAGATAATGATGTCGGACAAACCGTGGCGTTCTTCTTTTCAGCGTCGCATCGACAGTGCCAAAATCCATCAACGCATTCCTGCCTGCAAAATAGTCCAGCCACACATTGAGTGTAACCTCAAGCAATACCAGCGTGATGACGGTGACAATCAGAACACGCAACGAAAATGCAGCGCGAAATATTCGTTTAAGCCTCATTCCAGGGCCTGCATTGTGAACTGAACTCATTTTTGTTTCCTCATTACCTTCCTGAATCATACAAACAGTAGCAGGTCGACTCTGCCCCTTCTACACCGCCGAACCAAATCGCTTCAATGGACTCTCCATATAATCAACTGAACATTGATTCTGTCCAGAGGTTAAAATCGCCATCGAAACAGTAAAATGATACTGATGGGGTTCAGCTGGCAGACAGGCTCGCTGCAAGAGCAGTTTGGTTAAAACTGCCGCTCATATCGTTCTGCAGCGGCCTGTGGTTCAGATATATTCTTCCAGTACGTTTCAACCGGCTTTCGCTTCAGGTTGAGCTTATCGATACCGAAAATTTTCATCAGTAATCCAGTGGGGGTCAGCACACCGTAATATATGATCGTCATGATTACGCGGCTCATGATATTTCCCATGACGAATGCAATCCCCATCCACAACCAATAGCCGGGAAGGGCTATTCTGGTCCCCGTCAACCCGGGCAGACCCAGAACCGCTGCGGCAATGGCCGCGACAATGCCGCTTTCCTTCTGCCCCAGCCAGAAATATAGAACGGCCGCAAAGACGCCCAGACCAATAAGCACCACAAGACCAAAGCTTCGCAGAGACTTCGCTGATGGTTTCCAATCAATTTTTACGAGACTCATTTTAAATCCTAAAACAACGTGTAAATGAACGGCGCCGCACTTGTGCCACCAAAAATCAGCAGGATGGCCATCAGTAGCAGAACGACAAGAATCGGTACAAGCCAGTACGCTTTATTGTGCATCAGAAATGCAACCAGTTCACTGAGTATATTTTTACGCTTCGCCAAGGGAATGGCTCCTTTCTAATCAAGTTTAAATCGACGTCGATACGCTTCCGCGCCGGGCATTTGCGGTTGTTCCGGCTTGAGACAGATGCAGTTTTCGAGCACCAGCGCATCCATATCGGTGAACATGAAACAACGGTATGCGTCCTCGGGGGTGCAAACAATGGGTTCCCCCCGGATATTGAACGATGTATTCACAATGACACTGCACTCCGTCCGATTTTCAAAGGCCTTTATCAGCCTGTAATACCGCGGCGCAGTTTCTTCATTCACCGACTGTATCCGCGCCGAATTGTTCACATGGGTAATCGCCGGCACGTCTGACCGGACCACATTGAGCTTATCGATTCCTTCAAGCCGGCTTTCGTCGTCTGAGACGTCCCGAAGACGATGACTGGCCACCTGTGAGACCAGCAACATGTATGGACTGGGCCTGTCAATGTCGAAATACGCCGACAATTTTTCTTCGAGACAGCTGGGGGCGAATGGTCGGAATGATTCGCGAAACTTGATTTTGAGGTTCATCACCTTCTGCATCTGAACGTTTCGCGCGTCGCCGATGATGCTCCGCCCGCCCAGGGCACGGGGTCCGAATTCCATGCGCCCATGGAAGTTACCCACAACCTTGCCGTCCTCAATGATTTCTGCAATACGATCAACAAGTTCACGCTCATCATCGTAACGGGTGAACGGCGCATGAATGGATGTGAGGTATTTTTCAATATCTTCCGTGCTGTATTCCGGCCCCAGATATGAACCAAACTGACTGTCGGTATTTCCCCCCTGTACCACACGGGGCGCATCCTGAATTTGATGACTGGCATACAGCGCAGCTCCGAGTGCCCCCCCGGCATCCCCTGCCGCCGGCTGAATCCAGATATTTTCAAACGGCCCCTCCCGGAGCAGACGGCCATTGGCCACACAATTCAGCGCAACACCTCCTGCGAGGCACAGGTTCTTCTCCCCACTTTTGTGGTGCACGAATCTGGCAACCCGCAACAGAATCTCTTCGATGACCACCTGGATACTCGCCGCGACATCCATCTCTCGCTGAGTGATGGGGCTCTCCGGCTTGCGGGGGGGACCGCCAAAGAGCCGATGAAATTTTTTGCTGGTCATCGTCAGCCCCTGGCAATAATTGAAATAACTTTGATCGAGGTGGAAAGAACCGTCGTCTTTAATATCAACAATATTATCAAATATGAGCTGCGCGAACCGGGGCTCACCATACGGCGCCAGCCCCATCAGCTTGTACTCGCCGGAATTCACCCGAAAACCGGTATAATACGTAAAAGCGCTGTAGAGCAGCCCCGCCGAATGGGGAAACCGTATTTCCTGTTCGAGTCTGATGCGATTGCCACGACCGGTTCCCCATGTAGTGGTGGCCCATTCGCCAACGCCATCCATCGTGATGATGGCTGCCGATTCAAAGGGAGACGGAAAAAACGCGCTGGCGGCATGGGACTCGTGGTGCGTCGTAAAATAGATGGGGCCATTGTATTGGTCGTTCAACCCCTTGTCGATTTCGCGGGGAATAAACAGCTTCTGTCTGAGCCATAGGGGCATCGCCCTGGTAAACGAGCGCAATCCCATGGGGGCGAAAGCCAGATAGGTTTCGAGCAATCGCTCAAACTTGATCAATGGTTTTTCGTAAAAAACGACCCCATCCAGGTCCGCAGGAGAGATGCCCGCATGATTCAGACAATACGCAACCGCCTTTGCCGGGAAGTTGTAATCATGTTTGATTCGGGTAAAGCGTTCTTCCTGGGCCGCGGCAGATATTTTTCCGTCAATCACCAGAGCTGCTGCGCTGTCGTGATAAAATGCTGAAATACCGAGAATTTTTTTCATCATCTTATAATTCGGTTTTATTGCGCACGGCGTTGCCGCTCACCAAAAACCGACATACCATGTCATTGAAATTCAGTTGATACTATAAATGGTGAGATTCTTTTCCTAACACACCCGATACAATAAGTCCATGAATAATCGTTCGGAGCTATTCGAGGTGTACCAATTTCGAAAACGAGACGATGCAACAATTCGGATACAGAATTAAGTTGGGCCAGTAATTTAGGGAAACAGAGCCGCTGTGGTGAGGAACGAGCGTAGCGAGTGTCTCGAACCGCGCGGCGG
>JBNKCR010000034.1:0-106703 GCA_050287845.1 Polyangia bacterium
ATACAGGGGCGGTGAATACAGGGGCGGTGAATACAGAGGGGCGGTGAATACAGGGGCGGTGAATACAGGGGCGAGGCATGCCTCGCCCCTACTGGGGACTGTTGTGGGAGGGTTTTAAATCGGCGGCAACCAGACAAATCAACTCGTTGCGGAATACGCTAGGAGCGACAGTCTGGCAGCGCAATTATTACGAGCGTATTCTTCGGAACGATAATGAATTGGCTGTTCGCCGACAATATATCCAGAACAATCCATTCAATTGGGATGACGATGAATACAACCCGTTTAAGGGGAACGTTGGTTAAAACGACCTCCACAAACGCCCCCAACCAAGGTGCCGATAAATGCCGGGATGCGCCATGTCCCTGCAGGGCAAGGCACGCCTCGCCCCCAACCAAGGTGCCGATGAATGCCGGGATGCGCCATGTCCCTGTAGGGCGAGGCATGCCTCGCCCCTACGTACCTTCAACGTTCGGGAGGTGTGCCATTGTTTTGTGGGGTGGCACAGATGGTTTTGGCTGTGATGTATTTCCTGAATGGTTTGAATTGAAGGATAAAGTTGGTCTTGTCATCGGATGGAGAGACAGGATGCATCTGGTACGGTTCCTGCTTTTAAAGGTTCAACGTGTTTATGGGAATTATGCCATGAGGAGTTCTGATGAACCTGTCCGAATCGAAAATGAATTCATATCCCTTCCTGCCTCCGGGAGCGTTGCTGCTTGCATTGTTCTTCGTCTGCTGTACCTCCCCTGACGGAGAAAAGGATGACGGTACGGACCATTCGACGGAATCGGAAAACGCGGATACCGGAAGCGAAACAGAACCATCGGGAGATACCGGGACGCCGGCTGTTGTCTCCGAACTGCTGATCAATGAGGTGATGACCCGGAATGATGGGGCGTGGGTGGATGAGCGCGGCGAAACCGACGACTACGTGGAGCTGTTCAACAGCGGTACCGCATCTCTCAATCTGGCGGACTTCTGGTTGAGCGATGCGCAGGGCGCGGCGGTTCGGCTGCCGGAAGTTACCGTTGCCGGCGGGGAATTCATCCTGCTTTTCGCCGATGACGATCCCGAACAGGGGCCGTTGCATCTGCCGTTCAAACTTTCGTCAGACGGCGACCGGCTATCACTGACCGATTCCCATGGCGCGATAGTGGATGATGTCGTCATTCCCCCTTTACCCGCCAATGTGTCGCTGCTTCGATTGCCGGATGGCGCGTCTGATTTCACCACATGTATCTGGGCGTCTCCCGGCGTTGCCAATGGCAGTGAGTGTGGCACCTCTTTTTCGCCCACTGTGTACGATACCGTGACGTTCTCATCATACGACTGGCCACCGGTCTGGCCCGGGTTGCCACCGGTGACAATAAATGAATTCCGAATGTTCGACGACGGATTCGTTGAACTGCTCAATCTCTCCTCCGGGGAAGTGAATCTGTCCAGTCTGGATGTCCGTTTTTCGCCGTTGCCTGCGGGAACTCCCTGGCCGGAAAGGACAGCGGGCACCCGACTGCCGTTGCCCGAAGGGGTCCTTGCACCCGGCGCGCGTATCGCTGTCGCATTGAACGGGGAAGATGGGGAGATAGCCGACGCCCCCTGGAACGAAGGGGTCATTTCCCTGTGGCAGACCGATGTGGAGGCGCCATTGGAGCGCATTGATTTCATGCACTGGCCCGATGGCGCTGTGCTGTCCCGTCAACCGGATGGAACGGGACGTCATGTGTTCTGCAGTGACGATACCCGGGGAGCGGCCAATGATGTCTGTCAGCTGGTGCCCGAGCGCGAAGTGGACAGTCATCTCCGGCATCTTCGTACGCCCGGGGATTTCGATGTGCTGGCGGCCGGGGATACCCAGATGGGTGTGCTGTCGGTGAAGCAGGTGGTCGATATGTTGAACGATGATCAGTCGTATCTGCTCAAGTCTGAAAAATGGGATTTGCACTACACATTTATTCGGGAGGTGATTCAGGGCAATACCCCGCTGGATCGCTGTGTTGAAACGGATGAGGTGGCTTTTGAGGCGGGACGGGACCTGTTTAACGACATAAATTATTACAGCTCGGAAAACCGGGAGTATCTGCTGGGGAGTCTGGTGCATCACACCGGCGCGGATTTGTTTACGTTTGAATATGTTTCCGATCGGGACGCCATTACCGGTGAACTGATGAAACGCGGATTCTGGGCGGCCATGGAACGGGTACAGCAACCGACCCGATGGTCGCTGCGTCCGGAAAATCAGAATCAGGTGGATGCGGCGCTGAGTGTGGATGGCCAGCTGCCCATTGTCACCCCATCGGCGCCGTACCAGAACCGGACATACCAGCCGCTGAACGCCACCGTGGGATATGGCGTGCTGACGTTCATTCCATCGACAGAGCTGGCGGATGCATCCCTGGGGCCCCAGGTGATTCTGGTGACCGATGCGGTGCCCAATGACATTCCGCTGGCCGCCGGGGTCATCACCGAGAGTTTTCAGACGCCCCTTTCTCATGTGAATGTCCTTTCCAGAAGCCGGGGTACCCCGAACATGGCGCTGGTGGATGCACGCAGTAATGAACGCGTCGCGTCCCATCTGGGACAGTTGGTGCGTCTGGAAGTGGGGCATGGAGACTTCAATATCCAAACGGCCGATGCGTCAGAGGCCGAGGCTTTCTGGAATTCGTTGAAAAATGACGGGCCGTTGCAGATTCCGGCGATTGATAGGGATGTGGCGGGGATTGTTTCCCTGACGGATGTGAGTCTTACCGATACGCCGGCCATCGGCGCCAAGGCGGCGGGTCTGGCGGAACTCATCGGATTGACCGTGGACTGTGATGTTCCCCTCGTAACGCCACGGGATCCGTTTGCCATTCCCGTATCGCACTATCTGGAACATTTTGAATCGAGTGGCGCGGCACAGCGGCTCGCAGAGTTGCGTGCGGACGCGGCGTTCCGGTCCAATCCCGAGGTGCGCCGAAGTGGCCTGGCCGAAGTGAGACGGTTGATTGAACAGTATCCGGTGTCGCCGGATTTATTGTCCGCAGTGGAATCCCGCATTGCAGATACATTTGGCACGGCGCGGGTGCGGTTTCGCTCCAGCAGCAACACGGAGGACCTGGACGGATTTTCCGGGGCGGGGCTGTACACATCCCGGAGTGGCGCCCTGGATGATCCCGAACGTCCCATTGAGGACGCCATCCGCACGGTATGGGCCAGCCTGTGGAATGACCGGGCGTACGATGAGCGGGAATATTACCATGTATCGCAGGACAATGTGGTCATGGGCATTCTGTGCCACGAGGCGTTTTTGTCCGAAACGGCCAACGGTGTGGCCATCTCCAGAGACATCAGCCGCCCCTGGCTGGGGTCTTACGATTATGTCAATGTGCAGTTCGGGGAGGCATCGGTGACCAATCCCGCCCCGGGTATCAGTGCCGATCTGTTCATTCATCGCTACTGGCTGGATCCCAGTGAAACCTATTATGCCCAGAGCACCTTCATGGACGGGGAAACGGTGCTGACCGGGGATGAAGTGGCCAACCTCCATTGTGTGCTGCGGGAAATCCAGAAGCATCTGCGTCCCATTTACGACCCCGATGGTGAGAACGACCGCTTTACCGTTGAGATTGAATTCAAACTCATCGACCCGGCCCGAACCCTGATGGTCAAACAGGCCAGACCCTACTCCTTCGGAAAAGTGGAAATCCCCCACGATTGTCCATAGCTGCCTTCTGGCGTTCATCCTCCCTCGTAACCGGATTTATTGCCTTCCCCTCGACGAGGGGGGGATGTTGTCGTAAATTGCGAAATGTCCAGAATTTCCTTTTGTAACCCCCTTTTCCAGGTGGAAAACTGCGCTGCCTCCCCACCAGTTACAAATGGCTCGGAGTGATTATTGTTCGGTGATTATTGTTCGGATACCCAGTCACAAATGGCCCAGTCACAAATGGCCCGGAGTGATTATTGTTCGGATACCTGACAGGTTCAACACGTCACGTTGGGGCGAATCCTGTGCTCGTCCTGAAAGAATTGTATATTCGTAATATATTACGAATTAAGTCTTGTATTAGGGGTATATTCGTCTTATATTGCGAGTTAGGTGGTTTATTATGCGAATTGACAATTATACGACGCCGGAGACGGCGCTGAAAGAGGTGGGGCAACGGGTTGAATGGCGCAGGCGGGAAATGGGATTGACGCAACAGGAGATGGCCGCGCGGTGCGGGATAGGCAAGCGGACGCTGGAGCGAATTGAGGCGGGCCAGGATACCCAGCTGTCAACGTTGATCAAAGTAATGCAGACAATGGGCCTGGGAGACAGGCTTGATGGGCTTTTTCCAAAGGCAGAGCGCTCCCCCATGATGGCGCTCGAAAAGACGGAGACGTTGCCCAGACGCATCAGAAAAAAGTCAGCGGAGAAACAGGGATGGAAATGGGGGGATGAAGAATGACGACCATCGCCGAAGTGAAAATGTGGGGAACCACTATTGGCGCCGTGATGATGGAAGACGGCGAACAGACGGCACGGTTTCAGTATGATGGGGCGTTTGCCAAAAGCGGTATCGCGCCGTCGCCTCTGATGATGCCCACGGGCAATGCCGTCTACGAGTTTCCTGCACTTTCCTCACATAGTTTTCATGGTCTGCCGGGGATGCTGGCGGATTCCTTGCCGGATAAATTTGGTAACGCATTGATTGATGCGTGGCTGGCACGTCAGGGGCGTTCCCCATCGTCGTTTAATGCTGTGGAACGCTTGTGCTATACCGGCGCACGCGGTATGGGCGCGCTGGAATATGTGCCTGCCACCGGTCCGGAGTCCGATGGCGAAACGGGGTTGTCTGTCGCTCACCTGGTGGAATTGGCCAATGCGATCCTGTCTCACCGGGATGGTCTGGATACGTCGTTTGCTGCCGATACGTCTCTGGCAATTGGCGATATATTGAAAGTCGGCACATCAGCCGGAGGGGCCAGAGCCAAAGCGGTAATCGCCTGGAATCCCACATCTGGTCAGGTGCGTAGCGGTCAAACCACGCTTGCGCCGGGGTTCGAGCACTGGCTGCTGAAGTTCGATGGTATTTCCAATAATCGCGACAAAGAACTGGCCGACCCACAGGGTTTCGGTGCCATTGAGTATGCCTATTACAAAATGGCCTGCGATAGCGGCATTCAAATGAGTGAATGCAGGCTGCTGGAAGAGGGGGTACGGCGGCATTTCATGACAAGAAGATTTGACCGCGTGGACGACGATAAGCGACACATGCAAACGCTGGGCGCTCTGGCTCATATGGATTATAATCTGGCGGGCGCTTATGCCTATGAACAGGCAATGGATGTGGCGAGAAGACTGGGGCTTTCTGCCAGTGCGACTTCTCAGCTGTTTCGGCGGATGGTGTTCAACGTCGTGGCCCGCAATCAGGATGACCATGTAAAAAACATTGCGTTTCTGATGGACCGGGAAGGGCGATGGTCGCTGGCTCCCGCATATGACATGACGTACAGTTATTACCCCGGGGGCAGGTGGACATCCCAGCATCAGATGACCGTCAATGGCAAGCGCAACCACTTCACACGAGAGGATTTTGACAATTGCGGCAGTGTGGCTCGGCTGAAGCGAGGCGAAGCCAGGCGCGTGCTCGGCGACGTATTGCGGGTGGTGACGAAATGGCGGGACTACGCGGACGATGCCGCAGTGAACCCGCAACAGCGAGATGCAATCTGGAAAACGCTGCGTCTGGATATTTGAAATCAATAATTCCTGCTGCCCGTCATAACAGGCCCGGAGTGATTATGGTTTGGCCAAAGAGTTTCTGGGCGAAAAGGACGAGAAAAACCCGGTGGCGGGACGGCTCGAATTTGTGGGGCGCAGGCGTCAGATGCAAACCATTCTGCGCGGATTTCGCACCTGCGAAAAGCAGGGGTACTATCGCCCTGCATTTTCCGGCAATCTATCAGGTCATTTTGTTCCATCGCTGCTGAAAGAATAAATGATGAGTGCCACATATGTGGACGTTACAAAGATCCGATACCCCTGATGGCCCATCGTCGGCGTTCTTGACAACCCGATTTTTAAGGCGTATCAGGTGGTTGAATCAGCGATGGGCAACATTGGAAACCCGCCCATCACCAGAAGAGGAAACAGCATGTATCAGTATCAACTTTCGGGTGACATACCACAGCAGGATGGCGAGGACCCTTACCCTGCATCTGACTTCGCATGCGGTTCTCGGCACGGCGCACTTCCATTCCCCGGGGAATTTTAATCGGTGGATTGATGTCCGCTTCCATGCCGTGACCCCACTGCGGCAAAGGAAGGAGGCGGACCATGAACAACGCCTTATCAATTCGCGTCATTCGAGCGCTGCTTACAGACAGAAACAACAGAAAAGCCCGTGAAATTTGTGCTGCGGCCCATCCGGTGGATGTGGCGGTGCTCCTTTCGACCCTGACACCAGACGAAGTATGGCAGGCGCTCCGGAGCTTTGATGCCACGGTCGGTGCGAAAATATTCGCATATCTGGAAGTGGATCTTCAACGGGAGCTGTCGACGATTTTAACCCGGGATGAAATGGCGTCGCTGCTCAAAGAGATGCGGCCGGATGATCGCGCGGATTTTCTCCAACAGTTGCCCCCGGAAATGCAGGAGATTGTCGTTGGCGCCATGGCCCAGACGGAGCAGGAGGATATTCGTCGACTGTGTGCGTTCAGGCAGGGAACGGTGGGCGCGGTGATGACGTCTGATTATACCCTGCTGCAATCGGAGCTCACGGTGGAGGAAGCCATTTCAAGGCTCCGCCTGGTGGCGCCCAATAAAGAAACAATTTACTATTCCTACGTGGTGGATGGGTTTCGGCGGCTGGTGGGATTTGTCTCGTTAAAAGATTTGATTCTGGCGAATCCGCAAAAGCGGGTGAGTGACATTTATCACCGGGAAATTCTTTTTGCCCATGTGTCGGATGACCAGGAAGACGCGGCGCGCCGGATTCAGAAGTACGATTTGCTGGCGTTGCCGGTGGTGGATGAAAATGAAGCGCTGGTGGGGATTGTCACCCACGATGATGCCATGGCGATTTTAATCCAGGAACAGACCGAAGACGTGGAAAAAATGATGGCCATCGGCGGACCGCACGAACCGGGGATGTACCTGCGGACATCATCAATGGAACACTTTCGACGGCGGGTGACCTGGATTGTGGTGCTGGCATTGCTGGGCCTGGTGTCGGGATATATCATTCAGGCGTTCGAAGGGTTGTTGCTGCAGTTCAGTATTCTCGCCACGTTCATTCCCATGCTGGCGGATACCGGGGGAAATACCGGCAGTCAGTCCTCCACCCTGGTGGTGCGCGCCCTGGCGCTCAAGGAAATCAGTCCGGCAGATATATTCAAGGTGCTGTTCAAGGAACTGAAGGTATCTGCCCCTCTGGGGATTGTCCTTTCTGTTCTGGCCTATGCCCGGGTGACCATTTTTTCAGACGCCGCTGCCTGCGGAAGTGGCGTCACCTGTACGCGCCTGGCGCTCGCTGTGGCCACTGCTCTTGGCTTGCAGGTGGTTACCGCAACGCTAATTGGGGCGTTGCTTCCCATCATCGCGGTGAAGGGGAAGTTCGATCCGGCCGTGGTGGCGAGTCCCGCGTTGACCACTGTGGTCGATATTACCGGATTATTTCTGTATTTCTTTACTTTAAAGTTGATTCTTGGCATGTGAACTGCGGTCGATGGATTTGTCCGTTGAACTCTGGCAGGAGCAGCATGATCACACCCCCCATTGAACAGACAATTCTGAACGCTACTCAGGCGGAATCCCTTGAATTTGTGGAGCAGATTCAGACCCTCTGGAGCGGATATGGCCAGATCTTCAAGGCGGTGCTGCACGGGGCGCTGGACAGTGCACAACCATTACCTGTGGTGGTCAAGCATGTGAAATGGCCAACGCAGAGGCATCATCCCACGGGCTGGGTGTCGGATTTTTCCCATCAGCGGAAAGTGCGATCGTATGAAGTGGAATGCGCCTTTTACACCCGTTATGCAACCCAATGTGACGTCCATTGTCGCGTACCGGAAATGGTGGTCATCGACACCCACGAAGATGAATTGCTCATTGTGCTTGAAGATCTGGATGCGGCGGGGTTTCCCCTTCGCAAGTACCGGTTGTCCTCCCGGGAAATTGAGGTGACCCTGAAATGGCTGGCCCATTTTCACGGCGCGTTTCTCGGTGCGAAACCGGATGGTCTGTGGCCCATTGGTACCTACTGGCATCTGGACACCCGTCCGGACGAACTGGCGCAGATGGGGGACGGACCACTCCGACAGGCGGCCCGAAAGATTGATGCCATGTTGAACCGGGCTACATTTCAGACCCTGGTGCATGGGGATGCCAAGGTGGCCAATTTCTGTTATGGCCGGGGCGGAAAAAAAGTGGCTGCGGTGGATTTTCAGTATGTGGGGGGCGGCTGCGGGATGAAGGATGTGGCGTATTTTCTGGGAAGCTGCCTGCACGAAGATGAATGCGAACGGCGGGAAGACCAGCTGCTGGATTGGTATTTCTCCTGCCTGAAACACGCAGTGACCACTTCCGGAAAGACGGTGGTGTTTTCGCTCCTTGAAAGCGAATGGCGGGAATTGTATCACGTGGCCTGGGTGGATTTTCATCGGTTCATCAAGGGGTGGACCGTGGAAAACTGGGCGTCCGACGACTACAGCGAGCGACTGACCCGCAAGGTGCTGGATACCCTGGCGAAACGAGATGGATTGTGACATTGGAACGGAATGAACTTGAGGAACTCCTGAAACTGGCCATTGCCGCGGCAAGAAGCGCAGCAGCGGTGATTGGGCAGTATCGGCACACCACTCTGGATGTGCGGCGCAAGGGGGAAGGCACCCTGTCATCCACCGTGGTGACGGAAGTGGATGTGAAATCTCAGAGCGTGATCGTGGAAACACTCATGCCTGCCCTTGAGAAGTTTGATATTGCCCTGCTCAGTGAAGAACAGCCGGATGATGGCGCCCGTCTTGAAAAACGCGCATTCTTCTGCGTGGATCCCCTGGATGGCACCCTGCCTTTCATTGAGGGAAAACCGGGCTACTCGGTGTCCATCGGTCTGGTGTCCAGGGCGGGGGAACCCCTGTTGGGAGTGATTCTCGATCCGCAGGCAGGGCGGCTGTACAGCGCCATCCGGGGAGGTGGGGCGTTCTGCGGCAGCGAGCGGATTTCGATGGCAATGGGAGAACCGGAAAGCGTCCTCACCGCAGTGGTGGACCGCAGTGCCATTGAAAGCGATACGCTGTCAGATATGACGCAGATTGCGAACCGGGTTTCCCGAAAACTCGCCTGTGAATCGGTGGATATTTTTAATTACGGAGGCGCCGCCATGAACGCGATGGTGGCACTGCGCCGTCAACCGGGGTGTTACTTCAAGTTTCCAAAAAAGGGAGAAAGCGGTGGCAGTCTGTGGGATTATGGCGCATCGGCCTGTATTTACCGGGAGGCGGGGGCAGTGGCCACAGATATATTCGGCGAACCGCTCCAGCTGAACCGACCGGATTCCACCTATATGAATCACCGGGGATTCATCTATGCCACCGACGCACGGATTGGGGAGTTGGTTCAGCGACTGTGCCGGGAGCGGGACATCGTCTGAGGCGTAGTTTCCCTGCCGTATATAAAAAGCAGGCACAGGTTCGCATTTGACTCCTTGCCGGGGTTTCATTTTTAAAAAGGGTATTGCGACGATATACCTGTGATATAATGATTTAAATCGCAACTGTTTTGCCCGCTGGAGTCCATTGCCATGAAAAACAGAAAAAAACCGCTGCTACACCCATCGCGCCCTGAATATCCGAGTACAGAAGATATTTCAGATAGACGATCATTTTTACGGAAGCTTGGCGTTGCCGGGTTGCTGGGCGGCGCGGGAATGTTGCTGCTGGCTTGTGACAATGTGGAAGATGAACCGAATCTGCCGGGCCGTACCGAAGATCCCGATGGCGGCAGTGATGACAACGACACCGATACATTGGACGACTCCGATACGCCAGGGGATTCGGATTCGGTGGATGAACCGGGCACTGCCACCGAACCGGACACAGAGAGCGAAGCCGCAAGTGACGCCGATGAGGATACGGCCACAGACTCGACCGTTTCGACAGAACCGCAGCCCACCGATGACGGGATGATCATGGGCATCATCGAATAGCGTTGAACGCCGATGCACGTCACTCTGTTTCTGAATCACGCCTGCAATCTCGATTGCACCTATTGTTACAATGGAAAGAAGTTCCATCGTCCGCTTTCCATGTCGCACATCCGAAAGGCCATTGACCTTGCGTTCACCTGCGGTGATGTGCGCATCAGTTTTTTTGGCGGTGAGCCGCTGATGGAATTTGAACGAATCCGGGCAGCGGTGACGTATGCGCGACAGCGGGAAGCGGAACTCAACCGGAAGATGTTGCGATTTTCCATGACAGTGAACGGCACACTGCTCAACGACGACATTCTGCAATATTGCGTGGATGAAGATTTTTTCGTTGCGGTGAGTCTGGATGGCGGTGCAGTGGCCAGCAATCTCAATCGTCGATTTGTGGATGGCACCCCTGCGTACGATGCGATTGTCCGGGGCATCGAACGGGTGAAGCACTACTATGGAAAGGTGGCAGTCTCCGCGGTCATTCATCCGAGCAATGTGCATTGGCTCGGCGAATCGGTTTCCCACATCATTGAACTGGGCGTGACGCGCTTCAGTTTTAATTTTGATTACGATGCCCCCTGGTCGGAAGCGGCGCTGCAGACCTACAGAACACAGATGAAACAGGTGACCGGTCACTACATCGATGCCTATCGCGCGGGCAACCCTGTGGACTACACCTCATTCACCTCGAAAATCAGCGGACATGTACAGGGCGGATTGACGTCGAAGTGCCTGTTCGGAGAGGGTGAAGTCACTGTGGCGCCGTCCGGTCGTCTGTATCCCTGTGAACGTCTGGTGGGAGAGGACAATACCGCCGAGCTGTCCATCGGTGATATTGACCGGGGTATCGATTTGGAGAAGGTGCTGGCATTCAAGCGGTTGCGCTACACAATGGATGCGGACTGCACCGCCTGCCAGGTGGAATCCAGGTGCCATCATTCCTGCGGGTGCATCAACTGGGCGACCACTGGCACCATCGGCAATGTTTCGAGTCTGGTTTGTGATGTGGAGCAGACCGTCATCGGTGCGGCCGATGCGGCTGCGCATGTTCTTTATAAAGAGAAGAATCCGGCGTTTCTGCAACGGTTTTATGGTTCCGTGCTGAAGTGACTGGCCGGTGTGGATTCAGTAGATATACCAGCGTCTGGGAGTGTAGATTTTCTGGAATGTGGTGGTCGCGAATGCGTCGGTCATCCCGGCAATGAAATCGCGAACATCGTCTTCGGGGCTGCCGTCCCGGAGCGCCGCCGGCCAGTACTCCCGATAGAACCGCGGCAAATCGCTCATGAAGAACGCCCATAGCCGTTCGACCAGCTTGGTGGCTTTTTTGAATTCGCAATGCACGGTTTCGTTGTAGTACACGCGTTCATACAGAAAGCGGCGAACGTCTTCGAGGGCGTCGGCCGCCTGGTTGCTCATGGTAATGCGCTGTTCCCTTTCGAGATTGGTGGAGTGAACCACATCCTTTACCAGAAACGTCAGCCGACCCGAATGGGTGTCCCCAAGAATAGTGTTGACGGTTTGAGGCAATTCGGATTCGCTGATTATCTGGGCGCGGATGGCGTCATCCAGGTCGTGATTCACATAGGCAATGAGATCTGAAAGGCGGACCACCTGTCCCTCCATGGTGCTCGGGAGTTTTTCCTTTGGCACGTTCAGGAGCGGTCCGGCGCCTTTGGAGTGATTCAGTATTCCGTCCCGAACCGGTTCCGTCAGGTTGAGGCCCTTGCCGTCCCGCTCCAGATGGGCCACCACCCGCAGGGATTGCACTTCGTGACGGAATCCATCGGGATGAAGTTTTTGCAGAATCCCTTCGCCGGCGTGACCGAAGGCGGTGTGCCCGAGATCGTGGCCCAGGGCAATGGCCTCGGTGAGATCTTCATTCAGATTCATCGCTCTGCTCAGGGTTCGGGCAATCTGACTCACCTCCATGCAGTGGGTCAGACGGGTCCGGTAATGATCTCCCTCCGGCCAGAGAAATACCTGGGTTTTTCCCCGCAACCGTCGAAAGGCCTTGCTGTGAACGATGCGATGACAATCCCGCTGAAACGCGGTGCGGACGTCACATTCCTGTTCCGCCACAATTCGTGTGTTGGCGTACTCTGCGGCTCTGGCGGCAAAGGGAGAGAGATGTGCCTCGCGTTCTTCCGCCTGTTTTCTCAGTAGCATCTATTTTCCTTCAAGAAAGTACACATCGCCGTTGTCGGCGCCCACAATGATTCGTTTACCGTATGCAATGGCTGCCGTGGCATCGATTTGCTCCCCCAGATCCATGCGCCAGAGTATTTTTCCAAGTTCCGATTCGATGGCATAGAGATGATGATCCCATGATCCCACATACAATCGACCTTCGCTGTCCAGCATCGGTGTTGCCCGAATGGGACCGCCGGTCTGCAATGTCCACTGGATTTTTCCGGTCCGGGCATCCAGAGAAGTCACCACACCATTTTCTGACCCGACGAACAGCGAGGTCTGGGCGGGGGACACCGCCACACCGCCGCGAACCGCGCCCCCGACGGATTGCTTCCATTTCAGACCGCCTTTCGGAGTCAGCCGAATCACCATGCCGTCTCCGGTGCCAAAGACCACGCTGTCGTTGCTGAGCACAGCTGCCGTGCCATAGAGGGGGGCGCTGGCGCCGTATGCCCAGAGTCCATTCCCCTCAGGGTCAAACGCATACACCCGATCGTCGTGGCTTGTAATCACCACACTGCCGTCCGACCGGATGGAAGGGGCACTGCTCGCATGACCGTTGAGCAGGGCTTTCCATTGTCGTTTGCCGCCGGAGCTCACCGCATGCAACCCGTCGCCGCCGACGTAGAGGACGCCCCCATCGCCGATGACCGGTGACGAATCCATGTCATGGGTGATGCGATATGTGAATCGCAGGATACCATCGGTGGTGAAGGCGCGAAGGGTGTCGTCGTCACATCCCACATATACCACACCACTCTGACTGACTGCGGCGGTGGAAAAGATGGGTTCGTCGCACACGAAACTCCAGCGCAGGGCGCCTTTGGCGTTAAGGGCGTTGAAGGTGCCGTCCACACTGCCGATGTAGCAGGTGCCGTCCGGTCCGATGACCGGGGAGGCGAAGACCCTGTCGCCGGTGTGGAAGACGGCTCTGATGGCGGGAAGCGTATCCGGTCCTGGAACGCTGGCCCGAAAATGATGAACCGGATTTCCGCCGAACATGGTGAATGGCACATTGGGGATTTCTGCAGCCGTGGTTCCCTCAGGGGATTGGGTTTGTGAAGCGTGACGCAATTCTTTTTGCTCGTCATCAGAACTTCGTTCTCCGGAAGGCGTCTGCTTTTTGGGGCCGCATCCCTCCAATGGCAACATCAGAAAGACCAATATAATGTAAATAAATAAATAATAACGACCCATCGCGGCGACCGTAGCATGCTTTGTCGTCAAAAAAAAAAAAGAGGCGAAAGATGGGATTGGTTCGATCTTTTATGGCGTTTTGCCCCAAATGGATGTAAATACCCCGCCACGGTCTGAGAGGTGACCGCCACTGCGGGTATACAGAAACAGATGTTCAGTATTTTGAACACACGATGGGGGAAGTGTTCAAATTTGTTCTTTTTGTTTCTTGACACCAACGGCGCGGTGTGGTTTGGTTCATCGCTCGATTTTGACACCACGGGTACGTGGTATTGCATATTTGGAGGTTCTCCGTGAAAAGAACATATCAACCCCAC
Source organism: Polyangia bacterium (assembly GCA_050287845.1). Taxonomy (GTDB): domain Bacteria; phylum Myxococcota_A; class Polyangia; order JAAYKL01; family JAAYKL01; genus JAFGXQ01. The sequence goes on from JBNKCR010000034.1 coordinate 13,871, forward strand.
AGACGTAAACGTCGCAATAAGCATGGGTTCAGAGCTCGAATGGAAACTGTTGGCGGGCGCAGAGTATTGAACGAACGCCGCCGCAAAGGACGTCGCAGACTCTCCGTTTCTACTTATAAGAAGTAGTAGATGACGGACCCAATGGTCCTCGAAGCCAAAAAACGGTACCCCAGGGAATACCGACTGAGAAAACGGTGGCAATATCTCGCAGTTCAAGGTGACGGGATAAAGGTTGTCAGCCGTTTTTTTATCGGATTGGTACTGCCCACTCCTGCACTGGACGCAACGCCGTCCCATGCAAGGCTGGGCATTACCACTACTGGACGTTACGCAAACGCAGTGCTGCGGAATCGCACCCGACGTCTTGTGCGAGAAGCGTTTCGGCTTGGAATAATGAATATTCCAGACGGCATCGATCTCGTGGTCATTCCCAAAAAGCACGCGAAATACGAGCGTAGCCGCCTGATTTTTGAAGATTTGGCAACCCTTGGAATGAGAGTGAAAGGGGTTGCGGAGAAAACAAGGTGCTGAGCAGAATCTTTATACTTGCGATTCGGTTTTATCAGCTGGCCATTTCTCCCTGGCTTGGTCCGAGTTGTCGGTTTACTCCCAGTTGTTCCGCTTATACCATGACGTGCATCAGTCGCTTCGGCGCAATCAAGGGGAGCTTTCTCGGATTGAGGAGACTTCTGCGTTGCCACCCCCTTGGTGGATCCGGCTACGATCCGCCACCGTCTCTCGATTCAAAAACAAAGGAAATATAAATGGACTGGAAAATCCTCGTTGGCGTTATCATCTTTTTATTCGCATTCATGATTTATCAGAAATGTTCAGATGACGGGCCCGCCGATTACGACAGGATTCAGGCGGAGAAGCAGGCTGCGCGACAGGCTGAATTCGCCCACAGGCAGGTTGCGGACCAGACAGCTACCCGGGAAGACGCGGAAGCGAAAGCCCGTAAACAGCGTGGCAAGAGACAGGCAGAGAAGACCGCCATCATCGAAACAGATTTGTTTGCTGCGGAAATCACCACCTACGGCGGGGCACTGAAGCGATATTCGCTGAAAATTGATCAGTACATGGAACGCCCGCGGGACTGGCATTCCGGTTTACGCAATGAAGCGCTGCCCCTGGAACACATAAATCTGGTCACTACCAACCCTTCCCCCAAATATTGGGCGGCGCTGCCGTTGCGGTTTCACATTTACGATGGACTGGAAGGATTGCTGCCCGACGCGGATTTCGAAATCGTGGAAAGCACGAAAACCATGGTGGTGCTGCGATACGAGCAACCGGGAATTCCGGTGGTGATTTACAAAAAATTCGAGGTGGCGAAAGCAGATCAACCTTACCAGTTGTGGCTGACCATTCGGGTGGTGAACCGGGGAAAAGAATCGGTGTCGTTCCGCCCCGGCATGATTCAGACGGGATTCCAGCCGGCAGAAGAAGCGAAATCCGGCATGTTTGCGCCCCAGCCCAATCTGCTGGTGGGCACCTGCTATGCCAACGGTGAATTGTTTGCGGAACCATGGGAAAAAATTGAAGAAACGTATATCAGTACCAATGTGAAATTTGCCGGGGTGGGTAGCAATTACTTTGTTTCTGCGATGATTCCGGGGGACGGGCGTCCCACCACCTGTCGGGTGTCTCAGGAGGCCAGTCGGGTAATTCGTGCGGACCTTCAGTGGGGCGAAATCGATGTGAAACCCGGCAAGGACGTGGTCCTCAAGGTGAAAAACTACATTGGTCCCAAAAAGGTACAGATACTGGAAACCGTTGGCGCCAATCTGGAAAAATCCGTGGACTACGGATGGTTTGCGCCCATCTGCCGGGTTCTTCTGTGGATGCTCTTCAAGTTTCAGGCCCTGGTAATCAACTGGGGTCTGGCCATCATTCTGCTGACCGTGGTGATCAAGCTGGCGCTGATTCCCCTGACCAATAAGAGCTTCAAGTCTTCGAACGCCATGAAGGCGCTGAAGCCCGAAATGGATAAGATCAACGAAAAATACAAGGATGATCCCCAGGAAAAGCAGAAAGCCATTATGGCCATGTACAAGCAGAAGGGCGTCAATCCCCTGGGCGGTTGCCTGCCGATGGTGTTGCAGATGCCTATCTGGTTTGCGCTTTTCCGAATGCTTCGAAGTTCGCCGGAGCTATATCGGGCACCATTTTTTGGCTGGATTACGGATTTGTCCAACGCCGATCCGTATTTCATCACACCCCTTGTGATGGGGGGAACCATGTTCCTTCAGCAGCGAATGATGCCGATGCCCGGCGACAATGCCCAGGCAAAGATGATGTTGTATTTTATGCCGATAATGTTTACGGTAATGATGGCATTTTTGCCTTCCGGTCTGACGCTGTATATTCTGGTTAATACTGTTCTCTCTATGCTGCATCAGTGGCTTCTGAAAAAGAAGAACGATGCGAAGGCTGCGGCCTGAAAAGAGAGTGTGATACGCACTTGCTCATATGAAGGAGTTCCAACTTGTCAACCGAAATCACCTACGCCAATTTTGATATTTGGCTTGAAGAGTTTTTAACCGGTTTACTCGATAAAACCGGTCTGGACGTCTGGATATCCGAAATGGATATTGATGAAAATACACGGACGTACACCATTCAGCTGGATGGTGACGATAAAGCGCGGGCGATTGGACGGGAAGGACAGATGCTTAACGCGCTGCAGCATCTGTCCATTGCGGCGGCGGCCAACCGGGGGCTGCATGATGTGCGGATTGTGATAGACGTGGATGGATATCGGAACCGCCGGGACAGCAAGTTGATTGAAGATGCCAAATTTCTTGCCCAGGAGGCGATATCCACCCGTTCTCCGGTAGAGATGGAGCCCATGTGCGCCAGGGACCGACGTTTGATTCATATGATTGTTTCAGATATTGATGGGGTGACCAGTGAAAGTTTCGGTCAGGGTCGGGACAGGTATGTGCGGTTAATCCCTGCCTGAGGATTTTCAAGGATGAATGAATTCTCCAGAGATGTCCTTTTTGGCGCCGCAGTTCTGAAGCTGAGTTTTACCTTGAAAGAGATGCTGGAAACGCCCGGATTCACTTTTGTGTACAAAGGGACACTGAGGGAACTGGGGGTGACCGATGCCCAGGTGGACCGCTTCATCAGTAAACACAAGGACGCCCTGCTCGATCACATCGAGAAAAAATCACGGACAGAATGATGCCGACAGGGGACACCATTGCAGCCATTGCCACCGCCCCGGGGAACGCGGCCCTTGGTATTGTGCGCATCAGCGGAACGGATGCGGCAATGATTCTTTCAAGAGTGGTGCCTGGGGCCAGAGCAGCCAGATTTCCCGGACAGTTGCGATTTGGTCTTGCCAGAGATGTGGTAACCGGGGATGTGATTGACGAAGTGCTGTGTTTCTTTTCGCCGGCACCCGGAACGGCAACCGGAGAGAATGTGGCGGAAATTCATGGGCATGGCGGGGCCCTGGTGCTCAACCAGCTGCTCAGCGAAGTATTGAAGTCCGGAGCCAGATTGGCGCATCCCGGCGAATTCACGCGACGGGCATACACGAATGGCAAAATGGATTTGACCCAGGCCGAAGCGGTGATGTCTCTGATTGGCGCCCGCTCGGAAAGGGCCGCCCGAACTGCCGCCCGGCAGCTGGGGGGAGCCATTGGCGAGGCATTGGCCGCGGAGTACGATCAGGTGACCCGCATTTCGGCGATGCTGGAGGTATGTCTGGATTTTCCGGACGAAGATTTACCCGCGGAGCAGACCTTTGAGTTTGTGAAAAAATTGGGGGATGTGGCAGAAAAACTGCAGCAGGCCGTGCAGTCGTATCGGGTTGGGCAACTGCTCACCAAAGGGGCGAAAGTGGTGATAGCAGGGCCGTCCAATGCCGGGAAATCGAGCCTGTTCAATGCTCTGATTCACGAAGACAGAGCGCTGGTGGACAGCATACCGGGCACCACCCGGGATATTGTGGAAGCGTCGTTTGAAATGGATGGCATTCCGATTACCTTTCTCGATACGGCAGGTCTTCGGTTCGGCGCAAAAAAAGTGGAGCAGATGGGGATGGAAAAGTCCCGCAGGGCGCTTTTACAGGCGGACCTGATATTGCTGGTGGTGGATGGGCGCGTGCCGGAATCGGTGGATGACGAGATTCTGGAACTGCTGAATATGTACACCGAAAATCTTATTCCGGTATTGAACAAGTGCGATTGCAAAGATTTTAACGCGAATGGGTTTCCGGTTCTGTTTGAAAACGCAGTTGCCATCAGTGCAAAGCAGCAGGTGAACCTGGATGTGTTGCAGCAGCGAATGACGGCCCATTTGTCTGCAGGTGACTCCGCTGATTTGATTCTGACCACCGCTCGCCAGCTGACAGCCGTGGAGACCGCTCTGGACCACGTGGTGACTGCGAAGAATCTGCTGCGTGATGACGGCCCACCGGAACTGGCAGCCGCAGATATGCGATGGGCCAGAGAAGCCCTTGCTGCCCTGTGGGGCCGGGATGCCCACACGGATGTGATTGACACCATCTTTCTGTCCTTCTGTCTGGGCAAGTAGGCCTTGACCGGTAATCCAATTGACAGAAACCGCTTCTTCGCGTAACGAGACGTGAAATGATAGTGGTTTCCTCGTCATTACCAGCAGACAGTTCCCTGCGTAAAAAAAATGAGAGATAAGGAGTGATACGTATGAACAGATGGCATCTCAGATTGGTCCGCCCTCGACGTCGAGCCGTCGCAGAATTTATGCGCACATTGGTGTTCGCCGGGATAATGTTGTCTGGCGGCTACTCCGCGGCGCAGGAGTCCGGGAGTTTTGCGAAATCTGCCGCAAAGAATACGTTGCAGGTGAGCTCGCCATTTGTGGATTATGTCAAGGCCAAAGGGGATATGGGGAGCTACGTTGCCAACCGCGATGATGATATTCTGACATTGTACACGCCGGGCATCCATCTGGCATACACGCGTCGCGTGCGCCGGCATCTGGATATTGGGGCGGGGCTCGCCTATACGCTGCTCAGTGATAGTCTATATGCGCTCCACACCATCCGGCCCACCGTGCAGGTGAGTGCAGTGTTTCCGGCTTCCAACAACAAAACGACGTTCAGCATTGGCCTGGACGCGGGCGCATTGCTGGTTCCATACAAGAAAAAATGGAAGCGGGACGCAAAGGATGCGGCATTCGGGTACGGATGGACGGCAGGCGTCTTTCTTCGCTACAACTGGTTTGTTAACGACGATTGGGGCGTGACCGTGGGCGTGATGAGTGAATTCGCCAGGGCGTATCAACGAAAAAGAGACAGTTTTGATGTTTTCAATTACGTGATGCTCGACCTTGGCGCCGTGTACCGATTTTAATTCAGCGTTGACATCGGAAATTCCGGGCACTGAAGGAACCCGTGATAGCTGGCCATTGCGCTTGGATGTGCAGAATTCGTGATTACCTTCAGGTCATGCGGAATATTTTATCAAAAATTGTGTTGGGATTCGCGTTCGGCACTGCGGTTGCATTGAGCGGATGTCTGCCATATCTGACCCAGGACCGCTCGGAAGCGCTGGTTCCTCATCTCGATGTACCCCAGACGCTGGTCATTGCAGAAAAAGAACTGGCCAAAGGAGGTACCGGCAGTGTGCTCACCCTGTGGGCCATACGGGATCAGTATATTACGGCTGCAGAGGCGGCAAAGATCTCTGCCCTCTACTTCAAATACGTGGATTCCCTCGATAGTCGTTTTAACACCTGGCATCTCACGTGGGCGATTGCGAACATGTATCGGTTGAATGGGGATGATGTGAAGACCGCCCTCGCCGGCGCTTACAAGGATGCACGGGAACGGGCGAAACATGTTCATCGGGTGGCAGATCTTCATGCCAATGGGGACACGCTGTATATGGGCGATGCCCATGCGGGCGGGCGGGCCTATGCGAAACGACATCTGGTTGCGCCGGGAAATGAAGCATACCTGCAGTCACTTCAGGACGATGCATACCTTCGGGGCGAAAGAACGGATCCGGACCCGTACTGGGGACCCCCGGGGCGTCGGGATTTTACGCCGAAGGGCTGGGTGCGGCAGCCATCCTTTGTGTCTCATGGCGGAAATCTCAATAAGCATGAGCACGCGCTGGTGTTGACCGTGGACGGTGAACTGCTGCCTCCGGCCGTACTGGTCGGGTATCGATATGGACTGTTTTACTGGGGGGAAGTGGGCGTGGATGTGGGAGGCGACTATGGCGTGTTTGAAGCACTGGCTCACATGAAGATAGAAAATTTCAAGACGGCGGCGTCCGAACGGTTTTACTGGGGAACCACCTATAAAACCGGGTACAAGCATCACGTGGCGGATTTCGGAGAAAACATGGCGTTCGATGACAAGTCGTGGATTCTTGCCTTTGAAAATACATTTGCATTCCGCCTGGGCGCCTCGCGGCAGAAGGCAATTTATGCGGTTACCCAGTTTTACATCGACTTCGATATGCATCATCACGACCGACAGACGGATTACTATGTAGCCCCGGTGCTGCTCGGTTGGGAAAATGTGATTGGCGATTATGGCAACTTTTTCGTTCAGGCGGGGATGGTGTACTCCATCAACGGTATGGAACTGAAAGATGGTGTCAAATACGATAATTCCTGGTTTCCGGCGCTGCAGTTCGGTTTCGGGTATCGCACCGGCGATCGAACGGCCATTTATTACGCACCCCGTACCCGGCAAATGGCGCGATAATGAGAACCGGATTCAGGCGATTATTTCGAGCAGTCCGGTTGCGGATCGACGCAGCCGAATTCGTCTAATCCGAAAAATTCAAGAATAGCGTCTTCCTCGTAAGCCATACTGTGCCCACCACCTGTGCCGTGCCAGGCCTGCAATACAGTATATCCACAGCTGTCATCCCAGAAATCCCGTTCATATGGCGATACACTCGTCTGGATGGAATCACTTCGCGTGGGTGATTCGTCCAGACCAAGTACGTTGGTCCATTCCTTGATGGCTTCCCCCATATTGTTGTAGCTGATGGTTGCATCCGCGGTTCCGTGGAACAGCATTACCCTTGGCCGCGGGCCATCGTACCCCGGGAACATTCCCCGAGCCAGGTCTCCCCATTGCTGGGCTGTTTTGCTGACCCGACCGCCAGCGCAGCTGCCGGACCATTGATTGTTGTAATCGTAGCCATCCGCCCAACAACCGGCCGGGACTCCGGCGCGAGCCGCACCTGCCTGAAACAAATCGGGATATACGGCCATCATGGCCTGGGTCATCATCGAGCCGGAGGAACCTCCCATGATATAAACGCGGTCCGGATCGCCGTTGTATTCTGCCAGTACGTAGGCCACCATCTGTGCCACCGCCTGGGTGTCGCCGCCGCCGTCGCGGGTAAGAGACGTCGGATTGCCCACATCCCAGCAGTTTCGCCCCGTGGCTTCGGGGAAAATGATGTAGAAACCGTTTTTATCCGCAGCGGATATGATGCCCTGCACGGAATTGACGTAACCGTCCACAGGGGTGCCACACGAATGACATGCCACCATCACCGGCGGTTTCTCGGCGGGCTGACCGGGGGAATAGAGGTACATATTCACGTAGCTCGGAACCCCGGATGCGCCCCATGTGCCGCGATCGAGGAGTTTTCTGGACCCTTTGGGGGGATTGGCCGGTCTGGTTTCGTCGCATACAACTTCTGTATCCCCATCGGTGTCTGTATCGGTATCTGTATCGGAATCCGTGTCCGTATCGGTGTCGGAATCCGTGTCCGTATCGGTGTCGGAATCCGTATCCGTATCGGTGTCGGTATCCGTATCCGTGTCGGTGTCGGGGGACGTTGCACCGTCACAGCAGCGCAAACCATCGTCACAGTCGCCGGTCTGTGTTGTACCGCCCCAGGACACACAATGGGGGAGACATTCATATTCGCAGGCGCTGCCGGTATCCGTGTCTGAATCCGAATCCGAATCTGTATCAGAGTCGGTATCAGAATCGGTGTCAGAATCGGTGTCGGAATCCATGTCGGAATCCGAGTCGGTGTCCGAGTCGGAATCCGAGTCGGAATCCGAGTCCGTATCGGTGTCGGTATCTGTATCCGTTGCGCTGGAATCATTCCCATCGCTTCCGCCGCACATGGACAGAAGCAGGCTCATGCAAACGAGAGCGGTGAGCTGTATCAATTTAGTAAAAAAGTTCATGCTGCCTACTTTCCTGCTTTCAGGGGCGGCTCAGTCTGCGCACTGGCTGCCTTTGGTTTTTACTACGTGTTCAAAAAAACTACCAGAACCGGGCGGAACGCTCGGTGAATTATCTCAAGTTTTTTAATAATCCCTCGAAAATTTCTCAGTTCAGAACACATGTGAATTGTTCCATGAGCGTCAGGTTTGGTTCAGAAATCTGAAATAATATAGCACTCTCATTCAATATGCGGGAGGTGCGGACGGTCTGCATCCGGCCCCCACCGTATCATCAGCCGGGTTCAAATCTGTATCAACTGGCGCCAATTTGTACATTATTGTATGTTGCACCGTTGGGAATGCGCGGATTTTGCCGTGGCATCGAAAATGCAAAACCAATGGCCACGGAAATATTCCGGATTGGCGGATAGGGCAGGAAACAGGTAATGGCCAAGACAAAAAGAACACATTTTCAATTGCTTTGCGATATCGGCGAACTGGCGCATCTGCTGTCGGACACATCGGATATTGGTATGTTTCTCACCCAGTCAGTGGATCTGGTCGCCCGTCATCTGCTGGCCGACGTCTGTTCCATCTATCTGTTCGATGATCGGGAAGACGCGCTGGTCCTCAAGGCGACCCACGGATTGAACAGCAATGCGGTGGAAGTGGTGAAGCTGAAAACCGGCGAAGGACTGGTAGGCATCGCCTTCGATTCATTCGTGGTCATCAACGATGGCAATGCACAGGAGAATCCGAATTTCAAGTACTTTGCCGAGGCGGATGAAGATAAATTCCATTCATTCATTTGTGTGCCCATTCGCCGGGGGGTAGAAAAAATCGGCGCCCTGGTGGTGCAGCACAGTGAACGGAACTGGTTTCATGATGATGATGTAAAAGCCCTGAAAGCGGCAGCGTCCCAGTTGGCGGGTTCCCTGGAAGATATTCGGTTGTTGATGGAAGTGGAGCACGCCGGAGAATCCCGCAATGATGCCGCTGACCGCGAGAATCCCCCCCTGCTGGCGGGAACGCTTATCAACGGTACCAGCGGCGCCGCCGGATATGCATACGGTGAAGCGTCCGTCATGAAAAATGCCCGCAGTATGTTGCTCAAACGCCAGATGGAATGCCCCCGGGAATGCACCCATGCCGATTTCGAGGACGCGATTGAAAAGACCACCCGCGAGTTGCAGGGGTTACAGGAGGGATTTGCCCGACGATTGCCCGAAAGTGCGTCGCTGATTTTCACGGCCCACTTCATGATACTGAAAGATCGCAGTTTCACTGGTCGGATGGCCTCTCTCATCAATGAGGGCACCGCTCCGGTGGAAGCGGTGAAGACCGTTGCCCTGGACTACATGGCACTGTTCCTGGAGAGTCCTCATGTGTATATGAAGGAAAAAGCGCTCGATGTGGAGGATTTGGCCCTTCGCATACTGTCGCACCTGCTGGAGGAAACCCCGGACGAGATTCGGCCCAAACGCATTTTCATTGCCCGGGAGCTGTTTCCCTCGGATGTGCTCAAGCTGGCGTCGGGGGAAGTGCCGGGAATCGTGCTGGTGGGTGGCGGGATTGCTTCTCATGTGGCCATCCTGTGTCGTTCACTGCAGATTCCCCTGGTGATTGCAGACGAACCGCGACTGCTGGAACTGAAACCGGGCACACCGGTGCTGCTCGATGCCGATGTGGGGAACCTGTACATTGAACCGGGACTGGAGACCGTGGCCCTTTTTGAAAAAAAGCATCTGACCCAGCAGAGTATCCTTACCCGGGCGGCAGACATGACCGAGACCTCTCACACGGTGGATGGGGTGAAAATAGAATTGCTGGCCAATATCAATCTGCTGAGTGAAGTATCCCTGGCCAAATCTTTGAAAGCGGAAGGGATTGGCCTGTACCGCACGGAGTTTCCGTTTCTGATTCGAACCACTTTTCCTTCAGAGGCAGAGCAGTACGTTATTTACAAAAGGCTGTTTGACAGCATGCCCGAACAGACCGTTACCATCCGCACCCTGGACGCCGGCGGTGACAAAACCCTGGCCTATTCCAACGTGCAGGCCGAGGAGAATCCGGAACTGGGACTGCGATCCATCCGTTTTCTGTTGCGCCATCGGGATGTGTTCGAAAATCAGGTGCGGGCCATTCTGCGCGCGGCGGCGGGGGCGCCTCAGGCCCGATTAATGTTTCCGCTCATTTCATCGGTGGATGAGTTCCGGGCAGCCAGGCAGATGGTGAATGAGTGCATGGACGCGCTTGCAAGAGAAAATGCGGAATTCAATCGCAACATCAAAGTCGGGATGATGGTGGAACTGCCTGCCGTGCTTGAAATTCTGGACGTCTTCGCCCGGGAAGTGGATTTTTTCTCGGTGGGGACCAACGATTTCGTTCAGTATATGCTGGCGGCAGATCGGGCCAGCAAACTGGTATCCGACTATTATGTGATGCACCATCCGTCCATATTGCGGGCCCTTGCTCATATTGCCCGCACTGCGGATCGTTTTGGCATTCCCGCATCCATCTGCGGGGAAATGGCCCGTCATGTGCAGTACCTGCCGTTTCTGATAGGCATCGGTATTCGCCAACTCAGTGTGGATCCCCAGTTCCTGCCTGGTGTTCAGGCGGCGATTTCACGGATTGACGCCGGTGCAGCCAGAGCTCATGCGGGCAGGCTGCTGGAAATGGGCGTGTTATCCGACATTTCTGCAGAGCTTCCGGTTATTGAAGAAGAACTGCAGGAGCAGATGATATCCGGATAATGGGGATCCCGGCAATCAGGGGAGTTTTGCGTAATTGACTTGCCAATGGCAGGGCACGACATTACAAAAGCGCCATGGAAACAGTACATACTCAGAAGAAATACCTGAAAACGACAATTGAACGGGTGGAATCGGTGGCCCCGGGATACGCATTGATGTCTTTTAAATCTGAAATACCGCTGGAGGGCACACCGGGGCAGTTCGTGATGATTCGAGGTGCATGGGGGGCGAATCCCGTTTTGCCCCGGGCATTTTCCATTGTCAGAGCCGGGGAGGTGGGCCAGGTGCTGGTGCGGGACGTCGGCCCGGGAACCTCCCTGCTGTGCAACATGCATGAGGGCGATACGCTGAACGTTCTGGGACCCCTCGGCAACGGGTTTATCGAACCCAAGTCGGCCCGGGCGGTGCTGGTGGCCGGGGGCGTCGGCGTGGCGCCGCTGGTATTTCTGGCGGAACAGCTTGCGCCCAGGGGGGTGCCGATCACTTTTGTGTACGGCGCGCGAACCCGCAACGATTTACCGCTGGTCGATCGGATCAAAGCGTCGGCTGAGCTGATCATCACAACGGAGGATGGTTCGGTGGGAACCAGAGGTCTCGTCACGGAACCGTTGGGGGAATTACTCAGGGACCCCGAGTGCATCGTGTATTCCTGCGGCCCCAACGCCATGCTCGAAGCAGTGGGCAGAGTGGCCATGGACTCGGGGGTGGAATGCCAGGTGGCGCTGGAGTCCCCGATGGCCTGTGGTATGGGAACCTGCAAGGGATGTGCGGTGGTTCGACCGGACGGTTCGTTCACCTACGTGTGTACCGATGGCCCGGTATTTGTGGCGGCCAGCATTTACGGAGGTGAGAAGTGAGTAACATTCTGGAAACCACCCTTGGTCCCCTGGTGCTGAAAAACCCGGTCATCGTGGCCTCCGGCACCTTTGGCTATGGGCTTGAATACAGAGATGTCATGGATATTTCAAAAATAGGCGGAATCAGTGTTAAAGGCGTCTCGCTATTGCCCAGACCGGGAAATCCCCCCCCCCGGATGTGTGAAACACCTTCCGGTATGCTTAATTCCATTGGTCTGGCCAATGTGGGTTTTGATGTATTTGTTCGCGATATGATGCCAAAGCTGCGCGCGGCAAATGCCACGGTGATTGCCAATGCCTATGGAACCAGTGCCGAAGAGTTTGCCGAACTCTGTCGTAAGTTTAACGATATCGAGGGCATTGCCGCCATCGAAGTCAATATTTCATGTCCCAATGTGAAGTCCGGCGGCATCCATTTCGGGGTTTCCGGAAAACCCGCAGCGGAGGTGACCTCTGCGGTTCGAAAAGCCACCGGGCTGCCGGTAATGGTAAAGTTGTCTCCGGAGGCTGCGGATCTCAGGGAAGTGGCACGGGCGGTGGAGGAAGCCGGGGCAGACAGTATTTCGCTGATCAACACATTCAGAGGCATGTCCATCGATGTGAATACCCGAAAACCCAGACTGGGTGTTGGCTTCGGCGGGCTGTCGGGGCCGGCCATCCGGCCGTTGGCAGTACGGATGGTATACGACGTGGCTCAGGTGGTGCGCATTCCCGTGGTGGGTATGGGGGGCATTACCTGCTTGCGGGATGTCCTCGAATTTTTACTGGCCGGCGCCAGCGCCGTGCAGGTGGGAACCGCCAATTTTTCCAATCCGACCACTTCTGTGGAAATCATTGATGCATTGGAAACCTACTGCAAAGAAAAGAAACTTCGCCCGGCGGACCTGGTCGGCAAAGTGCAGATGAACCGGTAGACGATCATTCCTTGACAACCACCGGAAAGTCTTTCGTTGCGGGGCCGAATGAGTGCATTTTCGAGAATGTCCAGTAAAAAAAATAAATCGCATACGATGTACCATTGCACTTTAGTTGATGATGTGTAATTAGGTGGCTGCATTTCAGCAGGAACAGTATTGCTGTGAATGTGTGACAGTTGTGGAATTTGTGCCTGTAAATCCCTATTTTTATTCGAATTCCAGATAAAAACTGTTGTAAAATGGATTGCGCTGCATAGCAACTACAGTATACTCGGCCTCCGTTTTTTTCGAATGGGGGACGACAGCAAATGAGGTGATAAATGAAAAGACTTGATGAAACGCTCGACATTCGTGAAATTTCCCTTCATCGAAAAGACGATTGCAGGTTTTATGATAAATGTCTCAATGAAGCATCGGCCAAGAGATGGCGCTCGTTCTCCTGCCTGGACTGTCGGAAATTCGAAAAAAAGGTTCAGGTAACCCCCCGTTTACGTAAAGCCAGCAACCTGGTCTGGTAAGGTTGATTTATGGCATCCACTAAATTTTTCTTCCTTGGATTCGAAGTGGACGACGACCTGGACGGCTGTCTTTCCGGTTGTGGAAAGGCGGACAGAACCTTTCTGGAGCAGCCCCAGTATCTGGAGCGAATCACTCTTGAAGATGGTCAGTTTCTCGGTAGACGTCTGGATGGCGAAGGAATTACAGTATCCACGGTGGAAGACAGCATCCGTAATGTGGTCAGTCTCATTCAAAGAGTGGCGCCGGGATGGAACAAATCCACCAGCCATGCGGTATTGAAAGCCCTGGAAGAAGAAATTACCCACAGTGATGTCATTGTCAGCTACTGAAATCTTACCCGCTGCATAAAGTTGAGTGGATATATGACGTTTTCCCAGCCCGTTTACATTCTCTGCAGTTCAAGTTCTAAGCCCGAAATAAAATTAGCCGGTCTCACAGTGGGGGAGCGGCTGCTGCTGGCGCTTTCCCATGCCGGCATAACCGACGCAATATGTGTTGGGGATGGCCCCATTCCCCGGAGTGACCGGGCAACGGTCCGGGTGAAAAAGGGGGATGTCGCTGACCTGCAACGCGGCAAAGATCATCTGGTTATTCCCTCGGACCTGGTGTTCGATCGCGGATTACTGGCGGAAGAGACGCTCCCGGAAGGTCTTCCCCTCCGCACCCTTCCCTCTGCGACAATATTGCAGTATTTGCCTGACAACATTGACGCTCTGGTGGAGATGCTCGGAACCGGAACAGCCGAATCCGGGAAGGGGTTTGCCATCCGGGTCACCGATAAACGGTCACAGAAACAGGCCACTCGGTCGCTGTTTCTGTCGCTCATCAAGCCCATTGATGGCGTGATATCGAAAAACATCAATCGAAAAGTGTCGCTGTTCATTACGCGGTTCCTCATTCATACCCCGGTGAGTCCCAATGGGCTGACCGTGGCCATTATGCTCCTGGGCATTCTTTCCGGCGTGGCGGCCTATTTTGCCGAATACTGGTGGTCCCTGGTGCTTGCGGGATTCCTGTTTCAGACCCAGTCCATGCTCGACGGCTGTGACGGCGAGATTGCCCGGTTGAAATATCAGTTTTCGGTCAAGGGGCAGTGGCTTGACAGCATTGGCGACGACGTGACCAACTATGTGTTCTGTCTGGGGCTGGCACTGGGACAGGCCAGAGTGCTGGGGTGGGATTGGTTGTACATTGTCGGGGGACTGGTGTTTCTCGTTCAATGGTATGCGTCGGCGTTGATGTACCAGCGGATATACAAAATGAACACCGGCGATTTGCTGGCCATTCCCAATATGGTTTCGTCCGGAGAACCCAAAGGCCGCCTTGGGGTGATGGTTCGCGTGATACACACCATGACCAAGCGGGATTTCTTTGTATTCGTCACCTCGATTCTCGCCGCCATTCAGTTGCCGCTGGCGTCGTTCGGGCTGATTGCCGTGGGGTCATTCATCATGGCGCCGTCCCTTACCCTTAATGAATTGAGAATTCGAAAAGCCATCCGCGCCGGAGAACTGAATATTCCGTTGTAATGAGCACATCCATGGGGGAATACAGCATATACGTACATTTTCCCTTCTGCAAAAGTCGCTGCATCTACTGCGATTTTGTTTCCAATGTGGTCACCCCGATTCCGGTGAAGCAGGTCACCGAACAGTTGCAAAGAGAGCTGGACGCCCGGCGAACCTGGGCGGATCTTCGGGGGGCGCCGTTGTCCATTTATCTGGGTGGGGGAACCCCGTCGCTGTGGCCGGCAGACGCTCTTGCCCAGGTGGTCCGTTCCTGTCTGGACGGCGCTGACACCAACGACATCGAAGTGACGGTGGAACTCAACCCGGGGGATGTGGATGAAGCCTGGATTCACGGGATGCTGGAGGCCGGTGTCAATCGGTTTTCGGTAGGGGTGCAGGCCATGCGCGACGATAGACTCCAGTGGCTCGGCAGAAGGCACACGGTGGCGGATTCCCGGGCTGCTGTTTTGACCCTGCAAAATTGCGGCGCCCGCAACATCAGTGTGGATTTTATATATGCCACTCCGGGGCATGCCGAGGTGGATATGGTACACGAACTGAATGCCCTCTGCGGCCTTGACGTGAATCACGTCTCTGCATATGAGCTGACCATTGCCGAAAATACCCCCCTGTTCCGCATGCATCCGGATGAAATATCTGACGAACAGCGCGCCGACCTCTGGCATATGGCCGGAGAAACCCTGGCCCGGCACGGTTTTGAGCGGTATGAAGTTTCCAATTATGCCCGGGGAACGACCCACCGGAGCCGTCACAATTGTCATTATTGGCGTGGTGGCGCATATCTGGGATTGGGCGCTGGCGCCCATGGGTTTGCTATCTTCGGAAACCGCCGGATTCGGTACGGCAATGGTGCGACCCTGTCGTCATGGTTGGATGCGCCGGTGTCGGTAGCGTCCATCGCAGAAAAGGTGTCCCTTGGGGATGGTTTTAATGAAATCCTGTCGGATTTGGATTTTGCCAGAGAACTGATAATGCTGGGACTGCGCTGCAAAGATGGCGTCGATTTCCAGCAGCTTTCATCCCTTGTCGGTGGGCAGGGTGCGTTCCGGGAAAAGCTGAACGCCCTTGCGGCGGAAGGCTGGATGGTGTGGCAGAACCATCGCCTGGTCCCCACATCCAGGGCCATGCTTCTGGCAGACGAGCTTGCACTGGGATTTTTTTAAAGTGGTTGTTCTTCAGGCATCAACAGATTTTTTTCAGCAGCCACGCCATGTTCTCTCCCAGCAGCTGCATGGTACGCATGCCTTCTTCGTCTTCGTTCACATCCCCGGGCGCCAGGCCAACTCCCATGTTCCAGTAGCATGATCCGGGGACAATCATCTGGCCAATGAGAAAGAATTGATTGATGGTGTTGAACGCGTGCACGCTTCCGGCGCGACGGGCGGCCACAACAGCGGCGCCGAGTTTCCGGTGGAACAGATCGCCATTGGCTTTGGCAACGATGCCGGCCCGATCGATGAGCGCTTTCACTTCGCTCGATACATCGGCAAAATAGGTGGGGGAGCCGATGATGATGGCGTCTGCGGAAATCATTTTTTCAACGCAATCGTTCAGATCGTCTGACACCGTGCATTTGCGGTTGACGGTTTCCTTACACTTGAAACAGGCTTTGCAACCGCGAATTTTTTTATCGGACAGTTGCACCAGTTCTGTTTCAATGCCTTCTTCTTTCAGCACATCGAACACCCTGGAAATCAATTGGTTTGTATTGCCTTCGGGGCGCGGGCTGCCGTTGAATGCGACTACTTTGAGCATAATGAGCCTCCTTCATTGAATGTAGAATGGAAAATTATGAAATGTGCTTTCTATTGGTAACAGGATGAATATTCGAAGTCCAGCGTTTTGTCTGAACCGCATCCCTGGCGTCGATTGCCCCTTGAAAATGTAATTTTTTTTGCAACAATGCTCGCTGCCGGTCGACCCGGGGCCATGAAACAGATTCCATCAATTTTAATTATCATGGGCGCAGCGCTGGGCTGCATGGATGTGAACCTGCTCGACAATATGGTACTCCGCGACAATGATACGGACAGTTCCGAATTGAGCGGTGAGGTACAGACCATTTCCACCGGACCGCCGGCGGCAGATACGGACGACCTCTTTGCACCCGGGTTGGAGACCCGGTGTGTCGCCCCGGAAATGCAGTCCGATGGCGCATGTATATTGGAAGGGCCCGCATCGGTGCTTGTAAGAATTTCTACCGATGAACTGGCGGTTCTGGATGTGGAAGCGAATATTGCAGTCCGGTTGAGTGACAACTGGGTTTTTGAACACGAAGTCATTCTCAGAAAAGGAAACGCGGCACGAACCGATGTGATCGGGGTATCTGATGTCAATGGCAATCAGCAGACGCTTGTGGTTCAGGTGGGGGTTGTGATTAATCCGGCTGTCGTGATTACGGAAGTGATGGCGGATTGCGTGGGACCGGAGCCGGACTGCGAATATGTGAAAGTGACGAACGTGGGGACCGAAGATGCGGATTTGTCCGGGTGGATGATTGACGACAACGGTGACCGGAATGGGGATATTATCGGCTCGGATGGCGAGGGAGTCATTCTTGGCGTCGGTACGACGGCGACGGTGGCCATGGACGGTTTTGAGACGTTGATGGATCCATTGATACCTCTCTCGTCGTCCATCGGCACTGGGGGATTGAAAAACAGTGCGTCTGAGACCATTCAGTTATATACTCCCGATGGGGTATTGATTGATGAATACATCAACGAAAGAATGACGCCCAAAGAAGGGATACCGGTTGTCCGGCGTCACCGGTACCTGATGCGCGGTGCAACGGATCTCTGGTTCCAGCCCCGGTAAGGACAGTGGCAACTGCCCCTGTTTGCGTGATTTCTCAAGGGGTTTGCCCGGAAATAAATTTGATAATTCATGACGGCTTCCGCTGTGGAAGAGTCCCGCCGGGATTCAAAAATTGCTGCAATTTTGCAGAACGTACGAGACTGAATGTCAATGATGAGGTATTGTCTTTCATGGGTGTTCTCTCTGGTTGTATGTTTTTGCTTCAACAACAACAACTTTCATCTCGAAACACCTTTTTTATATACTGTTTTCCCTTTTAACTGAGATCTGCACCCATGAAAAAATGGTTGCACTCCGGTGCGGGTGGTGGGTACTGCAGTTACGCTGAAACTGAAATCAGCTTTAAATTGAAGGAGCGGTCTGATGAGTAATTATTATTTCTTGTGTTTTTTACTGATGATGGCACTGGTCGGCGGATGCAATGATGGGGATTCTTCTTCCGGTTCTACTGATGGGGATGCGGATACGGATACGGATACGGATACGGATACGGATACGGACACGGATACGGATACCGACACGGACTCGGATACGGATACGGACACGGACACGGACTCGGATCCAACGGTTTTCTATCCGGATGTGTGTGGGTATGAAGATGACGTGACGTTGCCGGGCGGGGCCGATGATGGGATGGTACTGGTACCGCCGGCGCACCCATATATCAACTATTTCGGTCGGGTGGATTGCGCCAACCCGGATGCGCCCATTTTTGGCTTTCCCGGGGTATCGATACGTGCTCGATTTACCGGTACCGGCATTGATATGATAATGAACGACCACGGTGCCGGTGGCAGTGCTGATTATTTTTCAGTTGTGATTGACGATGGGGAGCCCGATCGACTGGAGATGTCGGTGGGGGAGACCACGTATGAGCTGGCGCGGGGGCTGAGTGGCGGCGAGCATGTGGTGGAAGTGTTCAAGGGCAACGAAAGCTCCAATGGCAACGGTATTGCGGAGTTTATGGGATTTCGTATTGACGAGGGCGAAGAATTGCTGGAACTGGCGCCGCGGCCTCATCGCATTGAGTTTATCGGTGATTCCATTACTTGTGGATACGGGAATCAAGTTTCGGTGGCCGACCCCAGTGACTACTCATACACGACCGAAAATTCCAATGAATACGATGCCTGGGGCGCCATTGCCGCGCGGACCCTGAAGGCGGAACTCTCGGTGGTATGCATTTCCGGCCGCGGGGTGTATCGCAATTATTCGGGGGGGAGTGGCACAGTGATGCCGGACGTATATGAGATGACGCTGCCGGACTATTCGGCAAACACGCCATGGGATACCGCGCGGTTTACCCCGGAAGTGGTGGTGGTGAATCTGGGAACGAACGATTTTTCTCCGGGAATCGAGGATAGTGAACTTGACGCGGCTCGGGAGAAATATGAATCGGAAATGGGAGATTTTGTGGGGACGCTGCGAGGATATTATCCGGATGCGGCCATTATACTTGCTGTGGGCCCCATGCTGTCGGATTTCTACCCGGAGGGGTATGATGCGTATACATCTGTCATCAATGCGCTGGAAAATGTCGTGGATGACCGCGGTACCAGCGGGGATGCCAATGTGTATTTCCTTCAGATGCAGCCCCAATCCGCGCCATACGGGGAGGATTGGCATCCCACCATCGCCACCCACACCGCCATGGCGGAGGATTTGGTATCTCTCATCAGCGACAATGATCTGATGTAGTGTCTGGTGGCTCCTCTAAATAGGAGAGCATCAATGCAGATCACTTCGTCTGGATTCCCTCCTTCGAGGAATGATGTTATTTTTAAGGGTACTGGATTATCGTTTTTTGAGATTTTTTCCAGAATGCAGGGAGAACAGGAATGGTAACGAAACACATTTTAATTCTGATTTTGGCTGCTGCGCTCATGGCTTTCCAGGCTTGTGGCGAAGGGACAGGCGAATCCGGAAGTAGCAGTGACTCGGATTCGGATTCAGATACGGACACGGATTCAGATACCGATACCGACACCGACACCGACACGGATATGGACAGCGACACGGACACGGACACGGATATGGATACGGATACGGACTCGGATACGGACACGGACACGGACACGGACACGGATATGGATACTGACTCGGACACGGACACGGACACGGATACGGATACGGACTCGGATACGGACACGGACACGGATACGGATACGGATACGGATACGGATACGGACTCGGACTCGGATCCACCGGTTTTCTATCCGGATGTGTGTGGGTATGAAGATGACGTGACGTTGCCGGGCGGGGCCGGTGATGGGATGGTGCTGGTACCGCCGGCGCACCCATATATCAACTATTTCGGTCGGGTGGATTGCGCCAACCCGGATGCGCCCATTTTTGGCTTTCCCGGTGTATCGATACGTGCTCGATTTACCGGAACCGGCATTGATATGATAATGAACGACCACGGTGCCGGTGGCAGTGCTGATTATTTTTCGGTTGTGATTGACGATGGGGAGCCCGATCGACTGGAGATGTCGGTGGGGGAGACCACGTATGAGCTGGCGCGGGGGCTGAGTGGCGGCGAGCATGTGGTGGAAGTGTTCAAGGGTAACGAAAGCTCCAATGGCAACGGTATTGCGGAGTTCATGGGATTTCGTATTGACGAGGGCGAAGAACTGCTGGAACTGGCGCCGCGGCCGCATCGCATTGAGTTTGTCGGTGATTCCATCACTTGTGGATACGGGAATGAAATTTCGTTGGCCGACCCCAGCGGTCACTCGTACACGACCGAAAATTCCAATGAATACGATGCCTGGGGCGCCATTGCCGCGCGGACCCTGAAGGCGGAACTCTCGGTGGTATGCATTTCCGGCCGCGGGGTGTATCGCAATTATTCAGGGGGGAGTGGCACAGTGATGCCGGACGTATATGAGATGACGCTGCCGGACTATTCGGCAAACACGCCATGGGATACCGCGCGGTTTACCCCGGAAGTGGTGGTGGTGAATCTGGGAACGAACGATTTCTCTCCGGGAATCGCGGATAGTGAAATTGGCGCGGCTCGGGAGAGATATGAATCGGAAATGGGAGATTTTGTGGGGACGCTGCGAGGATATTATCCGGATGCGGCTATTGTACTCGCTGTGGGCCCCATGCTGTCGGATTCCTACCCGGCGGGATATGAAGCGTATACATCTGTCATCAATGCGCTGGAAAATATCGTGGATGACCGCAGTACCAGCGGGGATGCCAATGTGTACGTCCTGAAGATTCCGCCCCAGTCCGGTCCCTACGGCGAGGACTGGCATCCCACCATCGCCACCCACACCGCCATGGCGGAGGATTTGGTATCCCTCATCAGCGACAATGATCTGATGTAGGCCCCATTGGGGCGGTAGCAGCGAGAAATCCTGACCGCGCCCCTTGTGTGCGCGGCAGTAGATGAACGATCCATCAGCGAGAAATCCTGACCGCGCCCCTTGTGTGCGCGGCAAGTAGATGAGCGATCCATCAGCGAGAAATCCTGACCGCGCCCCTTGCGTGCGCGGCAAGTAGATGAGCGATCCATCAGCGAGAAATCCTGACCGCGCCCCTTGTGTGCGCGGCAAGTAGATGAGCAGCCTGAAGTCAGTTCGTATCGTCAGGTGATTTTATTAATCTGCTACGACGTTGTATTCAGAACAACTAAAATAGCTTCCGGTTCTTAATAAGAGTGCAGACCTTCCGGGATTTTTTTAAAAACGAAATATGATGTTTTTTTTCTTTTCTTCGTGTTTCAGGGTACTGGATTATCGTTTTTTTGAGATCTTTTCCAGAATACAGGGAGAACAGGAATGGGAACGAAACACATTTTAAATCTGATTTTGGCTGTTGCGCTCATGACTTTCCAGGCTTGTGGCGAAGGGACAGGCGAATCCGGAAATAGCAGTGACTCGGATTCGGATTCAGATACGGACAGTGATTCGGATACGGACTCGGATTCGGACACCGACAGCGACACGGATTCAGATACGGACACGGATTCAGATACCGACACCGACACCGACTCAGATACGGACAGTGATACCGATACGGACAGTGATACCGATACGGACACCGATACGGATACCGATACGGATACCGATACGGACACTGACACGGACACCGACACGGACACCGACACGGAGCCGGTGGGATTCAACCCATGCCCCACCGACGGTTCGGACTGCAAGGTCATGCCCGTGGGAGATTCAATCACGTATGGCGTCGGATCTACCGATGGTGGCGCCTATCGAACGCAACTTTTCAGAAATTGCCTGACAGACGGCAAAAATATGACGTTTGTCGGTCGGGGAAGTGATGGTCCCAATGAAGTGGATGGTACACCGTTCCCCAAAAATCACGAAGGGTACAGTGGTATTTCGGTTGATGAGTTCATTGCGCAGCAGGTGGATGGGGCGTTGAATGCCAATATTCCTCATATTTTTTTGGTTCATCTGGGTACAAATGATATCACGTGGAAGGGCGCAGAGGGCGTTTCTGACGAAATGTCGTCATTAATTGATATATTAACCGAGAAAGCGCCGGATGCCCTTGTGGCGGTGGCCCAGATAATTCCCTTTGAGTACACAGATCAAAATCGAGAGAATTACAATAACGATATTCCAGAAATTGTCGCCGAGAAAGTAAACCAGGGAAAACATGTGATAGTGGTTGATTTAAGTTCTGAATATCCAGCCAATGCATTCAGTGGCAATGTTCATCCGAACGATGATGGCTATGTGTTCATGGGGAATAAATGGTACGAAGCCATTAAAGACTACCTGCCGTAACTGTTTTTTTGGGGGGATGACCACCGGCTGCCATCCTGTTGGGGGCTGAATCCGCTTTTTTTACCCTGATAAAAGCGGTATTGGCTCGGTGACGGATCATCTTTTTATGGATAAAAGAATACGATGGAATGCAGACATGATGCATAAATGACTTGGGCGGTATCGCGAAATGAATAATTACTCAAGAAATGGATATCCGTTCCGATTTTATTTCTGGAAGCGAACATTTGATGTTCACGATAGCCAGCTGTCCCGTCGGGCCATTTTGGGCAGCATTTCCGTTCCGTTGCGTTCCTCTATTTTTACAAATGGCTTGCTGGCTTCACCGATGTAGATTTGTCTGGGACGCACGATTTTCTGTTCGTGGTCGTCCATCATTTCAAGCCAGTGGGCAATCCATCCCGGCAGGCGCCCCAGGGCAAACATTACGGTGAACATGTTTTTTGGAATCCCCATGGCCCGGTAGGCAATACCCGTATAGAAATCCACATTGGGATATAGATTTTTTCCGATAAAATAGTCATCGGCAAGGGCGAGCTCTTCCAGTTCCATGGCGATGTCCAGCAGTGGATCATCATTCATCCCAAGGTGTTCCAGCAATTCAACGCAGGATTGTTTGGCCAACCTGGCCCGTGGGTCATATGTCTTGTATATCCGGTGGCCAAATCCCATCAGACGGAGTTTGGAGTCTTTGCGCCTGGCCGCTTCAATCACCTCGGACGGTTTCATTCCTCCCTCGTGAATTTTTTCAAGCATTTCAATCACCGCCTGATTGGCACCGCCGTGCAATGGACCCCACAATGCGCACACGCCCGCCGCGATGGATGCATATAAATTGGCTCCGGAACTGCCGACCGCTCTGGCCACGGTGGTCGAACAATTCTGTTCGTGATCTGCGTGGAGTATTAAAAACAGATTGAGCACTCTTTCAATCACCGGATCGATTTTGTAGTTGTTTACTGGTGATTTGAACATCATGTTCAAAAAATTTTCACAGTATCGGTACTTCCATGAGGGATGAACCACTGGTTCACCAATCGATTTCTTGTAAGAGAACGCGGCGATGGTGCGCATCTTTGACATCAGTCGGGTCACCATCATATGAATCGATTCACTCTCGTCTTCGATTTCGGGGTAAAAAGTGGATAGTGACACAACCATCGCTGACAGAACGGCCATGGGATGCGCGTGTTCGGGGTAGTTGGAAAAGAAATGCAGCATATCTTCGTGCAGCATGGAGTGTCGGTTCAATGATTGTGAAAACGCCTGTCGTTGCTCCAGGTCCGGCAGTCTGCCGAAAATAAGCAGGTACGCCACCTCAATAAAAGTGCAGTTGGCTGCCAGTTCTTCAATTTTGTAACCGCGGTGCAGTAGAATTCCCTTTTCGCCATCGACAAATGTAATATCGCTCGATGCGATGGCTGTATTGCCGAACCCCGGATCGTAGGTCACGTAACCGGTTTTCTGGCGAAGCGTCGAAATGTCAATACAATGCTCATCAAGATCGCCATGGTACACATCGAGATGGAGTACTTTGTCTGCCAGTTTCAGTTCTGCGGTTCCATTTTTTTTCATGTCCTCTTTCACGGTTCGTCTCCTTCACTCACAGTTGCCGGCCGAAGTTGACCGCTCGCATACTTTCTTTTCAAACCAGTCGCCGCGCTAGAACGTTGAGTTACCTTTCATGAATATATGGTAGGTCCGTTTTCTCGAAATTCCACCCGTGGACGGGAAAATCTCGACTTTCTCAGTGCCCGATAACTCGCCATTGGGGGTACTCCGGAGACAGGTCGCCATTCGTGCATCTTGGGTGTGGCGCGTAATGCGAGGCTACCGCGAATCCTCTGGATCACAATGGAAAAAACAATAGTGCAGCCGTCCACTGTGTTTACCGGTGTCACTTTTTCTTGTTGACGCCAATTTTCGCCCTATATTAATCGAAGTCATAAAAATATGGAGTTGTTGGCGCTATGGCGGTTCTGCTGTGAAAATGCTGCAGTACAAGCTGTGGGTCGACACTGGAAAATGTTGCCTCCGGCGGGGGTCACTGTTCAGGTTTTACATATGTCGAGGGATTCAAAAGACTACAGCTACGATGTGTTTATCAGCTATGCCCACCTCGATGATCAACCCCTTGTGCCGGGGGAAATGGGCTGGGTGAGCAAGCTTCACGAAGTGTTGTCCATTCGACTTTCCATGCTGACCGGTAAAAAGGTCAATATCTGGCGTGACAGGCGGCTTCGAAAAAACGAATTCTTTGACGACACCATTGGGGACGCGGTCTGCGCCACCCGGCTGTTTCTGGCGGTGGTCACTCCGCTGTATATCCGTTCGGAATATTGTCAGCGGGAACTGACCGAGTTTGCGCAGCATAATGATACACGCACCAGCAATCGATCGCGAATCTTCAAGGTGCTGAAAACCCCGGTACCTGTTTCCGCGCATCCTTTGTCCATGCAGGATATTCTCGGATACGAGTTTTATCACTACGACGATGAAACCGGACATGCCCATGAATTCAGTGTGGATTCCAGAACGGACCGGGAGGCGTATCTATGTCGTCTGGATGATTTGGCCCAGGAAATTCAGGAGTGCCTGTCGTTGATGGTCCAGGAGAGCGCCGGCACCTCGGGCAGGTTGGCGCCGGCGGGGGTATCGGAGGAATCGTTGGAGAGTGATAGCCATCCGCAATTGCTATTCAAGGAATCCGTGTATGTTTGCGCAACCAGTTCGGATGTTCGCAGCTCCCACGATCAGGTTCGAAGAGAGCTACTGGAGCGGGGATACTCCGTCATTCCCGACCAGCCATTCATTCTGGAATCCAACAGCTTTGAAACCAATGTTCGAGAGGCCATGAAACAGGCGGCGTTGTCGGTGCATCTTATTGGTGAGCGATACGGCATTATTCCAGAAGACGGCGATCAATCGATTGTGGAAATTCAGAACCGGGTGGCGTCTGAAGTCTCCAGAGAGACGGGACTCGAGCGGATTATCTGGATTCCGGAGAACGTGGCGCCAACGGATGGCCGTCAGATGCATTTCATCGAGTCCCTGATGCGGGACCCGGCCGCGCAGTTCAATGCCGATGTGGTGGTGGGGACCGTGGAGGACCTGAAGGGCGACATCATTGAAAAAATTGAAGAAATTGCCGTGCGGAAAAATCAATATTACAGAAGCGCGGGCAAGGCCCACAGCGTTCCTCCCATGTCGAATCGACCCCCATCCTGGGTGTATCTGATTAAGGGACCATACGATGGTGGGGAGGTGGACACTCTGGAAGATTGCCTGTGGAACGCCGGGATGGAGGTGTTGACCCTCGCTTTCGACGAAGAAATGAATGAGCAGGAGTTGAACGAAGCGCACCAGATGAATCTCCGTCAGGCAGACCTGTGTATGGTGTATTACGGAGAGAGTCCGGAGCGGTGGGTACGCAAACAACTGAGCGATATTCGGAAATCCGGTGGGTTTCAACGGGAGAAACGGATTCTGCCTTCGGCAGTATACATCGGTCGCTCGGCAGATGCGCAGCAGAAAAAATTCCGTTCCAACAGCGCCACTGTGATTTGGCCCAACGGCGCCGAAACAGCAGAAGCAGTGAAATCATTTTTAACTGTGCTTGAAGAAAGTCGGTGTGCCTCATGACGCATTCTGCCCCGGTGATTCGAAAGAGTGCAATTCCGAGCATCCATGGGGGTGCGGTGGTTAATCCGTTTCCGGGACTTCGTCCCTTTGGCCCGGAGGAAGCGGACCTGTTTTTCGGACGTGAACAGCATATTGAGGAACTGCTGCAGCGTCTGGCTTCCAGTCGGTTCGTGGCGGTGGTGGGAACCTCCGGCAGCGGTAAATCATCGCTGGTGGCTGCGGGGATATTGCCGAGACTCGATGGCGGATTTCGTACACCGTTCGGCAGTTTCTGGCGCGTGGCCAGAATGCGCCCGGGGGATGATCCCATTGGCAATCTGGCGGTGGCACTTGCCCATGGGACTCACGCACCTGAGGACGAAAACGGCGAAAGCGGACTGCATCGTCGGAAAACTGACGATTCCAACACCATTCGTCTGGCGCTAACTGAAACCGGATTGCACCGCAGTCGATTGGGTCTGGTGAAAGCTGCGGGGGAAATCGGTCTGGGAAAACGGGAGAACCTGCTGGTGGTTGTGGATCAGTTTGAAGAAATTTTTCGATATCGGGCGTTGCGGCAGAACGCACACAGAGATACGGCTACTGCGTTCGTTCATCTGTTGCTGAGCGCGGCCAGGCAAACCGATGTGCCGGTGTACGTGCTGATTACCATGCGGTCGGACTTCCTGGGCGAGTGTGTGCAGTTTCGCGGTTTGGCAGAGGCAATCAATCAGGGACAATATCTGATTCCTCTGCTGAACCGGCGCCAGCGACAGGCAGCCATTGAAGGCCCGGCCGGGGTTGCCGGGGCAACCGTTTCGGGAACCCTGTTGCAACAGTTACTCAACGATGCAGGGAGTATGACCGATCAGTTGCCAGTGCTGCAGCATGCACTCATGAGAACCTTCGATATCTGGCTGGCGCATCTGGACCCCGCAAGAACCATCGATTTGATTGATTACGAAGAAGCCGGCGGAACGGAGACCGCACTGGCCCGACATGCGGATGAGGCCTGCCGCGAATTGAACGATGAAGAGCAACGGGTGGCCAGGGTGATGTTTCAGTGTCTGGCGGAACACAGCCGGGATGGTCGCTGGATGCGCAGGCCCTGTCGGCTGGGGGAAATATTGGCAGTGGCTGAAACGGACATGCACACCCTGTCGCGGATCATTGATACTTTCACTGCCAATGCCCGATCTTTTCTTTTGCTGCAACCGGACACCGGAGAACTTACCCGGGATACGCTGGTGGATCTCTCCCATGAAAGCCTGATGCGTCTTTGGGAAAAGCTGCAAGTCTGGGGAGAAGAAGAAGTGCGCGCGGCGGAGCAGTTGCGCATGCTGGCAGATGCGGCATTGCGTTATGAACAGGACAAAGGCGGGTTGTGGTCCGACCCCGAACTTGCCCTTGCATTGAAATGGCAGGAGGAAAAACAGCCGAATCAGATCTGGTCCAATCGCTATGGGGTGGACTACGAAAAAGTGAGGGCGTTCATTCGAAAGAGTCGGGAAGTGCGGGATTTAAAAGCAGCGGAGCTGGAGCGGGATCGGATGGCAAGATTGGAGCAGGCAGAAGCACTCGCCACAGCAGAACATAACAGGGCGGAGGCGTTGCGGCATAAGGCGGCTGCTGAACTGGAGCGGCATCGGGCGGAAGAGGAACGGAACAATGCGGAACAATTGCGTCAGCATGCCCGACAACTGAAAAAGTGGATGGCGCTCGTGGGCGTGCTGGCCTTTGCGGCGCTGTCGGTGGCCGGCGTTGCGGTGACTCAGAAAACGGCGGCGGAGGTGGCGCGGTTGCATGCAGAGGAAGAACGCCAGAGAGCTGAACACGAAAAAGCGGAGGCAGATCGGGCGCGGTATGAAGCCCGGCGCATGGAGATGGCGGCTCGGGTTTCTGAACAAAAAGCGCGAAAGGCGGAAAAACAGGCCCTGGATGAAAAAAGAACAGCAGAATACCTGAAGCAAAAAGCCGACGAGCAGCGCGAAGAAGCGGAGAGGCAAAAAGCAATGGCGGAACAACAGAAACGGAACGCAAAATTTGCCAGATGGACCGCTTTAAAGGCGAAGAAGCAAACAGAATCGGCGGAAACCCGCGCTGTGGTTAACGAAACCCGCGCCGTCAGGGCACTGAGCCAGGCGAAACGGGCAGAAGCGGAACGGTTGAAAATGAAAGCGGAACTGCTTCAGAAGCACCGGGAAAAGGCGCTGGAAGATGCAAGAGACCAGATACCCGAATGGAAATAATGGTGAGGAGCAGGCAATATGACGCCCAGGTTTTATTTATTGTGTACGGTGGTGTTTCTGTGGCCGCTATCGGCTTTTTCTCAGGGGAATGAGGCAGAACCGCCGCCGCACACCGGGCCCACGGTGTTGCCGACAGTCGTCCGGGATGCGGCAGCGAATACCGGCGGTGTGGACAGTGCGGGGGATAACCGCATCGAATCGGCAGAGACTGCAATGACCGGTGCAACGTTGGATGAAAATCGGGTTGCCGCCAGAAAAGCATATGACGCTGGACGGGAGTTGATACTCAACGGAGATTTCGTTCGGGCCTGCAGTGCGTTTGAGCATGCGCTTTCATTCGTTCGACTTCCCATTATCCTCTTTGCTGCTGCCCAGTGCCGAAAAGATCTGGGGCACGATGTGGAGGCGTTGTATCTTTTCAGTGGCGCATTGAAAGCGAATGAGCGGGCCGCGAGGGTACATCCTGAAAGTGACTGTCTGACACCGATACAGGCGGAAGCCGCATTCCGGAATATGGAAGATTTGCTGAAGCGATTTGTACAGGTTGAATTTATTGCACCAGAGGGAGATGCTGTGGTCGGCGTTCGGGTAAATGGTGAATTGTTTGGAAATGTTCATATCTTTGCGACGCGGCGCCCCCTGGATGACAGAGCGGATGAGGCAGAGGCAGTGTTGTCTTACGGCCCGGGGGGCCCTATCGATATCAATTTAGGTGTGGCAAAGAAGCAGCTGGAAGACATGGGGGCAGTTCATCCGATACCGCAGAAGTTGTTGGCCGCATGGTGGATGAAACCGGGAAGCTATACGTTTGATTTGCAGTTGAAGAGTGGTCAAAAGATGTTCCTCAAGCACCAGGAAATCACCGGGCCACACAGTATTATCGATCTGCAAAAAGAAAATTGGCCGGCATATGTGGTTGTGGAAGAAATCCCGCCGAACACCAGGCTGATGCTGAAAGGTGTAAACCCACAGACCGTGCTGGTTGATCTGCCCGAACAGACGGAACGAACGCGGAATTTTGAAATTTCGGTGCCTCGTCCGGGGAACTATGAGCTGATTGTCACCCGAAAAGGATATCGGGATATTGGGCAGCGCGTAAAAATGGATGCGGGCCAACGGCAGGCGGTGTACCTGGATTTCAGACAGAAACCACTCTTTCGAAAATGGCAATTCTGGGTGGGAATTGGTGTGGCAGCAGCCGTGTTTGCCGGCGCGTCAGTGCCAATGGTGTATGCCGCCAGGCATTGATGCCATCAGAATGAAAACACTTCTGCTGTATAATTTTTAAAATATAAAAATTTGTTGGTTTACAAGTCGTTAAATACGGTTTTCTTGCGGGATGTACTGCAATTGTTGACTGCGTTTTCTGGGGATAGTGGTAGTGTTCGATGGAACGCCGTATATGGCGTTGGCAAATAAAATTCTCAGACTTGTCCCAGTTTTGACGATACCGGGAACTATTATAAAAATTGAAATGCATTTTTTTTGGAGGTGTATAATGAAGAGCTTACTCAGGTTAATTCTTTTACTTTGTCTATTGTTCGGTGTGGTGTCGTGCGGTGGGGAGAACGAACCATCGGACGATGGCACAAACAGTGACAGCGATTCGGACAGTGACACGGATAGCGACAGCGATTCGGATAGCGACAGCGATTCGGATAGCGACAGTGATTCGGATGGCGACAGTGATTCGGACAGCGACAGCGATTCGGACAGTGACAGCGATTCGGACAGCGACAGCGATTCGGACAGCGACACGGATAGCGACAGCGATTCGGACACGGACAGTGACAGCGATTCGGACACGGACAGCGACAGCGATTCGGACACGGACAGTGATTCCGATTCAGATACGGACACCGATTCCGATGCAGACGATCCTTGCGGCGGCACGGGCGTGATTTCAAATTTTGACGATGGGAAGCCATCTGTGAACGATGTCACCAATTCCGGACTGAAGAATGCGGAATGGGGCACGTTTGACGATGGTTCCGGTACCATCGATATGGCTGTGGAAGATGGCGGCTCCGGTACCTGCGGCAAAAACGCTCTGCACGTATCCGGATCCGGTTTCAGTAGCTGGGGGTGCGGTGCGGAGTTCTTTCTGAAGGGAACTTATGATCCGCCCAACAACGTGACCGAACCGGTGGATCTGGGTGACTATGTGGGGATTCAGTTTGCCGCCAAAGTGGGTTCCAATCATGCCAATCCGGTGCGAATGAACGTGGTGATGCCCGAAACCGAAAGCATTGACAATGCGCCCAACAATGGGGGCTCCTGCGATCCCGATGAAGAAGGGTCTGATGCCTGTAACGATCATATGGGCCGTTTCTTCTGGACCGAAGAAGACAACCCGAGTCTGGCACTGCCAATGACCGGCGAATGGCAGACATTCACGTTCTGTTTTGACAAAGATCTCTTTCCCCAGTGGCTTCCCAGCAATGTCAGCGCGGAACAGCGACGTACATTGGCGAAGCGATTTTTGAAACTGCAGTTCCAGTTCAACAAGAGCCTCGATGTGCAGGCAACCGTGTTCAACAGCAGCAATCCCACTCTGCATTCCCTCGCTGATCCATTTGATCTCTGGTTGGATGATGTACGGTTGATAAAGGATGCATCACTCTGTGACAACGATCCGACCTCCGATTGGGAACCAATTAACACACCGGGCGGTTCCTGTGAGATTGCACCGGAGGCAGCCCGATTTAATGGGTTTATCGAAGACCTGTACGAACACTGGAAAGAAGAGTTCCTCGAAGGGGGACGTGTCATGATGCCGGAACAGATGGGAGATGGGACGACCTCGGAGTCTCAGGGATATGGCATGCTGTTGTCGGTGAGCATGAACGATCGGGAGACGTTTGACAAAATCTGGGCGGAAACCCAGACAAAGCTTTCCGGTGGTGTGGTAACCTGGTCCTGGGGTGGCGGTCAGGGCTCTGCGACCGACGGTGACGAAGATGTGGCCTATGCCCTGATTCTTGCCGATGCCAGAGGCTGGGGAACCGGCGGTGACGCGGCCAACATGGTCAAGGCAATCTGGAGCAATGATGTGAGCGCCGCAGAACCGAGAATCAAGCTGGGCAGTCAATACGATGTCGCATTCAACCCGTCCTACTTTGCCCCGTATTTCTATCGAAAATTTGCAGACATCGATTCGGGCAACTGGAGTGGCGTCATCAGCAGTGGCTATGGTACGGTTTCTTCGTGTCAGGCCGGAAATGGATTGGTCGCTGACTGGTGCAGTTTCAGCGGCGATGCGACTTCTGCCAGCAGCGTAGGAGCGCAGGTGTGCGGTGAAGGCATGTGCGGTGATACCGTTTACGCCTATGAGGCCGCCCGAATGGGCTTGCGGTTGGGCGTGGATGCCTGCTGGGGGTCCGGTTCCAATGCATCTGGCATTCTGGGGGATCTGGTGTCCTTCTTTGCTGACCGTTTTGACGGCGGTGATTCACTGGGAAAAATGGAAGCCGGTTATCTGCTGACCGGAACTCCCCACAACAGTGCAGTGGAGAATCAGGCATCCTTCATTGGCCCGCTGGGGATTGCCGCCAAATCCACCGGAGACAGTGGCGTATTGGACAACGCGTTCAGAACCACTATGGATATACTCGAATCACCTCAGTTCAATCGGGTGTATTATTCCACGTCGCTGGGCATCATGTCTCTGCTTGAAATGTCCGGTAACGTTCCTCACTGAATCTATCCATTTTCCCGGAGTCGTGCTGACCGAAACGTCGAAGGTTACTTTTCCGCGCCGGCATCCCGGGTGCAGGCGATCGTATAAGTGTTGTCCCCGTTCGGTTCTGGCCCCACGATGACCGGAGAACCGGTGCGTTTGTCGATACCCCAGTACGCATCCGTACCTGTCACCCTTGTTGCACTGAGGATGACAGACGATGTCGGTGGTCCCCAGTTCAGTTCCTGGGGAAGCCAGGTGTGGAGAAACGAATCTGCGCCCAGAAGCGGGCACACGGCGCATGACCCTTCTTCAAAATATGACGGTCCCAGTCCGCATTCAGTGGCCGGTTCATAGTGGTACGCAATCAGACTCGGATCCTTGTCGTAATCATCAATCACCAGCGATTTGCAATCCGCTTCAGCGCAGGCGGTATCGGTGCATGAGCCGATGTCACACTGTCCGTCGCTTTCATTGGTTTCGCACCCCCGAATGAGACTTCGAACTTCGTCAATGGTGGCCAAACGCCAGTCCGTGTACCGCTGGCTGTAGTTCAGTTGGCTGCATGAATCGGCGGTGAGCTGCGCTTCAGCGATATTCAGGGAAGGCAGGTATTGAAAGCCATTGATGGGCCACATCAGTTGGGTGCTGGAATCCAGACACGCATGTTTCCCGTCGAAATCGCATTCGAATCCCGGGGTTGGGTGCCATTCATATTTGCATCGACAAGCTTCGGGGGCATTGGCATCCAGAGTGGTTTCCCCATATGCGATACAACCGTTCAATTCGCTTTCTGCGCCAGTAATCGTCCAACAGGGTGCAACTCCGACAAACGTGGCATCGCCCACGGTCAGGTATACAGGTCTTCCTTCAGCTTGCCCGAGTCCTTCAATGATTTGCTGGTGGCACTCCTCTTCGTTCCCCTCTCCGCCTCCCACGTAGGTGCAGAATCCCCTGGATTCTTCTGTTTCGCAGGTTTCCTCGTCGGAATACGTGTGCATTTCCACCCATTGGCAGTCCGCCCAGCAATCGTCGCATTCGAAGTTCACGTGGGCGACAATTTGCGAGCTGGCTTCGCATTCGTCCGGGCTGGCAGATAGTTCGCAGCGACGCACCCGTTCTTCCAGGGTCAGAACGGGTCGGGTATCGGTTTCAGATTCGAAATCTTCGCTTGAATCGTCAGTGGGGATATCGATAGTCGAATCTGACTCGGAATCTCCTTGTGCACCCACGGTTGCGCTGTCGGTGACCGAATCTCCTGTGACTGAATCGCCCGGAGCGTCGGTTGGAGACGCCGTGTCGGTTGGAGATACCGTGTCGATTCCGGAATCAATGGGCGTTACCGCGTCGGCCTCGTGTTTGAAAGTGCACGAAAGCAGACCGAAAACTGCTGTCAGATAAAAAAATGAAAACAGAAGAGGGAATAGCTTTTTCATTATGCGCTCCTGTGGATACGGATGGTGTTCCATCATTATCAAACATCTGTCTATACACAACAACCGTGCCATGATTGACGACTGATTTCATTCAGCATATCGGCACCGTGAGACACGGTTGCTACACGCCAGGAGATGTACCGGCGAGTCAGGACCATCCTTGTTTCGGTACATTTTTATTCGGAAGGCGGTTATTTTACCGGTCCAGTAAATGTGATCCAATGAGATTGTTTTTCTGGCACAGAATGTGTCAGTTCCTCGCGATTCAGAACTGGCTGAAGAAATCCAGTATGGTCTGGGGCGCGGTCTCCCGTGGGTAGTTGTGTCCCTCCTCCGGATCGGTGTATGTGCACCAGACAACCGGATAGCCTTCGTTGCAGCCGTTGTAATCAACACAGTCAAGACCGGTTGCCGCATAGGTTGCTGAATCGGAAGTGCATCCGTTTTTTCCAGGCCAGTAGTCCCGGCTCCCTTTCCCCGATGTGATATCCACGGTGGTATCGTTGGTACCGTGAATCACCATGACGGCGAGTTCGCCCACGCATCCCGGGTCGAATCCACCCCACGATGGACCGCCACCGGATACCGGCGCAA
Organism: Polyangia bacterium; assembly: GCA_050287845.1. Classification (GTDB taxonomy): domain Bacteria; phylum Myxococcota_A; class Polyangia; order JAAYKL01; family JAAYKL01; genus JAFGXQ01. The sequence continues at coordinate 47,762 of JBNKCR010000034.1, forward strand.
TGCCGCGAAGCACATCACCCCGGTGACATCCCAGGTAGTTGCTGAAAAAACCGCCCATACTGTGTCCGGAAGCAAAAATTCGATTTTCGTCGATACACAGAATTTTTTTCATGTGGGCCACCAGGTCGTCGAAAAAAAATAAATCCGTATCGCCATCGGTTATCCAGCGGGTTTCGCCTTCTGCCCCCAGTGCGTCCGGATGCACGGTAATCATTTCTTCCTGCCAGGCGGACAGGGTATTTCCATACCAGCGATCTGGCGGATAAATATGGCTTCATTATGACATGTCAGAAACCGCTATGGTGAAAAAAGTATGGCGCGATATGGGGAAACGACAAGGGGAGTGTGGATTCAGACGGCAATCGGGAAAATCTCCGCCCTGGACAATTTTCTGAAATTCCGATAGTTGACTTTCGACGCAGATCGCGACGATGCCTGCAATTCGATGGTATCGAATGCATCCCCGAGAGTTGCATACAAATCCCGTCCATCTCCCGGACGGGAGGACCTTCGGACAGAGAGCGTTTTGCCGGGAACGCGGGCTGTAATGGTAACCGCTCTCGGATTCTGGGTTCGATGCTGCTGATGCGGAGAGGATACTGTCACGCAGCACTGAACAATATCACCATGTATTTTTTTCAGCCTCCGGAATTTGTTCTCTATATATTGGATAAGATGATCCGTGTGGGGCGTGTCTTTGAAGGTTATGGACAAGGCATTTCTCATGGGTTGACCTCCTTGAATCGCGTTTGTTGCTGAATCTGTTACGTACTCTCAGGATATAACGCCGGTGCCGTGGAATTATTTCCGATATCGTCGGACAAAAATGACGCGCCGGACTGGATGCAGCAGCGAGGTGGTCGTACAATTGGCGGGCGCCCTGATTTATATTTCAGATCATATACCTGTCTGTTTTAAAGGGTATTTTCTGGAGCGTTCCGTGCAAAAGGTGTTACCATGGCATACTTGATGACGCTCAGAAACATTCAAATGCGATAATGGCCAGAAGACTCAGACTACAGAACCGCAAAGATCGCCGACGCTTTCAGAGGCCGGTGCGGGAATATACCGATAAGCCGAATTCCAATGGGTTTTCTCTGAAGTTCGCCGGTGGCAGAGGGATCCTGGAATTGTCGGGGGAATCGATTTTCGATGGGATTACGGTTGAATTGCTGGAAATGGTTATCGATAATATCGCATTTCCGTTCGATGTGTCCCGGGGAGTTTCCGGACTGGCCAGCCGGCGGCTGAAATTACACCGGATATCAATCGAAGTCGCTCTTGATGCCGTTTCCGGGTATCTGTCTCAACGCATTGCACACAACCCGTGGATGCACGGGCTGGAGCTGGCTTTCTATGACGATCATATATCGGTTTCTCTGATGTATGGCCCGGTAGAGACGGCCGTTCCATTCAGCTTTCGCCTGATACCGGTTTCCTGGCAGAATGCTTTTGCGCTGATGATTGACGACGTGCGATGCTATGGGGCAATGCCTGCACCTCTTTTCAGTATCAGCGCCATATGTGCCACCGAACTGACGGGCTTCGAGATGGAAGGCAGTTTTGTCATTCCGAAAAATCCCGTGAAGCTGGCGCTGCTGCATCTGCTTCCGGCGAAAGGGTGGCGGTTGCCGTCGTATGATGACGTGCAGGTGGAGGAATTTTCCCTGCAGTCGCGTCGGTGCAGTATTTCTTTTAAAGCGGAAAGTGGTTCGGATTCCAGCGGGGATATTTTACGGACACTGTTGAGTATGCCCACTCTCAAACGGTTTGAGGAACTTCGTGCCAGCCGGGATGTGGACACGCTGATTGCAAGGGGGATGATGGATGAGGCGCGACGTCAACTGTCTGGACAGTTCAATCGGACGCCGGATAATCCGTCGGTGGTGACCCGTCTGGCGATGCTCAACATTCTGGAACCCACACTGCGCAGGGCCGAGCTCAAGCGCCTGCTGGAAAAACTGTCCGTCTGGCAGAATCGCTCCGACGCTCTTTCAATCGTTGCCCATGGGGCCGCGCTGGATGGTGATGTGGAGATGGAAATGACGGCGCTGGCACAGCTTTTTGAATCGGGAACCCCCGCCGAAAAGGTGTTGACCGCGCTTCGCATTGCGGAGGTGGTGGGAAATACGGAACCCTCCCGGGCGATCGGGTTTCTGGAACAGGCAGCCAGCGTGCGACGGGATAATCCGGAGGTGTTGCTGGCTCTGATGGAACTGTATGGGGTGGAGCGGGACATTGCCCGTCTCAAAACGGTCATCAGCAGATGGACTGTCATTCACAGTGAGCAGGTGGAACAATCGGCCGCACATCTGGAGGCGGGTCGGGTGCTGCTGAGCGTATCCGAATGGTATGCCGCGGCAGCGCATTTTGAAAATGTGCTGGTTGCCGATCCCCAGAATGAGGATGCGCAATGGGGACTGGCCGCAGCCCTTGCAGGCAAAGGGGATGCACCGCGGGCCATCACGGCGTATGAGCAACTGGCCGAGAAAAGTCGAAAAAAGGGCGCAGACCACACCTGGGCGGAAGCGCTTGCTCACATCGGCGCACTCTGGCTGGAACAGGAAGAGCCTGAACTGGCGGTATCCAGACTGCAGGAGTCCATCGGTGTGAATCCGGACAGCGTCGTGCAGATGAAACTGGCTGAGGCGTTGATAACCCTCGGGCGCTTTGAGCAGGCGGTGATGCATTACGAGGAAGCATTGGAAACCGCGCCCCGCAAAGATGATGCATTTGGAAAAGGGGCATTGACTCTGGCCAGACTTTTTTTTCAGGAACTTGAAGACTTTGATGCGGCCAGACACTGGATTGAGCAGGCGAAGCGAATTGAAAGCGTCCGGGCTGAAGCTCTGGAACTCAATATCCAGGTTCTGGAAAAGCAGAAAAAATGGCGGGAACTCGCTGTGGCCCTGGAGCGGAATCTGCTGAAGGAAGGACCGAATGCCTCCCTGGATACTGTGGCGCGATTGGCCAGAGCCAGAATTGCCGCGGGAGAATTGACCTCGGCTATATCGACCATTGAAAGCGCGTTGGCGCAGCATCCCCATCACGCCATATTGCTCGATGTGTATATCGATGCTCTCCGGCGTCACAAAGATCACGACCGACTGGCGGATGCACTGCAGCGACGGGTCGAAACCATTTCTTCGGACGAAACGCGGGTGCGATTGTTGACCGAGCTTGGCCAGGTACAGCATGGTACCGGAAAGGTGGCGGATTCGCTGTCGGCCTTCAGGGAAGCAGTGACACTGGCACCCGGGAATATGACCGCTCGGGCCGGACTGGTCGAAGCGATGCGTGCCACACACGATGAGCGCCTGCCGGATGAGCTGAACCGGTTGATTGCCATGTACGATGAAGAGGGAGAGGTGACTAAAGTTGCCGAGACCCAGTTCGCACTCGCCGAAGAGTTGTTCCGGGTCGGGGAAAGCCGAAAGGCGATTTCACTGGTAAAGGAGGCCCTGCCCAGGCTGGGCGGCGGAAAGCGAAAAGGGGCGACGCTTCTGGTCATGGCGCAATCCCTGCTGGCGGAAAAGGAATATGCCATTGCCAGAGAAATTCTGGAAGGCATCGAGCCGGATGGCGATGCGGTGGACGGGTTTTCGGTATCGCTGTCGCTGGCCACGGCGTCATATCACCAGGGGGACTTTGAAATGGCGTACCGATCAGCGGTGGCCGCCGGGTCGGGACCGGTCGCTCTCCGCGGCAAGGCGCTACGGATACTGGTGGATGCGGCGATTCATATTGGAAAATTGCGCGATGCATTGGGCGTTTTAAAACGTGTGGCTGAAAATATCGGAGAGGACGAAGCCATGGCGTTACTGGAATACGGCGCGGATCTGGCGTGGCGGGAACTGGAAGATATTCGGTTGGCCCGGGATTTTTACGAGAGTATCTTTGCGCTTTCTCCCGACAACGATCGGGCGCGGAATCGATTGATTGCACTGCTTGAAAACAGCGGACATCGCGCGGAGCTGGCAAGAAGTCTGGTGCGGTTTTTCAGTGGAAAACTTTCCGGCATCGGCGAGGTGAAACGGGCGGCGGATTTTTTTCTGGCGGATGGGCTGTTTGATGAGGCGGTGTCCGCGTTGCGTGATGCGTATCGGTTGGCGCCTGAGGTGGAGACCGCCAGAATGCTGGCCAATGCACTTGCCCGGGCAGGCCGGGACACCGAGTCCAGGCAATTGTTGATGGATATTGCCGGTGAGGATAGTCATGCCCGGGATCAATTGCTTACCCACTATGAATCCCGGGGTGAGCTGGATGAGATGGTGGCGCTGCTCACCGCAAGTCAGTCCGGTGATCGCAGGGACGAAGAAAAGCGTTTGGAAAAACTGGCCCGGGTGCTTCAGCTGAAAGGCGATGATTTACAGGCGGCGGGATATTATCTTGAAGCGGCGGAATTGTCGGAATCGGATGACACTGTCCGGGAAATGTATGCGCGGGTAATAGAGATTGCCGTGAATCGGGTGCACCCGCAGATGTATGCCCGGGCGCTGGACGGAATGAAGGGGTTCACGTCTGAAGAGCAGATGGCGGAAATGAAGCTGACGCTGTCGGTGATGTATTTTCGCAATGACATGGCCGAAGAGGCGTCGCTGCTGCTGGAACCCGAAGACTGTCTTCGTGCTCTTTCTCTGGAACAGCTGCTGAAAGCGGTAGAGGAAAATCGGGAGATGGGCCCCCTGGTCCACCGGGTTCTCGAATATGCGGTGGAACAGGAAAAATGGGCAGAAGCGGATCAACTTCTCACGATATTGCTCTTTTTCGAAAAGGACGATGGCCGCTACGGGTTGCTCAAAAGGCGGGCGGAACTTCGGTCGCAGCATCTCGGTGATAGGGACGGGGCAGCCTCGGACTGGATGGAAATCGGAGAATATTATCAGAAGGAACTCGAAAACGAAGCAGAAGCTATGGCGTGTTTCCGGCGAAGTCTGACGTTGAACGGCGCAAATATGCAGGCATTGATGCAACTGGGGGAGCGCGCGTATTCCATCCGGGATTGGGAGGAACTTGGCGCGTTGCTCCAGCTGGCAGCGGGTGTGAGCTGGCATCCGCGGGTTGCGCTGTGGAAAGCGCTGATTGCGGAAATGGCAGGTCGGACCGAAGAAGCGTTTGCATTATATGAAGAGTTGCAGGATCGGGCACCACAGATGGACGAGGCAAACGAGGGATATTTACGCACGGTTCCCGAAGAAGGCTATGAAGGCAATGTGCGGCAGGCGCTGGCGGTGGTCCGACGTCAGGGGGGATTGGGTCAGATGTCAGCGGCGGTGCATCGGAAAGCAGCGCGGGCGTATCTGGCAGGCACCGAAATGGACAACGCCAGACGCCATCTTGAAATTGCACTGAGCCTGGAGCCCCTCGACCGGAATTCGCTGTTGCTGCTGGCCCATGTATATGAAGCCGGCGGGCAATCGTCCGCGCGCGCATATACTCTCGAAAAAGTGGCGGAACTGGTAACCGGGGATGAGCGCATCGATTACTTCGTGGCGAGCGGTCGAATATTTCTGGATGAGTTGAACGACCCGGTTCGCGCAATGAATCTCTTCACACGGGCGGCGGCCATTTCCAGAAATGAGCCGGATGTGCTGCTGGGGCTTGCGGATTGCTCCTGGGCCATTGGCGAATGGGGCGGCGTGACATCCAGTCTGGAGCGGCTCCGCCTGGTGGCCCCCCACCTGGCCATTGACGCGGTTCGAATGTATCGGTTTGCCGCGGCGCTGTTCAGAACCGGAGAATGGCCGGTAGCCGATGTGCTGGAACTGCTGGAACGCACCATCCCGGTGTTGACCGGCAGTGAACGGCAGGACGCTGAAGCGCTGGATGAAAAATTGAAACTGGAGTTGGCCTCCAGGAAGGGACGGAAATGAGCGGAAGAACGTTTGGGATTTGTATCACCGTACAGGAGGAGGGGGGCGAAGACCTGCCCTGGGAGCTGCACGACCTGGGCGCTGCGGGGGTGGAGACCCGGGACGCAACCACCATGACGGGGGTGACAGCAGCTGATACCGTGGTGTATATTGCCGGATTTGGTGATGAAAGCCGTCGAAATCAGGCGGCGGAGGTACTGGGTCGGAAATATCCGGGCCTGGAACTGTCGCGATTGGAAATTACGGACGATGGCTGGAGTGAGGGATGGAAGAAGTTTTTCAAACCGGTGGTGCTCGAAAAGGTGCAGGTTATCACGCCCTGGATGGAGGCTCCCGAAGAGCGGGACGTGACGATTGTGATTGATCCCGGACAGGCCTTTGGCACCGGTGGCCATGCCACCACCCGGCTTATGCTGCAATTCATCGAAAAGCGCAGTGCCCCGGGGTTTCCGGAGACGATTCTCGACGTGGGGACCGGATCCGGAGTACTGGCCATCGCCTGCGCCAGACTTGGCGCGTCCGCAGTTGTGGGGTTTGATGTGGAGGAACCGGCAGTGGATGCCGCCAGGGAGAATGCGAAGCGCAACCATGTGGGCGATGCCGTGTCCGTGATGGTGGCGTCCCCGGAACTGGTGAAAGGTCAGTGGCCCATGGTTCTGGCCAATATTCAACTGGCCGTTTTTCTCGAACACGCCGACAACATCGCGAATCTGGTGTCCCCCGGTGGCACATTGCTTATCAGCGGCATCCTGGCGGAGCAGCGGGAACGTTGTCTCGCACTGTGGCCACAGTTTTCACTTCGTGAAGTGATGCAGGAAGAAGAATGGCTTGCCATGCGTCTGGAGAAGAATTCATGACGCGAATTCTGCTGTCGACCTCCCTGGGTGACGTTTCTTCCGGAGAGGTGGTGGAAGTGACCGGAGAGGAACTGCACTATCTGAAAAATGTCCGACGCCACGGTGCGGGAGATACGGTGATTCTGGTGGACAACGATGCCAACAGTTTTGAAGCGATTGTGCTGCGGGTGGACAGTGCTCAGGCCACCCTGTCGCTCGGGCAGCCGTTGACCAATGGCGTGGTGCCGCTGAACGTGCACATTCTGGCTGCGGTACCTAAGGAGAAGCTCCTTGATGATGTGGTGCGCAAGCTCAGTGAACTGGGGGTGAACCGGTTCACTCCGCTTATCTGTGAACGGTCGTCGGTTGTGCCCGGTGCACAACGTCAGGAACGGTGGCAGCGTATTGCGACACAGTCGATGCGGCAATGTCGGCGGCAGCGGGTGCTGGACATCGATTCGGCGGTCGATTTTGACACGGCAGTGCGCACCCTCCGGGCCGCGCATCGATTCATGCTGCATCCGGACGGTGGCGTGACCCTGGGAGCGCTGATGCAATCGCGGGGTGAAGGGGACACGGCCATTCTCGTCGGTCCGGAAGGTGGTTTTTCGCCCCGGGAGGTGGCATTGGCCACTGAACATTCGTTTAAGTCGATGCGGGCGGGACACTCCATTTTGCGTATGGAAACCGCAATGCTGGTGGCATCGGTGGCGGGCATTGCGATGCTTGGCGGGTATGACGTGTGAACCAGCGCTGTCGGACCCGGCTGAGGGAAGGTGTCGCATGTGGTCTGTCCGGTGACAGAAACGTTTTGTGCTATATTCTTGATCTTGGCGGCAATTCAGGGAAAGATGGCGAGAAAGTTAATGACAAATATTCATTGGAAACATAAGGGATGTTTCGTTATGCTGGCGGTTCTATGGGCGCTTTAAGTTCACTACTCGTTCAAAATCAGATTCTGAGTGTCACTCAGATTGAGCAGGCACTGCAACGTCAGGTAATTCTTGGCGGTGATCTGCCGACCATACTCCTTGAGTTGCGCATGCTGGACGAGAAGTTGCTGGCCACTTACATGAGCAGGGTGGTCGGGATTACGGAACTCGACAGCGCTTTGTATGATTCGCCGGATTTATCTCTTGGAGAGTTGATTTCCAGAGATACCGCAGTATCGTGCAGGGCGGTTCCCATTCGGAAAGACGAAAAGCTCGTTGTTGCAGTAACCGGCACACTGTCGCAGACATGCATTGAAAGATTGCAGGTTGAGTCGGGAATGATGGTGGTGCCGAATCTGATCCTGGAATTCCGGTTTGCGCTGCTGTTGAATCAGATGTATGGCGTTCCATTGCCCGGCCGGATGACACCCCTTCAGAAAAAGCTGTTACCCGATTTCAAGCCGTCGCAGTTTGTCCCGGAGAAAACATCATTTGAACGTCCCGCTGCCAAATCCGAATCTTCAGCCGAGCTGGAAAATGAGGTGGATGAGAAAATTTCGGTCTCCGTGAAATCCACCCAAAAACGCGGCGCAGAGCCTACGAGTCGGTTGTATCGGAGCGATCAACCCATTCAGAAGCTGGTTATCGGGAAAGAGCCGGCTTCCGAAGATGACGTGGAAAAGGACGACGAATCCACAAGCCCCCCCAGACGGGATACGCCGCTTCGAATCGATGATATCGCTGCCCGGGTGCGGCTGACGGCACCACCGGAATCCATAATGCCCGATCCGGAGGCGCTGGAGTCCGAAGCAGAAACAGAATTTGCGTCATCGGTACCGGCCAGACCTGCCGTGACCATCCCGCCGGGAAGGGCATCGGATCCGGGAATGCCCCTTTTGACCCGCAAGAATCTGAAAAAGCGTCTACTCAGTTTTTCTGAAGCTGCGGAGATGTTGGAGAAGGCGGAGAATCGCGATGAAATCATGGAAACCTTTTTCCATTTTGCACATCAGGCGTTTGATTTTACCTTTCTGGCGGTGGTTCATGGAGAGGATGCCGCAGGAAGACTGGCGGCATATCGGGGCGGCAGTTTCAATGACGCTGATTTTGTGTCCATTCAGCTCAACGAAGGCGGGCTTTTTGAGAAGGCCTACAAAACCACCGAATATCAGATTGGCCCGATGGATGACATGGCCGGCTTGAATGCACTGAATCAGCTGGGACTGGATGTTCCGCTGAATGCAACCGTTATTCCGGTTGTGTTGAAGCGTCGCGTTATTCTGTTGCTTTACGGCGACAGCGGGCATCACGGCATTCGCGCCAGGCGGGTCGATCGCATATTTGAGTTTTCAAAGCTGGTGGCTTCGGCGTTCGAGCGGTTGTTACTGGCGAGAAAACTGAGAAAATTCAGCAGTGTACCCCCCCCACCCGCCGCGTCACAGGGAGATGATGCGAATGAGGCGATTAAGGTGGACTCGAAAACTGTGGCAAGGCGGAAACGGGATTTATCTGCGTTTTTAAATTCGGGAATGGGCGGTGACGAGATCAGGGAGGGGTCGACGAACGGTCCGGACGACGTGGTATCGGCTTCGGCAACGGATTTGGAATCAGCGCTGGCTGGCAGTCGTTTTATTCCTGACTCCGAAAAATTGACTGTTCATGCGCCGGACATCGTTGAACGCACACTCGGGGAAGATGCGAAGAAAGCCACCGTGTCATCGGTTCCGCCCACCACGTTGGTGGACACAGATGCGCCTTCGGATCCGACTCAGCCGACGGTACGGATTTCTGTTTCGTCGAGGGGGTCGGTAAAACAGGTTGCCGATCATGATACCACGTTGAGAATTCAGGTGGAGGGGAAAGCCAAACGACCCGAGGCAACGGACACGCCACATCGTGCAGGCATCCGGATGATTCCGCCCATTCGTGTGGGTGAATCCAAATCCAGAGCGTCGCTGACGGATGACCTGCGTCCCTCATTGACAGATGAGGCAAAACCGACTCCCGTTCAGGAATCGGAATTATCTGCGACCCAGAATACGATTGAAGCGGGTGAGTCGACAAAGGTTGTGACTACTTCTCCGTATGCCAGACCGGATGCCGCATCGCTGGATACTCCCCAGCCGGACGAGCCGATGTCTTCATATGTGCCGCGAACATCGGTCGCCGATGGACGGTACATGCAGGTGGATCGGGAGTTTCAGAGCGGAGATCACAGAGAACGCAGAAAGACCGCCCAACAGTACATGTTGGAACCGGATGTTCGCAGTACCAGGAATTTGGGCGCTCCCGGGTCTTCATCGGGTGATGCTGATACCCCGCCGATTGTGCTCACGAAGGAAGATATGCGCCGAACAGCCGGATATGCGGATAACATTCTGCAGAGTGTTGCAGGTGCGGCGGGAGTAGACATCGACGTCGAAGCGCCGAAGTCGTCCGGGGAAGTGGAGACCTCATCTCAGGGGGAGCATAACGGGGAAACGGGTGTGACCGCCGAGACCCGGTCCGCCTCGGACGAAGAGATGGTGGGGTTGGTGGAAGCACTGGTGTCCGGGAAATTCGACGAACACGTTCCGGCGAGGATTCTTGCGGGTGGGGAGTTGGCCATTACAGCGTTGATTGAGCATTTTCCAGGGCCACTCAGCTGTGATCGATTTCAGGAGATGGGGCAATTATCCGGGATTTCAAATCATGGGCCGGTTCTGGGATTGCTGATGCAGTTTGGCAACCGGATAGTGTCCCATGTGCTGCCGCTTCTCGAAAGTTTTGATTCAGAGATTCGGTTTTATGCCACTTTCGTTTTATATGAACTGGGCAATCGGGAGGTACTCTACCAACTGGTGAAACGGGTATTCGACAATGACCGTCAGATTCGTTCAATGGCGGTGGAAGCACTGAAGGCCCATCGGGATGCCTTTGAGTACAAGTCCTGTGTCGAAGATATTTCGATGATTCTGGTTGGGGCCATGTCAACCCTCGAAAAGAAACGGATTGCAGCGGATGCGCTGGCCAGGTTGGCTGATCCGATGACTGTCGAGCCATTGACCACAATGCTCGGATCCGTTGATGGGATTCTGGCGGAACGCTGTCAGCGGGCACTGGTGAAAATTGCCTTCAGAGATTTCGGTTTTTCAGAGAAACGATGGATGGACTGGTACCGGAAGCACCGGAGCGAACATCGGTTGTCATGGGCCATCGAAGGTATTGTTGAGAAAAACGAGGATATCAGTCGTCGGGCGCTTCGGGTGTTACAGGATGAGGTGGGAGAACAATTTGATTTTCCCCTCGGCCCGCTGAGTTCCAGTCAGCGCAAGGATTTGCACAGACAGTTGCAGCACTGGTGGAAGAGTGAGGGAAAGCGACTTTTTCCCGATATTCCGGAATAATGCCAGTACAGCGGCGATTGGGGATATTGGGTGGAACGTTTGATCCACCACATCTGTCGCATCTCGAAATGGCGGATATGGTTTACGGGCGCGGGTTGGTGGACCGGGTGCTCATGATTCCATGCTATCATCATGCGTTCGGTAAAACCCCCGTGGTATTTGATCATCGCCTGGAGATGTGCCGTCTTTTAACCAGAAATTATTCATATATCGACGTGCTTGACGTGGAACGGAAAATGACGAATCCCGGCCGAACCCTTGAGCTGCTTACGGTGCTGGAATCCATGTTTCCGGATGCCACGTTTCGTCTTCTGGCCGGGGGAGATATTTATGAAGAGCGTCATAAATGGTATCAGTTTGATCTGGTGGAAAAAAAGGCGCCACTCATTTATCTGTCGAGGAAGGGCGTTCCGGCAAATGATGCGGAATGGCTCGATGCGCCGACGGAGATGAGTTCGAGTGATATCCGGCAGAAACTTGTCCGGCATGAGAGCGTGTCGGGACTTCTGTCCGATGCCGTGTTTGCGTATATTGTTGAACATCAACTGTATGGAGTATGAGTATGGGAAGAAAAGTGTTTGTCATTGGCTGTGGCGCGGTTGGAACATCCCTTGGTTTCGCGCTGCGCAAAGCTGGCCGGGATGTGGTGGGAATCTATGATATCGATTCCCGACAGGCCCGAAAATCTTCGGAAATTATCGGCACCCGGGGATTTGGCGGTGCGCTGCCGGAAATGGTGAAGACAGCGGACACGGTGGTTGTGACAACGCCGGATAAAAATATCGAGCATGTGGTGGCGCTGGTGCAGGCGGAGGAACTTTACAGCGAAAATCAGATATGGATTCACTGTTCAGGTCATCTGGCGGCAGATGTCTTTGATTCGATTCGCAGCCATGTGAAAGGGGTGGCCACCATGCATCCCGCATATGTGTTTCCGCCACATCAGTGCACGCGGATTCCCGAGGGTGTCGGGTTTGCCATTGACGGAGATGACGCGGGAAAGGAGAAGGTGAGAGAGCATGTGGCGCTTCTCAAAGGCCATGTGGTAGAAATTGAGCCGGCATTGCGCCCCCGCTATCACGCAGCGATGGTGATGGCGAGCAACTACATCGTGACTCAGCTTTCCAGCGCCAGAAACATTCTGTCCACGGCGGGCATTGGCGACGCGGAGACAGATGAATTGCTTATCCGGCTTGCGGGAAGTGCATTGGACAAGGCGCGCAGTCTTGGAATAGGGCATTCATTGAGCGGACCGGTACGTCGCGGCGATGTGGGGGTGGTGGCCGATCATCTCAAAGCGCTTGTGGACCTGCCCATTGTCCTTCAATTGTATATTGCCGCCGGAAAAGCAGCCGTGGAGCTGGCTGCATCAGAACCGGGATATTGTCAGGATACGGCGCAGACCCTCAGGGAAATGTTCGAAAAAACGGGCCATCAGTGACAAGAGATGCGTTTCACTCCGGCGTCCCATCGATCATGCGGCGATTGGGCAATGCCTGAGTGAATTCCCGCAGAGATATCTCTCTGGCGCGGTATCGGCCAGCCGCATTCAGATACTGGATGGCGGATTCCATTGCCCGGGCGGTGAGTTGCAGTGTGGCTTGTTTCAGCTGCGGGTTTTGGGGTGCGCGAGTGTTGAGCCAGGGGAACCACGGTTTGCTGTAAAGATATCCGAAGGCGCGAAAGCTCCGTTGCCATCTGGCGAGCGTGACGTCCGCCGGAGCTCCGGGATACAGCCCAGAAAACACCGCACTGGTGAAACGGCACCAGTCCTGATGCGGGAAGAGCCATGTGACGCGAGCGGTGTACGCCGTGCCGACACCACCGTGTCCAAGCAGTTCCTGATGAGCCAGGATACCCATCTGGCGTTCGAGGGTGTCGTGAGAAATGGTGGTATTCTGAATGCGCCGTTCAATTTCAGCATGAAATACAATATCCACTGCGAAGTGGGTCAGTGCCCCATATGCCATTGCCAGGTGTTCGCCGGATTGGGCCCCATCGACAAGTTCGACACATAATTTCCGGCATTGCCCGTTGTGAATGGCCTGACCGAAGGGATGATAGACCGATGGCAGACCGAAAAGAATCTGCCATCCGGATAGCAGCAGGGTGTCGTAATAGGGCAGGTCAAACAGTGCGCTGCCGAGGAAGTATGCATCCGGGTGCAGTTGAATCAGATTCTGCACCGGTGCGGTCAGTTCCGGATGTTCGGCAATCCGGTGGGCCAGGGTAAGGTGGAGCAGGGTGTCCGCCATTACAGCAGCGGGGAATATTCGGGGCTATCGACTCTTTCGATGCCCAGTTCTTCAACAAGTGCATCAATCAGGTTTTCGGCATCGGCAAGGAAGTGAGGGGCAATGGTTAAATCCAGTATTTCCGGCGTTTCCACTCGGGTGGTGGGGTTGGCAATCCCGTCGTGGGATTCCAGACACCATCGGATATAACCAATATCCCTGATATTCACCTTAATTGAGCGGACGGGCATTTTGCGGTTGAGATCGTTCATGGCCGCTTCTTATCACAGAACAAAAATGGGAAGAAAAATAAAAGGTCATTTTTTTTGACCGTTATCCTACACATCCCTACAATGTATTCAGGGTGGACTGAATATAGAGGAAATATCATGAAAAAGCGTTTGAATCTGATAACTGCGGGAATTGGCAGCGGACTTGTGTTGGCCTGGTTGACAGGCTGTGCCGCCGAATCGGCACAGAAAAGCAGCGACCACATGCGGGATCTGGAAAAACAGGTGATGCAGCTGAAGGCGGAGAACGCCAATCTGCAGGCGCGAACCAGGGAGCTGGATGACAAGGTGTTGCTGTACGAAAAGATGGCAACCATGGAAACGCGCAAAAAGTCAAAGGATGGCATGCGAACGGTGCGTCTCACGCCGGACGGCGTCGCTGCGGACGGGATATACGCGAATGCGGAAGAACCATATAGCGAAGAAGCCAGTGTTTCGTTCAGAGAGCAGTTTGCCGACGGTGAAGGTGACGCTGAAGATCGTCCGGTACTGCGACTGAATGAGGGGTCTCTTGCCCGGTATGACAACTCAACTCTTTCCAGCACGAATCATCAGAGGTCGTCCTCGCCGTCATGGAAAGACATTCCGGTAACAAATCAGGGCGATAACCTGGGGGTGGTTTCCGCGGATGGCCAGCTTGAGCAGGCCGAGGCGGATTCGATGGATTTATTCAATGCGGCGTATCGGTCATATAACAATCGGGATTATGCTGCGGCGCTGGCCGGGTTCTCCACATTTCTTCAGCGGGAGAGCAATCATCGCTTTGCGGACAATGCCGTGTTCTGGATTGCCGAATGCTATCTGGCAATGGGCAAGCAATTCAAGGCGGTAGGCGAATTTGAACGGTTGCTCCGGCGGTATCCCAAATCGGAGCAGGCGGCATCCAGTATGTACCGCATCGGATTCATTTACGACCAGATGCAGGATATGGCGAAGGCCAGGGAATACTATTTCAGAGTCGTGGAAAAATTTCCCGGCACCGAAGCCGCCAGGAAGGCGAGTAGACGAATGTCGGACGATAACGGCGGTGCCAGACTGGTCCGGACGTCGGCAAAAAGGTGAAGATGATGAACATTTTTTTGAGGGTTGGTATTTATTTCGGTGTGCTCGGACTGTCCATTTCCGGTGGTTCTGTGGCAGTGGCAAAGGATTTCACTTTTGGCGGCAGTATGGATGCCAGTGGTGGAACCGATGGAAATAACGACTTCAATGCCAGTGGGGATGTGGATATGCGCGGCGAGGAGGCAGGGAAGTACGAGCGCGATATGAAGCCCGGATTGACCGTGTACTCCCCCGAGCCGCCTCAGTCCGCACTTGCGGTGGCTGCGGCGAATCGCCAATCAATTTCTATCGGACCCAAACCGGCCCCTGCCATGGAGGAGTCCGAAGAAAAGATGAGCATTAAAAAGGTGCACACGGTGCAGACCGGTGACACGCTCTGGGACATCTGCACCACGTACTTCGGAGACCCCTACGTGTGGCCGCGAATCTGGTCTTACAATCCGAAAATTACAAACCCCAACTGGATTTACCCGGGAGATACCCTGTGGCTGGCGCCACCAATGCTGGAGCCAACCACCGCGATTGCGGAATCCGGTCCGCCCAACGCCGCGCAACTGGCTGCGGCAAGACGCCGGGCGGATGCAATTCTGTCCCGGAACCGGGGATTCGTGGATTCGAAGGTCCTGGCGCAGTCGGGGGTGGTCAGCGGTGCGCAAAAGGAAATTACATTGCTTTCTCAATTTGATGAAGCCTATGTGGCGTTTGAGCAGAACAAAGATGTTCAGGTGGGGGATGAATTTGCGGCCTATCGAATATTGAAGGCAGTGAATGCCGTGGATGATCCGGAAACCGAAGTGGGGAAACTGGTAGAAATTCTGGGCGCGGTCCGCGTGATCAGTTTTGATAAGAAACAGCGGATTGCCCGGGTGGTAATTGATGAATCCATGCATCCCATTGAGCGGGGCACCATGATTGGACCCGTGCATCGGCGATTTGATCTGGTTCCCTCAAGGGTCAACGAAAAAGAATTGAAGGGCAACATTGTGGCCCATCTCGATCCGACCGTATTGTTCAGCCAGCATCAGATTGTTTTTGTGGATAAAGGGCAAACGGATGGGGTTCGCGAAGGCAACCGATTTTTTGTGGTGAAAAAACGGGATTTCTATCGGGAAAGTCTGAAGCAGCCAGATGCACATGAGGGGTATCCGTACGAGGTGCTCGCCGAACTGCGCGTTCTGGAAACACGCCCGGGCACATCCACCTGCCTGGTCACCGGTGCCACCCGCGCCCTCGAAGATGGCGCTGAGGTGGAAATGGTCAAAGGCTACTGACCGTTCATTTCCGCTTTCGCTTCTGTATGGCTGCCATGGCGGCTTTCTGTTCTTCCAGTAAATGCCGGAGCAGTTCCTTCAGCGTAAATGTCATATTGGTGGGCGTGGTGGTGGCGAACACCGGGCGACTGAGCCCATTTTTTGAAAACCCCCGCATGATGGTCTGAACATCGGCCGAGGTCATGCCGGAAAACACCATCACGTGTGGCAGCGCGCCATCGGCGGCCGGGGCCTCCTGTGAGTCGCTGGACAGCACCGATTCCAGTGTGTCGTTCAATTGTGATTCGCTGCAGGGGCGAACGGGGACGTCATGGTATCCCAGCGAAAGAAGAAAAGCAGACAGCGCTGTAACTTCCTGCGAATTGTATCCGCTCACCAGGAATGCCCTCGGCCCGGGAAAGAGTCGGTTATCATTTTTCAGGGGTTCAAAGTCTGTATCAGTCATGGCGGAACTGTATCACGGTATGGCGGATGATCCAGCGGAATTGCCATTGTGCTGAATGTTGGGTCGTTCAAAGTGTGCTACCCTGTCGATATAAGGTGGAAAGCGTCTGTTGAACGCCAATTGCCAACCGGTAGTACGAGGAGCAGTGAAAATGCGAAGGTTTCGGGTATCTCTCTTTCTGTCGATGATGATGGCATGCAGTGAAAATGCCGGGATGACGCCACCAACGGATGCGATGGATACCACGGATTCCGGCTCGGGTTGGGAAACGGTCAGCGCCGGCGCGGATACAGCAACCGCCGCGGATACGTGTATGTCATCCCGTCCCTTTGGGGAAGATGCACCCTGGAATGTGCCTGTGGCAAATCTGCCGGTGCATCCACAGTCGGCTACATATAGTGCGATGCTGTGGAACAGTAGCACGGCGGACCGGCCGGGAAATTTCAACCTGACTTTCGATGGATACACGTATCCGGTATATGAATTGATGGGCAATGAAGTGGAAGTGCCTGTGGAAATCACCATGGACTGGGGGTCCAATATCGACGGTGGCACCATGCCCTGGAATCCGGATTGGCAGGAGGCCACCGGCAGTGATGGGCAAATCATTGTACTGGACCCGGCCACCGGCAGAGAATGGGATCTCTGGCAGGTCAGTTACAGCAATAACATGGTGACGGCCTCCAACGGTAATCTGGTGGATGGCAGTTATTGGACAAAAGAGACGGGATTTGCACCCTCCAGGGGGTGCGGCATTCCATATCTGGCCATGCTGGTGCGCCCCTTTGAAATTGCATGCGGTGAAATCCGGCATGCGCTGTCGATGCCCATTGCCAATCCCAGTGGCGACGAATTCGTGGCGCCCGCCACCAAACTCGAGCATCCGGAGTTGAATGCCGGGATTCCCGAGGGGATGCGGTTTGCCATCAATGTGACTGACGCCGAGATCGATGCGTGGGTTAACGGACTGCCCGCCGCATTGGGGGAGCAGACGCGACGCAGTGCCCGAATCATCGGCACAGCGTTGAGAGACTATGGCTGGTTTATTACTGATATCAGCGGTGGCGCCCATCTGCAGTTTGAAGATCGGATCACTGGAGAAACGGAATGGATTGCCCTTGGTCTGCATGAACAGGAAGTGGATTGGTCCGTGTACCCGAGGGATTTTCTGGACGGTCTCGTTACCGAAGACAACATCTATGCCATTGTACCCAGCGACGAGTATCCGTGATGAACTTGAATGATTTCAACTCAAGGGAGTACCAATGAAGAAATTTGCAATCATGGCGGGCGGCACCATTTTCAGTTACGGCGGCTGGTACTTCGGCGCACTGTTCGGGGAATTCGGTATTCCTCTTCTCTTCAGTGCCATTGCCGGCATCGCAGGGGTGATACTTACCTGGAAACTGGTACAGCGGTTTTCGTAGTGGGATACATCCGGATTTCGTGTTTTGGTTCAGCAATTAAAGCAAGCGGAAATAAAAGAGGATGAGTCCGATGCCGTAGCTGGTGGCGTTGGCAATCAGGGAGATGGAGAGGGCGGTTTTTGAATGGAGTGTTTTGATATTGGGGCGGTCTATTGGGATGAAAAATTCTATTTCCATGCTACTATCCATCCATGAGAACTCAACGTGTTACTGTAGAAGAATTGAGCCAGCTGCTATTTGAAAAAGAAATGCTGAGTGGCGATCAGGTCCGCGAGGCGGTGGTGCGCGCCGAAAGTCAGCGGGCACGTCTGGCGTTTGAAAAGTCAACGGGAAATGGTGGTCCGGGGGGAGGCAAGAGAGACAAAAAAGCCATTACCGCCGCCGAAATCATTGCGTCGTTTCAGTTTCCCATTCACAATTCACAACAGCCGCAAACCCTTGATGAGGATACCATTGTCAGAACCCTGGCGGAGGCCCTGGGCATTCCATATGTAAATATTGATCCGCTCAAACTTGATTCCAATCTCATCACCAGTACGGTGTCGTTGCCGTTTGCCAGGCGCACGAGCGTATTGCCCCTGACGAAAAGTGAAAATGAGTTGACCGTCGCAGTGTGTAATCCTCACGACACGGAGCTGTTTGAGGAACTGCGCGTTCTCACCCGGATGGAGATTCGGCCGGTGCTGGCCATGCGCAGCGACATTCAGCGATTCATCACCGAGGTCTACGGGTTTAAAAAGTCGGTTACCAACGCCGCCAGGGAGATGGGACAGGGGGTGGACATTGGCAATCTGGAGCAGTTGTTTCAGCTGAGTAAAGTGGACGAAATTGAAAGCAATGATCAGCATGTGGTCAATGCCGTGGATTACCTGCTGCATTACGCATTCAATCAGCGCGCCTCCGATATTCATATCGAACCCAAGCGGCAGCACAGCCAGGTACGCATGCGAATCGATGGGGTACTGCACGATATATACAAAATTCCAAAGTCTGTGCATCCCGCGGTCATCAGTCGAATCAAAACCATGTCCCGTCTGGATTTGGCGGAGAAAAGACGACCGCAGGATGGGCGATTCAAGAGCCAGAAGGATGACGCGGAAGTGGAGATGCGGGTGTCCACCCTGCCGGTGGCATTCGGGGAAAAGATGGTGATTCGTATCTTCGATCCGTCGGTTCTGATTCAGGATACGGCGGATTTGGGGTTTGAGGCGTCCCATCACCGCACGTACATGGATTTTGTTGACCGTCCCAATGGGCTGATTCTGGTGACGGGCCCCACGGGCTCCGGGAAAACCACGACCCTGTATTCCACACTGCGGTATCTCAGTTCTTCGGAAGTGAATGTGGTGAGCATCGAAGATCCCATTGAGATGGTCATCGAATCGTTCAACCAGATTGCCATCCAACCCAAAATCGGAATAACTTTCGCCTCCGCCCTTCGACATGTGCTTCGCCAGGACCCGGATATTATTATGGTTGGCGAAATCCGTGACAGCGAAACGGCCGAACAGGCCATTCAGGCCGCCCTTACCGGGCATCTGGTCATTTCCACGCTGCATACCAATGATAGCGCGTCGAGTATCACCCGATTGCTGGAACTCGGAGCCAATCCACATCTGGTGGCGTCGGTGCTGGTGGGAGTAGTGGCGCAGCGGCTGGTCCGATGCGTGTGCAATAAATGTCGGACAGAGACGTCCCTGACCCCCGAACAGCTTGATATCCTGGGTATTGATCTCGATTCCAGCAATAAATCAACGTTGAAAGTGTTTGAGGGTATCGGTTGTGTGCACTGCAGAAATACCGGACTCTACGGCCGAATTGGCGTATTTGAGCTGCTTCGGGTAAATGACGCTATCCGGGAACTGATTCTGAGTCAGGCAGACGCACCTGCCATTCTCCGTGCGGCCCGGGCGGATGGCACCGTCACATTGCGGGAGTCCGCCATTCGAAAACTGGCAGAGGGGATCACCTGTTTCGATGAAGTGATTCGCGCCACGTTGGACGTGGATGGGTAAGCAGCTCGATTCGGCATGGCAGGTGTCCGTATGGACGATGCACCTTTTTTGGGATTCCAGATGGGTATAAATTCTGCTCATTTAATATTTTTTCAATAATTATGCATTTCAGTGATTGCTCCCGTCGATTCCGTACGCTATGATATAAATCGTCGAGAGGATAAAAATGACTGAAAAATCCGATGGGGAAACCAAAGTTGTTTCCAGAAAAGGTGACGGTAGAGACTCGTCTATTCCGGTGACCATCCGGGCGAAGCTGTTTGTCACCAATGGGGAGAGCAGCGGCACCACTTTTTATCTGGAGAAAAACAGGACAACCGTTGGAAGAAGCGGAAAATCCGATATCCAGATTAATGACGAGCAGGCCTCCAGAGTCCATCTTGAAATATCCTTCTCACACATGGAATTTCGAATTCGTGATTTGAACAGTTCCAACGGCACATATCTCAATGGTTCATCCGTCGTCGAATATGCGCTCCGGAACAACGACAAAATCATGATTGGCGAAACCATGCTGCATTTCACCATTGAGCGCATCTGAATCAATATTTGAATTCAATCTGTGAGAAGAGCGGTTGTTTCAGTAAACCGAAGAGGATGATCGGTATGGCGGCTGCAGACGCTGAGGGAATATGCGAAATCTCTGAACCATATTTGAAATGACGAGCCCTGCTTGTTCCGTTCCGCATGAAAGATTTGAATGGGATACAGTTTGCCATCTGTCAGGTGGAGATCCGTAGCAGTGTCTTTGGACAGTTCGATGCTGTCGACTTCAGGCCCGTGGAGTCCGCCCAAATCAATGATCAGCCTGCCGTTGATAAACACCCACACATCGTCATCTCCCAGAATATCAATGGTGACGGCCCGGGTTGCATCAAACACAAACCAGTAGACGAGTTGCGAAGTGAAATAAAAATTGTGCTGGTTCTCTTCGCCGGTGATCTCACTTTCCCACAACCAGCTGCCTGAGCTGGTGTATTCCGGCGGGATCCTGGCGCTATCCATATCGGTCTCGATGGTATCCACCGGGAAGAAGAGCGGTGTACCATCGTACTCTTTACCCAGTTCGTCCCGCCATCTGTCGCCATTGTCTCTATATCTGTTCACATAGGTTGGGGAGGCCAGAGACGTGTTTCGAAACATTAAAAATTCGCTGGAAATATCGGGGGTTCCGGTGTACCAGTCTGCCAGATGATCCACACATCCGACCGGTGCGTCCTCCGCCACGACAGGCAATCCATTGTCCAGGGTATCCGATATCAGGTCTTCCGTCAGCTTGCCACAGCTCGCACCCCCGAAATCTTCATCGGCTTCGGTAAAATCTCTGTAATACGCCCGAAGCTGAATGGTGCAGTCTGAGGCGGATTCACATTCGCATGGGCAGCTGTAACCGGGCTCAATTGTACAGGTTGATGAACAGCCGTCGCCATCTTCGAGATTGTCGTCATCACATTCTTCTCCGGCAACGATACCGTCGCCACAGACCGATTCGCATCCATTGGCGTCGGGAATGCTGTCGCAAATGGGTTCCAGCTGACAATCCGGCGTACAGCCATCCATTGCCAGATTGTTTCCGTCGTCGCACTCTTCGTTGTCCATAACCGTGCCATCGCCGCAATAGGGGGGAACATCTTCTGAATCTTCGGTTTCCGACTCAGTATCGACCGAGGAGTCGGACCCTATATCTGCAGTGTCAGTGTTTTCAGTGACGGTGCCTGACTCTGAATCTGTACTCTCGGTATCAGCGGTATCAATGGTATCGCCTGTATCTGTGGTATCTGTGGTATCGTATCCGATATCCACCGTGCCCGATTCTGTGGACGAATCCGTCCCACCGGGAGTGGCGGTGTCTGAGTCGGTGGGGCTGCTGTTATCAATGGAAGTGGACTCCGTATCCGGGGAGTCGGTGGTGACGGTGTCACTTTCGCTGCCGACATTTGTATCATCGAATTGTTTGCTATCGGTACTGACATACTGCAGGCACTGAAAAATACCGTTGATTGGCGTGCACTGAAGACCGCTTGCCGTACAGTCCGACCAGGAGTTCCAGACGCCGGCGTGGCATCTCTGTACCACATTGTCGGTGCAGCGTGTACTGCCCTCTGCACAGGTGTCATCCGTTATGGGGATATCGTCGCTTGCGCAGCCGGCAAACAGTAAAAGGAAGAGGAAAAAGAACGGGACAGGAGAAACAATATGTGCAGATTTCATGACTTAAGACCTCCTTGAGCACTCGGATGCACCCTCCGTCATGGGGAAGGTTCGGAGACTATAACACCAATCGATTACAATGTGGTAATAATATCGCGGAGAATTTTGTTCCGCAAATTGAAATAATCATTGAAATAACTGATTTTGAAGTGGTTTAATTCGTCTATAGATTTTTTCGCGACTTATTCGGCCTGACCCTGTGCGTCGATTCGGTAGTGATTCGGTGGTGACGTGGACCTTGATTCAGTTGTTTGGGAAAAAGCAGATGAACAGGTGAACCCGGGGATTTCAGAAAAGGTCACTGCCGGCGTTGGCGTCCTTTTTCTGCTGTTCCGACTCTTCCTGTCTGCGCTGCTCTTCTTCGCGCCGTTTCATGGCTTCCATTTCTTTTTGCATCTCTTTTTGCTGATGTTCGATGCGTTTTTGCTGATCCAGCTGATTCTGGGAGATGCCTTTGGTCGCGAACTGTCCGGTAGCCATGGTTTTGCCGTGGCTTTGAACTTCCACGAAATACTTGCGATTCGCATCAAACGTGGGGCGCGTCAACGTGGCTCTGCCCAGAAGACTTTTGGCGTTTCGATCCTGGGTGTACTGAGTCACCGAGCCGCGGAACTCCCGCATACCACCACCGGAACCGTTTCCAATATCGTAAAATACCATTTCAACTTCATAGTCACCGATGGGTTTTCGGAAAAACGCCATGGCCTTGAAGGCCCATTCATTGTCCGCATTGGCCGATACAACGTCAGTGCGGTGCTTTTTAAGGAAATTGACGAAACCGTTTTTGGTATTGAACCATGTGGGTGGAATCTGGTCGAGGACCAGGACTTTTCCAGCGAAAACGTTTTCTGCATTTGCCGCAAAAACCGTGTGGATTGTACCTACAAGCAGCAGCAGGCCAATGGTGATTCCTATGGTTCCTGAAATAGACTTTTTCATTTTAAGATGCCTCCTCTAAGGTCCGGACGGTTGGCTGTCCAATTATCTGCGCAACATATTGCACCCAAACGGACGATTTTTCCACCCCATTTTCCACACATAGTGAAATCAAAGATGGAAAATCTGGTTTTCACTGGGCTTCAGCGTCTATTTTGTGCAGTATTTTTAAAACTGTAGCGAGTTTCTGACGCCCAGAGACTGTAGACGGCAATTTCTCTGTTGAATTTAGTGCTGTTGAATTTTTACCGGGATTGTTTTATGGTGCGTTGGCTCAACAACATCTGCGCCGGGGCTCAGAGCCAGGCAGAGTGTACATGCAACATGAGGATTATTACGGGAACTGCACGGGGACGTCGATTGATTGTTCCATCAACCAATGATGTCAGACCCACCACGGATCGGGTGAGAGAGGCACTTTTTTCTCATCTTGCAGATAGCGTCCACCAGGGGGATGTTCTGGATTTATTTGCCGGAAGTGGTGCGCTGGGGCTTGAGTCGTTGAGTCGGGGTGCGCGGAGTGTGGTGTTTGTGGAGCAATCCAGGGCTACGTTTTCCTGTCTGAAAAAAAATATTGTCGCGCTCGGGTTTGACCACAGCTGTACCTGTTATCTGACGAATGCGCTGAGCTGGCTGAAAAGATTGAAGAGCAGCGGACGGCAATTTGATTTGATTTTTCTGGATCCACCTTACGATGGCAACTATCTTCTGCCGGTTCTCGATTTGATCGTGGATACCCGTTGCCTGGCTTTAACGGGGATCATTGTTACGGAGCATCGGGAGGGATTCAATCTGGACGACATGGGTTTGAATCCGGCGTTATCCGTGCGACGCAAAAAACAGTATGGAAAAACGGCAATTACAACTTTGGAATGGTCCCCTCAGCCGAAGAATGGCTAGGCCCCAAACAGTCTGGATAGTATCGTGACACAAAGAATAGCAATCTACCCCGGTTCATTTGACCCCATCACAAACGGGCATCTCGATATCATTAAACGTTCATTGGGTATTTTCGACAAGATTATTGTGGGAATCGCCGTGAATTCACGAAAGCAGACCCTGTTTACCCGGGAGGAACGTCTGTCAATAACCAGCGATGTCTTTGTCGCTGAACCGCGGGTGGAAGTGGACGCTTTCGAGGGCCTGACGGTGGCGTACGCCCGCGCGCGAAATGCCTGTGCCATATTGCGCGGGTTGAGAGCGGTGGCTGACTTCGAGTACGAATTGCAGATGGCCAACATGAATCGCAAACTCAACGAAGAGCTGGAAACGGTTTTTATGATGACCTCTGAAAAATCATTTTTTGTGAGTTCTCAGAACGTGAAGGAAGTGGCCAGATTCGGTGGCGATATCAGCGAACTGGTGCCCGCCAATGTAGCAGAACAGCTGTCGCGAAAATTCAACATCTGACTCTGGTCAGTGTTTCGGCGGGAGAGGGTGATGCGGCAGTCTCCTGCGGTCTGATAATTCTGGAAAATAAGACGAGGGAAAAAAGTGTGCAGAAGATTCCAGAGGAGATCACCTGACCCGCCGTTTGAATATCACCGGGAAGGGGGTTGAGGATCAGGTACATCGCGCCACTGGTGAAGAACGGTAAAAAGAACCATCGAAGCTGATATATACCCGAAATCGAAGTGTGTTGTCGCCGTTCCGGACTGGATGCTCCCCCGAATTGTCTCGCTGCCATGAGAACGATCCAGGTTTTGGCAACGAAAATCATGAGAGATACAAGCAGCAGCCAGATGCTGCCTGCCCGGGCCAGTTGCGACATTCCGGGAAGCGTCCATCCGCCAAGACAGAAAAACACGACCAGCATTGCGCCGCTGATTGTTTGAAGCCACGCGGATACATGGACAAGTGGAGTGCATCGGTCTGGAAACCGTCCGGGCCAGAGGAGCGAGATGGCAAGAATACAGCTGAGCATCATGAGCGGGTTTTCGAAGACATGAAAACCAAAAAGTGTTCTGGATTGCGCCATAGTCAGTTCATACAGACCAAAACTGTTGCCGGCGGCCCCTCCCATCAGCAGAACAGTGCACACACTGAAGAGATTTCCCAGCGCGTTGGACAGGCGGTGGGCCAGTGACTGGGTACTGTAGAATAGCAATATCGCAGTACAGATGAGCTGGATGGCCACCAGCATGATGGTACCACTCAGATTGAGCATTCCGGCAATGACGACCGCCGGAAAAAGTACGGTAACCAGCGCCGCGGCGGCATATCCAATAACAAAGGGGATTGGATTTCGCTGTGGTGTGGCCCGACGGGAGGCTTTTCCCCGCCACATGGGAAGAACAAAAGCCAGAAACAGCCCCATCACCAGTGAAGTGAGCACAATGGCCACAAATTCATCGGTTTCGATGGTGTCCAGAGCGGGATTGGTATTCACTTTCAGTGAGGTGCCCTCTGGAAGCACAAATTCCAGTATGTGGGGTTCAGTCAGTGTCAACCCTGCCAGCTCGTCCAGGCTGAACAGGGGAAATCCATCAATGGAAATCAGTCTGGCACCGACAGGGATGCCGGTTTGCTCGGCAAAGCTGTTGGGAATCACGCCATCCACTGCCACAGAATCGTCGGTCACATTGGGTTCGAGCAGCAACCCGAGCACTTTCATGGTCTTTTTGGCTTCCCGCAGTTTCAGTGCGTGAATCCTGACGCCGCCGCCGGTGGGACGGAATTCCAGCTGTAGCCCGGGGCTCTGTCCACTCAGGGACACAGCGCTGTCCAGCTGAATTTCCGGGAAAGACACAATGGCGACACCGTTGAACCGCAGGGATTCCCGGGCAAGAAGGTCCATCTGATACGTCGAAATCGGTACTTCAATCCGATTTTCAGAAACAGCGGTTCCCCAGAGCTTTCGGTAAAACGGTCTGGCGGGCTTGAGTCCCATGGGCTTGGCTGTACCTTCCAGAACGATGCGGGCTTTGCCTTCAATGAAGCCCTCGCCCTCAATAACCATCACATCGCCGGGTTCGATGACTTCAGGGGTGATATTCCGGACTGAATACAGGTCGACGGTTGGAGATTCTCCGCATCCGCCAAGAGGAATCCAGAGTATCAGAAATGGAATCAGAAAGATTTTTTTCACAGCACGCATCAATGATATCAATACCGAAACGGCATTTGCGAAATCCAGTTTTTGGCGTTCATTATTCAGCAATTCACAATATTGTGAGAAGCTTGCTATCGCGCGATCAAAGTATTGAAGATTTGCCCGCAATGTGTCAGTGTGTGCCTGAATTTCACAGGCAATCATCAAATGTAAAATGCATTTCAGGAGGCAATATGAAGAGCATCAAAGGAACAAAAACAGAACAGAATCTGCTGAAGGCTTTCGCCGGGGAATCTCAGGCAAGGAATCGGTACACATATTTCGCATCTGTGGCAAAGAAGGAAGGCTATGTTCAGATTGCGGACGTTTTTGAGGAAACAGCCAATCAGGAGAAAGAGCATGCTAAGCGCTTTTTCAAATTTCTGGAAGGCGGGATGGTTGAGATCACAGCATCGTATCCGGCTGGACGTATTGGCACCACCGCTGAAAATCTGAAAGCGGCTGCCGGCGGTGAGCATGAAGAGTGGACCGAACTGTATCCCGCGTTTGCAAAAGTGGCCCGTGAGGAAGGATTTGAAGCGGTGGCAGTGGTGTTCGAAAAGGTTTGCATTGCAGAAAAACAGCACGAGAAGCGCTATCTGGATTTGTTGAAAAATGTTGAGACCGGCATGGTATTCAAGAAAGATGAGAAAGTGACCTGGCGCTGTCGCAATTGCGGGTATCTCCACGACGGCGAAGAAGCCCCAGCCATATGTCCGGCATGTGCTCATCCCCAGGCGCACTTTGAATTGCTGGGCGAGAACTGGTAACCCACTCCTCTGTTTCAGTAGTTCGGGGGAACCTCGTTGACAATCTCCTGCACGGCGGTGCGGAACAGCTCCAGATTCACCACATCGTCCGGTTCCCTGGCTGCCTGAGTCAGGCTGATTTTGGTAGACCTTGCCAGTTTGACCTTTCCGTTCAGTCCGACTTTCTCTCCAACAAACTGATAATATTGCAACAGTCTTTTTCCCATGTGGATCCTTTCCCCCCAGGTCTGCGGACATGCTGGCTGCGAACCGGCCACAATCCGGGAGCGAAGGTGAGCTGGATCAATGTCCTCTGGCACCACACCGCGCACAAACAGTACAATCGGCGGCGGGACGGAAAAGTTTACCTTGCGTTTTCAATTGTGGAAGCACGCCCCATACCGTGGGGTCCGGATAGGACAGGCCCAGCCCGGGACCGAAGAGAGCCATCATACCCATGCGGAAATTGAAGCCGCCATCTGCGGGTTGGATTCGATATCCCAGCAAGCAGAAGTCACTCGCAGTGGGTGACGGGACTGTTTTATTCCACGAGAACGATTACTTCTTCGCATTCCACCGTAATATCCACGGTGTGATCCGCACCATCCCGGAGTCTGTCACATGCGTTGTTCTGCATGGTAACCGATGTCCGGT
Organism: Polyangia bacterium; assembly: GCA_050287845.1. GTDB lineage: Bacteria > Myxococcota_A > Polyangia > JAAYKL01 > JAAYKL01 > JAFGXQ01. Next base: position 75,174 of record JBNKCR010000034.1, read on the forward strand.
CATCACCGAGCATCCATCCGTTTTCGTGGTTGTAGGGCAGGCTGTCCCCGTCAATCTGGACGCGGACCATTTTGGGATCGTCGATGGCAGAGGCCAATTTGTAGTTGCAGGGAATCAGTTCAGATTTGATGGTGGCCATCTGCGCAAGCAGCTCTTCGGTATTCTCAGCGGGATAAAAACTTCCCGTGCCACCATTGGCCGCCCATGTGTTCATCAGTGTCACCGAATCGCCCGTCATGTCATATCCAACAATATAAATGTCAATATTGGAGTCGGTATGCACCTGGGCAATGGTGTTGGTGACGCGCTCCTGATCCGCGGGTGTGGAGCCGTCGCCGCCATTGTCGTCGAGACAGTTGGGCAACCCGTCCGTGACCAGGATGGCCACCCGACGGCTGCCGTCTCCGGGATCGTTGTCCACCAGCACTTCCTGGGAAGCGATGAGCGCCTCGTAGGTGGGAGTACCGCCAACCAGTTCTTCGGATTCAATCTGGTAGACTTTGTTTTTAATGGTCTCCGCATTGCTCCGGGCTGGTTGAATCACGTGATCCCGGTTCACTGTGCAATCCGCATCATTGTATCCGCCGTCCAGAATTGTGGTGGCGAATGGCACCAGCCCCAGACAAAAATCGTCGTCAAACGTATCTGCAACCTGGACCATCGCCGCTCTCAGCGAATCCCAGCGATCGTATGTATTCAGGCTGCTGCTCAAATCCTGGAGGATGATAACCCGGGGAGGATTGGGTTCGGCATTTACCGCGACTTTCTGACACACGTATCCCTGGCTGTCGGAATCCAAATCGATGTACTCCGTGGAGCGTCCTGTGTCGGTGAGATTGTCGGATGAATTACCGCCGGTGGTGGTGGCGGAATCCAAATTTCCCCCGTCACTGTCCTCTTCGATCTCCGAGCACCCGAATCCGACCATCAGAATAGAAATGATCAACCCAAACGATAATTTTTGCATACGCATCCAAATGTCCTTCCTCCGTAAGGATAAGCTTATCCTAAGCGAATAGTGTGACGTATAATTGAACCATCCTATCGTTTCAACAGAATTTCTGCATCTACAAAACCGAACTATTCTACAAGCGGTCTGAAAAGTGAGAAAATTCAATCACTTTGACCGATGAGCGACCCAATGCACTCACCCGGAATGCTGGCGGCCGGGTGACGTTCCGACGTCTTGCCGGGAGTGCAGCAAATTGCTGAGAGCTTCCACGGCAAGGGGAAAGGCCTGTTTCACTTCGGGTGAAAGTGGATGACCAACACTTTTAAAATCCTTGCCTTCCACGCCAACGAATATCACTTCCCCGGGCATTCGTTCCGGATGCAGCAGACGCCCCACCCGAATGACTTCATCCAGACCAATATCGTGGGAGGTAACCGGCGATCCCGAAACTCTTTCTATTTTTTGCCATGGTACAACCTTGAGCGTACCGGGAGAGTTTCCGGTATTGACCGCATCCACCACCACCACCAGGTCTTCACCTTCAAATTCGGAAAGCAGGTCGAGGCCCCCGACTCCAAGCATTCGGAAGGTGATATTATCGTCGAGTTCTCCGCTGGTGAAATGCTCAAAAATTTTCGGCCCGAACGCGTCGTCAGCCACCAGAGAATTCCCGATGCAGAGTACTTTGATGCTCGTCATTTCACTTTTAAATCGAGGGTGCAGGAGTCTCCGGCTGCAGTATGGGCAATCCGGGCCTGTTTTCCAGAGAGCTGTGCGGTCATGCCGCTCAGATACGCGTGAAAAATTTTGCACATTTCACCACCCAGTTCCGCGTTCTGATTTTTGCAGATGTCGCGAATCATGCAGGGACCAACGGTGATTGTGCCACCCTGATCATCGGTTTCCGAGGTGAACTCGAATCCGTTCTGGAAATGCCGGGTCATCACATCCAACACCTGGGCCACAGACGGTTGCTTGAGGTTCACCGGGATTTTGCGGGCCATGGAGCGACCGGCGGAAACGCCCAGTGGCGCCGAGTTACCGATAACATCTTTCACGGTTGTCGCGAGTACCTCGAACAGAAAGCTCACTTCGGTGAAGGCGGCGCTGTAATCACTCTGTTTCAGTTCAATTTCGTTATATTCAATCATAGGTATCTCTTTGCTTTGACGCTGAAATCCAGGTCTCGGTAAAAGTTCTTGACACTGTGAAAGTTCTGCTGACTGATGGCCGTTGAGGGGCAGATGTACGTGCAACTCAGGCAGGCAATGCAGTCCGCGGCGTTTTTCACAAACACTTTCTGTTCGGTGGCGTTGTATTCCAGAACATCGGTCGGACAGATTTCCGAGCAGATCTGGCAACCGCGACAGGCTTCCTTTTGAATGGAAATCTCAACCATCAGGGCCTCCTTGCAATCTGTCTTGTGAGCGCGCCATTTTTACGCATTTCTACGGTGATGGGCATCTGTCCCACCGCATGGGTGGAGCAGGACAGACACGGATCGTACAGTCGGATGGCAAACTCCACGCCGTCCAGCAGTGAATCGTCGTCAGCGCCGAATAATTGGACCACCTGCTCGATACTGCGGTTGATGGCCTCGTAGTTCTGTTGCGTCGCCACCAGCAGATTGGCGCTACGCACGATACCTTTTTCGTCGATTTCGTAGTCGTGAATCAGCGTGCCCCGCGGTGCCTCCACATGGCCGACTCCTCTCCCCGCCCTCGGTGAAGCCGCTATTCTTGCCTCACCCATGAGCGCAGGATCCTCGCAGATCTCCACGGCCTTTTCGCATGCATACTGCAATTCGATGAGGCGACTCCACAGCTGCATGATGGTCAGGTGGCACGTGGGCCCGTACCTGGCCTTGTACTCTTCGAGATGGGCCTGTGCCCCGGGGGTTTCCATCTGGTCAGTAAGGTTCAGCCGGGCCAGTACGCTGACCCGGTACAGGTTTTTGTCGCCAATGGGCTGCTTGAGAAACACCGGTTTCGTATAGGAATAATCCACTGGCTTTTCCACGATGTAATCGGTGTAATTGGCCACGTTGAACTGGGCAGTCTGATGGCCGGTTTCGTCGACGATACGGATGTCGCCATCGTAGAAATTCACTTTTCCATCCTTGATGGTTCCCATGTACGAGGACGGCAGGGAGAAACCAGCACAGGTGAGAGAGGGCAATTCCTCCAGGAAATTGTTCATCATCTCCTTCACGGTGGGCGCCAACTCGTTGTACAGTTTCAATGCTTCGGCGGCCATGCTTTTGGCTTGGTTGAGTTTTTCAGCGGTCATTCTGGTGGACATCCCACCAATTACTGCAGTAACCGGATGAATGCCGCGACCGCCGATAAGTTCGTTGATTTTCTGTCCGAGGGTGCGAAGACGCAGCGCTTTTGTTGCCACTTCCGGCATGGCTTCCACCACAGCGGCGATGTCCCTTTTTTTTCGGTCACCGGTGATGCCAAAAATCATGTCCGGTCCGGCGAGGGCGAACAGACTGACCGCATGGGAGTGAATGAAATGCCCCATGTAGAGTAACTCCCGCTGCAGTTTGGCCGCTGGCGGTGGATCAACGTTAAACGCCGTTTCGATGGCTTTGACTGCTGCCAGATGATGCGCCGACGGGCATACACCACAGATACGGGCTGTAATCAGAGGCATCTGTGCCGCTTCCATTCCCACCAGGATGCGTTCGAATCCACGAAGCTCGTTGATGATCATTTTTGCCGATTCCACCGAATCGTCGTCGGCCAGATCAATGAGTACTTTGGCGTGGCCTTCAATTCGGGTGACCGGATCAATGGTAATTGTTCGCGTCATCAGACTTTCTCCACCTCTTCAATCCACTTTTCGATGAGGAAAGTGGGTTTGTTTCGAATCATGCCGCTGGCCATGGCGTAGGCGTAGTAGCTTTTGGCGGATTTCTCGATTTCCTTCACTACGTCCCCGGGGGGAATCTGCGTGAGGGCGGCCATTCGGGCGGCAACCTCAGTGCGAATATCCCGGTTGGGTTCGGTCAGTATCTGGGGCATCGGTCCATTGCAACCGGTGCAGACCACGCCGTTCTGCGGGCAGGGCGCCGCGCAGCGGTTCAGGGTCACCGAACCCAGACAGATATATCCCTGACTGAGAAAGCAGGTGTCCTCATCGGGCATGCCGTCCATCACACTTTTAATCTGTGAAACGTCCGATTTTTTCATGGTCCGCTTGCATTTGGCGCACACACTTTCTTCTTTTGCCCGGGGGTCCCGGTTGTTCACCAGCGACATCATTGCATCAAAGATGTACGCTGCATGAGGGGGACAACCAGCCAGATACAAATCCACATCTATCACTTCATCCAGCGGCGTGATTTTCGGGTCCATTTCAGGAACGAGCCGATTGGGAATGATGCCAGCGGATGAATCGGTGGAGGGATTGTTCAGGTACACCCGGTTGATAATATCATCTGCCGTATGGGCCAGCGCCGCGCCGGGAATGCCGCCATAAACCGCACAGGTGCCGAAGGCGATGATTTTGTCGCAGGAGGCCCGCATTTTCAGCGCCACTTCGCGATCGTGATCTGTTCGCACCGATCCCGATATCAATCCAATCTGTGCCGGAGGATACCCCTTTTCATCGGTCAGGAGCGGAGACCGTTGAATTTCGATGACTTTCATGACATCCACTATTTTTTCATGCAGGTCCACCAGCGCCACATGGCATCCGCCACACACGCTCAACCACTCTGTATTCAGTTTTATTCTGGCCTTACTCATTGAGTCCTCCCTGTTTCAAGCATTGATTCACGCATTGGTTCAAACATTGGGATTCAACCGGTCAGTCTCCGATGGTCAGTCGTTTGAGACAGGCGTTTTCACCGCTATGAACAATCTGCAGTTCAGTCTTTTTGCCCATGATGTTTTCGAGGGCTCCGGAAAAGAATCCATACATCATGAAACACAGGGAACCTTCCTGCGGGTGCCCGAAACGAAACAGGCTCTGCCGGATCATGCAGTCCCGGAATACAAGCATCAGTTCACTGCCCTTTTCGGTGCGTTTCACCAGTTCTTTCTGGTCGGAAGGAATGAAAGGTTCAAAATGCCAGAGACAATGATGTGCTTCCAGTACTTTTCGGGTTTCCGTCAATGCTTCTTCCACATCGGTTGTCCGTTTGGCGTTCTCGGTCATCTGTTTACCCAGCTTGCGTCCGGCGACAAATGTCATTCCATTTGCACTGCGGCCGAGAAGTTCCTCAATGCCACAGGAAATTGCCGGCGCGATGTTCATGGCCTGTTGCAGTTTTTTTCTGGCTTCCTGAATTTCAGTCATTGGTTTTTATCCCCCGGCAAGGCTTTCAAACGGTCGCGATGATGTCATTCAAGCGTTTTTTGAGTTGGTAGCGGATGTTGCCGATTTTGGCTTCCAGGTCCGCTGTTACCGCCATAATCGCATCTTCTCCGAGAGTGACTGTGACAATCATCCCCTGGGCGCACTCGATCATGCTCAACTGCAATTCACCCACAGCCAGTTGTCGGGCCATCACTTCAGATGAACCGACCCCCGCAGAGATAACTGCGGCCATGGTCTCCATATCCACCGTACCACCGCGCATCGAACCTTCGACGACAAACCCGTCTCGACTCACTACCACTGCTGCATTCAACCCTTCAATTTTTGTCAACTCATCCAATAGATTCTTCAATGTACTCATTGGTAGACCTCCCGACTGTTACTTACGGCCTGCGAAAATTTTCATTAAGTCCGAAACCCTATATATCGTAACCAGCCAATTTCACTTTGATAGTCGGAAATTTCGAATAAATCCGGGGTGCCTTTTCAACAGAAATCATTGAATAGATGAGCATCCGCAACAGATGGGATTCGGTTGTTTTAAAAAAAAGACATCGGTTTGAGCTGATATGAATACAAAGGAGGGTTGACGGTGAAGATGATGACCGGGCAGATGAGCCAGTTTCGGGCATCGTGCTGAGGGAGTGAATGGAGATAAACGCTGACGTTCTGACCGCAGCGAGGGGCTTTCAGGGCTGGGTTGGCTGGGTGGCTGGAGGCGTGGCTGCCCGGGTGGCTCGTGTCCCGGGGTGCTCCCATGCCTTCACTTCCCAGGAAGTGTAGGGGGGCTGGTAATAGGTCAGGGCGACATCGAAGGGTCGCATGTATTTTTTGGGGATGTATTTGTTCAGGATTTCCTTCAGGTCCAGCCCGATACCGAAGTACACCACCCGGTTGGTATCTTTGGTTTTATCAAATGAGCGAAATCCGCGGCTATAATACCCAAGATGAAATTCGAGAAATCGCAGGGGCGTCTGTTTCAGCGGTTTGATGCCTGTCATGCGCAGGGCCATCAGATATTTCATCCCGGAATAGTCCGCCGCCATCACTCCGCCGTCCATATATGATTTGGTGGGCCAGTACTCCAGTCGAAAATCAAAGAGTTCATCCACGGTGGGCGAAAGGCTCAAACCGGCAGAGATGGCAACGCCAATGAAATCGGCGAGTATGTCTTCCCATGACCAGCCATAGGCGCTGGTGGCATCGCCCACTTCGATCCAGGTCATCAGTCCCATGGCCACCGAGGAACCGACGATGGTGGATCGCAATTTCGACCATCCCTGTCTGCGCAGTCGCCAGTTCAGGAAGTCTGCGAAAACATAGGCCGTGAAAAAATGCCCTGTTTTGTCTGCGCCCCCGGTGGAGGACTTCTGGGTGAATCCGTACTCTCTTTCAAAATGAAAGGATTGCTCGAACCAGTCCCAGAAATGGATACCCCAGGCAGAGATGAGCATTGTGCCAAGAAACATCTCGTCCCCGAGGGCGATAAACGGATTCTGCGAGACCGGCGATGGCTGGGTTTCCTTTGTTGCATCTGCAGAAGCACCGGGCGCGGTCCGGGTCGGAGGCGCCGTCGTTGAGGGGCCCGCCAGTTCCACGGTGATTTTCCGGTCGGCTTCCGGGGCGCCGGTGTCATTGGCCATCGGTGGCTGCTTCGACGCGGCGTCTGCGGATTTGGAGATCGCCGGACTGGATTCGGTTGTGGCGGATGTCGGTTGCTCAGCCCCATCAACTGCGCTGTTTCCATCATTGGGGGTTGCTTCCGCAGAGGCGTCGGTGGGGGGGGCGGGGGCGGAGGAAGGACTCGCATCCGCTGTCCCTTCTTCTGTGGAAGATGCCGTGTCCGTGTCCTGTGCAGACAATGGCAGTGCCGCGCTGAACACGCATGTCATCAGAACTGCAAGAAGAATGGCTTTCATGGTCGTCATCGTTTCTTCCTTCTAAGGATGATATAATTTTACCCGTATGTATTAAACGGTTCGAATCGCTTTAGAAAGAGAATATTTGGAAAACTGAAAATGATGCCGCAACAGATCAGCCTTCATCTCGCAGGCCAAAGTCCTTCATTTTGGTTTGCAGGGATTTGCGGCTGATCTTGAGGAGCTGCGCCGCCCGGGTCACATTTTTATCCGTCTGGTCCAGGGCTTTGATGATCAGCTGTTTTTCGAGGTTGGCCGTGGCGGCGCGCACCTGGTCTTTCAGCCCGCCATTTTCAATATCGAGGGCGGCAGAAATCGCGATGTCCGCGCCACTGTCCCGCTGTTCTCTTCCGGATACCTCCGGTGGCAGATGGGAGACTTCAATCCGGGCATCGTCGCAAAACAGTGTGCAGCGCTCCACCACATTTTCGAGTTCGCGAATATTGCCGGGCCATTCGTGAGCCAGCAGTGCCTGAAGCGCATCCGGCTGAAAGTCCTCAATCGCCTTTCCGAGCCGCTGGTTGTATTTGGTGAGAAAATGTCTGGCAAGCAGCGGGATATCTTCTTTACGGTCAGCAAGACGTGGCAGGGGAATGTGCACCACATTCAGCCGATAAAAAAGATCGTCGCGGAATTTTCCGTCTTTCACCATCTGCCGCAAATCCTGATTGGTCGCGGTAATCAGCCGCACGTCCACTTTTGTGGTGCTGACGCCGCCCACTCTCTCAAATTCGCCTTCCTGGATGGCGCGCAGCAGTTTGACCTGCATTTCCATGGAGATTTCCCCCACTTCATCCAGAAAGAGCGTGCCGCCGTCGGCCAGTTCGAACCGGCCGGGTTTGGCGGTTTCCGCTCCGGTAAATGCGCCTTTTTCGTATCCGAAGAGCTCACTTTCAATAAGGGTTGGGGGAATGGCTGCACAATTCACGCGAATGAAGGGCATTTTGTTTCGATTGGAGTTGTCAAACAGCGCTCGGGCAATCAATTCCTTGCCGGTTCCGCTGTCGCCGGAAATGAGAACCGTGGAAGGTGTGGCGGCGACCCGTTCCACCATTTCGTAAATTTCCTGCATCCGGCCACTTTTCCCGATAATTTTAAACCGACCGTCCTGGCCGGTGTCGGCGCCGAATTCCTTTTTCGACAATTCGCGGGTTCGAGCCGCTTTGGCCACTACATCTTTCAGCGCATTCCGGTCGTAGGGCTTGGTAATGTAATCAAATGCGCCCAGCTTGATGGCTTCCACTGCCGTGTCCACCGTCCCATGGGCCGTGATCATCACAACGGGCAGTGACACATGACTTTTTTGAATCTCCGCCAGCAGTGCCATGCCATCCATCTCCGGCATCCGCAGGTCGGTGATGACGATGTCGATATGATTTTCGTTGAGTACTTTCACCGCTTCGGTTCCCGTTTCTGCCAGGTGAACCTCATATCCCCAGCGTTCCAGCTGTGCCTTCAGCATCCGTCTCAGATTTCGCTCATCGTCGGCGACCAGTACCTGTATTTTTTCTTCGCTCATGGATTCTTCTTGCTCTGCAATTTAATCTGTCTGTTGTGGTTGTACACAGCCAAAACCCTCCCGGGCTGGTGGGGAATGCTATAGCACAAACCGAATTAGTAAAGATGAAAATGGGATTTCACTTCGCGAAATTGGGATTCCCCGTGTTCCCAGGTGGAGGCAAGTTCTTCCAGGGAAAGGTTGGTTTCGATTCCCTTGCGGATGGCAGCGGTGCCGCACAGCAGGTCCATGGCGGGAATATCGCTGATGAACTCATAGGGGGCGTTTCGCCAGCAGAACTGATCCGGGGCGATTTTTTTCAGGGCGGAAATGATGGCCACCCCGGTCCGAAAGGGCAGAAATCGCCGGCGATCGGTAATGTGCAACTGCGCGCCCGGACAGATGGCGCCTGCGTGTTTCTGAAACATCGGTTTAAATGACATGGGTCGAAAGTATACACCGGGCAGCGCCTGGTCCATCAGATGGGCCACCAGGGTTTCATTGTTGATGCCGGGGGCCCCGAAGTATTCAAAGGGCAGGGTGGTGCCGCGTCCTTCAGAACACCAGGTGGCTTCCAGCAGACATTGCCCCGGATACACCAGCGCGGTATTCAGCGACGGCATGTTGGGGGACGGCGCCACCCAGGGCAGGCCGGTCTCATCGTAAAACATGTGGCGTTGCCACCCTTTCATGGGGACTACGGTGAGGATGTCCGATGCATCTTCGTGGGCGGCCACCATGGTAACCATTTCGCCAATGGTCATCCCGTGACGGGCAGGCAGTTTTCGAAGGCCCACAAAGGAAAGAAATCCATCTTCCTGGGGTGCCCCTTCCACGGTTTCGCCGTTCAGGGGATTGGGACGATCGAGCAGAATCATCTGAGTGCCGCATTTTTTGCATACTTCCAGGCACAGCACGGCGGTCCATACAAACGTGTAGTACCGGGCACCCACATCCATAAGGTCCACCACCAATGCATCCAGTTGGCCCACCACGTCCGCCGATGGCGAAAGACTGTCCGCCGAACTGCCATACAGACTGTACAGATCAATGCCCATCGGGCCACGGGACGGCGTGTCGACGGGTTCCATATCCTGTGCTTCTCCGCCGAATCCATGCTCCGGACCATACAGCGCTGTAACGGTTGCCCCTTTTGCCAGAAGCGCCGGCAGAATATGAATGAAACGGGAAGTGACACTGGCGGGATGGGCAACAATCCCGATGTTTCTGTTTTGAACCAGCTGTGCATGATTTGCCAGCAGATTATCTAATCCTGTGAGTATCATGAATCCAGTGTACTTCATTTTAGGGGGGGAATGCGAAACATTGAACATTTTAACCGGGGTGATTGTGTCGTCGTGCGAATTGTCAGTGCAATGATTACCGCCTACCACCTGCGCATGATGCACAGTGTCCGAATTACCCCATGTGGTTGCGATGACCCGATGGAATAATTGGATTTTCAGAAAAAGCTGAATTGTTCATCTGGCACCTTCAGCCGCCATGGTTGCGACCGATGTAGAGCATATCAAATCGGCCATTGCGCCGTATCAATCCGGGGGAGATCATGAATATCGTACTACATGTGGTTGTAATGGGAATCGTACTGATGACGTTCGGTTGTGACGGAGAGTTCTTTATGGATGGGGCGAGTCCGGAAGAGTTGAAAGCGAACGCGAAAGTGGACGAGAAAGAAAAATCGAAAACAGATTCTGAATTTTATTTTTCCACAAAGGAGTTGCCGGAAAACTGCACTATCGGTGAACGGATGTGCCACCAGCATCTGATGCTGGTATGCACGGACGGAGAGTGGAAAGCGGTCTGGAGTTGCGGCAGAAAGGACGGTGCATGTGTTGAAAGGTCGGTGGGGTACATCTGCATTGATCTGAACGATGACAGTGACGATAGCGACGACAGTGACGACAGCGACGATAGCGACGACAGTGACGACGACAGCGACGACAGCGACGATGACAGCGATGACGATAGCGATGACAGCGATGACGATAGCGATGACAGCGATGACGATAGCGACGACAGCGACGATGACAGCGATGACGATAGCGACGACAGCGACGATGACAGCGATGACGATAGCGACGACAGCGACGATGACAGCGACGATAGTGATGACAGCGATGACGATAGCGATGACAGCGATGATGATGATGACGATGACAGCGATGATGATGATGACGATGACAGCGATGATGATGATGACAGCGACGATGATGATGACGATGACAGCAAAAATTAAGTAGTGGCAAAAAAATTTTTGCCCTTATGATGGGCAGGTATGACACTGTGCCCGAATGACTGGGGTGCGATCCCCGCTTTCTTCAAACCCGAAACGGCGCCAATCGCGCAGACCTTTTCATCCACACCTGTACACTCTGAAAAGGTCAATCCCGGCATCAGGATGCTGCATGGAGTTCTTTTCACTCTGATCAGTTTTCTCCAGAGCCCGCACCTTCAACTCTACGGTTATTTGAAGCCTGATGCTGCTGGAGGCGCTTTGGATATCGCCCATCGAATCACCGATAGCATGTCGGCATTTGCCACTGGCTGGGGTGGTGTTTCCAGGAATGCCTGTAGCCATTGGGAACGCGACTTCGGTGCTTTAGGTGGTTTTCGCTGGCAATGGTGAAATATCTCACCAGTATTGGCGACACTTCTTAATCGACATGATTTTATTTGACAAACAGGCCATATTGATGCTTAGAGTGTTACGTTTATATTTTTCGTAATACTATGAAGTTTCACAAGGAGGTCGGATAATGAAACATGGATATAGGAATCCTGGAATTTTTACTGTTCTGGTCATGGTTGCTACGGTGTTGGTAGTGTCCGGTTGTGATGACGGAAGTGAAGAATCGGCATTTGTTCAAATAAAGAACGATTTCAACAATCCGGAGATGGATTTCCAGCCACCGTGGACGATCTGCGAGTCCTCCTACCTCGATGTCGAGTTCGGCAACGTCGCCATCGGAGAAACCAGCATCAAGCAGGAAGTCGTTCCGGGGTTGGATAACGTCTTGATGGTAGCAGCCTGGGATGACCCGACCTGTGCTCCGGAGAACTGCCTGCCATTGGCCAGTAGGAACGAGGAGGAGGTCGTAGACGGCCAGACCCGAACCATCTCCCTCAACCTCCCCAATCACCAGGGACCTTGCCCACCCGAGGGTGTGCAGCCCATCCCTCAGGAGCTGTACGACCGAATTCTGGCGCTGTGGCCCGAATACAATTTCAAACCGTATGACCAACGAACCGAAAATACTCAATGCCAGGATTGATCCGATTTGTACGTGCATAATTTTCATTTTTGTTGCTTCTTTTTTCTATCTTGTGTCGGTGCTCTTTTTTATGCCGGATGTGAATCTGTTTACCCGGAGATTGTTGTCATCAACAAAACGAATGAGCACATTCAACTCAAGGATCTTAGTTTTAACGGTTGTCTCTGGAATACTGTGATCGGATATGATGAGGCAACGTCTCCTGGTCGCTGCCTGCCGGGCAGTGACAGAATTCATTTCAAAAAGTTCGATGCCGAGAGTCATTGTCAAGAACAGGCAGAGGATGGAACGATAGACGGTATTTGCCTTTGTGACGGAGGAACGGATTCTAATCTGGACACTGATTCGGTGGATGAAGGCCTCATTAATGTCGAACCCAATTGGTTCAATTATCAAACGGTGTCTGTGAAAAAGGCCGATTATGGCGAGTTTCATATTTATGAAATAACTTTAGATGATATGGAGCAAGACTTCTCTGTTCCCGGACCCTATGGGCATTGAGGAGAATTGCATGCGCTTCCTTGTTCTTTTATTTTTTTCGCTTTTTTACCTTTTTGCATTTACTGCTGTGGCACAGACAAATGACAATACACAGGACTCCAATGTAGACGCAGAACAGGATCAAAACACCATAGACACGGATAGCGACTCAGTGCAGTTTGATTCAAATACTGACTCTGATTCAAATACTGACGATGGAACACAGAGTTTAAGATCTCAAAACAAACTTGAAAGTGCAACGGCTTCTCCCAAAGAATCCAATTTGTCAGACACACAACAAGACACTCAGGTCGAAATAGACAGCGAATCAGAAGCAATAGACTCAGGTGGCGCTGTGTATGATCTTCCTGAATACGAGGTGGTTGTCACAGGACGAAGGGCTATTTCAAAAGATCGGACCAAAGACGCCGTTGAGATTAAGGGGGAAAAATTACGCGAGAGTCCCAAATCGAGTGCACTGGAAGCGATCTCTCAGGAAAACGCTGGCGTATATGTCACCGGGAAAGGAGCTCTTCATGGTGTCGCCAGTGGTGCGACAGGCGGTATCTATGTACGTGGACTGGGAGGCAGTCCCAATTCGCAGGTGCTTGTTGTAGAAGACGGGGTTCCCGATTATCAGGGAATCTTTGGTCACCCAATCCCTGATGCTTATGTGCCATTTCTCATTGATGATGTGCTCGTTATTAAAGGAGGAGACTCGGTGCTTTACGGCACCAATGCAATGGGTGGCGTTATTGTTATTCGCAATCGATGGCGCGAACAGGACGGCTACGAAATTCTGAATGACTCGGCGTATGGCAGCTATTCTACTCTCCGAGAATCCGTTTCGTTGCTTGCAAAACATAAAAAATTTCATTTCGCTGGATCGTTCCTGGGGCTAACTACCGATGGTCACAGAGATGGTGCGGGAGGTAACGAAATTGTGGGTCATCTGGGGGTCCGATATCGATTCTCTTCCCATTGGACACTTGAGGCTCGAAATAAAGTCATTCATCTGGAGGGAGCCGATCCGGGACCGGCAACACATCCAAATCCAGACCATTGGTATGATGTGTGGCGAAACAATTCTTCTTTGCGTTTGAAAATGAGACATCAAACAATTCGCTTGGCTATAACACCGCATTTTAATTTGGGTGTTCATCGATTGTATGACGGTTTTTATTCAAAGGATTACGTGGCAGGGACAAATGCTGAGTTGATATGGAAGGCACACAAAAAACTCGAACTTCTTTCAGGGCTTTCGGTCCAACATGTCGGCGGCCAGGTAGAAAACCGTATCGAAGCAGAAACAATTGACGTAAGCAGTTTGACCGATTTTTCATTTTACAATCAACTGACTTTTCGAGCATTTGACATCGTTTCCGTGGTTCTTGGCACTCGTGAACTATACAGCTTGACCTACGGTTTTGTATTTCTTTACAAAGGCGGGATTCGGCTGGATATATACAAAGGCCTTTATTTCAAATCTGCGGTAGCCAGGAATTTTCGCCAACCCACAATTAGAGAACTGTATCTCCCTTTTCCAGGTGCAAACCCTGACCTTCGCCCTGAATTTGCAACCAATGTCGACGCACAGGTCGGGTACGAATCAAACAGATTTGAAGTCTCGATAACAGGGTACCGAACGCAGGCGACTGATATAATTAAGTACTTTGGCTCGTGGCCAACAGCCGAAGTGGTAAATATCGACCATATTGTTATTTGGGGTATCGAGGGTAATCTGGGACTCCGAAACATAGGTCCATTTTATGGCAATGCGTCGGCTGATTTTCGAGAGGTGGGTAGATACACTCGCCAGAATCCTTCACTTAAAGTTGATAGCACCCTCGGAATCGAGCAGGAGTTCGGTCAACACTATGTCGCCGGATCTATCTGTGGAGAATGGGTCCACGGTCTCTATATGGCAAACTATAAGAGAGATCCCATAAGTGATGTGTTCACTATGGATTTGTCGTTGCGATATCGTTACACCGCTTCCAATGATCGTTTAACGATTGAGCCATATTTGTTTTTAAGGAATCTTTTGGATAGGCGATACGCATTTGTGGAAAATTATCCGATGCCTGGATTCAATGTGATGGTCGGTTTGAAGCTGGGAGTATGAAAATGTCTAGAAAAATATCATCACGAGAAATCGCCTACTGTGGTTGCCTGGGTGCTGCGGCGTTACTACTGCCTGTATTATTTCATTTGCTGCGATTGGGCCATATTTTCATGCCCATGTATTTTCCGCTTGTACTCCTGGCGTTTTTTGTAAGACCAGTACCATCGGCTATTACGGCTTTTATTACACCTCTAATCTCGGCAACCGTCACCGGTATGCCGCCTTTTTATCCTCCGATTGCGATATTCATGGCAATCGAATTGTCGATAATGAACGCAATTATCTCCGGAGTGAAACATAAATGGCCGCGGATGAATGATCTCGTCACATTGGTGCCGACTCTATTGTTCGGTCGAATACTCTATGTTGGATTGGTTTATGCGTTTTCGTTGGTCATAGAACTTCCCGCAAAATTCATGGCGGGACTATCTTTTTTGGGGGGGTGGCCAGGTATCATATTGATGATTGTCGTCATCCCCATTGTAACCAGTACATATAAAATGCGAAGTACTGCGGATTGTTCGAAGGAGACTCCACGATGACAAAAGACACGGCCAAAACGGAATTTTTTGATCAAATCGCTACGAAATGGGATAGCTGGGAAGATTTGCCAACATTACATGAAAACCTGATATCGGGATTTCAGAGCCTCGGAGTCTCATCCAATGAAATTGTTCTCGACGTGGGTTGCGGGACCGGTAATTTGTCATTGGCTCTACTATCTGTGCTAGGCAGCAAAGGACGCGTCGTCGCTGTCGACATTTCACCCGCCATGTTGGGAGAAGCCCAAAAAAAAACGCAAGACTCTCGAATAACATGGTATCTGTCTGATGCTTGTTCAGTACCCGAAAAAGAAGGTTCGTTTCATAGGATCATATGTTATTCCGTTTGGCCCCACTTTGAAGATATCGACAAGGTCGTCGCAGAATTCGATAGGCTATTGAAACCTGGAGGGCATCTTCATGTTTGGCATTTGAACTCTAAAGAAACCATTAACAAAATACATGCGGAAGCCTCTGAAGCGGTCCGCGATGATGTGCTTGCTCCAGCAGAAGAGACTGCCGCGCATATCGAAAAACATGGTTTCGAGATATTGGACATTGTTGACAACGAAGAGCGGTATCTCGTCACGGCCAGGAAATCCGAACGGAAGGTATCGGCGTCTTGAAATCTGTTTGGCACGATATTTGGGGCAGCGCTCAAGGGGGTATTGCCACATTCGCACCTCAAACACGTATTCTTGCTGGTACTGCTGTTTTCGCTGTTTGCGTTCTTGCTCCTGCCGATGCGTCTCCTGGTGTCGCGCTATCTTCATTCTGCCTGTTGTTTTGGTTTTTACTTTGTCGCCCCAAAGCCAAAATTGTGCAATCGATGACTCTGTTCGGTTTAGCAATGTTTGCGCCCTATTTTTTACTTTCGCCGCTAATCGCCTCTGATACAACGTCTTTGGCTCAATCCATGATTGTTCCTTGGCGCGTATTTTTTCGTGGAATGTTAACGTTGCTTATTTGTATTACAACGATATCTACCCTCACTCTTAGTGAATTGAGAGCAGGCATTTCTAACCTTCCAGTTCCGGTTATTGTACGAGAGATTATTCTGCAAATTGTTCATCAAACAATATCGATGACTTATGAAACCAGAAGAATTGCTCAAGCTATGGCTGTGCGGGGCGTGTCGGGAAAAATCCGGACAGCCATCAAAGTACTCACTACATTGCCTCAAGTCTGGTTGCCGCGAGTCATTGGACGGGCTGAGAATATTGCAGCTGCCATGGAAGTTCGTGGATATTCAGATGTCAATCTCGCAGAGATCGACTCGCCAGGACTCCGGCCACGAGATGTCCTCTTACTTTTCTTCACCGGGGTTTTGTTGACCATGTCTTTCCTCATTCGATTTGGATGGACAAAATGACCGAGTCGCAAGCCATCACATTTGAATCTGTAAGTATCGCTTATGCCGGTGAGAATCCGATTTTGAAAAATATTGATTTATCGATTGGCTATGGTGAGAAGGTCGCCTTGATCGGTTTGAATGGAAGTGGAAAAACGTCCTTACTGATGGCCTGCGTCGGCCTTGCCCCGCATCTTGGAGTAATCACCGTAGGCAAGACACCCGTTCGTTCGGACACAACAGAAATCGTGAGACGTCAGGTTGGTTTCTTATTCAATGTGCCAGAAGATCAGTTACTTTTTCCCAGAGTCGTGGAGGATGTGGCATTCTCTTTGACAAAAATCAAGCTTTCCAGAGATGAAAAGCTGCATCAATCTCTCCAAATACTCAAGCAACTGGGAATAGCTCATCTGGCACACAGCACTTTGCATCATCTATCCCACGGTCAAAAACAACGAGTGGCGCTTGCTGGTGCTCTCGTTGCAAAACCGAGTCTTCTATTACTCGATGAGCCAACATCCGGTCTTGATCCACTCGGAAAAAGTAGACTTCAAAAAATATTGAAACGCCAAACGTCAGCTGTATTGATGGCAACTCATGATCTCGAATTTGCGCGAGGGTTCTGTGACCGATATCTGTTTTTGGAAGGCCGAAGTCTCAGAGCGGATTGGTCGTTATCCCAAATAGAAACACACTGGAAAAAAGTCATTGAGAATGATTCGAGTGATACACAAGATAGTTAGGACAGCTTTTTCCCAGTTGTCGTCGCCGATAGCTTGCCGTGTTTTACCCCCTTGTCGCCAATCAGCGAATCCGCCAATGAACGCACAACGGTTGCCTTTCCACGAACGGCGATCATTTCCATGCAATTGTCGTGGTCCAAGTGGATGTGTGTTGCAGCCAGGACTGCATCGTGGTGATCATGTTGGATCTTTACAAGTCTGTCTGTAAGCTCTCTCTTATGATGGTCGTAGACAATCGTTATCGTCCCAACGATTTCGTCGTTACGTTGCCATTCGTCTCGAACCAACGATTCTCGAATAATATCTCGAATCGCTTCTGAACGATTTTCATATCCATGCTTTTTAATCATTTTTAAAAAGCGATCATGGAGGTCATTTTCTATTGAGATGCTAAAGCGCGTCATCTTTTCCATGTCAGTCCTCGTGAAGCATATGTCTAACTATCGATAATAGTGAGTTTTTTCTATCACAAACGAATTCCTTTGTCCCCTGATTAAACGATAGAGGCTTTGCTCTCTCGGAGGTGGGCGCGGAACTTGTCACGATCCTCCGGTGCAGAAGGTCTCCTTCCTGGCGAGATGCCGCGCCCAGCCTCCACCCGTTTTGAGGAGGACAATTATGGAGAAGCGGATGAAGCTGGTTTGATCCGTCTGTATCTCAGGCTGGCGTTTAACTCAAATCGAGGGTTTTAAGACAAAGCCTGAATCAACACTGACTATTTGATGGGAATGTGTTCCGAACGGATGTGGAGTAATTCTATTCCCCGTCGGTGATGGTCCAGTTGTGCTGGTCCACCAGGGTCTGTTTCGCCTCCGTTGGAGCGCCCGGGCTGGCAATGGAATTGCCGCCGCCGAAGAGGACGTCATTCAGCACGTCCTGGGAGGCCCAGCCCACCAGCAGCGCATCGTAGTTGGGGGTGGAGAGTCCCGCTTTGCTGAACATGGCATCGGCGGTGGTGAGGTTGGTGACGTTCCAGGATGACAGGTCCTGGTCGAAGGCGGTCGCATAGTAGAACATGCCTGCCATCGTGGTCACTCTGGCGGTATTCCATCCGGAGATATCCTGATTGAACGAAGAGCAATATGTAAACATATCCGACATATCGGTAACGTTGGAGGTGTCCCAACCGGAGATGTCGCTGTTGAACACTTCACAGTTGAACATGTGCCGCATGGTGGTGACGCGGGAGGTGTCCCAACCGGAGATGTCGCCATTGAACACTTTGGTCTGATTGAACATCCAACTCATATTGGTGACATTGGACGTATCCCAGCTCGACAAATCCTGATTGAACGCATAGGCGCCCCAGAACATCGCGCTCATGTTGGTTACTTTCGATGTGTCCCACGCCGACAGCGGCTGGTTGAAGCTCATGGCGTAGTGAAACACATTATTCATATTGGTGATATTGGACGTATCCCAACTTGAAATATCCGCATTGAAATCGCTCGCCAGATAGAACATATTGCTGATGTCGGTAACGTTTGACGTGTTCCAGTTCGAGATGTCCTGATTAAACCGCGACGCACCGCGAAACATATTTGCCATGGTGGTCACCTTGGAGGTGTCCCAGTTGGAAATGTCGCGGTTGAAATTTTCGACGTCCACAAACATCCTACTCATGTCTGTCACCTTTGAGGTGTCCCAGCCGGACAAGTCACTATTGAAATCGCGAGCGTAGTGGAAGGCATCTGCCATGGTGGTCACATTGGCGGTGTTCCAGTCTGAAATGTCGACATTCACATGGGATACCAAATAGAAAAGTTTTCTAATATCTGTCACCCGAGAAACGTCCCAGTTGTTGATGCCCGGAATGTCCGTCAGTTCCTGGCAATATCCGAACGCCCCTTGCAGGCTGGTGGTTTCAGAAATATCCGGTGCGTCCGTGGCGGTGATCTTCAGATTCTTACACTCATAAAACTGGCCCAGGGTATCGCCAAACCCCAGTGATCCCCAATTGGAAACCCGCAACAGCTTGAGGGCATCACGACCGTTTGCCTGAAGAGACTTGTACTCCGGGAATTGCCAACCATTGATGGTGCCGTCAATGGTGACCGTGTACGTACCCGCCTGGGTATAGGTGTGTATATTGTCATTGTGCCTTGTAATCCGACTGCTGGTGCCGTCGCCCCAGTCCACCGTGAAATCATAGGTGCCGCTCGCAACAAGCGGCAGCGAAATCTGATTGTCGTAAGAGATGCCTTCGTTGTCCGTTTTCCACTCCGTCACAAAGGATGTCCCATACGAAGCGGTATCAATGTCGGTGTCATCGGTGTCATCGGTGTCATCGGTGTCATCGGTGTCATCGGTGTCATCGGTATCTGCGGTGTCTTCAGTGACTTCGGTATCTGCGGTATCTTCAGTATCTGCGGTATCTGCAGTGTCTTCGGTATCTTCAGTATCTTCGGTGTCATCGGTGTCATCGGTGTCATCGGCGTCATCGGTGTCATCGGTATCTTCGGTATTTTCGGTATCCGGTTCTTCACCGATATCAACCGTGTCGGTGGCTGTTTCTGCCGTTTCTGATTCGGTATCGATTGCATCAAACTGTGTATCTACTGGCGCAGATGCGCTATCGTTGGGTTCTTCTGAATCGTTGCCGTTGCCACCGTTGGTGTCACTGTCCGGCACGTCTACAGAAGTATCGTCGTTTTGGTCCGAGTCGGTTGTATCTGTGACCGTGCCCACAGGCGCTGATTGGTAGCATCCGCCAATCAGCAATATGGCCGAGCACCAGAGAATTTGTAAGAGACTGTTAAATGGAATTGCTATGGGGTACTCTTTAATTGTGTTTTTCATCGTGAAATTCAGTATTATTGGAAGAATTCGAGTTTCCTGTTGAGCTTATTGCTGTCACAGCGTTTTTCACGGCAGATTTATAAATAGGTGACAGCCCAATGTCCAACATAATGTGACAGGGTGGATTGTAATGTAGTCCGATGTAATTTCGCTGGCGCATGGGCAATCGCAAGAAAATCATGAGACTGAATTTGCAAGGACTTTCATTGTGTAGTCCGTTTTTATTGTCACAGAAGATTCGTCGTTTGCGTAGGAAGGCTTTCCGAGTCGTTTGCGTAGGGTGCAAAGAACGTACTTATGAGGGAAAGGGCAAGACAATAGTGGCGGACTTTGTGTTCGCCCTGGTGTTCGCCCATCCCTGCGATTCTGTACTTGCATTCCCCTGTCACCACATAATTCCCCTGTCACCACACAAACCGGGTTGCCAACCGCTTCTGTTTGTGATGTCATATGCCATATAAACAAAACATGATTTGAATAGTCTGGAGGTTTGCGATGGTTGACCGGAAATTGCTGAAAACGCTGGGTATACTTTTTTGGGGTGGTGTTCTGCTTGTTTCCGCATGCGAGGAGTGTCGTCTGTCCAGTGAATGCGATGTGGGAGAGGTGTGTCAGTCCGGGGTATGTGAAACGCCATCTATCGAGCCGGGCAGCGTGTCGACGGATACGCAACAGTCGGGAGTAAGTGGCGGGAATACCTTTGCAACCCAGGACACCGGCACAGATACGGAAACGGACAGCCAGGTTGGGGATACGGTTTCTGAAGAGTCGGCAACTGATGATTCGGGTGCGGATTCCGATACCACGGTTCAGTTCGGAGTGCCGGGGATTGATTTGGCGAACTCCACCCTGGACCCCGATGAAGTTTATCTTATGGGAACCCTGGAACCCGATAAGGCCGTAGGGGTGGTGGCTCACTGGAGCGATCCGGATAGTTTTGTGATGGGGTTTGATGGCAGTCTCCGCTTCAACAGTGGCGTCATCAACACGGCCAGCTCCAAAATGGTTTATAAATTGTCTGCGGGGGGCGAGCAGTCCCTGTGGGAGTTCGGGATTGATGGGCATATTTATTCCGACACGCCGTACAATGGCAGATCCCAGTATGTACACAGCCAACAGAATGATACGCCGGCTATCCTGAGTGTTTCCGCGGATTGTCTGGGAGTGAATTTTGATGGCACATTTCAGTTCAAGCTGACGCCGGATGGCGATATCTGGGTGGCGGGAAATGAAGCACTCTCGCCTTCTCAGCTGCAGTGGTGTGATGAATCGGGAACTTCCATTCTGTTCAACGATGCACTTTCGGAAGTAATCCATGTGGGGTATGGCGGACGGGTATTCGGTGACACCCGGTCCGAATATGTGCTGACCACGGTGAGTGATGACTTTGCCTTCGATTTGGTCGTGTTGCCACAGTTATCGCAATTTGCGCCCGTTGCAACCGAAACCGAAATTGCGGCCATCCGCAGTACCGATTCCGGATTTCTGGTGGCATTGAGCGTATACACCATGGATGCCATCCGACTGTACAGTGTTGAAACGGACGGGACGGAAACCTTTCTCGGAAAGTATCCGGTCATTGCCAGCGAAATGGATTTTCCTGAAGTCGCTCGCCGTTATTACCGTCTCGATGCATCGGGGGCCCTGTTTGTCAGAGGCAAACGGGGCATAGATGATGTGGTGATGAGACTGTCCACCGATGGGGTCAGCGAGGTGGTGTATCACAGTGCCGACCAGCATCGCGTGTATCTGGCGCCCGGGGACTGTCTTTTTACCGGGGTCTGAAACACCCTGTACTTCAGTCCTGACCGCACTTGTTCCTTGACTAAATGCAGACCTTCTCACATAAACCGATCTATGGAAAAAAAATACATTTTATTACCTGACAGTCCCGGCTCCAGAGAGGGGGCCGAACAATTTTTACGAAAACTGCGGCATGCGGATGTTCCCCAGGCGCTGGTACAGGAACTGGGTGCCCATGATTTGCTTCTGGCCATGGACGAAGCCGATGATGAGCAGCGCGCGGACCTGCTTATCCTGTCCAGCAAGGAGCAGTTCGACCATATGGTGGATTTCGCCTGCTGGGACGGATATGAACCTGCCCTTGAAAAAGTGGAGGAATTTGTGGCGCCCCTGGTGCACACCGGTATTGGTGGCGCCATTCGGGTTCTGGACAAGCTGGCCGAAGACATTCGCACATTGATGTTCAAGGAGCGGGTTCGCATTCACCTCAGAGAAGAAAAGGATGAAGATTTTCCGGATGTACCGGATACATCGGATTTCATCACCACACCGGATGGATACTACGGCGTGGAAATACCGGATGCGGAGCTGTGCCCCGATGTCATCAGGGAATTGATTCGCGCTCTGATTTTTAAACCGTTCGAGGAGTATCAGCGGGAATTTGAAGCGATGCGCCACGAACTGAAGTTTGACCTCATGGAGGATGCGCTGCGTTGGCGCACTGCCCGTCTGGCAGACCTGGGCTTCGGTTCCTATAAGGAAGGTCTGGCCCTCCTTTCTCCCCGCAGCGCCAAATCGGTTCGCGAGAAAATGAGCCGAAAAGAAATGCCCCATCCGCTGGAATCGGACGCGCCGGTACCGGCGATATATCGTGAAAACCTGAGCGGCAGCCAATTGCTCGACGATTCATTCGCGTTGCTTGCGGAAGCCAGGGATCCGAAATGGCAGGCCCGAACCGAAACCCTCCAGGTGGAGATGAGCGCCATGGTGAGCCTCTTTCTGACGGGAATCAAATGCAATCTGGCGGATCTTAACGCCATTTCCCGGGGCACCGAGCTGGCCCGGGATATTCTCACCCTGGGGCTGGCCGACGTGGCGAACAATCCCCACGATGGCGCGGCCGCCCTGGCCTATCTGAGCCCCGGTGAATTGCTCCAGGTGGGCCTCGGACTGGTGTTTCCCCTGCGGGACCGTGCCCGGGCGCTGCAGAAACATGCGACCCTGCAATCCGTGGTGCTGGACACGCCATGGCAGGTGGTGCTCGATTGCGTCAGTATGTTCATCCCCAAATGGTGGACCACCCTGGACAGCGGCTATACCTCCGCTTCCATTGTGGAGCCACTGCCGGACGATCTGGAATTCATTACCACACCCAAACGGGTATCCATTGCGGCGGGATATCTCGACGAACTCGAGTCGCTGGTGGATGTGCTGAACCGTCTGGAATGGCGGGAAGGGGGCGCCCATCGTCCGGTTTTCCCGTCCGGCCTGATGCTCACCGCCCTGTGCAATGCATTTCTCGATGGCAGTCCCTCTCTGGATGGGGTACCGGCCCGGGAGGCTGAACGATTTGCATCGGCATTTTTGAACCAGCCAGTTGAAGAGATGCTTGTGTCTTCGCTGAAAGTGCTTACCTTGCCCTTGCAGGTGCCGGAAAGTGGGGGACTGTTCCCGGAAGATGAGCGTCATCCCCTGCGGCGATTGTTGCTCAGGTTGCTCCTGATTGGTCGAGACCGCCTGGAGTCTGAGGCAGTGTCGAGTACGGTGCTGACGCTCTAAATCGAAAGGTCCCTGTACCGGGCAACCACGGGGTGTTGCCTCTAATGTCTCACGCTGGCGTGGATCCCCGTGTCCACCCGAATGACTGCCGCGCATGAGGGATGACTCACTGCGCGTATCAGGATTTTCAGTACACTCATGCAGCATCGCAAAAACGTTATTTTTGTAAAAGGCGCCACCGAACATAACCTTAAAATTGAACAGCTGGAGATTCCCAAAGACCAACTGGTGGTATTTACCGGAGTGTCCGGATCGGGCAAATCGTCTCTGGCGTTTGATACGTTGTACGCGGAAGGGCAACGGCGATATGTGGAATCTCTATCTTCCTACGCCCGTCAGTTTCTCGGTCAGCTCGAAAAGCCCAGATTCGAAAAACTGAGCGGTCTTTCCCCCACCATTGCCATCGAACAGAAAGCCGCATCGGCCAATCCCCGGTCCACGGTGGGCACTATCACCGAAGTATACGATTATATGCGGGTCCTCTGGGCCAGGGTGGGAACTCAGCATTGTCACGAGTGCGGCAAGGAGGTGGCTGCCCTTACGCCGGAACAGTTGGTGGATGAAATCACACAGCTGGGCAACGGTGTGAGAGCGGAGATTCTGGCGCCACTGGTGGTCAATCGCAAAGGCACCCATCTGGACATTCTCGAACGGACCAGAGAGCGGGGATTCGTGCGGGTTCGGGTAGATGGCCAGATATATCGTTTTGACGATGATATTCCGGCTCTTGAAAAGAATAAGAAGCATACCATCGAAGTGGTGGTTGACCGGATAGAAGTGGGGGCCACCGAGATGATTCGTCTGGTGGATTCGGTGGAGACCGCGCTGCAGGAATCCGATGGTGAAATTGTGGTGGCGGTCCAGGGAAAAAAGGATTTGCGGTTTTCGGCCAAACATCATTGCGCCGACTGCAACATCGGATTTCCCTCTTTGTCGCCCCAGTCGTTTTCGTTCAATTCTCCCATGGGCGCCTGCGAATCGTGCAACGGGCTGGGCACCCGCCTGGAGATGGACCCCGCACTGGTGGTGCCCGACGAAAATCTTTCCATCTATCAGGGGGCCATTGTGCCGTTCGCTGCGCAGCTGCAGCGGTTTGATGGCTGGAATGCGCGGATTTTCGAAGCGCTGGAACGGGAGATGGGGGTGGATTTGGATGTGCCCTGGAAAAAACTGCCCAAGCGGGTGAAGGATATTGTGCTGTACGGCACCAGCAAGCGGGTGAGTGTGCAGTGGGATAGGGAATCGTCTTCCCATCGCATGGACATCCGGTTTGAAGGGGTCGCCAATACGCTGCTTCGGCGGCTGCAACAGACCACATCGCCCGGGATGCGGGAGTTCTATACCCAGTACATGTCCACCATTCCCTGCAGTGAATGCGGCGGTACCCGGCTTCGCCCGGAGTCTCTGGCGGTCAGGGTCGCCGGTGAAAGTATTGCCGCGTTGACCCATCTCAGTGTGGAAGAGGCCTGTCAGTGGTTTGATCGCGTCAAACTCACCGGCGCGCGCAAAGTGGTGGCCACTGAAATTTTAAAAGAAATTCACGACCGACTGGGATTTCTGGTGAATGTGGGCCTGTCATACCTGACCCTGGATCGGCTGGCGCCGACCCTTTCCGGCGGGGAAGCCCAGCGGATTCGGCTCGCCAGCCAACTGGGCGCCGAACTCTCGGGTGTGATGTACGTGCTCGATGAACCGTCCATCGGCCTGCATTCCACCGATGCCTCTGCCCTGTTGGATGCATTGTTCCGGCTTCGGGATTTGGGCAATACGGTGATTGTGGTGGAACACGACCGGGACACCATTGAGCGGGCCGATTATGTGGTGGACTTCGGACCGGGCGCCGGTCACGCCGGCGGCCGGGTGGTGTGCGAAGGCACGCTGACCGATTTGAAAAAATCCAAAGCATCGCTGACGGGCGCCTATTTGCGCGGCGCCATGCAGGTTGCCCCCCGAAGAAAGCCCAGACCCCCGCAGGGATGGCTGACCCTTAAAGGGGCAACATTGAATAACCTCAAGGATGTGGAAGTGGAAGTCCCTCTGGGAACCCTCACCGTGTTTTCCGGGGTTTCCGGCGCCGGGAAAAGCTCGCTTCTCTCGGGAACCCTGTTGCCCGCATTGCAGAAACAGCTCCACGGCACCAACGGACATGTGGGGCCATACAAGTCGCTGCTGGGGGTGGACCAGTTTGACAAGGTGATTCACATTGATCAGAAACCCATCGGGCGCACCCCCAGATCCAACCCGGTCACCTACACCAAGGCGTTCGACGAGATTCGCAGCATTCTGGCCCAGACCAAAGAATCCCGGGCCCGCGGTTACAACGCCGGGCGGTTCAGCTTCAATGTAAAAGGCGGGCGGTGTGAAGCCTGTGGCGGTGCGGGGGTGGTGAAGGTGGAGATGCACTTTCTGGCAGATGTGTATGTGACCTGTGAAGTCTGCAAGGGCCACCGGTACAACGACGCCACATTGCAGATTCGCTACAAGAGTCGCAATATCAAGGAAATACTCGATATTACCGTGGACGAAGCCCAGGAGCTGTTTGCCAACCACCGCAAATTGTCGCGCATTCTGCAGACCCTGCAGGACGTGGGCATGGGGTATGTGCATCTGGGACAGCCGGCCACCACCCTTTCCGGCGGTGAAGCCCAGCGCATCAAGCTTTCCAGGGAGCTGGCCAGGCGCAGTACCGGCAGAACCCTGTATGTACTGGATGAACCCACCACCGGGCTGCACTTCGATGATGTGCGGAAGCTCCTGATTGTGCTCCAGCGCCTGGTGGATGAGGGCAATACGGTGGTGGTGATTGAGCACAACATGGATGTGATTCAGTCAGCGGACTGGATTATCGATCTGGGTCCCGGGGGGGGCGATAAAGGCGGCAACATTGTAGCGGCCGGTCCTCCCAATGTGGTGGCCAGGGTGAAAGCCTCCGCTACCGGCAGGTGTCTGAAATCGTACAAGGGGTGAATTGGCTTTCAGAATTGCGCGGTCCAGAATAATCCGCCGTAGTCTCTGGCAATATTCAGTCCCAGATGGCTCTGAAGATGGGCGTTCTGATTGGCCCGCCATTCCAGAAGACGTCGTTTTTTCGCGCTGCCCGAAGCAACCAGGGGAATACCAATCACCAGAAAAATTCCCCCCACGGCCAGTGACGCTTTCAGGCAATCCTCCTGAATCTCCTCCTGCACCATATCTGACATGCAGATGGGTGCGGTCAGAAAATTCACCAGACCGATTCCCATGAAAATACCCCCGGTAATTCGCTGCCCCAGCCCGGAAGGCGGGGCTTTGCCCATGGGAACGGTTGAGCTGCCGGCAGTGGCCGTGGGGCTTAGCGCCCGGGAAACGGGACCGGCTCCGGAAGACGATGTCGAACCCATTGCCCCGCCATTCACTGCAGGAGGCTTTCCCGGAAGACAGACACCATTGCGGGTACAGACCTCTTTGGACGGACACTCCGGGTTGCACGGAGATTTGCATTGGCCGTTGTCGCAGAAGTATCCCGGTCGGCACGGGGGAGAACAGGTATCGTTCACAACATCTGCCGATGATGTGGCGGGGGGGTCGGACGCCGGCGGAGTGTCGCCATCGTCAGCGAATGCCGCATGGACCGGCAAAAAAGAGATACACAAAAATAATGGAACCCAAATCTGCTGTTTCATAAAACTTCCCTGTTCACTTCCATCTAAAATGTTCCCACAATCCGGATGGCGCCCATGCCCGGTGCCACAAAGCCACTGGCGCTCATTCTGATAAATCCTTCGAGGTGTTTGGGGACCGCAGGCTTGCGGGGTCTGGCCGGCGCGAGTACAAACATCACCAGTGACGTGAGCGTCGCCGTAAGCCCGACGGGCAAAAAGACAGCGGTCATCACTTTGTTATTCTTCATACTGCTTTCGGTATCCCGCAGATATGTGCGGTATTCCCGGATGTCTGCTGGATTTGTCAGCTGATTGAATTCCGCTTCCGCAGAATCGTAGTCGTCACTCTGTGTTTTGTACTTGCTCAACGTTACAAGGCCAGCGATGGTCAGGCCCAGTCCGGTGGGGAGCAGAATACCGGCGGTTATCATATACGGTTTTCGGCGCAGCTGTACTTTATCATTGGCTGTTTTCCAATCATCGTACGCCAGTTGCCATTGTTTTATCTCCGCGTTCCGCCGCAACTTTGTCTGTTCATCCCGTTTTCGTTGACTTTCCCGCCGTTCTTCATTGGTGAGTGGCACCAGAAGTTGTCCATTCACTTCATGGACGCTACCGGGGGTGACCTGTATGGCGTAGGTCTCCGCGGTTCCGTTGGCTTCCAGACGAATCACGTAATTGCCTCTTGGAAATCCGTCCCGATAGGGGGTCTGGCCCACGTACCGGTCATTCACAAAAATTTCAGCAACAAGGGGAACTGGCGCTTTGGTGGTCTCCTTCACGCCGGTGACGGAAATGATAACTTCGCCGTAATAGCTGGAATCATTGCCCGGGGCCTGGGCAATGGCAAGATGGGAGAAAAGATATCCAGTCGCTATCGCAAGCCATCGTAAGCCGTGGTTTCGCATGAGTGTCTCCTGCAGGGATCATTCGGGTGATATTTTCAATTCAGAAAAATAAATATTGGGCCACCATATAAAAAATATCAGTTTCAGACAAGAATTCCTTTGCTCAGGGCTGATATTCCACCGCACCGATGTCCGTGTAGTCCGGTGTTCCCACGCCTGTATTGACGGTGCCGGGATCATCGATTCTGGCGTTGCCCGCTTTATCGAGTGCCGGGGCCACATCGCCGTTTCCGGCATCGATTCCCGGAAAATCGGCGTCCACGTCGACTTCGTCCCCGGTTTCATACGGCACAACGATATTGCCCGCACCGGGGGTATCGCTTTCCACAATGCTGTACGTGACAGTAGCGGGATTCACGGTCTCTGGAGTGTCCACAACGGTAGTCGCCAGACCACTTCCCCATATCACACTGTTTACAATCTCCACGTCCTGACTCCCCAGATTGTGATTGTAGAAGAAGGCTGTGTCCGCGCAAATATCCGGATCAATGCTTACTTTGGCCGTGCAGTTGGTTATTTGCATTGATGAGTTCTCGTTGTAAATATGACCCAGCATGCAGTTCTGTGACGTTGAATTCAATCGGGTGTTTTCTATCAGACCAGCGGAATTGACGCTCGCAATGAACTGCCCCTGAAACCCGGGAGTGTCAGCAGGTAGGCTTGTGTTTCCGAAATTGGAGTTGCGTATCTCGAACGTGCTGTTCTGCATATAAATGTGCCCTCCGGAAATGGCAGTATCGGAGAGAACAATCGCTGCAGGAAGAGTACATTGATTGAGGAATACCTGACTGTCCACAGCGTACATGAATGCTCCATGGGTACCGGTAGCTTCCAGTCGTGCGTTGTCGCTTGACCATTGATCCACATGAATTTCGGATGAATCCGAATAGATGGCACCTCCGAGGACATCGGCAGCGGCGGAAATCGCATTGGTGACCGTCATGTACACGGTACTGCCAGTTGCATGAACGACGCTTCCCCTTTCAGATGACGGATTCAGCATAGTGACTCTATCCGTATAGACTTCGGCGTTTTGGGCAACAATACATGCTCCCGGGCCGTCATTTCTGAAATTTTGAAAAACCAGTTCTCGAAGCAGCACAGGTGTGTCCTGTGCATCAATACCCACTTTTCCGTTAAACAGATCAAAATTGTCCAGGGTGGCCCCTGAAATTTCATGCGCTGTAATACATGAATCCACTGTAGAGGAAGTATTGCCTGCTTCATGACAGTAAATGTCAGAAGACATGTTGTCGGGACGGTCGGCCAGTGAGGTTTCTGTTCCTTCAAATCCCCCGCGCAGGGCGATACCGGATGCGAGGGCAATGGTATCCGTGGGGGCGGACTGGTACACAAAATAGCCGTTATCAATGTCTTTCACCCACACTTCGCATTGGGTGCCACCGTCTGCGGCCATGGCTGCGGACGCGGAATCGATGGCGTCCTGTATTTTCGAAAAGGCGGTGGCCCAGCTCAGGCCGGATGGATTGGCAAGGGCCAGGTCGCCATCCACGTACCGGACGCACAGGGCCACCGTGGCATCGCAGTCTTCCCCGCCAAATGCGGAGGGACACAGGTCGCAATCGCTCCCGGTCCAGTTCCCCGCGCATTCCGTGCAGTTGCTTTTTTCGGTGAAATTGGAGGGACATACGTCGCAGTGATCACCGGTCCACTCATTGGCGCAGTCATGGCAATTGCTGTCCACGATGAAGTTGGCCGGACACTCATTGCAATCGTCACCGGTCCAGCCGTTGATGCATTCATTGCAGGCTCTGAAGGGATCAAAATTTATCGGACATTCGTTGCAATTGTCGCCGGTCCAATGATTGATGCAGTCGGAACAGTTGCTCGCGCTCTCCACCCGGGTCGGACACGCATCGCAATTTTCGCCATACCAATGGTTCGCGCATTCGGCGCAACCGCTTTCCACCGTGAAATTTTCCGGGCAGATATTGCAATCGTCGCCGGTCCAGCGGTTGATACATGCCGTACACCCATTATCCGCGTCGAAATTTTCCGGACAGACATCACACGCATCGCCGGTCCACTGCTTGGCGCATTCGCTGCAGTTGCTATCCGCCGTGAAATTTTCGGGGCACACATCGCAGGTTTTTCCGGTCCAGTGATTGGCGCATCCGGAACAGTTCAACGCCGCGTTGAAATTCGCCGGGCAGATGTCACAATTGTCGCCCTCCCATTGATTGGCACATACCCTGCAATTGCTGCTCCGGACGAAATTCTCCGGACATACCAGACATGCCTCCCCGGTCCAATGATTGGCACATTCGGTGCAACCGCTTTCCACGGTGAAATTCTCGCCGCACAGGGTACAGTTGATGCCGGTCAGATTTCCGCTGCATGCGGTGCAGTCGCTTTCTGTGGTATAGTTTTCCGGACAGATGCTGCAGTCTTCGCCGGTCCAATGGTTGGCGCATCCGGTGCAACCGGTGGTGGCGTCGAACCGGGGCGGACAGACGTCGCAGTTGACTCCGGACCAGTTCGCCAGGCACTGGGTGCATTGGGTGGCCATGTCCCGGTTGCCGGCGCAGACTTCGCATCCTGTGGTCCCATCATATCCCGGTGGACAGATGTCGCAGTTGACCCCGGTCCAGTTTCCGGTGCACTCGGTGCATGCCGTCTCAATATCGAAGTTGCCGATACAGCTCTGACATCCATCTGCCGCATTGTGATGGGGCAGGCAGCTTGCGCAATTGGTCGAGGCATCGAAGCCGTCCGGACACTGGTCGCAATCTTCGCCTTCCCACTGATTCAGACAGGTGCACTCCGCCACTCCGTCACTGGCCACACACACCGAAGTGGCGCTGCACTGCTTCACCGAATCCTCGGGGACATTGCAGGCGTCAAACCAGACAATCGCGCCGTCTATGCATCCCTGCTGAACATGACTTGGGGCAATGCATGCGGCAACTCCGGTCTCGGGGTCGTTTTTACACTCTTCACAGGGGCGGCACGAATCGCAGGCATGTTTCTCCGTGGGCACATCGCATCCGGATAGAATGGCAGTAAAAAACAACCACAGGAGCAGATATGATTTCAGTTGAGTCATGAAACACCTCGAAATAGTGAAATTTTACAGATTCTTCAAAATGAGATGAACCATATAACATTGGACGATATTGTAAAAGTGCTTTTATGAATTGAGCTATTCGAGGTGTTCTGAATCGTTGTGTTTAAGCGGTTTCTAAAAGCTGTGCAAAAAGAATTACCCCGGTACTTGTGCAGTAAAGCGACAATTTGAGGGAAAAGTGGTGAAGATACAGGAAAAATACCCCAGCTCAGTCAGAGTCCCGCTGTGGTGAGGAACGCGCTTGCGCGTGTCTCGAATCCGCGCGGGACAGTTTAGCTCTGCTGGCGAGATTCTTCAGTTCATCAAAATCGCCGCGAATGAGCGCTTCCTTTTTTCTTCT
>JBNKCR010000035.1:0-26162 GCA_050287845.1 Polyangia bacterium
CTACGGCCGGGCATCGGCATTATACCGCAAGGGAAATCACACCGTTGTGTTTCCATCCGGGTCATACAAACCTCCCCTCATCGTGATGAATACGTAAATCCAAGCAGTACTTTCCAACCGACCGGTCGTCCCTCCGAAGAACACTTACTTCGCCAGCACGGGTGCATCCCAAATTGACGAATCGCAAATACCTGAGTGGTCAAATCGGATGTCCGGGTACCGAACGGTGACATCTCTGTGCGCAACTATGGATTTAGCTGTCAGATTGCTCCTTAAAAATCAATTTTAAAGCCTCACCAGACGCAGACGAATAATCACTCTCAGCGTTTGGGGGTTTGGGGAGAGCTGACGAAACTGGCGTTGCCCGGGGAATCCATCTTTCTTTACCGCATCCGTTTTGGGCTGATGAGCGTGTTTTCAAAACTGGGCACACAGGCCAACTGGTACCGACTGGAAAAACAGTATGTGGACGACTTCGCCATGCAGCATTCAATTCTGATGCGATAGCGAATGGATTCGAACCGATTGTCTACTCGGTTATCTGATAGATAGTCGCGTTGCCACTGACTTCATTGGCCACAGCCAGGAGCGGAACGCCGGTGGGACTCTCTTCCGCCGGGATGAACACCAGACCTTCCGGCGCCAGGTCCTTTGCTTCGCCCAATTCCGGGTCCCCTTCGAAATCCCGATTATTGGCGTAGTCCACGAAAATCGGATTCCATGGGGTGGTCACATCGTACATCATGATGCCACCAATGCGTTCCAGTGAAATAAAGGCATACATCCGATCATCAATTTGTCCCACCGTCACCCCTTCCGGTTCGGGCCCCTTGTCGTCACTCCGCCCATCCATTTTGTTTTCGTCATTATTGGCATTGAACGAGTCCGGCAGTGCGTCGGCGGTAATCCATTCGAAATCCGCACCACTGTCATACACCAGACTCCCTTTGTCGTCCCAGATGGAAAATGAACGGGCGCCATAACTGTAAATCAGACCGTACACATCTTCGCCTTCCTCAGATACGAATTTTCCGAATGGCGGAGACGTGGTGGTTTTTAACCGGCCCAGATTGGATTTATCCTGGATGTCCGGCCAATTTTCTTCATACGCGTCGATGAGCGTTACATCCTTAACCCGCACTTCTTCTGAAAACGCCACCACTTCTTCCATGATCGGATCGCCATTCTCATCGTATTCACCGGTCGGTGCATCATACACATACTCCCGGGCATCCCCCTCATTGGCCGTAACCAGCCACGTTCTGCGGTGCGATCTGAATGACGCGATACCATCCGGCTGATACATTCCGAACACCGGCCAGTTCTGAATATTGATGGCCTTGTCCTTGTCGCTGGCATCCAGCTCATTGCCCGGCACAAAATATTTCTTGTAACCCAGCGGCACCAGGCGGGTGACCTGACCACAGGACAGGCTCACTATTGCCATCGCATTGTTTTCCTGCAGGGTCACCCATGCTGTTTTCGAATCATCTGAAATGGTCAGATTCTCCGGCTCCAGGTCCATGGCCACGGAGGCGCCGGGGCCGTAAATTCGGATTCCCTGCCTGATCAGTTGCCGCTTTTTCCGGTTATATCTCTTGAAGTCCGCCGTTTTCACACTCAAACAGCCCACATCAATGATGCTGATAGACCCTTCCGGGTCGACGGTGTATGAATCGTTGGGCTCCCCTTCGTTCAGCACCACCACGTGCCTTCCATCCGGTGTGAATTTCACAGCATCGGGCAATGGACCCACTTCGACAACCGCCGGCGCCACAACGCCAACTGAATCCAGGGGATACAACAGTACCACCCCATTGTCGGTTTTCGTTTCCGCTGGAACCGTTACCGCAAGCATACCATTTTTCACATCCAGGTTGGTCGGCTCCGCCCCATACGGCGTTACGTCGAGTTCCACAACCAGCTCCGGTGCAGACGGATCGGCGATGCTGATCACGTGCACGCTCTGCGTGTAGCGGTTGGTGGTTGCGATGGTTTGCGACGAGGGGTCGTAACCGACGGCTTCCGCCCCCCCTTCATCAAACCAGTCCGCAATGGGTGATTCGGGATATGACCCGATGGGAGTCAGCGTCAGTGCATGACACTTCCCGGAAACAACAACAAATCCCACCAGCAGCATCACTGGAACAATGCATCGAAATTGAAACATGACTATTCCCTCCATTGGTTTTATGTTGCAGCAGAAGATAGCGTGACTTTCTCCCGAATGCAATCCCCCACGGAGTGGGCAGGAAAACGCTCAATGCGATATATCCAACAGAAACAAGTGCGAAGAAATGATCAATCAATACAGGGCAAATACCCCCTTGGCGAGTCACAGTTTTCATCTGTTTCCACGATTGACCAGCCGGGAGTCCGCGGGCGACATCCATTGGGAATCCACCAACATTTTCCAGCTTCGTCCGTTGTCGAAAGACCATCATCATCGCAATTTTTCAGGGCGGTGCACCCCAGAAAATGGCCTCCGCCACAGGCTATCCAGAAGGACGACTCCGATTCTCCGTCCAGCTTGGCAACGGGGAGCGCGTTAATCATTCCACACACCTCATCGGAGTCCTGACATTCGTCAATGGTCAATCCATCGCAGTCACTGACAATTCGCTGCCCCGTACCCGTGTCGGAATCCGCACCATCAACGTTGCTGTCCGTATGGGTCCCCCCCAACCCATCGTCCATTTCCGATGTACCAGAATCTTCCCCATCTCCTGTACTGTCACTGCGGTAACAGCCCGACGCAGCCATTAAAGCACCCAACAACAGAATAAAATGAAAATAATTCATCTGCGTAGCATACCAGCATCCGAACTTTACGGAACCCCACAGATGCATATCGCACATGAGATTTGCAATTCATCGATACTGAACTCATTTTCCCGCCGAATCCTGCTGAATTGAATGGCCTCAGCATCCCGCTGCTGCTCCGGTGTGCCTTCCACAGCGATTCGGCTTATTGACCAAACGGGATTATCAAAATATGATGCGCTCAATGGCTGGTACCCAAAAAAAAGACATCAATGCCGAGATTGAGTTTATTGAAAAGCTCCATCGACTGGGGGATGACACATCCGTGCAACATCTCTCCCGGGGACTTCTGCTTTCTGAAACCCTGTCGCCTGAGGAAAAAAAACGCATTCGAAAAGTACTGAACCGGGGAACGCGGGGCGGCACCGTTGTCACCACAATTATTATCCTGATACTCATCGTTATTTTTTTCCTGTACATCAAGTACGGCGCATAACCGCACTGGACATAGAACAATCTTTTGCCGGCTTTTCGTAGAGTTGAAAAATGATCCGGTGGGTTACAGCACCGGGTGGGACCAGTTTTCGGGAACGACGTTGAATGTTTTTTCAGCCACTTTTTCGCCGTCCAGTTTTACCCACATGTACCAGGGACCCATTTTATTTTCCGCCGGCGCCCAGATGGTATCGCCCAGAAAAAAGTGCCAGTCGGCGCTTTTGATGCGCATGGTGCCTTTGAACGGCGCCATTACGTTCCCATCATCTCCGGGAATCTGCGGATGATCGATGCACCACTCGATGGATTTGCCTTTGGCCTGCCGGATATTCACAATCATTCCAAATTCAATATCCAGCCGCGCGGGGACTTCCTCGCAGAAATGCAGAATCTTCGGAAGTTCTTTCGCATCCGCTTTCCAGCCGCGATAAATGCCGTAACTTTCAATTTTCACATTTTTATTTTTTTTGCCCATTCAGATTGCCTCCACTGCATCCGGGACCCAGCAGGGTGCTGATGCCCCCGGACTTTGGAATGACCTGAATCTGACAGGCGATGCGTTCCTTGAGGGCGGGCACGTGAGAAATGATACCAATCAGTTTTCCTTCATGATGCAGCGTGCCCAGCGCGTCCAGCGCCGTCTCCAGCGCCTGGTCATCAAGGGTGCCGAATCCCTCGTCGAGAAAAAGCGAATCGATACGAACCGTCTTTCCGGCCATCTGCGCCAGCCCCAGAGCGAGCGCCAGACTGACAATAAACGTCTCTCCCCCAGAGAGATTTCGGGTGCTTCGCACTTCACCCGCCTGATGATTATCCACCACACTGAACGCCAGCGGGGTGGTTGCATCAGGCAGAAGCAAATAGCGATCGGTCATTCGCACCAGCTGATTGTTTGTCTGGGAAATCAGCCGTTCAAATGTCAACCCCTGGGCAAAGTTGCGATATTTCTTTCCATCCGCCGAGCCAATCAGTTCATGCAGACGGGCCCATCTGGCGCATGTTTCCTGTTGCGCTGCCAATTTCGCCATCAGCGCGCCCTTTTCTTTTCGTCGCAACCCATCATCGGTCAGCGTCTGACGAAGCGCCCCGAGGGTCTCGCTCAATGTGGCCGCCCGGGTGTTCACTTCCGTCAACTGCGCCCGCAGCGCTGCTTCATCCGCTTCACTCAGGGGATGCCGTTTCAAGTCTTCCCATTGCCGCGTCTGATCGGCCAACAACGTTTTCACCGATTTCTCCCGATCATCCAGCTGCAGCGCTTCTTCGGTCAGCCTGGCCAATTCACCCTGTTCTATCTGCGCCGCCAGAAACCCCGCCTCATCCCTGAATCCCGAATCTTCGCACTTTTTCTGAAACGCCGCCTCCCGGGTTGCGCATTCGCCAAGTCCCTCATCGAGAGCGTGCATGACCCCCTCCCGTCTGGTGAGCAGCCGGGTTTCCTCTGTCTTCGCATGCTGAAGCTGATTCTGTTCGGTTTGCACGGCGGCTTCGGCATCGGTCACCACATCGTTCCACCGGGCTTCCTCCGCCGCAATGGATTTTTCCCCATACATCTCAAGGCGCTGCCGCCACAATTCGGCTTTTTCGTCCGACCACCCGGCCAGTCGCTTCTCATTTTCGTCCAGGGAATTCCGGGCCGCTGCCATCGCCCCGTCCGTTTCTTTCTGAGCCAGCTGCAGTTCCTGAACCTCTATCGAACATTGCGCCACCTCCAGGGTAGCCTGCTTCCACTTTGCTGCGCGCGCTTTCAGCCGGCGAACGGTTTCAGAATCCCGTCCCAAATCAATCTCAGATACCCCATACGCTGCCAGCCTCTCCTGCAACTGCTGCCTCAGACGTTCCCGATCGCGCCGAACGGACGCCTGTTCCTGTTCCAGGCGCGTCATACTATCTTTATGCGTTGCAGCCTGCTGCCCGGCCTTTTCCTGCTGAAAGACCGCCAATTGCAATGCCTTTTCCGAATCCCCCAGCGCCTTCCGGATATTGGCCAGCCCCCCTTCCGCTTCTTCAATGGCATCCATCCGCTGCTGTAACGCCGCAACCTCCCTTTCCACCGCATCCAGTTTTGGCACCTGGCCCGTCACATACGGATGCGCCAGAGCGCCACACAGGGGACAGGGAGCGCCAACCCGCAGCCGTTCCCGTTCACTTTCCAGACTGACAATCTGACGGGTCAATAATCGCTTTTCCAGCAGTGCATCCAGCTGTGCCCGATACCCCTTCAACGTCATGCCATTGAGCAAGTCACCAACCTGCTCAAGCTGGTTCTGTTCATCCCGCTGCAGCGCCGTCTGTTTATCGGTCAGGGCAACCCGTTCCTTTTCGAAGCGCGCCCCCTGCGCTACCGCATCCTGCAGCCGAGAGGCCGTTTGCTTCAACTCCATACGCAACGTCTCCAGCTTTCCGTCCAGGGAAGCCACATCCGCAATTCGGGTTTCAATGGGTTCCATGGCCAATTCCAGATGCTCATCCCACGCATGGTTTTTCAGATATTCGCCGCTTCTTTCTGCGGCATCCTGCAGCTTGCGAATCTGTTTCCCGGTGTTGTTGAGTGTTTCCGTCAATGCTTCGATTTGACGGCGCTGCTTTTTGATAGACAGTCCGGTCTCGCCGCTTTTCTTTTCAATTTCCTGCAGCTGAATATCCACTTCGCGCACCTGCCTTCGCAATCCCCTGTCGCGCTCCTGCGCTTCCCGCGCCTCCGTCAGCCGCTCCTTTGCCAGCTGATAAGCGGCGTTAAAACGCGACACGCTGCCGGATGCGTCGGGCAACTGGCTATCGATGGACTGAAGCGACGCCCGCAGTGCCTGCACATCCGCCCGCTTCAATGAAAGAGCCGTGTGCGCGGCGCCCAGCGTCTCGGCCCGTTTCGCCAGATGAAGCCGCTGTCTTTGCGGTTGAAAGACCTCCTGTTGTCGCGAGACATCCTCCATATGACGGGTCAGTGTCCGAATATTCTCTTCCATGGCAGCCACCTTTACCCACCACGAAATGGCCTCATTCAACGTTTTCTGCTTTTCCGTCAGCGTGTGCAGCGTCTGCTGAATGCCGGCCAGCTCCGCTTCTTTGTGGGCGCGACTGTCATCACTCAACAGCTGTACAGACGCATCGTGCTGTTGCAACGCCGTGAGTTTATCCTCTTCTGAACGGTGCCGTTCATGAACGGCCACAGAAATATCACTGTAAATTTCAGTGCCGGTAATCTGTTCCAGTATCGGGGCGCGCTCATTGGCATCGGCGCCTAAAAAGGCGTTGAACTGACCCTGCGCCAAAAGAACCGATCGGGTGAACCGCTGAAAGGAAAGTCCTGTCAGTTTTTCAACCACGCCCGGCACCTCGCTCAGCTTCTCTGCAATCAACCGACCACTTGAATCGCTGAGTTCATGCTTTGCATTGGCCAGCTGACCATCGGTTTTTTTGCGCGCCCGGTGCTGATGCCATTTACTGGTGAATGTCCCCTCACTGCACGAGAACGTCACTTCGGCACTGCACTCCCCGGTCTGACGCGACATAATTTCATTGTCGTTTCGCGTGATTCTGTTCAGCCTCGGGGTTTGTCCGTAAAGCGCAAGACAGATGGCATCCAGGATTGTGGACTTCCCCGCGCCAGTCGGACCAGTGATGGCGAAAATTCCCGATGCCCGAAAAGCAGGCGCCGTAAAATCCACCGTCCACCGCCCCTGAAGGGAATTGAGATTACAGAATGTCAATGTGTGAATCTGCATCCGGGCTTACTCCGCGTTGACATCGGACTCCAGCACCTGCGCCAGAATTTCCCGATAACAGGCTTCCAGTTCAGCGGTCACTTCGTCCGCTGTATTTTCCAGTGCCAGACGCCTTCGAAACACCTCCTCCGCGCCCAGTTCATTGAGGTCAGGATGCGTATCAATGCGCTGCAATACCTGGTTGAACACCCGCTGGTTGCGGATGCGCAGCACCTCCACGACGGTGTCATTCAATTTCTCGAAGGTCTGCTCCTTCAAATCCGGCATCAGCGCATCTCCGGTATAATCCACTTCCACCCAGACCGATTCATTTTTCGCAATCAGCGCCGCGAGGCCGGCTTCAATGGCATCCCAATCCCCACTGACCAGCGCCAGCTGCTGAAACCGGGGAATCAGCAGAGTCCCAATATCGAAATGATCATCATGCCATTCCAGCAACACCACTTCTTTTTGCTGAGATGCTTCGTTAACCCCCATGGGCAGCGGAGATCCACTATAGCGGATTCGGGGATTCTTCCCCACCAGTTGCGGCACATGCAGATGGCCCAGGGCCACATAATCAAACCCGTCGGGAAAAGACGTGCCACAGAAATGCGCCAATGTTCCCACATACAATTCCCGAACGCCATCGCCCTCCACCGTCACCGCCCCGCTGGCGAAAAGATGACCGGTGGCCACAATCGGCACCCGGGCGCCAGAATTCAGACGAGCCCGGGCCGCGGTCAGAACCCGCTGGTAATGTTCGGCAATACCCTCCGTCACCTTTCGCTGACGGTCTTGCTCGGTTTCGCCGGGTTCCACCCGCCGCAGATCCCGCTCCCGCAGATATGGCACCGCACACACCACCAGTTGCGTCGTACCTTTGTCGTCGCAAATCACTATCACTTCATCTTCGATATTCTCTGGCGTCGCGCCTATCACGTGAACCCCCATGGACCGCAGCAACATTGCCGGCGCATCCAGAAAGGTGGGGGAATCGTGATTGCCGGCCACCACCACAATATGCCGACATCCGGCACTGCGGACATTTCCCAGAAACCGGTAATACTGTTCCTGAGCCCGGTTGGTGGGGGTGGTTGTATCAAAAATGTCACCGGCGACAATCAGCACATCCACCTGCTCCTTTCGGATGGTCTCCAGCAACCAGGTCAGATACGCATCAAACTCATCGTATCTTTTGCGACCATAGAGGGTACGACCCAGATGCCAGTCCGATGTATGCAGCACTTTCATCAAAGGCGGTAACGAAAATTAAAACAGCGTTGCGCTGTAGGTCTCAGACAGATTGCGCGGATCAAAACAGAATTTGACGCCATCCCTGTCAATGCATCCATACTGCGAAGCTTCTCCCCCGAAGGTGGCGTCCGTTTCCCCCAACCGACATTCCGCATCGGTCGTGCAGGATTTCACGCACGCCCGACTATCCATGGTTGCGGACATGAGCCCGCCTGCCATCGACGTCTCCACGTTCATCTCAATCATCACCGTACCCGCCGGACAGGAGGTCATGGTGGCGTAATCGCCGAAAGAGGCCGAACTGCAGACAATGTCCGCGCCCACGCAATTTCCAATGGATTGCAACGCGCAGTAACCGTTGGCAAAATACGTCTGGGTAACGGTCTGCCCCGAGTACGATCGCAGGCACACCCGGGCCCCGGCATGATCGGTTGGCACGCCATCACACCCCACAATCGCATCTCCCCCGTTGGGAATGGGTACACCGGCCATCTCACAGGCGGTGCCACTGCAACTGCAGGGAGACCCGATGTTGCCATCGCCCACCGATACCGTTCCAGTACCGGTATCTCCCACAGTCTCCGTGTCCGGGGCGGTCGCAGTATCATTTGCCGTTGCGGTATCCACCAATGTGGCACTGTCGAGGGAAGTCTGCGTGTCGCTCATGGTATCGGCGGTATTCGCTCCGTCATCCGAATCATCGGCACAACCCGACACCAGCAGAGCGAAGCCGGTCATCAATAGCACCAGGTAAAATGTGTAATTTTTAATCATATTTGCCTTCCTTATTGTTCTTTCACTGTTTTTTCAGAATCACTTTATCAATAGCGGTGTAGTACAACCCCTTGAATCGGGGGCTGACCCGTTCCAGATAATGGTCTCTGGCAATCCGAAGTTCCCGCTCCAACTTTCTGGGAATCTCCCCGGAGCGAACCGCTTCGTCACTCAGCTCCGGATACTTTTGCGCAGCTTCCTGCACCAGTGACTCGGCAATCTGCATGGCCACCGGTTCCGCTGACACCTGCCGGCGCGGCCTCTTCCGTCCCCTCTTGCGAGACAACTTCTTCGCCTCATGCACCATTCGCAGCGCCTGGGTGAGCGCCATGAATCCAAAAATCAGAATACCGAAAATCGCCAGTTTCTCAAAACTCATTCAAATATCTCCATCTGACAACACCAGTATTCCCTGCCTGAGTACCTGCAGCTCACTGCCGGCAGCAATGACAATGGTGGACCCCGGTGGTCCGGAAACCTCCCCTTCAATCACCATATCCACCCCGGTCAACCTCAGCAACTCACCCGACACCAGCGGCTCCGTTTCGCCTTTGCGATTGGCGCTGGTGGCAGTCAGCACCAGCTGCGTATGTCTGGCCAGTTCCAGAGCCGGCGAAGGTCCCGGAACCCGCACCCCAATCAATCCGCCCGGACCAATCAGCGGCCAGGGCAACCCTTCCTTTGCGGGAACGAGTAGCGTCAACGGTCCAGGCCAATATCGCTCCGCCAGTTTTCGGACGCGGGCAGTCACCCCGGTCGATACCCGCGTCAGATGCTCGAAAGATGGCAGAATGACCGAAATCGGTTTGGCGCCCATCTCATGGGTAGGCCGGTCCTTAATGGCCGCGCTGCAGGCCACCGCTTCTTCATTGAGTGCGTCGGCCGCAAGACCAAACAACTGCTCAAACGCAAGAGCGACCACACCGCCCTCCCCAATCACGGCAGATGCCTTTTTCAGCCAATCCTCTCTGGGGGAGCAATGAATTGCAGTCATCGAAATGGGTCCTGATTTCTGATGGTCATACCAGTTTCGCCTGCACCCGTGCATCGGATGCCACAACGCCTTCCGCCATCGATATCCGCTCTGCATCGAGCTTTGCCGCCAGCGCTTCATCCGTCACACTGATAATGGAAGCCGCTATCAGCCCTGCATTTTTCCCACAGTTGACGCCCACCCCCGCCATGGGGACGCCACCGGGCATCTGCACCGTTGAAAGGAGCGCGTCCAGACCGCCGAGCCCGCCCACCTCAATGGGCAGGCCAATCACGGGCAATGTGGTGTTTGCAGCCATGGCGCCGCCCAGATGATTGGCAGCGCCTGCTGCGGCAATAATCACCGCATGACCGTTAGCGCGCGCTGATTTGGCGATTTCTGCCGCCCGCAACGGTGACCGATGAGCGGATGCCACTTTCACTTCAAAGGGCACCCCCAGCTGACGGAGCACTTTTACCGCCGGTTCCACCTTATCAAAATCGTTTTCACTTCCCATTACAATCAATGCACTTTTCATTGGTTCACCTCTCATCAATCCTGTTATTTCAATGCACGATGGCCAATGTCCCGCCTGAGCCTCATACCCTTCCACGAAATCAAATCGCAGGCGGCGTATGTTTTATCTCTGGCCTCGGCAAGAGTAGCGCCGCGCCCGGTGACGCCAAGGACCCGACCACCGTTCGTCACAATTTCATTGCCATCTTTGCGGGTGCCGGCATGAAAAACCATCACATCCGCCACCTTGTCGGCGTCTTCCAGTCCACTGATGGCATCCCCTTTTTCATAGCTGCCGGGATACCCGCCCGCCGCCTGCACCACGCAGATGGCAGAACCGGGGTACCATTCCAGTTCAGTATCGCCGAGTTCTCCCCGCGCCGCTCTGAGCAGCACCTCCAGCAAATCGCTCCTGAGCATGGTGAGCAATGGCTGGCATTCAGGGTCACCGAAACGGACATTGAATTCCAGAACATTCAGGCGCTCACCGTCAATCATCAGACCGGCATACAGCACACCCCTGAAGGGCACCCCGTCTTTGGCCATCCCCTCGACCGTTGGCCGAATGACTTCATCGATAATTTTTTCCCGCAGTGCATCTGTCACCAGGGGCGCAGGACAATACGCCCCCATGCCCCCGGTATTGGGCCCGGTATCGCCTTCGTATGCCGCCTTATGATCCTGAGCGGCCATGAGCGTCACAAAATTCCTGCCGTCGCAGATAGCCAGAATGGACGCTTCATCCCCTTTGAGAAAATCTTCAATCACCAGCTCGCCACCGGCGTCGCCAAATGCCTTGTCGCCGAGAATACTGGTAACCGCCTCTCTGGCTTCGGCAGTTGTCTGGCAGAGCAGTACCCCTTTTCCGGCGGCCAGCCCGTCGGCCTTCACGACGCAGGGACCGTTGCGACGGTCCACCTCGGCGAGGGCATCCGCAAGATCATTGTGGCTTGTGAATCGCGCAGTGGGAATGGCGTGGCGATCCATGAATTCCTTGGAAAACCGCTTGCTCCCCTCCAGCATCGCGGCCTTACCGCTGGGACCGAATACAGGGATGCCTTCTTCGGCAAGTCTGTCTGCCAACCCGAGCACCAACGGAACCTCCGGACCCACCACAACGAGCCCCACCTGCTCCGCTCTGGCCAGGGCCACCTGACCTTCGACATCTTCAGCGCCAACGGACACACAACGCGCATGTCCGGCAATCCCGCCGTTTCCCGGAGCGCAAATCACTTCTTCCACATTCGGGCTCTGGGACAGTTTCCAGCAGAGCGCATGTTCGCGGCCTCCGCCACCAACCACTAAAACCTTCATCTTCTCCTCCTGATTACTTGAAAATGTTCAACATCTGAAAAAACAACCGCGAGCTTCACCGTCCTGTGACTTCGGCCGGCCACCCGACGGTCACTGTCTGGGAATCTGGCCCGTTTCTATATCAAACTCTGACAGACTCGATACCACCGCGGCATCGTACTTGGCCGTATGGGCAAACGCTTTCACCGCCAATTCGAATCTCAGCGGTTCTGACACCCGGTCGTACTTGGCAATCTGCCAGAGAATGGTTTCATAGTCATCGGGATCGCAAACCGCCGTCACCCGCTGGAAATTCCGCGCCGCTGACCGAAGCAGGGCCGCCCCCCCCAAATCCAGCATCTCAATAGCATCATCCAATGACAGAGAACGATCTCTGGCCACGTACTCATATGGATAGAGATTCACCACCACAAGGTCGATAGGTTGCGCCTGCATCCGTTCAAGTTCCGCAAAATGACCGTCCTTGTCCTTGGCGAGAATCCCCACGTGAATCTTCGGATGCAGGGTTTGAATCCGCCCTTCCATAATCGTTTGCTCGCCAATATATTCTTCCATGCGGGTCACCGGCAATCCGGCGGTATCGATGGCATCCGCAGTTCCCCCGGTGGAAAGAATACTGTACCCCAAATCCACCAGACCCCGGGCCAGGGTCTCAATTCCTTTTTTGTTTGAAACACTTAAAAGTGCGTATCGCTTTTTATCCATAGCTTCCTCAAACTTGTATCTCGCCGTAATGGCAATGGTTTACCCCTTTGTAAAGGATTCAGGTTCTTTTGAAAAGAGCGTTCGAAGTCAATTCGGGGAGAGCAGGTGCTATCTTTTCCCGAAAAATTGGGACCGGCCCATGAATCGCAAGGACGTCGCATTGGGGAGATGGCCTACCATCCACTACACTACTCTGTATATTGTATCAATTATCGATTAAATCAGGATTCACAAAAAACAAAATAAATACAAACACTTGAAGCACAATACCAGTTTCGCTTCGCAAATTTTGCACCCGGCTGCACTATTTCGCAACCAGTCATATATCACCCGGGCAGCACAGATGCGACATCCCCCGTATCCGGAAAACCGCCGGCACGGGTCCCCCACCATTCGCCGAATGGTAACCGCACCTGCCGGCATTTGTCAATTTGTCCTGTTCCGTCAATTTACCGCATTATATGATGGCGACCTTAAAAAAACATTGTCGGCTTCCCATACCATTGGCGTGATGTGTGATAATCTTATAACCAACGCGTCTGCAGACGTTGTAAAAGCAGACGTTGTAAAAGGAGATCCCAATGAAAATAATCCCATTTGTACTTTTTGCCGCCCTGGCCGCCTTCACCACACAGGTCGCAGCAGAAAGCTGTCATCTGAGTACCGCATGTGACGGGGAAGAAATCTGTATCAACCAGGAATGTGCCCCGCCACCGGAAAACCTGGAATCCTGCGCCGCCGGCGAGAATTGTGAATGGGGAGAAACCTGTCACGACGGCTATTGCAAGCCCGGTGGCGTCAGCTGCAGCACCGTTGCCGGCTCGGGCAATGTGCGCGTGTCCGGCGGCGAAATCAACTGCATGAGCGGTACCGGAATGGGCTGGGAAAATGGGATGGACTGCGGTTCAGATGGTGATACTCCCAACTGCACTT
The DNA here is from genome assembly GCA_050287845.1 of Polyangia bacterium. Lineage (GTDB taxonomy): Bacteria > Myxococcota_A > Polyangia > JAAYKL01 > JAAYKL01 > JAFGXQ01. The sequence goes on from JBNKCR010000035.1 coordinate 13,432, forward strand.
CCCCCGACATCAACGACCTCACCGATATGGAGCTGGAAGCGATGTACGAGAAATGCGTCACCGACCTCGCGGACAATTGCGGCACTGAAACGCCCGATCCCGAGGAAATCTGCAGTCCGGAGGCCCTTCAGATTTGCACGGACTGGTCTACGTTTGTCGCTGAAGTGGACGCGAACTGCGAAGGCGAATGGGATAGTGTGGCCGTGGAAAACCCATCTGACAACAGCGACTCGGCGGACGACTCGGGGGACGACTCGGGGGACGGAGACGAGGACTCGGGGGACGGAGACGAGGATGGCGCGTCGGAAGAACCGGTAGATTCCAATCCGGACAGCAGTGGCAGCGAAGATGATGTTCCCCGGATTTCAGGTCTTTTCTCTGCCCGGGGACTCTCCGACACCGCCAATCCCTGGTTTATCGCCGAATGCTGCGAAGCCATGGAGGAAGAGGACGAAAGCGAGGAAATCGAGATGGTTCAGGGCATAATGGAATCATGCGCCGCAGAACTGAGTGCATCCGATTGCGATTCTTTCGAGATATGTGTTGAGAAGTATTATGAAGAGAATGGTTTCGAATTCGATGAAGATTCGGTTTCTTCCAACGGCGGAGACGACCGGGACGGCACCGACGAAATCGCCCAGGAGGCCGGTTCCCAGGCCACTGATTCCCCAACCGGTGACTCCGGGTGCAGTATCGTCACTCCCGGCCGCAGTGCCACCTCCCTCCTGTCTCTTATTTACTGAACTCCCCGCCCTTTTGCGCCAGACGCCCCCGTAATCGATGGTCTCTCTTTCCCCCATTGTCCGATGCGTCTTTCTCTGTCTGCATCCTGTATTGCGCTCTTGCCCAGGGGATTCCTCCTGATTCCTTCACGCCAGAAAACGCTTGAGGTGATGGCATAAACGGGATAGACCGAACGACGATGGTTGACACGCATATCCGAACTGGGAAGCTGCGCCGAATTCTGGCCGACAATTGGAGAAACACCACAGCGCTGCTCATCTCTCTCTGTCTGCATCTGGCGATTTACATTTCGTACACACCGGACTACGACGAAGTGAAGGACGTCGCCGTTGAATTCGAGCTGGTAGGCGGTGACGCGGAGCAACCGGCAGCGCCGGAAGCCGAGGGTCCCAGGACGGCTACGCCTCCCGACGAAACTTCAGAAAAAGAAGATGTGCCCACACCGGATGAACCTGAAACTCCGGACGAACAGGGCGTGCTTGTTGGCGACACAGATATTATCGCAGAATCTGATGCACCGAAACCAGATACCGATTCTTCCATTGGCCATATCACCGACTCTGCCACAGATACACTCCCGACCATTGATTCAGCAACCGACTCAGGCACCGACGCCGATTCCGGCTCGGACAGAGACACCTCAGACGATTCCAGCCCCGATACCTACAGCGACAGTGCCACTGCCGATGTTGACACAGACACAGCCACTGCTGTCCCGCCCATTGATTCCGCCACCACCACTGACAGCCGTGCTGCTGATGACACTGATACGCATACGGCTGGTACAACCAATGATTCGGATATCGATTCAGACACATCAACGGAACGCAATCGGTTTCCCGGAAGCGCCGGCGCCAGCACTGGCGAAGATGGTATCTGCCTCCATGACGTGTTCGCCTTTGCCAAAGACAACCCCACCTGGATGGCATGGCTGAGCATGAAAGCTTTCGCCGGAACACGATACGAACAGGGCCTCGCCAACATTCTCGGATCGTTTTACCTATATAATGAAATGGTTGCCGCCACGGAGATCGATCCGATGACCGAACTGGAGGGGGTACTTATCAGCGCGGACGATTTTTCCAGCTTCGATACCTATCAGGTCGTGGCCACCTACAATGTTGGCGAGGATGTCCTGAAACAGCGACTTGAGAAGAACATGAAGGGCAAAACCGGTTTTACACTCCGCCAGACCGCTCAGGGAACATCGGGAATACATCGCGACAGTTACCGGTGGGATATGGTGGGTTCCGGCAGAGTGCTCGTGGCCAGCAATGCCCGAAAAGGTCATCTCAACCCCAAATGGCCCGCCAATGTGACCTGTATGATGCCACGGGCGCCGTTTGACGGCGATTCCGGCACCCATTTCGATAAGCTGGTGCGCAGCAAAATCGGACCTGAAAAGGCAGGAGAGCGCTGGCCAGTCATGGTTCTCGCCACCCGCGACCCCGGTGCCGCCGGTATGTACTACAAACCCGACCTCGCCAAACATTTTCAATATGCCATTCTGAAAGGATATTTTTCCGATCCCATTCAAATTCAGGGTGAAGTCAAGTTTGCAAACCCGCAAGTCATGTCTGAAGTAAGCACGGAAATCAAAGGGTTGCTGGCCAGAGCTGCATATCTGAAATTCCTCGGACTGGGGAGCATGGTGGATAATTTCAGTTATGAAATCAAGGACGACACGCTTCATTTTATTGTTCCGGTGACCGAGAAGCAGATGGTGGCTATCCTTCAGATTCTCCAGCAATACAGCCTGAGACTCAACGCTCATTTTACCGGAAAACCACCTGGTGTGCCGAATTCCAAAAAATAATCAAAAATACGCCCACCTCCTGTACACGCGCCATTTTTTAATTGTAATCTGCGTAAATTCAGTTAAAAAAGGCCCCTGTGTGTCCATCGTGGCGCCAGGTTCGTTGAAAACAGAAATATTTTGCCAGGGTGGCGGAATTGGTAGACGCAAGGGACTTAAAATCCCTCGAGCTATTGCTTGTACGGGTTCGATTCCCGTCCCTGGTATATTCCCATCTCTCTGTAAAAGCTTGACTTCATGGAAATTGAGATATAAAGAACACTCAGATTCTATCTGGCTCGAAAAAATTTGATCGCACTGATAGAGTTACTAAACCAGAGCACCTGCTACACATTTGATATTCGGAGTGAGCCATGAGTACCAACGACTTATTTACTGCCCCTCAAGTGGCCAAAATCTGTTCTACTGACTTAAAAACTATTCACAATTGGGTGAACCGCGGCGAAATCAAGTTTTTCAGAACGCCGGGTAGACATCTGCGCTTCCGGCGCCAGGATATTCTCGATTTTCTTGTGAAATTCGGCTACCCGATCCCGGAAGGCTTCGCCCCCGCCAGACACAAGGCTGTGGTAATCGACGCTTCAGCGGAAACGGGCAGTTCCATCGCCAGAGCCCTTTCGGATAAAATGGAAGTGAAGGCATTCACTGACCATTTTGATGCCCTGCTCCAAATCGGAAAGGACAGACCATCTCTCGTGCTGGTCAACTGCAAATCCAATCCGGATATGATCAAAGTCGTGCAGAACATAACCAAGAACGAAGCAGATCTGCCGATACTGGCGTATGGCAGCGATCCCTTTCTGGCGGAAGATCCCCGAAAATCCGGGGCACTGGACGCCATTTCCGCCACAGATGTGGAATCCGTTAAAGATCGGGCAATCAATATTGTGCAGAACAATCTGAAAGCCGCCGGCTAATTCGCTTCAGACTGCACGTATGACATCCATTTTCAGATGGTAGACACTGGGCGGCTGTCCCGCCAGCCCCATTGCCGGTTCATTCGCCCCAGACAAGATTATGGCGTCGAAATACTTCAGCAAGCCATTCGTGGTCATTTTCCATTTGCTCCATCGCCGAATCAAATGCCATGTTCTCTGTATCCGTTTTGTAAAAAAACCGCATCATCGTACCTGACATATGTTCCATGTCCTTGGCTGTCGGGGAGAATACGTATACCGATATATTAGGATTGGCTTCCTCCGCTTTGGTCACCATTTCGGCAAACCGGGTGCGTATCATGGATTTCACGGATTGTACCGTGTTGAACAGCCCGCCACGCCCGCTGACGTATCCTGCTTCCATGGACTGCACCGGCCTGAGGGGATCCACACAAATTATCAGCGTCGCCCCATGCGCAACGGCAATATCAATATCGATGGTACGGGTAAAGATGCCATCCACATAATATCGATCCCCAATCTTCTCCGGATTATAGTACGGCGTCATGGCGCACGATGCCCGAACGGCGCTCGAAATGGGCACGTGATCCAGTCCGGGCGTTCCAAAGGATACATGACTTCCCTCATCCTGATCAGTCGCACCGATAAACAACTTCTTCTCCAGGGCCAGAAAATCGTTTTTCATTCCGGCTCGGGTAAACGAATTTTCCAGATACTCCCGCAATTTTTCTCCCGAGAACATGGCTGTTGGCGTGACCCGCATGGCGCTGTCAAACGGTCTCGTAATCCAGCGTCCCTTCCAGAAATCTCCGATGGAACTGAGAATGCGTTTACTGAGTTCGCTCACATTCGGATCGAACAGCATCCCGCGGGTAATGGGCTCTACCCGACTGGGCCGGCCATAGAGTGCGTTGGCAATCTCATATGGTCTGACGCCGTTCGCAAGAAACGCACCAATTACAGCCCCGGCGGAGATGCCGCTGATAATATCCACATCCGGAAGTTTGCCTTTCAGTCTGGAATCCAATGCGCGCAGCACACCAATCTCCCAGAACATCCCCTCTATTCCGCCACCGGCAAGGCACAGGGCGACTTTCCCGGGTGCAGAAGGTCTTGAAACCCGATAGGCCGTCTGAAGCACATCCTGGATACTTTTCGGCGCCACGAGGATGCCCCCGATCTGCAGAACGCCGAGAGCGTAGGAATGATATGGTGTATGCTGGTTGCGGGGCAAAAGAATCAGAATCGACGACCGCGATGGCGTTTTCCGGTGTCCGTCGCCAGTCAGCAAATCCGGAAGGATGCGACCCGCCAGCGACGCTTCAATGCCAACAGACAGATCTTCACACCGATGATCTATCAGAATGGCCCCCATGGGTCTGGACTTGGCAATCGCTATCTCTTCAGCTGAATCCGTAAGCAGATGACACACCAGTTTGCGATCTTCGGGCAATTCCAGAAGCACCCCTCCCTTGAAATCCGGCTTTTTTTCAGAAGGTGCCAGAAACGGGTGCAACTCCCTTTTCATCTCGGCCAATCCATGGGCCGACACAAAAAGCGCCACCCTGGCAAATGACGTTTTCTCCCGCATATCCACGTCCTCCAATTTCGGCAGATACTGTAATATCTGCTGCCAATATAGCAGTTTGCCCGCTATTGGGATGAAATTATTGTATTTATTAAAAACGAATATATAAATTCATTTTGAATTTATATAAACATTGTGATACCATGTCCAAAATTATTCACCAATGGGAGGACGTATGTCTGAAGATAAAGTGCTGTATAGCTTCAAACGCAACCCAACTGAAGAAGTTCGCGCCGGAGTGAAAGAGTTCAAAGGCAAAGCATACATCGATATTCGCATTTACTACATGGATGACCAGGGTGAATGGAAACCCACTCGCAAAGGCGTCTCTCTGGCAACGGATTTTATGCCTGAACTGAAAGAAGCAGTGGCCGCCATTGACGCCGAACTGGCCAAAATGGAGTCTGCTGAATAGCAACCCCGAGCCAGTAAGACCGTATTGCCTGCAAATGCCATTTCAGTGAAAAGGCCAATATCCGTTCGCCCGCAACATTGCGCTGACTTCGGACATTTTAACCGTTCCTGAATGTACTTTCGACGGAAACGCCCCCACTCCACAAAGGCGTCGAAAGTAAATTTACTCAATTTATAAATTTACCAAATTTAAGCTGGTCACAGACACCACTTTTCCATATACCCGCAATGTGAAATGCGTTCTGCAACTGTACGGCTGAGGAGGAAGAATGCCCCATCGCATAGAAATAAAACTCAAAAGTGGTTACAACGATGCCAACGGCGACCGGACAGCTTCTGAAATCCAGAGTTATCTGGGACTTCACGTTGATGGCGTTAAAGTAATTGATGTGTATACCATTGATGCGGAACTCGACAATGATTCCCTGACCGCCATGGCGGAAGAATTGTGTGACCCGATCATTCAGGAGTGGGGCGTCGATAGCCCGAAAGCAACTGATTTCAACTGGCTGGTTGAAGTGGCATATCGCCCCGGTGTCACGGACAACATCGGCAGAACCGCCACGGAATCCGCTAGAATGATTCTCCCGGAAGCGTTTGGAAAAGGTGACAGAATCTATACGTCACGGCAATATCTCATATCAGGGGCTCTGGCGCGCGACGAAGTGGAAAGCATCGCCACCGGACTGCTGTGCAACACGCTGATTCAGCGTCATCGCATTGCCTCTGAAGATGAATTCGATTGGCAAAACGGCATGGCTGTTGAAGTGCCGAAAGTGACCGAATTCGCAGACCCCGAAGCAAAAACCATTGATTTGAATATTTCCGATGAAGCGCTGGTGCAACTGAGCCGGGAAATGACACTCGCACTGTCGCTGGAAGAAATGAAAGTGATTCAGGAATACTATCGAAAGCCTGAAGTTCAGGCGTTGCGCACCGAAAAAGGATTGCCGGAAGCGCCCACTGATGTGGAAATCGAAGTGTTCGCCCAAACGTGGTCGGAGCACTGTAAACACAAAATATTCAGCGCAAATATCGAATACGTCAACGGCGAGGAAAAAGAATCCATATCGTCGCTGTATAAATCTTATATTCAAGCCACTACAAAAGAGGTCCGTGCGCTGCTCGGAGCGGAAGACTACTGTCTCTCTGTGTTCAAGGATAACGCCGGTGTCTGGAAATTCACCGACGACTGGAATGTGGTATTCAAAGTCGAGACCCACAACTCTCCATCGGCATTGGATCCGTATGGTGGCGCCCTGACCGGAATTGTTGGTGTGAACAGGGATCCCCATGGTACCGGCAAGGGCTCCAGTCTGTTCTGCAATACAGATGTATTCTGCCTTGCGAATCCATTCCACCACGGAGAACTGCCCCCCAGACTCCTTCATCCGCGACGCGTGATGGAAGGAGTTCGAGAAGGGGTGGAGCACGGTGGAAACAAGAGCGGGATTCCCACGGTGAACGGTTCTCTGGTTTTTGAAGAAAGATTTCTGGGTAAGCCGCTGGTCTTCTGCGGTACCGGCGGCATCATGCCCTCTCAGATCAATGGCGAACCGTCCCACGAAAAACGAGCCTTTCCCGGTGACCGGGTCATCATGGTGGGCGGTCGAATCGGCAAGGATGGTATCCACGGCGCCACTTTCTCTTCTGAGGAGCTCCATGAAGGGTCTCCCGCAACAGCGGTGCAGATTGGCGATCCCATTACGCAGAAGCGTATGACCGACTTTTTGCTCCGCGCCCGCGACGAAGGCCTGATGACCTGCCTGACCGACAACGGTGCAGGAGGACTTTCTTCATCCATCGGAGAAATGGCGGAAGACCCCGGTGGCGCACGTATTGAACTGGCGCACGCACCATTGAAATATCAGGGCCTGCAGCCCTGGGAAATTTACATTTCCGAAGCGCAGGAACGGATGACTGCGGCGGTTTCCCCCGAAAAACTCGACCGTTTCATTGCCCTTGCAACCGAAATGGGGGTCGAAGCCACAGATTTGGGGGAATATACCGAAGGCCCCTGGCTCGAACTGTTTTACAATGGCAATCCGGTAGCCATCTTCGATATGGAATTTCTCCACAAAGGATTGCCCCAGATGAATCTCAAAGCCATCTGGCAGACGCCGAAAGAGGAGAACACGGCGATTCCCGCCCGCAATGATTTAAATGCAGATCTCGTTTCAATGCTGGGGCGCCTGGACATCTGTTCCAAGGAGTACTGGGTCCGACAATATGACCATGAGGTTCAGGGGGGCTCAGTGGTGAAACCCCTTTGCGGCGCAGAACATGACGGTCCGTCGGACGCAGCTGTGGTTCGCCCCATTCTGGAGTCCATGAAAGGCGTGGCGGTTTCCCACGGAATCTGCCCCAGATATTCCGATATTGACACCTATCACATGAGTGCCTGCGCGGTGGATGAAGCCATGAGAAATCTGGTATGTGTGGGTGCGAACCCCGACAAGGTCGCCGCACTGGACAATTTCTGCTGGTGTGATCCGGTGCAATCCCCCGGAAACCCCGACGGGGAATACAAGCTGGCGCAGCTTGTCCGTTCCGCCAAAGCGCTGAAAGACGTATGCGTTGCGTACCGTATGCCACTGGTTTCCGGTAAAGACAGTATGAAAAACGATTACTCCATCGGCGATACCAGAATTTCAATTCCACCGACTTTGCTGGTCACCGCGGTCGGTGAACTCAATGATGCATCTCTGGCGGTAACCATGGACGCCAGGAAAGCCGGGGATCTGGTGTACCTGCTAGGGGATACCTTCAACGAACTTGGAAAATCTCAATATTTCGATATGCTGGGTATAACTGGCGGCAATGTCCCCAAACTCCGGGACCCGGAAAAAACCATTCAAACTTACCGATGGCTGTACCGCGCCATCCGAAGCAAACTGGTGGCATCCTGCCACGACCTGTCCGATGGGGGGCTGGGGGTTGCAGCGGCGGAAACCGCGTTTTCCGGCAATCTCGGAATGACCCTTGATTTGCGCAATGTCTCCGGTGAAGTGGATGGCAACGAAATCGCGCTGTTCAGCGAAAGCCCGGGCCGTATTCTCGTTACTGTCTCTCCCGCTGCAAAGGATGCATTTGAAGTGATGATGGGGGATTCGGTGAAACGCATTGGGGAAGTCAGTGCGAAAACGCGCCTGAAAATAACCGGTCTGAACGGCGACCCCATTGTGGACGCCGATGTGAAGGCATTGAAAGAATCCTGGCAGCAAACCCTTCGATTCAGTGAGGTTTCCAAATGAGTAGAGTACGTGCAATCGTTCTGGCTGGGAACGGAATCAATTGTGAAAAAGAAACCGCATACGCCTGCAGATTGGCGGGTGCGGATGATGTGGATATTGTGTATCTGTGGGATCTGGCTGCAGGAGAAGCCACCCTTGACGGATATCAGCTGGTGTGTTGCCCCGGTGGATTTCTGGATGGAGACGACCTGGGCAGTGCACGGGCGTCCACCATCCGTCTTCGCCATACTCAGATTAATGGCAAATCCCTGTTGGATCAGTTTCGGGAACATGTGGAAAAAGGGGGATTGATTCTGGGCATCTGCAACGGCTTCCAGCTGATGATTAAACTTGGACTCCTGCCCGCACTCGATGGCCAGGTCGGTGTTCCACAGGCCACACTCACATGGAATAACTCCGGTCGGTTCGAGGATCGCTGGGTGACCTTGAAGGCAGACCCGGAGTCACCGTGTATTTTTACCAGAGGCATTGAAATGATGGAATTGCCTGTACGCCATGGCGAAGGGCAGATTGTTGCGCCTGAGGATACCATGGCGACCATTGTTGCCCGGCACCAGGGGCCTCTTGTATATATTCATCCTCAAACTGGCGCAGCTACCGAAGAATATCCGCTCAACCCCAATGGCACGCGATACGGTATCGCCGCACTGAGTGACAGCACCGGCCGTCTGTTTGGCCTGATGCCACACCCGGAGGCATTTCTGCATCGCACCAATCATCCCCGTTGGACCCGGGAAAACCTGCCTGAAGAAGGAGACGGCCTGCAGATTTTTAAAAATGCCGTGAACTATATTCGGGAAAACATGTAGCCGCGCGTCTGTTCGCTTCCGATCCGATCATTCTTTTTTTGAATAATCATTACAGCTATGCTGCTACGTCATTCCGAGCAGCCTGCTCTCATATATCCCAAAAACCACTTTTTTTTTTCGCCACGCGTGTTTAAGTCGAAAACAGGCAGATTTTTTTAACTTTTTTTCCACATCAGGGAACTGAGAGGTCCTAGAGAGTTGCGTGCCTTCGTAAGGACACTGAACAATGAAATCACCTCGTTTTAAGGAGAAGACTATGAACAAACTATTCATCCTCCTACTGGGATTGCTGCTGATATTGCCAGTAATGAATTCAGGCTGCGGCGATACAGGGAGCACAGCGGATGGTTCCGATATCGATTCGGATACCGACACAGACACAGATTCAGACTCAGATTCAGACTCAGACTCAGACTCAGACTCAGACTCAGATTCAGACTCAGACTCCGATTCAGATTCAGATTCAGACTCAGACTCAGACTCAGACTCAGATTCAGACTCAGACTCAGACTCAGACTCAGACTCAGACTCAGATTCAGATTCAGACTCCGATACGGATACGGATACGGACTCCGACACCGATTCGGATACCGATACCGACACCGACGCAGATGATGCGTGCCAGTATGAGTGCCTGACCCATTGCGTGTCGTGGGGCGGCAACATGATGGATGGCACCTGCGACGACGGTCTGCGGTGCTGCGATGGTGCGACAGAACCGGACACATTCTCGGATACGGATACCGACACCGATACCGATACCGACACAGATACAGATACGGATACAGATACAGATACGGATACAGATACAGATACGGACACTGACACTGACACAGACACCGACACCGATGTGGATACCGGTACACCGGATTGCACCAGCTGTCACAACCCGTTACCCCCCATTGTCAGTACGGGAAGAGGCAATGTGCACGACGACAACGCGCACTCCCGCTTTTCGTGCAACAATCCGAGCTGCCATGGCGATGCCATCAACGCGGATGGCACTGCTATTGTAAATCAGGCTCTTCACGACGATGCCGTCAATGCCAGCTGCAACAATCCCGGGTGCCACTGATTTTTTAAACCAACCATTTTTTGAGCTTCTTTTCAGTGGATGATTCACCATCTTCCTGTACGTTGGATTGAACCAATGTCTTGTGGATCCTGCCTGAAATTTTTCAGGAGGAGAGCGGGAAATCATTCATGAAATGCAACAACATCACAGTATTCGTTCTCTTTTCCGTATTATTCTCCTCCGGCTGCATCATGCCGCCACGGGGGGTGGAAACCCCGCCCATTCCCTCTCTGGAAGAGGTCGCTGCCCACAAAGTCCGCGTGAATCAGGTGGGTTATTTCCCGCATCAGAAAAAATTCGCGGTGTACGAAAGTGACGCCACTGCGCCATTGACATGGACCCTGCGCGACCATGCGAACAAAAATGTTGCCAGCGGACAGACCCTGCCGTTGGGACGGGATGCCGATTCTGGCGACCCTGTGCATCTGATTGATTTCTCCCATTTCACAGACTCCGGAAACGGATTTGTGCTGGAAGTGCAACAGGAAAAAAGCGTGCCATTCAATATTCGGGTCGACATTTACACCCCCCTTCGACGGGACGCAGCGCGCTACTTTTATATGAATCGCAGTGGTATCGGATTGGAGATGCCATATGTTGAAAACAAAAAAGCAGAGCGGGGGCCAGGGCATCTGAGCGACCGGGCGGTCACCTGTGAGCGCGGCCAGAAATGCAACTATCGAAAAGATGTATCCGGAGGCTGGTACGATGCGGGAGACTACGGCAAATATGTGGTGAATGGCGGCTTCAGCGTGTGGATGCTCATGCATATCTACGAAACGCTGTATATGACAGGTAGCCCCAGCCCCGATACACAGCCCGCGAACCTGAATATCCCTGAAAGCGGCAACGATGTGCCCGACATCCTGGACGAAGCCCGTTGGGAAATGGCGTGGATGCTGAAAATGCAGGTGAATGACCCCGAGGCGGAGATGGATGGGATGGTCCATCACCGGGTGCGCAACGCGCAGTTTACGGCCCTTGGTCATCCACCGCCCAGAACCAACTCCGATCCTCCCAGGTATTTGCGGGATGTGTCCACCGGTGCATCGCTGAATCTCGCCGCAGCCGGTGCGCTCTGCGCCCGGGTGTTCAGACCGTTCGATGCCGATTTTGCCGACCGGTGTCTGGAAGCTGCCGAAAAGGCATTCTCCGCCGCGCGGATGTGGCCCAACGAACAGGCCGTGGGCACGGGATTCGTGCCATATCAGGATTCGGAATTCAACGATGATTTTTACTGGGCGGCAGCAGAGCTCTGGGTCAGCACCGGAAAGGAAATGTATCTCAATTTTGTGAATCGTTCCGAGTATCGAAAGCAGATGTTTCACAAGGCCGGCGGCAGTACATCGGCGTTCAACTGGGCCGACACCGCTGGTCTGGGCACTGTGGCCCTGGCCATGGCAAAGCGTGCGGATGTCGGAAACGTGATTGGGGAGACACAGGCGCAACTCATCGGTTTTGCAGCGATGATTCTCGAACTGACAGAAAAACAGGGATACCGGTTTCCCCTGGAAAAAAGAACTTATCCGTGGGGGTCCAATTCCTTTGTGGTCAACAATGCCATTGTGCTGGCCCTCGCCCATCGCATCACCGGATATGACAAATATCTGGACGGCGCCATTGTGGCCATGGATTACATTCTGGGTAGAAACCCCAACGATTATTCGTATGTCAGCGGATATGGCACCCGCGCCATGCAACATCCCCATCACCGTTTTTTTGCCCCCATGTACGACCACCGCCTGCCGTTCATTCCACCTGGCGCTCTGTCTGGCGGACCCAACACCAACCTGCAGGACTCCGTTTCCCGAAGTTATCGCGCGGGTTGCCCACCGGCAAAATGTTACGTGGACCACATTGAAGCATTCGCCACCAACGAGGTGGCCATTAACTGGAATGCTGCCCTGGTGTGGATTGCCGCCTACATCGACGACGCGGTAAAACGAAGAAACCGCCCCTCCGTTGTGGAATAGTGCAACACCACATTCAACCTGAGCTATTCGAGGTGTTCTGAATCGTTGTGTTTAAGCGGTTTCTAAAAGCTGTGCAAAAAGAATTACCCCGGTATTTGTGCAGTAAAGCGACAATTTGAGGGAAAAGTGGTGAAGATACAGGAAAAATACCCCAGCTCA
>JBNKCR010000036.1:0-8213 GCA_050287845.1 Polyangia bacterium
AATTTTTATGACTTTTCCCAATTCACTGATACTTTCATCCATGGTGGCCTTCTTTCCTGTTTTTTATAGTGATTAAACAAGATTGAAGACCACCGACTTTTCTCTGTCAAAAAATGTGCGAAAGATATGATACGTTATCTTCTATTCCCCGCGCCCTCACATGATGAAGCAATCCAGGCGCATCTATTCTCGCTGTTCTCGGCATGCTGTGAAGATATCGGTTTTAAGAAAATTGTCAACAAGTTAACAAAGTTAACTACGTCCCAGTTTAACCAGTTTAACCCGTTTAACGCTTCTTTGGAAGGGCTAGGCTTGGGGGCTACGCATTGCTCTCCAAACGAGTAGGCGATGCTTAGCAGGTGACAGCTATAATCCGTCCAGATTGCGGTCAATTAAATTTTTTTAAACAACCAAGGAAGAGTTATTGTTTTTAAACCAACTCTAGACATCCCATCCAATGTTTGTTGCCTAAAAATCGGCCAGATTGTCATCGTCAGTTGATTATGCAGAAATGACTTTTTTAATACAGGATTTGCCATTACGGATTCATACAATCCAAAATCATTGGCTTTAAATTTAAGTGCAAACTCAGATGTCTGCTGAAAAAAAGGCGAATCTTCTTGAACGGCTATAGCTTCGACTTTGAACCGAAATAGAAGGATTTGTTCTTCAAGTTGTTCAGGGTCACCATCGGCAAGGGACTGTTGCCAATTGATTTCAATTTTTGTGTCTGCTTTTTCCGCTTGGATTTTTCGTGAACTTAAAAAAAACGGATCTATGCCAACGAGCTCAAAGCTTTTTAGAAAATTTTCGTAAATTATATGGTCGTCATTCATGTTGCTTCAACCTGGGGAACATCAAGGGATTCCTGCTGTGCATACTCCCTTTGAACATAAAGAGGATTATCTTGGTAGGCACTAAGTTCAATGACGTTTGAAATGGAAGCGGACTCCTCTTTCGTGTAGTGCAATTCTGAAGAGTTAAATTTTTCCGACGCTTCGATTCGTTTACGCTGCAGAGCACCAATCTTATAGCTGTTCAACCGATACATTTCTTTGAAGACATCTGGATTACTTGCCAATTTTAAAAGTAGTCGATTGGGCGGACTGGGTATTGCATTTTCGTCATTTTCATATTTGTTCATAGTGAGTTCGCCGAATCCTAAGATTACACCAAATGCTTTCTGACTTGCACCGTACTGAGTTCTCAGTTCAACCAATTCCTTGGTAGAAGGTGTCCGATATCGTTGTTCATACATTTCTCGCGCAACAGACAAATTTTCGCCAAGTGTCTCTTTCGTATCAAACAATTCATGACAAGTTGTACATTTGTAGGATTTAGCAAGAAACTCAACATTTTTGCCTTCAATGCTCACGTTCTCTTGGTGTTCAATTAACGTCACATCTCTTTTGGTCTCGCATCCGGGGCACATTTTTTTTTCAGTCATTATGTTGTCCCTCCTCATGAAAAGATATGGCAACTCCGTTTTCACCAGACTCTCGATCAGTCCAAATTTTCAACTTGATGTATACAGTGTCAGGCGCTAATGGATAAAAAAAGACCATTATACTACCTGCTGATGATTTATCGTTGTCCCGCAGAGGTCCAGAATGATAATGGGAATGGTTTAAATCTCCCAAAATTTCGAATACATCATCATCATCCAGGCGCCTCTTAGCCAAAAAGTCGTAATTTTTTTTTCGTGATGAAATCGCAAAATTGCCTAGCTCAAGTGCCGATTTCAGTCTCTCCAAATACTGGTTTATTGCGGCCACATTCTTCATTAAACATACTCACGAACTGGTATTGTGCAATACCGATTCTGCCATACCTGTCAAATAATGTCTAGCATGTCTGATGATTTGAGCAGTAGTTTACAGCTATGATGAAATATTTTCCAAATCATAATCTAGTTCATGGTTTTTACACGTATGTTGGCATTATTCAAATTTTAACATGCGATCATTGTGAGCGGTGCTGAAATATAAGGGCATAGCTGTAACAATTCCTTGGGCGGTTTGATGTGTATTCCGCTGAAAAAGATCGCTTAATCCGGAGGATTGAGATCGCTGATTCCGCTAAAAGAGATCACTTTGGGACCTCTGTTTCGTCGGAGCGAAGCGACGTGTGTTTTATGTAGCCGATAACCAGACCGACCGTCAAAAAAACTCCGGGAAAAAATGAGCCGGAGGCGCTCTGGATTTTGACATAGAATACATTTTTATTACCTCAGGGACTTGCCACTCAGTTTGATTTTATGCGCACTACTTACCAGTCGGTCGAGAATTGCGTCTGCGACCGTTGGCTCTCCGATGAGTTCGTGCCAGTGTTTTATATCCAGTTGAGCAGTGATTATGGTGGCCTTTCGTTTCTGACGATCTTCAATCACTTCGAGCAAATCCCGTCGTGCCGCCAAAACGAAAGGACACAAATTCATGATACGCTCATACTTTGGACTCGA
Organism: Polyangia bacterium; assembly: GCA_050287845.1. Taxonomy (GTDB): domain Bacteria; phylum Myxococcota_A; class Polyangia; order JAAYKL01; family JAAYKL01; genus JAFGXQ01. The sequence continues at coordinate 2,462 of JBNKCR010000036.1, forward strand.
CGCCAATCCGTTTTCGCAGGACAACATTGAGCTGTTATCCACCCAGCAGGATGTTTTTGAAACCCTAAAAGTCCACTCACAACAGGGCGGTCTCTGCCTCATCGTTGGCGAACCCGGCACCGGAAAATCAATTCTCAAGGAGGCCGTGTGCAGGCATGACACAAAAAAGATGATTACCCCCGTCGTCAACCGCACCCTGCACACCTACTTCAGCACCGTCCGAATTCTGTGCGAGGCGTTTCAAATCGATACCGACGGCAAATGTCACTCCTGCGAAAAGCGCCTCATCGAAGAAGCCCACCGCATCAACAACAGCGGCAAAATGCTCGTCCCCATCATCGATGACGCCTACCTCATGGAAACCGATTCCCTGCGCAGACTCAGATTGCTCTTCGAAGACTTTCCCAAAAACCACAACCTCATCCTCATCGCACAGCCCGACCTGCTCACAAAGCTGTCCCTCGCACCAAACGAAGACATCAAAAGCCGTGTCACCTACTCCGTTTTGCTGCAGAAACTCGCTCCTGACGACATGGAAAAATTCATCCTTCATCAGCTCGAAAAAGTGGGCCTGTCTCACTCCACCTTCACCGAAAACGCCCTCGCCCTCATCGTCAGAAGCAGCGAAGGCGTCCTCAGGCGCGCCAGAAATCTCTCCATCTCCGCGCTTCTCGAAGCTGTCAGAGACAGAACCAGAGATGTCGACATCAGTCACATTAACCGGGTCCTCATGCAGCCCCACTGGAGAGACAACTTTGATATGTCACTGTAAACATAAACAAAGACTTCCCGATAAAACCGATTGGAAATTCACTCTGCCAACCGGATGGACCGCCGAGCAGGCATGGGCCATCATCGAAATTCTCGATATCATCAGCTCAGACATATGGGATATCTACGAAGACAGACTGCTTGACCACGTGCGTCGTAAACGACAGAAAACGTACGATGAAACCGCTGCTGGAATTTGCCGAAGCAAAGCGGCCGCCAAGGCCGTGAAGCCGGAAAATTCCAGCCGGTTCGACGAGCATTGCGGTAGCAAGCGCAGTCAAAATGGAAAGACAGAGACAGGTCCATCGTACGATTACGACCGGAAAGGCAATTCCGACATGCCATTTTAACAGACCATACTGCCAGCCACGTCACATCGCTACATGATCAATACGACACCATCGGCCCGCAGCGACCTGCACCATCATACCAATACGACCAAAATGGACGCAAAATCACAACTTTACAATCGTAATTTTAAGATCGCGCCGGAGCCCGCGGCGAAGGCGGAACAACCACATCGTATCGTTACAAAATTCTTACGACAAAACTGGCTACTTTTTACGACGTCACCGTGGAAATCGGCTGAAAATCATACGACGGGAATTCGGCAAGGCTATACGATGACAAATCGGCCAGTAACAGTTAAAGCTGAAAATGAAGAACCCAAACGCGCAGAAGAAGCGCTGAACATGATACGGCCGCTTTACCGAATTGAAACCGAGATAAAGAAGCAGGAACTCGAAGGTGAAGACAAACTCATCTATCGCCTTTTGCACAGCAAACCCCTGGTGGACAAATTTTTTGCATGGGTGAAACAGCATCTCAAAGATTCAACGCTGCTGCCATCCAACGGCTTCAGAAAAGCACTGAATTATGTGAATAGTCGCAAAGACGCATTAGAAATGTTTTTGTTTGACCCGGACATTCCGCTGGACACAAACGACATCGAAAACGCGCTACGTGTTATTCCCCTGGGTCGGAAAAACTGGCTGTTTTGCTGGACGGAAGTGGGGGCCGAATACGTCGGCATTTTTCAAAGCTTGATTGTCACCTGCAAAATGAATGGCATCGACCCATACACCTACCTCGTGGATGTCCTGCAGCGGGTCGCCGACCATCCGAAATCAGAGATTCACCAGCTCACTCCTGTAAACTGGAAGATTCTTTTTGCCGACAAACCGCGCTGCTCCCTTATCGACATCATCGGCAAAAATCAATAACGCCGTTCTGTTGCCGCTTACAGCAAACGGACAATCTGATGGCCTTCCGCATACGTACGTTTCTTCTTCGTTTTCATTGGGGCTCCTTTGCATAATCTCAATTTGCAAAAGAACACGGATTTTTTACGGTTTCAACACGGGGTGGCTCGGACGGTTACCTTTTTTGCAGCTCACAAAAATTATGGATGCCATCAGAACCAGATAAATGTTTTTGCTTGCCACTGTGTTGCTCCTTGAAAAAGGGGGAAAGTGAACAGTTTAAAATTAAAAATCGACTGGTTCCCTTTTAGGTTCAGGATTATACAAACCTTCGGTCAGCGAGTACCTAATCACTCCAAGACCATTTTCTGGAGTAACTTTTTGCTCAGCTTTCCATGGGGTTTCTTCGTCGGGATCAAGTTAGTCGCGGTAGAAAAGCGGAGATATCCCTTTATTCATAAGGGTTTCCGCTCCCCCCGCACAGATCCCTGCGAGCACTGCTAATGCACAGGGCTCCTGCCTCGGATCAGACGCGCAAACGCTGACTGGGATAAGGATGTACTATGCGCACTTTGGGAATATACTGGTCTGCTAAACGTGAAACTCTTTCCCACGTTGTTTTGTCTTTTTGACTTCTTCTTCGCAGGATTTTGTACCACAGTTTAATAACCTCGGTCCGAAATGTATCCATTGATTTTCGGTTTCCGGGGACTCCGTAATATCGGCAATGTCCAGTAATGACACTCGCCAGCCATTTCCATTGTGCCGGAAGTGGTGTATGCATACGCTGTTTGAATTCCTGCTTTATTTCAGCAAGCTTCGCCCGTTTGCGTTTTGCAATGGTTTGTCGCTGCACCTTGAATTTGCCGTTTCTTTTCTCGCTGCACATGTGAGTGAATCCGAGAAAATCAAACGTCTCAGGCTTTCCATCGCCACGCTCATTTCTGTTGGATTTGGCAAACCTGCCAAACTCAATCAGACGCGTTTTGACTGGGTGCAGTTCCAGATTGAATTTCAGAAATCGTTCCCTCATTTCCTTCAGAAACCGCTCAGCGTCAGACCGATGCTGGAATCCCACAATAATGTCGTCCACATACCGTACGGCAATTACCTCGCCACGAGCATGCTTCCGGCGCCACTGCTGAAGCCACACATCAAACACATAGTGAAGATACACATTCGCCAGCAATGGACTCACACTCCCGCCCTGCGGAGTACCTTCTTCACAGCGTGTTTTAACACCGTCTTCCAGAACGCCCGCATTCAGCCACTTCTTTATGTGTCTGACCATGCGTTTGTCCGCAATGCGGTGCTCAATGAATTTGATGATCCAGTCATGATTCATGGCGTCAAAGGATAATACAAGTCGATACCCCCCTCGAGGACTCACTTGCCAAAGTTGAGGAAGTAACAATTGGCGACCCGGGTCATCCATTGTATGGAAGGAGGTTCAGGGTGGCGTCACTTCACGCCAGTCCGCGTGGCAATAACAGGTATTATTACGTTTACTATAAAAAGGCGTTTCAGCTTCGAATTCCGGTCTCGGCCGTGGAATGGCAAAAAACTGGACAAGACATATCCGTGAAAATAACGTTGGAATCAGCAGCGGCATTAATTCAGACCGCTCAAGAGTTCGGACTATGTTGTTCATCAAAGCAAAAGAAGTCTGGAAAAACCTCTCCATCTCGCTCAAAGAAGAGATCTGTGCCGAAATGCAGGCGGTCGTCCGGGAGGTAATAGATGAACAGTTCAGAACTCATTCAGGCACATCACATAGACCGCAAGGCGGTGATTTACATCCGACAATCCACGGGACATCAGGTGGTTACGAATGTGGAGAGTCGAAAAATGCAGCGCGCCATGCGGGAGCGGGCGAAACAGCTCGGGTGGGCTGAGAGCGCCATAGAAATGGTCGAAACAGATTTGGGAATGTCGGCCAGAAGCACCAGGGGGCGCCAGGGATACAGACAACTCCTCAGTGATGTAGCGCTCGGCCACATCGGCATTGTCCTCAGCTACGAAAGTACACGATTGTCCCGCAACTGCACGGATTGGTATCCTTTGCTGGATCTCTGCGCAGAGGCGGACTGTCTCATTGGAGACCGTGATGGCGTTTATGACCCTTCCAGCGCCAACGGAAGGCTACTGCTGGGAATGAAGGGTATTTTAAGTGAAATGGAGTTACATACTCTGAGAGGCCGGTTAATCGCGGGCATACAAAACAAGGCCAGGAGAGGCGAATTGGCCCTGGCTCTGCCGGCTGGTCTTTTGCGACAGGAGGATGGGCGAGTGGTCAAAGATTCTGATCTGCAGGTACAGCAGGCTATCAATCTGATTTTTGACAGTTTCATAAAACTGAAAACGACTGCAAAAGTGCTTCGACATTTTCGAGACAATCATCTGCGCATCCCAAAGCGACATCGTAATGATGAAACAGTCTGGTGCTCTCCGTCTCTTTCCAGAATAGCCAGTGTTCTTAAAAATCCGGCATATGCCGGTGCGTTTGTGTACGGCAAAACAAAAACGGTAACCACCCCTGGCCCCGACGGATTGCATCAGTCTCAAAAACGCAAAGAAATAGACGAGTGGACGGTGATAGTGCAGGATCGATATCCGGGTTACATTTCATGGGAAACGTTTTTAAGGATTCAATCGATGCTCAAAGACAACTATCTGGAATATGACAGAAACAAAAGTCGCGGCACCCCCAGGGACGGGGATTCCCTGTTACAGGGACTCGTGTACTGCGGGCAGTGTGGTCATAAAATGGTGGTGCAATACAAAGGTGGCGCGCGATACCTGTGCAACCATTATCGCCAGCAGAATCTTGCCCCGGTTTGCCAGTATCTTCCTGCTCCTGCGATTGACTGCTTTGTCGTGAACGCATTCTTCGAAGCGATTTCCCCAGCCGAACTGAACCTTTATGAAAAGGCCATGACGGAACGCAGAGAACTCCAGACTGAGGTCAAACTCGCAAAAGAACGGGAACTCCAGAGACTGCAATATCAGGCTGACCTGGCGCGTCGTCGATACGAAAAAGTGGATCCGGCCAATCGGCTCGTTGCCTCCGAGCTGGAGCGCCGATGGGAAGAATCCCTCAGAACTTTTCAGGATGCTGAAAAACAATTTCAGCAGGAATGGGAAGAGCGAGACAAAGTGATTCCCTTACACATTTCATCGGTACTTAAGGACACCTTCTCATCGCTCGGAAAATCAGTGCCCGAGCTGTGGCAATCGACTGCAATCAGCCGCGCCCAGCGAAAGGCCCTGTTGCGCTGTCTTATCGACAAAGTGGTGCTCAAACGCAGGGAAAACCGTGACCGGATTTCCGTCCGTATTGTGTGGAGAGGCGGCGCGGTTACAGAAGAAAATGTTTCTGTACCGGTGGGTGCACTCCGCGATATGGGAAACTTCACCCTGCTCGAAAAACAGATTCTTGAACTTGAATCAAAAGGAAAATCCGATGAAGACATCGCTACCATACTTACTGACGCCGGTTTCCGATCACCACAGAAAAACGTGCTGCTAAAAAGCACCATCCAGTCCGTACGCTTAAAGCATGGTCGAGTCCACCGTTTTCGGGGACCGCGTCCCAGACGGGTGAAAGGCTACCTGACCTGTCCTCAGGTGGCAGAAAAAAGATAACGTATCATATCTTTCGCACATTTTTTGACAGAGAAAAGTCGGTGGTCTTCAATCTTGTTTAATCACTATAAAAAACAGGAAAGAAGGCCACCATGGATGAAAGTATCAGTGAATTGGGAAAAGTCATAAAAATT
>JBNKCR010000037.1:0-21674 GCA_050287845.1 Polyangia bacterium
CATCGTGAAGGGATTGCCGATGGATTCACCAAAAAATACAGCATACACAAACTGGTTTACTTCGAGCAGTTCAATGACATGGACAACGCCATCACACGGGAAAAGCGGCTGAAAAAGTGGCGACGTTCATGGAAACTAAAACTTATAGAAGAGAATAATCCAAATTGGAACGATTTGTGGAAACAAATCACCACCTAAGGATCCCTACGCACTGGATACCCGCCTTCGCGGGTATGACGTCCTCTAAAGTTACTGAACTCTATCTCTGAGAGAGATCCAGACCCCCTGTGCCCGTCTGATGAATCAGAAGCGCTCCAACTGTTACACCAGATCAGCTCTGCAGGAGCATGTACGCGTAGAAAAGCGACCAGATGGTGCCTGTCACCGCAATAACAGGGAAGAGGGGGGTTCTGGGTTTACACAGTGCAACGCCGATGGCCAGCATCGAGAACCATATTGGCGCGTAATCAAGACTCAGCCGCATGTATCCACGACCGAAAACGCCGGGATTATGATAGAGCCACACCGGAACGGCCAGCAGCAGTGAAGTTGCGAGGAAGGCTTTCATGCGAACGAAACGGAACGCTCCGCCCAGGAAACAGATGATAATCAGAATGGGTTGAGAGAATATCAGGCTGTTTCCTCTGCGGTCACCCATAATTTTCATAATTCGCCAGCCATCGAATTCTATGGCAGGCGCAGACCAGAACGTCCGGAAAAGATTTTCCGGCAGAAATTCGAATGACATCATGCCATATGTTCTGGCGCGCAATGCGATGTAGTCGGTGCGATCAATGTAAAGATATTGATAGCCGGTATTCAGCGGATTCCCGAACTTGGCCAGATTCACTCCCATAAACAGTAGCCCTGCCAAAAGAGGGAAACACACCAGCAACAGCAGGCTATTGACCAGTTGTCGACGCTCCGGTCGCCGGGAAAGCTTTTGAAGTATCCGCCACTCTCTATCGTACGGCCCGGCGACCAGCGGGAGGATAGGCAGAATGATGAGAATAATGTTCTGTATTCTGAACAGCATCGACAGACCGATGCACAGGCTTGCCAATAGACATCGGCGGAACGTGAGCGGGGCAGACACAACAACAAAGAGCATTGCAAAAAACAGAATTGAAAAGCAATGATTCACCCGACAGACGTATCCCTGCATGGCGGATGGAAAACTTGCCAGATAGGGTGCCCCCCCAAAGAAAGAAATTGTCAGGCAGGCGGCTATCAGAGAATTGCCGTTTGACAGTTTGAATACACCGCAGAAAAAAAAGGCGACCGAGAGCAGCATGAGGAACACCATTTCAAGTGGAAAATACCTCAGGCCCCTGGTCGGATTGACCCATAAATGACCCAGAAAAAACAAAGTCTGGCCAGACTGAAATACATTGTAATAGTGCTTCTTATGGACGGCAGAATCATGAAGGCGTTTTGGCAGCTCTATCGAGCCGTCCAACAGGCTCTTTGCTTCTGCGTAACATGGATTCCGGGAAAGCTTACCGGGGCAATCATCGTCACCGCTCAGGTCCTCCAGCAGGCCATTGAAATGAAGGGCTCCACTGACAGCGATCATCGTTGATACAAAAGCGACAAGCGCAGTTGAATACGACTTTTCCCATCTTTCTGTTATCCATTCGGTGAATAGAGATCCGGCATGTCGCGTGAAATTGCAACTCCTTCCAATTGGTGTTTCAATTTGCGAATGATTCACGTCGTCCCTCTATTCGTTGATGAATGGATTTGTTCGTGTTCGAATTGTTTCTTGTTTTTCATCGGGTGTTCTGTCCACATTGAGTTAAGTTAAGCTTCGTTTACATCGGTATAAGCAACACGTGTGCCAATGCTTTGTCTACCGATGTTTGCAGTGAAATCGAAGGTTTTGCCGGCAGGAATGTGCCATACTGTGCCATCCGAGCAGCCTTGATGCGGTGTGCAGCATCAAAGAAGAGAAGGCGGTGTGGGGCGAAAAATTTTTCGCCCGTACGATACGAATTTTCCAGGGAGATGGCACTTGTGCACGCCGCGCCCACGGGCGCGGGCCACCCAGTTCGACCCCAGACGCCGCTATCACACCGTGAGCGACATGATGACCGCCCTTGAAAAATCCAAATCCGGCGCCGCCGCATTCGAATCGTGATATGGATATCCTGAAAAACCAGAAACAGACAGCAGAGATAACCCGGAAACAAACCGAACTGAGCGCAAAGATAGACGCCCTGAAAGCGCAGATTGAAGATGATTTATGGAGCGCCCTTTCAGGGCTGGCGGTTTCCTTGTTGCTTTGATAAACCAGCGCGTTGCACTGGGCTGGTATGCTGGTGCCCCTGCGGGGCTGTGGGCAAAGGCAAATTTCGAGGGGATCCTTCAGGGATAACCCCCGCATCTGCGTTTAAATTTGTGGACTACCGTGTTTAACAAAGGGCAGAGACAGAGGCCAGCCCGTACGGGGGAGCAGGCGAGAGGATGCGGTTTACGGTTGAGTCAGTGGGCGGGGTTTTATAAAAATGAAGGTATGAAGAAGAATGATTCAGATGGGTATGAGCGTTTGCTGGCAGAGCTTTCGGGGATGTATGAGTCGGCGGTGGGGTTGGGAGTAAAGGCCCGGAGTGAGGCGCTGGTGCAGGTGTTCTGGGAGATGGGCCATCGTATTGTGACAGTGCTGCAGATGGCGGATGGGGCGCGGACGGCGATGTATGGGGAGAATGTGGTGGAGCGGCTGGGCAGGGATTTGACGAGGAAGCATGGGAAGGGGTTTGGGCGCAGCAATATGTTCAATATGCGGCGGTTTGCGCTGGCGGTTCCGCGGGAGGAGATTTCGCCGGTGCTGTCGTGGACCCATTATCAGTTGCTGTTGCGGGTGAACGATGAGGTGCGGCGCGCGCAGTTGATGCGTCAGGTGATTGAGGAAGGGATATCGTGCGAGGCGCTGCGTCAGCTGGTGGGGGTATCGGAATCCGGGAGCGGGGTGGATGGCGAAGATGGATATCGGTTTGGGCTGCTGCCCCGGGAGGGACAGCCGGGGATTGTGAAGGTGGAGAAAAATGGGTTTGTCGCAAAAGGGGGATGGCTGCTGAACCTGGGGTTTGAGGTGCGAAAGGAGATGGCGGCAAAAGAGATTGGGAATCCGCAGGACGGGGAGCTGCGGCTGTGGAACGGAGACGGGCGGCTGACCCGGGTGACGTGTGGGCGAACGGCGCGGTATTGTTATGATGCGCTGGTGAAACGGGTGGTGGATGGGGATACGCTGGTGCTGCGGATTTGCCTTGCGGACGGGACGTTTCTGGACGAGCGGATTCGGTTGCGGGGGGTGGATGCGGACGAGCTGCCGCTGGAGAGCGGGAAGCGGGCGGCGGCGTTTGTGCGGCGCCGGGTTGGGGAGGGCGACCGGGTACGGGTGCATACGTTCGGGGGCGATCGGTATGGGCGGTATGTGGGGGATGTGTTTTATGGGGCGGATTTGCGGTGGTTGAATCGGGAGCTGGTGGAGAAGAAGGTGGCGAGATTTCTGGACATGAAAATTTAACCGGGGTAAGGTGGAATGGCTATCCTGGATGGAACTCCCATCGATTTTTCTGATATGCGCTGAACAGGAAGGATGAAAAGTCCAATCGATTGGACTTTTCAGGGGGTAGTGTGGGGAAATGTGGTAGGGTGAGAATTTTGGCCCCTGGTGTTCGGGTAAATGCGGTGACGAAAAATTTTTCGCCACTGTGACGTTAGCCCTCTTTCTGATATTGACACGTATGACGGACAACGTTAATTAACGCCCATGAATATTAATGAATTAAAGACAACTGCACAATTGGCCATGCTGGATATTCCAGATCCCGAGAGGTTGGCGCAGGCATTCACGGAAATGCTCGATAATTTCTCAAAGATGATGGAAGTGGATGTGGACGGTCTGGAGCCAACCACCCATGCCCTGGCGCAGGGAAACCGGTTGCGACAGGATACCCCGCGGGGAACGGACGAATCGGAAGCGGTTCTGGACCGCGCCCCTGAGCGACAGGACAGATTTTTCAAAATCCCCAATGTGTTGTAGCGTTTCCGGTAACTGGTGATAAAGGCCCGACAATGACTTTTTTACAAAGCTGGGGCGCCGTGCTTAAAGACGACGCCACTAAAGATAAGTACCGACAGTATGTGAGCGCATGGGAAAGCCGAATCGCGTCCATGCTTGAATTTGATGTGACCCGGGATGATTCTGCGGCGGCCGCCGGGGCGCTGCTGGGAGTGCCGTTTGCGGTGAAGGACAATATCGCGGTGAAGCACTTCAACCTCACCTGCGGATCCCGCATTCTGGAGAATCTGGTGTCGCCCTACACGGCCACTGCGGTGGCGCGATTGCAGGCCGCCGGCGCCAGTGTGGTGGGCAAAACCAACCTGGATGAGTTCGGGATGGGGTCTTCCACCGATAATTCAGCGCTGCTGAAAACCAATAATCCCTGGCATCCCGATGCGGTGTCCGGTGGTTCGAGCGGGGGGTCCGCGGCGGCGGTGGCGGCCGGTCTGGTGCCCTTTGCCCTGGGGTCGGATACGGGGGGGTCGGTTCGTCAGCCCGCGTCGTTCTGCGGATGTCTGGGGCTCAAGCCCACCTATGGCACGGTGTCGCGATTCGGGCTGGTAGCCTATGCGTCATCGCTGGAAGTGATTGGGGTGCTGAGCCGGGATGTGACGCTCATGGAGACAGTGTACGATACCATGGCCGGCGTGGATGAGCTCGATCAGTCTTCGGTGAGCCGTCCGGAAGTGGCGCCGTCGCGGGAGACGAAAACGGTGGGCGTACTGAAGCAGATCGCCGAGCTGTCGCCGGCCATTGAAAAGGCCTACCGGGAGACCATTGAGCGGGTGAAGGCCATGGGGGTGAAGGTGGTGGAAATTGATATTCCCGCGCTGGAGTATGTGGTTCCCGCCTATTACACCATTGCCACGGCGGAGGCGAGTGCCAACCTGGCCCGGTACACGGGGATTCGCTACGGGCATCGCACCGGGAATGTGGACAGCATGGAGCAGATGGTGGCCGCTACCCGGAATGAAGGATTTGGCGATGAGGTGAAGTTGCGGATTCTGCTGGGCACCTATGTGCTGCGCTCGGGATTTCAGGACCAGTACTACATTCGCGCCCAGAAAATCCGAACGGCCATTCGCAATGGATTTGATGGGGCCTTCAATGAGGTGGATTTGATTCTGACGCCGGTGTTTCCCACCCAGGCATTTTTGCGGGGGGAAGGGGAGCTTACGCCGTTTCAGCAGAAACTGGCGGACAAGTTCACGGCAGCGGCCAACCTGGCGGGGATTCCCGCACTGACGGTGCCGGTGGGCGTGGAAGATGGGCTGCCTACGGCCATGCAGCTGCTGGCGCCGGATTTTGCAGAACACCGGATGTTTGATTTTGTCCGCCAGCTGGAGGTGGATATGGGCGCCATTGTGCCGGATGGCTATGACGAGGGGTGGAGGTAGCGTTATGTACCAGTCGTTTATCGGACTTGAAATTCATATTCACCTGCTCACGAAAACCAAGGCTTTCTGCGGGTGCACTGCGGAATTCGGTGCGCCCCCCAACACCCATGTGTGCCCGGTATGTCTGGGATACCCCGGGGTGTTGCCCGCAGCCAACGAAGAAGCGATGAAGATGTCGTACATGGTGGCCAGGGCCCTCAACTGCGAGCTGTCGCCCAGGTGTTACTTTGACCGGAAGAATTATTTTTATCCGGATATGACCAAGAATTATCAGATCAGTCAGTTTCACGATCCGGTGGGGCGAAACGGGTATTTCGACATTGAGGTGGATGCCGAAATCCGGCGTGTCCGGATTCACGATGTGCACCTGGAGGAGGACGCCGGAAAGATGATTCACAGCGGCCGGACGTCGTTGCTGGATTACAACCGGGCGGGGACGTCGCTGCTGGAGATTGTGACCGAGCCGGATCTGGTGACCGGGAAGGACGCCGAGGCGTTTATCCGGGAGTTCCGCCGCATGGTGCGTCATCTGGGGGTGTGTGACGGGAACATGGAGGAAGGGTCGCTGCGCTGTGATGCCAACGTGTCGATTAATCTGAAGGGGCAGGGGCTGGGGACCAAGACCGAGGTGAAGAATCTGAACTCGGCCAGGTTTGTGCGCAAGGCGCTGGAATACGAAATCAAGCGGCAGGGCAGGGTGCTTTCCAAAGGCGACCGGGTGATTCAGGAGACCCGGTTGTGGGATGGGGACAACAACGTGACCGCCAGTATGCGCACCAAGGAACAGGCCCATGACTACCGGTATTTTCCGGAGCCGGATATGCCGCCGTTCAGTCCGGACGAGGCGTTTATGGCCGAGGTGGACAGTAGACTTCGGGAGTTGCCGCTGGCGAAGAAGCAACGGTATCTCAATGATCTGCAGCTGAGTGTGGATGCCGCGGAATTTCTGGTGGAAGACCGGCAGTTCTGCGATTTGTTTGAAGAGACCTGTACCCTTGGCGCGGACGCCAGGCAGGTGTCGAACTGGTTGTGCGGTGAAGTGCAGGCGCAGCTGAAGCGGGCGGAAGTGGGTCTGGACCAGAGTCATCTTTCGGCTGCCAGGTTGAATGAGCTGGTGACCCTGGTGGAGAGCAGCGTGTTGCAGCGCGGCAAGGCCAGAGAAGTGATTGAGCTGGTCATCCGCGATGATAAGGACCCCGGGGTGATTGTGAAAGAGCAGGGGTTGGAACAGGTGCAGGATGATTCGCAGCTGGATGGCTGGGTGGCCGAGGCCATCGCGCAGAATCCGCAGGCGGTGGAGCAGATTCAGGGGGGAAACCGGAAGACGCTGAGTTTTCTGGTGGGGCAGGTGATGCGGTTTTCAAAAGGAAAAGCTGATCCCAAGAAGGTGACCGATAAATTGTCGCAGGCACTCGGCCTGTAAACGTGGAGCAAAGATGAACAGTTACAGAACACATACATGCGGTGAATTGAGAAAGTCGGATATTGGAAAAGAGGTTGTCCTTTCGGGTTGGCTTCACAATCGCAGAGATCATGGCGGGGTATTTTTTATTGACCTGCGCGATCATTTCGGCGTGACCCAGCTGGTGGTTCAGCCGGATGCGGCGTTCTTTGAAGAGATTACCCACCTGCAGAAAGAAAATGTCATTCGGATAAAGGGAGTGGTGGAAGAGCGGGACGCAGACACTGTGAATGATAAAATTGACACGGGCGAAGTGGAAGTGCTGGTGACATCGTACGATATTCTTGGCCCGGCGGAACCTCTGCCGTTTGCGGTGTTTCCCGAGGATGACGTGGCGGAGGAACTGCGGCTGAAATACCGCTTTCTGGATTTGCGCCGCAGTGAGTTGCATCGGGCGATTACGCTGCGTTCGGACATCATTGCCCGGATTCGGTGGAAAATGACGGAGATGGGATTCACCGAATACCAGACCCCCATTCTGACGTCGTCCAGTCCCGAGGGCGCCCGGGATTTTCTGGTGCCTTCCAGGTTGCATCCAGGGGCGTTTTACGCGCTGCCCCAGGCGCCGCAGCAGTTCAAGCAGTTGCTGATGGTGGCCGGGTTTGACCGCTACTTTCAGATTGCGCCGTGCTTCCGGGATGAGGACGCCCGGGCCAATCGATCTCCCGGTGAATTTTATCAGGTGGATGTGGAGATGTCGTTTGTGGAACAGGACGAGATCTTCAAGGTGATTGAAGATCTGTTTGTGGATGTGTTCACTGCGTTTTCGGATAAAAAAATCGACACTGCGCCGTTTGTCCGGATTCCCTACGCGGAAGCCATGCTCAAGTATGGCAACGATAAACCCGATTTGCGAAACCCGATTGTGATTCGCGAGATGACCGATTTGTTTGACGGCTCCGGATTTTCGATTTTCGCCAATCAGATTAAGAAAGGCGCCATTGTGCGGGCGCTTCCCGTTAAAGGGGTGGCGGACAATCCGAAGAAGTTTTTCAACGGCATGATTGACTGGGCCACCAGTGATGAAGTGGGCGCCGGCGGTCTGGCCTATCTGATTTGGAAAGACGGTGAAATCCGCGGTCCCATTGCCAAGGTGCTTTCGGCAGAGGAACTCAATGAGATTGCCACCCGCTGTGAAGTGGGCGAGGGCGATGTGGTATTCTTTGTGTGCGACCAGAAAAAGAAGGCGGTGAGCATTGCCTCGAAAGTGCGCAACCGGCTGGGCGATGAACTGAATCTGATGAGTCCGGATGAGTTCCGGTTCTGCTGGATTGTGGATTATCCCATGTTCGAGGAGAACGAGGACACGGGTAAAATTGAATTTTCTCATAATCCGTTCAGCATGCCCCAGGGCGGCATGGCCGCGCTGGAGAGCGGGGACCCGCTGTCGGTGCTGGCGTACCAGTATGACATTGTGTGCAATGGCGAGGAACTTTCCAGTGGCGCTATTCGAAATCACCGCGCGGATATTATGTATCGGGCGTTTGAAATCGGCGGATACTCCCGGGAAGAGGTGGATGAGAAGTTTGGCGGCATGATTAACGCGCTCAAGCTTGGGGCGCCGCCCCACGGTGGTATTGCGCCGGGGTTGGATCGTCTGGTGATGCTGGTGGCCGGGAAAGACAATCTGCGGGAGGTGGTGGCGTTTCCGATGAACCAGCGCGCGCAGGATTTAATGATGGGCGCCCCCAGACCCGTTTCGGAACGGCAACTGCTGGAGCTTTCGATTCGGCACGAGCTGCCGGACGAGGAGTAGCGGACAGGGCAACCACGGGGAGTTGCCGGCAACATTGATTCAGGGCAACCACGGGGAGTTGCCCCTGCAATATTGAAGTCGCAAAAAAGGACCGGTGCCCGGTGAAAGATAGGAACTTATGAAAGCGATTGTAAAAAAAATATTCGGGACTGCGCACGCGCGCAAGATGAAAAAAATCCGTCCGCAGATTGAGGCAATCAGTTTGTTTGAAGGGCGGATGAAATCGTTGACGGATACGCAACTCAAGGGGCAGACCGCGAAGTTCAAACAGATGCTCGACAATGGCGCCGGTCTGAATGAAATATTGCCTGAAGCTTTCGCCACCGTCCGGGAAGCGTCTGTCCGGGTGCTGGGTATCCGACCGTTTGATGTGCAGTTCATCGGCGGTGTGACGCTGCATAACGGTGAAATCGCGGAAATGAAAACCGGTGAGGGCAAGACTTTGGTGGCAGTGCCCCCCGCGTATCTGAATGCGCTGGGAGGCAAGGGCGTTCATGTGGTGACGGTGAACGACTATCTGGCCAAACGCGACGCGGAATGGATGGGGCAGATTTATAATTTCCTCGATGTGTCGGTGGGCAGTACGTTGCACGGGCAGGGACGTCGGGAAAAGCAGGCGGCGTATCGCGCGGATATTACCTATGGTCAGAACAACGAGTTCGGGTTTGATTATCTGCGGGATAACATGAAGTTCAGCATTTACGATTATGTTCAGCGGCCGCTCAATTTTGCCATTATCGATGAGGTGGACTCCATTCTGATTGACGAGGCCAGGACACCGCTGATTATTTCCGGTGAGCCGGAGAAATCCAGTGATTTGTATGTGCAGGTCAATGCGGTGATTCCCCGGCTGCGCAAAGAGACCGACTTTATTGTGGATGAAAAGGGCCATTCGGTGACCCTGACTGAAGAAGGTGTGGATCGGGTGGAGAGCGCGCTGCAGATTGGCAATCTTTTTGAACCGGAGAACATTGATTATCTTCATCACGTGAATCAGGCCCTCAAAGCGCACAATCTGTACAAGCGCGAAGTGAACTACATGGTCACCGAGGACGAGAAGATTGTCATCATTGACGAGTTCACGGGACGTACCATGCCGGGACGTCGCTGGTCGGATGGGTTGCACCAGGCGGTGGAAGCCAAGGAAAATGTGCCGATTCTCGAAGAGAACCGCACCATGGCGACCATTTCGTTTCAGAATCTCTTCCGTCTGTACAACAAGCTGGCGGGGATGACTGGAACGGCGGAAACCGAAGCCGAAGAGTTCATGAAGACGTACAAGCTGGATGTGACGGTGATTCCCACCAACTGGCCCTGTGTGCGCGATGATATGCAGGATGTGATTTACAAGTCGGAGCGGGAGAAGTTCACCGCCATTGTGGGGGAGATTCTGGAATGCCAGGAAAAGGGACAGCCGGCGTTGGTGGGTACGGCCAGCGTGGAGAAATCCGAGGCGATTCACCGGATTCTGGAGCGCAAGGGGATTCAGCATCATGTGTTGAACGCCAAGCAGCACGAAAGTGAAGCGTATGTGGTGGCGCAGGCCGGACGAAAGGGGTCGGTGACCGTGGCGACCAATATGGCTGGCCGTGGTACGGATATTATTCTGGGCGGCAACGCCGAGATGATGGCGAAGGGGCGAATTGATCCGGACGAAGATCCGGCGGGGTATCGCAAGCTGGTGGCGGAGTACAAGCGCCAGTGCGAGCTGGAACGGGCCGAGGTGCTTGCTGCCGGGGGCATGCATATTATCGGTACGGAGCGACATGAGGCCCGGCGAATTGACAATCAGCTTCGCGGTCGTGCGGGACGTCAGGGCGATCCGGGTTCTTCCCGCTTCTTTCTGTCGCTGGAGGACGATCTGTTGCGGATTTTCGGGGCGGAGCGGCTGGCCACTATCATGACCCGTCTGGGCATGGAAGATGGCGTGCCCATTGAACATAAAATGGTGACCCGCTCCATTGAGAATGCCCAGAAGAAGGTGGAGAACAGCAACTTCAATACCCGGAAACATCTGCTGGAATATGACGATGTGATGAACCAGCAGCGAAAAACCATTTACGCGTTGAGACGACAGGTGCTGGAAGGCAAGTACATGACCGAGGTGGGACTGGCGGAAGTGAAGTCTGCCGGCGAAGATCAGCTGCGCGAAATGGTGCCGGTGGAAACGCCCGAAGAACAGGTGAAAGAGTTTCGGGAGATTCTGAAGCAGACGCTGGAGCGCATTATTATTGTGCACAGTCAGCTTACGCCGCCCCCGCCTCCCGGCCCGGATGGACAGTTGCCGGAACCCACGTTTGCACATATCGTAAAACCGTTCCCGGAGCGTATTGAGCAGCAGGTGTACGCATTTTATGGCTACAAACCGGTTTTGTCCGATTCGATGTCACCGCAGGAAATTCTGGACGTATTGCTGAAGGAAGTGCCGGAAAGCCAGGCGGCTCAGCGGGAGAGACTGTTGGATGACTGCGACGAACTGGTGGGCACGCTGGTGGATACCCACGCATCGGGGAAGAGTGAAGACAGCTGGTCACTGGATGAGCTGGGACACGCGGTCAAGGGCGTATTTGGATTTGAACCTGCGGGTCTGGCGGAAGCGCCGAGTCCCGACGACATGCTAAAACGCATCTATGATCAGGTGGAAGAAATCATCGCCAGAAGAGAAAAGGCGATGGGGAAGGATGTGCTGATTACGGCTTTCCGCCATTTTTATCTGAGGCAGATTGATAAACAGTGGATTGATCATCTGGCTGGCATGGAACACCTGCGTTCGGGAATTGGACTTCGAGGCTACGGTAACCGGGATCCGAAGCAGGAATACAAAAAGGAAGGCTACGACATGTTCACCGAAATGATGTCGAACATCAAGTCGAACGTGCTTGAGAATACCTTCCATGTGGCCATTGAGAGCAAGGAAGACGCCCAGCGAATCAGCATGCCGCGTCAGAACAAACGAACGGTTGAAGGACGAGGCGGCGAGGGGGGGGCTCCCCGGGAGAAACCCCAGAAGCCTCAGACCGTGAAGCGCGAGCAACCCAAAGTGGGGCGCAACGATCCGTGCCCCTGCGGTTCCGGTAAGAAGTACAAGAAGTGCTGCGGTCAGAACTCCTGATTTCACGGAAATCATTCATCGGAAAGAGATCTGTTCGTTACAGAGACGGTTTTGTTCGTCCTGGAGATATGGCGCGTTGCGTCTCTTTGCCCAGTATCTGCGTGCCATCCGGGATCGTTGTTTTCTGCCTTATCGGGCTGGTGCTGGGGGGGTGTTCCGCCAGGTCGCCGGTTGGAACGGAAGACGCAGCTGATATTTCAGATATGAGCGAAGAAACGGAATCGAGTGGCCGGACCGAGGCGAATGAGCCCGAGAATTCTTTGCTACCCGCTGAAACCTACGGCCCACAGGCAGACGAGCCTTTGAATGTGTCAGAGTCTGAACTCTGGCAACAGATAGTGAACGTGATTGGAACCCGTTGCCAGCTGGATGGTGCACTGGTGCGGGCGGCCAGGAAACACGCGTCGGACGTCACTGCCCAACCCGGCATGACATCGAATGCCGGCGGTATTGATTATCTCCGGTTTGCCCTGCGATACTATGGCAACCCTGATTATCTGGTTTCTCCGGTGGTATTTGATTTGAATCACCGGGACGGCACGCAGGCGCTGCTGCGAACCCTGGGAAGCCGACGGGCCGGGGAGTGGACCCATTGCGGCATTGGCATTGCGAACGGGCGCGAAAGCGTTACGGCGGTATTCGTGGCCGTCACCCGTCTGGTGTCACTCAGTGCCTTTTCTTCCCGGGTGGCGCCCGGCCATCTGCTGAGGATTCACGGTACCCTGGACGCACGGGATGCCACTGAAGTGGAGGCGTTCGTGGAAGCACCGGACGGGCAGGTCACGCAGTTGAAAACATATCTGATGGGAAAACGGCAGTTCAAAGTGAGTGTGCCCATCGGTGAGACCGGGAAATACAAGCTGGAGTTTCAGGTCTCCACCCGGTCGGGGCCGGAGACCGCCGTGTTGCTTCCCCTCTACGCGGGCGTCGATGTGCCACGGCGACCATCGATATTTCCCGATGCCAGAGAGCCGGAGGCGAATCCGTTGCAGCAGATGACCCGTCTCATCAACCGGGTGCGGGAAAATCACGGGCTGCGGCCGCTGGTTCGCGATCTCAGACTGGACGCCGTCGCTCAGCGTCATTGCGAAGATATGGCCAACTCCGCCACGTTCGGTCACTACTCGACCCACAGCGGCATGCTGGAAGACCGATTGCAGGCAAAGGGGCTATTTCCCCGGGCGACTGCTGAGAATATCGCACAGAGCAACAGCGTGGTCCGGGTTCACCACAATCTGATGCAGAGTCCATCTCACAAAATAAAGGTCCTCACATCGGAATTCACCCACCTCGGTCTGGGCATCGTCTCCCGCGATGGCATCACCACCGTTACTCAGATTTTTGCCGCCTGGTAATTGTTTACCCTGATGTTGCAAAAAGCCGATGGCTGAAACCGCGCAGCCACAATTGGCGCACCCTTACGCGTTTCATTTCATCATTTTTTACAACATCAGGGTTTAACCGTTTGGGGTTGCCGGGTTTTCTGCAGGGACGAACCCACGTGTGCATCGTGGAATCAGTGGGGAGAAGCGGATGAAGACTGGTGTGTCCCTACTCGACGTGGATGATCTGTTTTTTGCAATCCAGAGTGCATTCGTCATCGGCGATGCTGTTGCCGTCGTCGCATTCTTCACCGTGTTTGGCCTGAACCACGCCATCTCCGCAGCGAATATCCAGTCGGCATTCCGGTGTGCATTTGCCGTAGCCGCCCTCGTTGTCGCCATCATCGCACTGCTCGCCGAAAAGACTGTTGAGCACGCCGTCGCCGCACCATGCACCTTCCTTGCAGCCGGGAGCGCAGCCGGGTTCGCCGGTGGTGGAATACACGGTGAGGTTAATCCCGTCATCGCAGGTTTCGCCACCCTCTTTCTGAACTTCGCCATCTCCGCAACGGGGTCCCCGGGTACAGTCCGGCATGCATGACCCGTAGCTGCCGTCATTCACTTTGTCGTCGCAGGTTTCATCGCCTGTTACGATGCCATCGCCGCATTCCGGCTCACATTGGCTCTCGATGGTGGTGAATCCGGACAGGGTCAGATTGTAGCGGGACGCAGCGCTGTGTCGCTCTGCATGGAAGAGAACGATTTCGTAAATTTTTCCGATTTCAAGGTCCAGTTCATCGGCGGCATCCTCATCCAGGGGCAAATTGATGATTTGACTCGGATGAAGTCCGCCAATATCCACCGCCAGTCGGTTGTTGATAAACACCCACACATCGTCATCGCCCCGGAACTCCAGGAATTCGTTGCCCGCGTATTTGAACCAGTATCGCAGTTCGCTGGTGAACCCGAAGTTGTGGCCCTCCAGCGTATCTTCCATCCCCGCTTCCACCCAGCCTGCATCATCCAGGGGATAGAATTCGTCGCTCTCAAAATAGTAGGTGTCATCGAGCTGCTTGTACAGAGACAGTCGGGAAATTACGGTTTTATTCACCTCCGGCACATCCCGGTACCACTGGTTGAAGTCCTCCTCCGAAGTGGTCTGCGCATCGTAGGGGCAATCCACCGGAGAGGAGAGGTTTCCCAGTTCGCACAGGCCCGTGTAAACCATCTTGCCGTCGTCGCCGAGAGTGTCCTCCGCCAATCCCGGAGTGGCCACGCTGCCACTGTAAATTTCGAAATCGGGATGCCGCTGTGCACCTGGAACGGGAAGTGCAATGAAATCCCGGTAGGTAATCGGCACATCCAGCACGTCTGCCAGAACGGATTCCTGATTGTCGCAGGCAAATCCCGGTTCCTTCTTGCATTCGTCGCTGCAGCCGTCATTATTCTGAAGATTGCCGTCGTCGCATTCTTCGTCGTCACCCGGCAATATGAATCCATCGCCGCAGGCCGAAACGCAGGCGCCTTCGGAGCAATCGGGTTCCTTCTCGCAGAACGGGGTGCATCCATCGCCAATCACCAGGTTGCCGTCATCACAGGGTTCATCGCCTTCTTTGACGCCATCGTTGCACACGGTTTCATGACAGGGCTCCGCCGGACTGTCACAAGCCCAGCCGGATTCCTCACGGCAGCTTTCCGAACAGCCGTCACCGCCCCTGCTGTTGCCGTCGTCGCATTCTTCCTTCCCGACGATGATGCCGTCACCGCATTCGGCGGCAATACAGTTTTCGCCGATGTCGGGGCATTGCCATCCTTTTTCCAGCCGGCATGTTTTGGAGCAGCCATCTCCCGCGGTGGTATTGGAGTCATCACAGGTTTCGTCACCGGCGACCTTGCCATCCCCGCACACAATGATGTTCACACAGGGTTCGCCGGGGACGGAGCACACAAAACCATCCTCGATGGCGCTGCAGTCGGCCGAGCAACCGTCCTGGGAGGAAATGTTCCCATCGTCGCATACTTCGGCAGACTCGGCGTCGATGACGCCGTTGCCGCAGCCCGTGGTGTCAATCTCCAGCGGTGTGGTGTCCGTATCCGACCCGGTTTCCCCGGTGTCGTCTGCTGAATCGGTTGGGGAATCGCCGGGTACGTTGTCATCGGTGCCAGATGACGTTTCGTTTTCAGGGTCATCGCTTTCCCCTTGCTCAATCGGCGAAGAATCGTCGTTTGTCGCTGCGTCCGAAGAAGAACACCCAGCGCCGACTGACAATGCGATTGCAATAAATAACGCCAATAATTGTTTCGTGTACATGAACTGTGCCTCCAGGAATAAACCAACGGGTCGGGCAAGCAGTGTTGCCGTTGTATTAGTTAGCCCAACTTACCTTTTTTTATGGTTTTGAAAAGGTTGATCTTGAATTCTTACTCGGAGCTTCTGTTATTTATGTACAATTTTCATGTTGTTCGCTTTGTTCGGCCTCCTGACTGGGGTATTTCAACATCGGCGACTATTGATTCGGATGCCTTCGGATGCGCGACGCGGCACCGAAGGTGGGTTTGGGGTGCTGCCGGAATAGACGTCTGGAAAGGTGCGTTCAAATGGTGAAACACCGTGAACCTGCCAACGAGGGAGATTGAGCCATGAAAAAGAAAATATTTGCATTAATTGCCGGGACAACCCTGCTGGTCGTCGGACTGCTGGTAATCGAACTGTCGGTTGTCGGTTGCAGTGAGAATGACTTCAATGACACTGTGGGTGCAAATCAGTCTGAGAGAAGCGCTTCCCGAAAGATGGAGGCGTTCCCCGTGCAAAAGGCAGTCGTTGCCCCGGAAGTGCCGGATGCGATACCGGATGCCGCTGGCAACAACGGTGAGGAAGAAATGGTCATTGACGAATCCGATGTTGAACAGAATGACACATCTGCAGAAAATGAAAAATCCATGAAAGGCTCAGAGGCGCCGCAGATTGTGGAGACAGATGGCGTGATGCTCAATTCCATCATCCTTGCCCGGGGGGTCGACAGGCGGGAACCGGTGGAACCCGGCACCCAGTTCACCATGGGAGATGGACAGAAAATTTATGTCATCCTGGATGTGAAAAATGAAACCGGCGAAGACGCCATGCTCACGGTATCCTGGAAAATGCCGGAGAGTGACCGAGAAATCGGCAAGACCGAATTAACCGTGAAATCCGCAAAAAGCTGGCGCACATGGTCTTTCACCAGATGGGCGAAGAAAACCGGCACCTGGGAAGCCATCGTTCGCGATGCCGCAGGAGAAATCATTGCACGGGCGCCTTTTAAGATTGTGGAATGAAAAGCGGGCTCTCTGTTCAGCAGAGGACGGTCGAGTTCTGTTTCATCCGCCCTCTGCTTTTCATCGCTGTGTCTGATGGCGAATCGTATCGTTTAAAAATGCCGAAAAATTGGTGATGATGCAGATGTTCATTCTGTCAACTCATTCGATACAGGTTAAAACGGCGGCAGCGCCAGCGTTGACGGTGGTTGCGGTTCGCGGGCCAGACGCATTTTAAAATCTTCACCCCCGGTTGATTGTCACTGCAAAATTAGGACTTATATTCGTGCCATGCAATTTGCGCGTACATGGCAGCGAAATGGGGAGGCACCGGTTGTTCCGGATTTTTTGAAAGGCGAGATTCCCCCGCTCATCAGGCAGTTGGCGATTCCGGTGAGCGTGGGTATGTTTTTCAACACCATGTACAATGTGGTTGACACCTGGTACGCGGGACTGCTGTCCACGTCGGGAATCGCTGCCCTCACCCTGTCGTTTCCGGTGTTCTTCGCCGTGTTTTCCGCGGGGCACGGACTCTCCACCGCCACCACCGCCATTGTCGCCGGAGAGCTGGGGAAATCCGATGAGAACAGCGCCGCCCGGTTCTTTGCTCAGAGCCTGGGGTTCAGCATCGTGCTGTCGCTGGTACTCACCGTAGTCGGCATGCTATTTCTGCGCCCCATTCTGATGGTCATGAGCGACGACAGCGCAGTGGTGGATATTGCCCAGACCTATCTGCAGGTACTTTTTTTCGGGGTGCCGTTTCTGATTGTTGTGGGCACCGTGAATTCGGCGCTTACCGCGCGGGGGGATACCCGGGCATATCGAAATGTGCTTATTGCCGGGTTTTTCCTGAATCTCGGATTCAATCCATTGTTCATGTTCGGCGTGAGCTGGCTGGGGATACCCGCCATGGGCATCAGCGGCATCGCACTGGCCACCGCCCTCATCCAGGTCGTGGGGTTGATTTATCTGTTGCGTCGCGCCATCTTTCGCGGGTGTTTTGCCCATGTGCGTCTGCATCATTTTCGTCCCCGTTGGCACATCCTGAAAATCGTGGTGGGACAGGCGTTTCCCGCAGCGCTGGGGATGCTCCTGGTTTCGGTGGGAATATTCATCATTAACAGCTTCGTCTCCAGATCCGGCGACACCCATGCGGTGGCGGCCTACGGCGTGGCCATGCGGATTGAGCAGATTGCCTTGCTGCCCACCATCGGATTGGGCATCGCCATGCTGACCATCACCGGACAGAACAGCGGGGCAGGGCAGTTTGAGCGGATTCGGCACACCTTCCGGACGGCGCTCTTCTACGGCAGCATCGTGATGGTGGTCATGCTCAGTATCATTGTTCCGTTAGCCCCGTTCTGGATATCGCTCTTTGACGACACGCCGGCAGTGGTGGCCATCGGCACCCAGTATCTGCGCATTGAAATGATTGCCTTCTTTGCCTACTTTGTACTCTTTCTCTCCATCTCCATGCTGCAGGGGCTGAAACGACCCTTGCCCGCAGTCTGGATTGGATTGTATCGTCAGGTGCTGGCGCCGCTGGCGTTATTTTCGCTGTTTATCTTTGGCCTGGAGTTGCCCGTGGTTTCCATCTGGTGGGGCATCTGCGGCATCACCTGGAGCGCGGCCGTTGTGGTGTTGCTGTATGGTCGATGGCTGCTGGCCAGGATGTCTGCCTGAGCGGTCGCTCTCATTCAGAAAACTGAATTTCTGGAATGAATTGAATGAAATCAGAACCCGTTACCAATCAGAACGCGTTGCCGGGGGTACCGGCGGCGATTTCCCGGGTGAATTCGAGGAGGGTGGCGTCGCCGGCTTCTGCAGTGGCGCCATCGGGGAGTTCGCGAAGGAACCATTTCACCGTCCAGGTGTAGGACTCGCCGGCGGCAATAGAGGCGTACTCGCTCTGGGCTTCCATCTCTTCATAGCCTTCGGTGCCGTAAATTTCGATTTCACCTTCGCCCGGCGCTTCATCGCCCTCGGGGGTGTCTTCAAAGGTTTTTACAAAGAGCAATGTGCCATCGGTGTGGGCCAGCCAGCCTTCGGCGCCATCTGAAAACAGTTTGTAGTTCTGGGAATCCGGGATTTCACCGTGGTCACACCACATGACCCCATCGATTTCCTCCTGGGGATACTCGAAAAACCATTCCGCTCCCGAGGTGATGTCGCCGTCTCCCCGTGGAAAGAATGTCATTCCGCCCGGGTTGAGTCGGGTAATTTCCCACCCTGCGCCGCTTTCGGTGGCATCCCCCTCATTGGTGATGGTGTAATCCAGCACAACTGCCTTGTCTTTCAGGTCCACCGAGTAGGTCTTGGTGATGGACCAGGTCATATCCTCCAGGGGAATGCTGTCGCTCTGCATGGTGATGGCGGCATTGGCTTCGTCGACGGTGACCGTGTAGGGCATGCTGTACATTTCAGCGGGCGGCGGCCAGTCGCTGTATTCATCGCCAAATCGGTCCTGGGGGCTGATGAGCAAATCCGAACCGTACAGGCTTCCCACCGTGTTGTCGGCAATCATCTCCGTGCCGTTGAGCTGAAACGAGATTATCCGTCCCCCATTGTCTTCCCGCGCTTCGAAGTGCCAGGTATTTCCTTCGTATTCAAACTCCAGCACATACGCGCCGTTCTGCTCAATATCGCCAACCATCTCCGCCGGAATGACCACAGGCTCCGGTTCGGTCTCCGACTCCGTGTCGTCGGCCGTGTCCGTTTCCGAATCGGTATCGGCATCGGTGTCCGTATCCGTGTCCGAGTCGGTGTCCGTATCCGTATCCGAGTCGGTGTCCGTGTCTGAATCTGAATCTGTGTCGGTGTCCGTATCTGAATCCGAGTCGCTGTCTGTATCCGAATCGGTGTCCGTATCAGAATCCGACGTGCCGGCGCTGGTGGCGGAATCTTTGTCGCAGGCTGTGACGCCAGACAGAGCAGTGAGAAGCAAAAGTAAGAATAATCGATTTGTCATTGTGCTATCCGTATCTTCAGTTTGTTGCCGTAAGGGGTTGAGGCGCCCGAAACTGCGGTGAATGGCGGCCCTGCAACCCGTCCTAATCCGTTTCAGTTTATCATTATTCCGATAAAAAATGCCAGCGGATATGCGCCACCACTTGCCTGCAAAATGCATCAGTACAATACTGTCGTGGCGAATCTCGGCACTGAAGGAGACCCACTATGCCCCGGAACTCTCCCCGGATATTACTTCCCCTGTGGAAGGTGTCTTCTGGAGGTCATGCCGAGGGTCAGCAGAGCGGTGGGGCCGTTGAGTCCCCGCTCAGGACCGTTCTGAATCTGCGCGGCGTGGGTGCGCCAGTTCCCGGCATACGGCGAAAACAGATACCCCCCTCGAAGGCCGACGGTGAAATACGATGTTTTGTGGGGTCTTTCCCGCATCGGAAACCGGTAATCCACACCCAATGTCGCGCTCAGCACAAGGCTCGTCTGCGCCATATAGGTGCTTCTGCCCGGATCCTGCAGCACACCGTTGAAACTGCCACCGGATTCTTCTGAAATCCAGATACGGGTGTGGCCAAGGCCAATACCGCCGAGGGCATACACACTCCACGAAGCGGTCTGAACCAGATCTGCGCCGTAATTGAGCTGCCACAGCCAGTTGCTCATGTCCACCCGAACATTGTTGTCCGGGGCTTCGGGGGTATTGTGAATCAGAAAGTGCCAGTCCATGCCCCCGATAAACCGATTAAAGCGGTGATTGAACCCGAACCCCATAGACATTATCGGATCGTCAATGGGGTCGTAGCCGAACCGACTCAATCGGCCATTCATGGCGTCCATGTCGATGGCGGCCAGCCCACCCTGAACATATAAAGAAAATAGAGACTTCTTTATCCAGTGGTTCCGGTGCGTCTGCGCCGAAGTGTTCATTGAATTCACTTCGGTGGCGGCTGCTGAACTCCCCCCGGTGGCGGTGGATGCTGACACCTCCCCCGGGGTCGGCTGTTTCCTATCGCTGGCAGTGGCCGGGCCTGCCGTCAACAGTGCGGCTGGCAATATCATTGTGGCGAGTACCCACTGATGCGAAAATAATTTCATTTTATATATCTTCATATATTTCTCCTTCCGGGCCGCTGTGATTCGGATTTTCAATCCTTTTGAACAGGTTAATCACGGAAAAATGGCTGTAAACTGTATTTTTGATAAAATTTTGAACAGATTTTACCGTGAAAAAACGTCGGTCCACCGATGAGCGGTGTGCGTTCACCGCTCAGGTAATGCACATAGGCGGGGAGTGCTTAGATTCTTTCCTGTACCCCCGGAAAGGAAGATGTTTATGAGACAGAAAGACATACATGAACGATACAGCGTGAAGAAATTTGATTCAGAAAAAAAACTAGCCGATGACCAGGTGGCGTTGCTAATCGACGCGTTTCGCCATTGCCCTTCATCGTTCAACTCGCAGCCCTGGCGGTTGATTGTGGTTTCGAACCCGGAGATGAAGAATCGATTGGCGGCCGCTGGCAAGCATACCAATGGCGACTGCATCCGTGAGTGCTCCCATCTGCTGTTGCTGGTGCGGCGACCGGTCACCATGGCCCATGCGAGAAAAGTGATTGAATCCACACCCATTTTTTTGAAAATGATTGATGGGTTGAAATTGAGCACCGGTAAACTGGCAGGATACCTGTGGTTTTACGCGAAGCAGCACGGGGGCCGTCACTGGACCGCGAACCAGGTATATCTGGCCATGGGGTTTCTGCTGGCTGTATGTGCATCGGCAGGAATTGGTGCGTTGCCCATGGAAGGCATTCAGCCACGCAAAATGGACCGAATCCTCGGGCTTCAGAACGGTGAACGGACCATGCTGGCGCTGGCCGTAGGGTATCCCCACGAGGACGACGCCGAAAACCCCTCCCGCCTTGAAAAAGCGCGGCTTCCATTCAACGATGTTATACAGCTGGTTCAGTAAATCAGAGCTTCCCGAACCTGTCCCTATTTCTTCCGGTCTTCATTCTCCAGTCTTGCCTGGTTGTTTTGGTAAAGTCATTGCATTCTTTTTACAGATACACTGGTATTTCCAACAGGTTTTGTCTTTAAAAACAGAATTTTTCGACCTGATCTGCAAATCGGGGGCACCAGAGTAATCAGGTAGA
This sequence comes from Polyangia bacterium, assembly GCA_050287845.1. Taxonomy (GTDB): domain Bacteria; phylum Myxococcota_A; class Polyangia; order JAAYKL01; family JAAYKL01; genus JAFGXQ01. The sequence goes on from JBNKCR010000037.1 coordinate 21,521, forward strand.
CTTTTTCAACCTCAGGACAGTGGTCGAAATTAAATTGCCAACATGGCATTTGCTGCGCCAGACTGGCAAGGCGCGAGAAGTGGAGCATACCGGGGTATGCGACCGACGAGCAACGCCGTCGGGCGGGATGCAGCGGAGGCAAGATGGCAATTTA
>JBNKCR010000038.1:0-62761 GCA_050287845.1 Polyangia bacterium
CGCCGCGCGGTTCGAGACACTCGCTACGCTCGTTCCTCACCACAGCGGCTCTGTTTCCCTAAATTACTGGCCCAACTTAATTCTGTATCCGAATTGTTGCATCGTCTCGTTTTCGAAATTGGTACACCTCGAATAGCTCATGTACTGGGACACTATTGTAGTGTATACGGGAAAAGTGTACACTGATATAGTGTGAAGGTGAATCGGAAAAATTCCGGATGATGTATGGAGGCAATCATGCAGAAAAACATTACTTTGAGTGCGGACGCATCGTTGATTGAACGTTCCAGAAAGCGGGCGAGCAGTCGACATACAACACTGAATGCCGAATTTCGAAGATGGCTGGAGCAGTATGTGGCTGAAGATATTGATGAATATTCATACGAGTTACTGATGCAGTCACTGCATTACTGCCGGAGTGGGCGGCATTTCAGCCGGGACGAGCTGAATGAGCGCTGAATTTTTTATCGACACCAATGTGCTTGTTTACTCTTTTGATCATGAGGCGACGGAGAAAAGAACCATTGCCTCTGCGCTCATTGGCAAGGCACTGTCTACAGGAAACGGGGTTATCAGCTATCAGGTGGTTCAGGAATTCCTCAATGTCAGCAGTCGAAAATTCGCAGTTCCCATGAAAGTGGATGACCAGCAAAAATATCTCGATACGGTGTTGATGCCGCTATGCAGGGTATTCCCGTCCATCGATTTTTATCGGACAGGGCTCGGGATATGCGCACGCTTTGGATTTTCGTTTTACGATTCGCTGATTGTGGCGGGTGCATTGCAAAAGAAGTGCAGAACACTTTATTCCGAAGATTTGCAACATCAACAACAGATAGAGGATCTGACCATTATCAATCCGTTTTTGTGAATCCGCTCAGCGGGATGTCAGTTTCAGTCGAGCCCGGTTGATAATCGCCCGCCGGTTGAGTTTGCCGTTTTCCAGGAGGGGGATGGCCGTGTGCGGGGCGATGTGAAATTGTCTGGGTTTCTGGTGAGGGGCCAGGTGACGGCGAAGGGTTGAGTCCAGCCCGGTTTCGTCGAATTCTTTCCGGTCCACGTACAGGGCGCAGGCCACTATCTGGCCGTACTGCACGTCATCCACACCGAAGACCACGGCTTCGGTGATTCCCCGAATGGTTTTCAGTTGTGCTTCCACCCACTCCGGCTGCACATTTTCTCCCCCGGTGATGATAATATTGTCCATGCGTCCCAGGACATGCAGACATCCATCGTTGTCCAGAAAGCCTCGATCGGCGGTGATGAAGGTTCCCGAACAGGGCGGCCGTCCCACATATCCGGTCATCACCGTTGGCCCACTGATGCGAATTCGACCGGTCGTGTTCCGGGGCAGCGTTGTGCCCGTTTCATCAATGATGTGAATGGCTGTTCCGGGGACAGGGAGAAGACCTGCATGGGGATTGTTGCAGACCTGGTTGAGTGGGACTGTAGCCGCCTGGGATGCGGTTTCGGTCATGCCGTAGGTTTCCACCACCGGGAGTCCCATCTGCTGCCAATCTGTTCTGAGAGATTCCGGAGCAGCAGCGCCGCCCAGCAGGATGACGCGAAGCTTTTTCAGCTGGTCTTTTTGCGGGGACGCCATCAGTCGCTGGAGAGTCGTGGGTACCAGGGATATCATGGTGGCGCCCTGCGATGTGATGGCGTGGAATACCAGATCTTCCCTGAACCGTGGGTGAAGAATGGCCGGTTTGCCTGCCAGCAGACAGCGAAAGACAATGGACAGCCCCCCGATGTGGGCCAGGGGAAGATTGACAATCCAACAGTCGTCGCTGCGCCACCCCAGATTGCGTTCGCTGGCCCGGGCAGAAGCCACCAGCGCGCGTTCCGACAACATGACGCCCCTGGGCGCGGTTGACGTGCCGGAGGTGAAGAGAATAATGTTGGCGACTGTGGGGGGCGGGGGGATTTCTTCAACGGCTTCGGCAGCGCCGGCTTTTCCCTGAATCCACTCTGAAACCGTTGAACTTTCAGCTGGATAACATCCTGGTATCAAATGATGCAATCGGATGATTTCATTATTGTTGCTCCCCTGATGATGAATGGCAATGGGACGTTGGCACTGGAGTGCAGCCAGGATGACAAATACGGTATGGGGATGGTTGCGGCCGCAGATTGTGGGCGTGGCCGACGCGGGCAATCGATTGAGTTGTTCACAGACAGGGCGACAGCGACGCGCCATTTCGTTGAACGTGTACACGTGGTGTTCAAAAATCAGCGCCGGTGCGTCTCCATATTGTGCCGCGGCGGAAAAAATATTGAGCGAATTCAACATCGGCTTTCTCCATCCTCTGTCGGCAGGCAATCTGTGGCAACGCCGATGCCCGGTTTATCTCCTGGACGAATGGTGTCGCACTGCAGTGTGAAATATTGATGGGCATTCTCTGTGTGGACGGTAGCGGGGGGCAGTAGTCCGCAGGGACGGCGTAACGGCAGGCTGGCAGCCATATGCAATATGGCCAGAAATCCCGGCAGAGATTCAAACATATGCGTCACGATAACGTCCCGGGATGCGGCGCTGGCGGCGGCGGCCAGTCTTCTTGCCCTGAAAATGCCGCCGAGCAGCGATGGCTTCAGAATCACCGCCTGACACGATGGATGCGCGAGCATCTGTGAAACTGCGTCATCCCGTTGCAGGCTCTCGTCAAAAGCGATGGGCACCGGCAGTGATGCGGCGGAAAGTTGCGCAAAAGGGACAGGTTCTTCCACATATTCGGGGAAAAACGCAGCAATGCGGCCAAGTGTTTCAATCAGCGTATCCGGTCGCAGCGTCCCGTTGGCGTCAATGCGAATGTCGATGGAGTCGCCATAGGTGTCCCGCAGCCAATGCAACATTGTCAGATGATTTTTGAGATTTTCCTTCCCATTCAGCTTCAGCTTGAAGACGCGAATTCCCTGTTCATACAGTCGCCGGGTCGTTTCCTGAAATCTTTCTGTCCGAAGCAGAGCATTGACTCGAATCCCGGTTCTGTTGTCGGCAAAGAGACGCCACAGAGGAACACCGGTTGAACGGGCGAGCAAATCGAGCAGTGCGGATTCCAGGGCGAACCGGGCCGATGGCAGGTGAATGGGTACCTGGCCGCATAATGTTTCAATGTTCGCAATGTCACTTATTTGCATTCCGGTGAGGAGAGGGAGCGCCTGTGAAAGGGAGCGGGAGCAATCTGCAACGGTTTCCGGCGAGTGACCGGGGAGGGGAGATGCTTCGCCCATTCCGGCGTTGCCCTTTTCGTCACGAACCATCAGATACAGCCGCTCAAGTTGATGCCACTTCCGAACGGCACTACCGGTGCCCGGCGGCGTCGGAACGGTTGTACAACGGATTTTGCATTCAGTCAGAATCATGGGATTTCACAACAATGACGGGAACACCAGCGCCGCAGACAGAATGACGCCAAACGAAAATGTGAAGAGCGCGGTTCTACCCAGCACCGGGTTCAGTGATTTGCCGGTGGAAACCACCAGCCGTTTCAGATTATTGACGCCAATGCCCGCAATGATACCGGTCAGAAACACATAATAGTTCCCGGTCAGTGACGCAATGGCACCCACGCACATGTACGCCAGCAGAAGGCCAAGAGCATACTGGAGTATGCCGAATTTTTTTCCCCACCTGGCGATAACGGTTTTTTTTCCGTTCGCTCTGTCCTGATGCTCATCTCTCACATTGTTGACCACCAGCAGGTTCACTGCCAACAATCCCATGGCGCAGGCAGCCGGCCAGACAGTGAGGGGAATGTGGCCCAGACACAGATGGGTGGTGCCCACCACGGCGACCAGTCCGAAGAAAAGGAAGACAAAGATATCGCCAAGGCCGTTGTATCCCAACGGAAATGGTCCCCCGGTGTAGGCAATGGCGCTGACAATGGCGAAGATTCCCAGCACCATGTACGCCCATCCACCCTGCCAGACCAGGATGCCCCCGGTGAGCGCGGACAATGCTGCCACCGCTGCAATACCGGCTTTCATCCGGCGGCGGCTGATGAATCCCTGTTGCATGGCCCTGGGCGGTCCCAGTCGGTCTGATGTGTCGGCGCCTTTTTTAAAGTCGAAAAAATCGTTGGCCAGGTTGGAGAGAATTTGAAGCAGCAGGGCGGTGATCAGACAGAGGATGGCCAAATCAAATCGAATACCGGATGCAGCGGATGCTTCTGCCACCGCAACGCCCACCAGGATGGGCGCGGCCCCCACCGGGAGGGTTTTGGGCCGAATGGCCATCAGCCAGGCGCCCGGAGAGTCCGTTGTCGGCAGTGAAGATAAGGAATCGGTCATGGTTGACGCTTGAATTTACTGAAATCGGGAGAGCGTTTTTCGAGGAATGCGTTTTTGCCTTCCTGTCCTTCTTCGGACATATAAAATAGCATGGTGGCGTTTCCGGCCAGCTCCTGCAATCCGGCCTGCCCATCACAATCCGCATTGAGCGCGGCTTTTAAACAGCGAATCGCCATGGGGCTGTTGGCCAGAATTTCGCGGCACCATTTCATGGTTTCCATCTCCAGCGCGGCCAGGGGCACCACGGTATTGACCAGGCCCATCTCCAATGCCTGTCGGGCGTCGTACTGGCGGCAGAGAAACCATATTTCCCGTGCCTTCTTCTGTCCCACAATCCGCGCCATATACGACGCGCCGTAGCCCCCGTCGAAACTGCCTACCCTAGGGCCGGTCTGTCCGAACACCGCGTTGTCCGCGGCGATAGTCAGGTCGCACATCATGTGGAGCACATGTCCACCACCGATGGCATACCCCGCCACCATGGCAATAACCGGTTTGGGAAGTGTGCGAATCTGACGCTGCAAATCCAGGACGTTGAGTCGCTGAACTCCATCCACACCTTCGTAACCGGCCTCCTTGCGGACCCGCTGATCCCCTCCGGAACAGAAGGCCAGTTCTCCCTGCCCGGTAAGGATAATTACACCAATATCCGGATCGTTGCGCGCATCATCAAATGCGTTTCCAAGCTCCATCACCGTCTGCGGACGGAACGCGTTTCGCACTTTTGGACGGTTGATGGTGATTTTGGCAATCCCCTCCGCCTTTTCGTACAGAATATCATCGTATGAAGCTGCCGATTTCCAGTGAATGTCACTCATAAGTCTTTCCTTGGGCGATGCCGGTTCGTTCCCGGATGGGTATCGTTCTGTTCTGGGACCTGTTTTATTAAGAAACGCTATTCAAAATTACAATAGCTAATTGCGTTTTGGGCCAAAAGGCCCCAACGGTTACCTGATATTCTTTCGAATCAGGGTTGCGGCAATATGTTCTATCGCTTGTGAGTTTAATTGTGCAATTTTTTGTATTATCAGACTGGTGATGCTTTATTCTTAATTTTCCACAGTTGAAACCGTTGGTAGTAGAAGGCAATGAATCAGTCTACAACGGGAATGTGGCCATGGGAGATGCCGTGTGTGAACAGATGGAATTGATGGACGTGCAGATGCTTGAGCTCGCGTGCCGTAGCGCTCGACTGGGAGGCTGGCGACTGGATCGGAGCACGGATACCATTATTCTGTCCCCGGAGCTCTGCGGTTTATTGCGGTTTTCAGATCCCACCGCTGTAATTTTGCCGTACGAGGAATTCAGCCGCCGCCACGTGCATCCGGAAGACAGTTGGTTTGTCCGTGAATACCAGCACGCCCCACCTGGCAACCGGTATCATTTTCGAGTGCTGTGCGCCGATGGTTCCGAGCGATGGCTGGAATCTTTTCCGGCGATGGAAACTGTCCCGGACGCCATCACCGTATCTGGCGTGGTGCAGGACGTTACCGAGCGCGTTGCCAGTGAAGATGATTTGCGAAATGCTCGCAAGATGGAATCCATTCGGAGTATCGCTGGCGGCATTGCCCATGAATTCAACAATATCCTCTATTCCATTGCCGGGTATGTCGGGTTGGTGAAAGACCTGATCAGCGATGGCAGTCCTCTGGATTTGAAGGAACTGAACGATTATATCAGCGAAATCGGCATCAGTAACAAGCGAGCGGTGCAGCTGGTAAAAAAAATACAGACGTTCAGTCATAGCGGCAGAAAAGGCATTACATCCGTCGCACTGGATAATGTTGTTCCGCAGGTGTTGGCAGGTATCTCCATTCCTGAAAACGTGAAGGTCAACCGAGTGGTTTTATCGGACGAAAATATATGCGTGTACGCCAACGGGGAGACCTTGTGCGAATCACTGCGAAATATTATTGATAACGGGATTCTGGCCATGGCGAATGGCGGCGGGACGCTGACCATTGAACTGGACAGGGTTTTCGAATCGGATATGCGGCCGGTGGCGTGTGGCACCATCAGAACCGGGTACTATGGCAGGGTTGCCATTCGGGATGAAGGGTGCGGAATGGACAGCAACACCACAACCAGAATTTTTGAACCATTTTTTACAACCAGACAGACCGGTGAGGGTACCGGTTTGGGACTTGCAATTGTTTACGGCATGGTGAATGCGGCGGGGGGCGCAGTGGAAGTGATGAGTCAGCCGCAGGAAGGTACGCTTATCCGACTGTATCTCCCCGCCTGCAGTACCATGTCCGGGAAGAGAGACAACGATGACGCGCATACTGGTAATTGATGATGATGTTCAGGTATGTACCATGCTGGAGCGCTTTTTTATCCGCAAAGGCTATGCGGTGGATGTTGCGTTCGACGGCAATCAGGGCCTGAAAAAATTCAGACCGGAAGAAACCAATCTGGTGATTACCGATTTGGTTATGCCTGAAAAGGAAGGGATTGAAACGGTGATGGAACTGCGGGCCAAATCTCCGGCAGTGAAAATTATCGCCATTTCCGGCGGCGGAAGAGTGGGCCCGGAATCCTACCTGGAAATTGCCCGGGAACTGGGGGCGCAGCGGACATTCGAAAAGCCGGTGGATTTTGATGAGTTGCTGCACGCCGTGGAAGAACTGACTGCCTGACGCATGGGAATGTCCCCATTCCGGGGACATGAACAGCTGCGACCGGTTGTTTATCCGTATCCATATATTTTTCACTTTCTGATATTGTCGGGGTGGCGCACATTGGCAGGGAGATGGCGTGCCGGATGAGGATGCCGATTCGCAACTCGTCGATAGCCCCTTGCCGTTGAATCTTCGATGCTGGCACGGTGGTTGCTAAGTTGAGCAGCCATGAATCTGTCCAACAGTAATCTGGAAAAACCCCGCGAGCGACTCAGAGACAAGGGGGTGGCATATCTGGGTGATGCCGAACTGATTGCCGTGCTGATTGGCACGGGAACCAGAGGCACCGGAAGTCTGGAACTGGCATCGTATATTCTGAAGGAAATCGGTGGTGTCGCCGGGTTGAACGCCCAGGGGATGGGATCTCTTTGCCAGTTGCAGGGAATGGGAGACGCCAAGGCGGCGCGACTTCTGGCGGCGGTGGAGCTGGGCGCACGGGTGATTGAAAAGCAGACAATTCAGAAAGGACTCAACCGGTTCACCTGCAGCCGCGACATTTTCATAAGATATCACGGTCGTCTGTGTGGTCTGCGACAGGAAGTTTTTCTGGTGGTTGGGCTGAACAATAAAAACGAAGTACTGACCGAACAGGTGGTGGCCATGGGAACTGTGGATGAATGCCGGGTGGCGCCCAGGGAAGTATTTCGTCCGATGATTCTGGAGGCGGTGGCCCGGGCGCTTCTGATTCACAATCATCCATCGGGCGATCCGTCCCCCAGCCCGGAGGATATTTCACTGACCAGACGCATTTCAGAGGTGGGTAACCTACTGGGCGTCCCGGTGCTGGACCATTTGATTATCGGGGCGAATCGGTATGCGTCCCTGCGGGATATGGGGTTGATGCAGGGATTGTCTGAAGTCTGAATTGGCTGCTTCAAGGGGAAACGAACCTCCCCGGGTTGTTTTGCACTGCTGCAATTCTCGGCCCCTCGCGTGCCATTCTTTAATTGTTCTTCCGCCTGAAACATGCATATAACCGCAGCATGAAAATAGGGAAAGACACATTTGCAAATTCAATACTGGTCACACTGATACTGACTGCGATGGCGGGAATGCCGGGTTTGTCCTGTGCAAACGGTGGCAATGGCACGTATTCTGCCGACCCAATCAAGTCGTCCGGTACCGGGAGAGCCGGGAAATCAGAAAAGCCCACCCGGGTTTCTGAAAGCGGGAGTTCCCCGGAGAAGCCCGGGTTCACGGGAGCCGGCGTCCGTCCGGCGGTTTCGCCTGATTTGACGACATCTTCTGAACGACGGTTTGATTTTACGGCGAACGTTGCCCTCGCCCACCTGCGGTCGAGTGGTCTGCTGGTGGATTTCGGCGATGCGTCGCGAAATAAATATACGGTCGGAGATTGGAAGACCGGCTGGCGGGGCAACCATCTGCTCGATGGGACAACCGTTTCGTTCCTGGAAGGAAAGGCTGCCCGGCTTTTCTTTTTCCTCAATGACGATGAAAACGGAAACGGAAAACTGGTCATCCGGGCACGGGGACCCGGGCAGAAAGTGAAAGGTCGTCTGTATCTGAACGGAAAGGGACTGGGGCCTATGGAATTCGAATCCACTTTTTCGCATGTCACGGTGGATGCTGAGGGGCTGTTGAAGTCCGGTAACAACGAATTGCTGTGGCGCCCCGGAAACGGTGCAACCGTGGAAGATGGCCAATACGCCAGATTGGTGGTGGATTACGTCAGAGTGATTCCCGAAGGCACGGATGATGCCCAGGCGGCGTCGTCGGTTTCATCGGTGATGTCTGCCAGTGATGGCGGGGAGTCCAGTGCATTGCGCCTGAGAGCGGGCGATCGCCTCACCTGGTATCTGCCCATTCCGAAGGATGCGTTTATCCGGATGGCAGCACGGAGTTCCGGCGAAAGTGGCAGTGCAAAGATGTCATTGGGGATTGCCAGACGGGGATTGCCTCCCAGAAAGGTGATGCAAACCACCCTTGACGACAAAGGCAGTTCCGGTTCTGCGCCGCTGTCGGCCTGCGACGACGACATCTGTGCAGTGGACTTGCAGGTGACAGGAGGAGAAGCCATTTTTGAGACCCTTGAAATGCGGGTACCCGGAACTGATGCGCCGAAAGCCTCCGGTAAACGTGGGGCAACGAACGTGGTGCTGGTGCTGATTGATACATTGCGCGCGGATCATCTGTCTGTCTTTAACCGGGATACCCGCGTTCAAACCCCTTTCCTGCAAAAATTGGCCAGGGAATCCATGGTATTCGAAAACGCGTGGGCGCAGGAAAACTGGACCAAACCGTCCGTCACATCATTGCTTTCCGGGTTGTATTCGGCCACCCACCAGAACAAGACCGAAAGCAATAAGGTGCCTTCAACTGTAGTAATGATCCAGGAGCATCTCCAGCGACTGGGATTTGAAACAGCCGGTTTTGTTGCCAACGGCTATGTCTCTGACAAGTTTGGCTTTAAGCGGGGATGGAATACATGGACGAATTATGTCCGGGAGGGAAAGAGAAACCGGGCTGAATTCGTTGCGGAAGATGCGGTAAAATGGCTGAAAACCCGAAACGAAGACAAACCGTTTTTTCTGTATGTGCACACCATCGATCCTCATGTGCCGTATATTCCGCCGGCCAGCTACCGCGCGATGTACGACAACGATCCATACAACGGTATCGTGAAATCAACTCAGACAGCCTCTTTGCTCGAAAAGGTGAAAACCGGAGCGTTGCGACTCTCTGACCGGGACAAATTTCGGCTGGAAGCGTTGTATGACGGCGAGATTTCTTACCACGATGATCATCTGGTGAAGGTGTACGACGAACTGAAAGCCCAGGGGCTGCTGGAAAACACAGTGATTGTGATTACATCCGACCACGGCGAGGAATTTTTTGAGCATGGCAGTGTCGGGCATGGACATTCTCTTTATGAGGAATTGCTTCATGTTCCGCTTATTGTGAGATTACCCGATGCAACCGGATCATCGGAGGCGCGCTTTTCGGAGATGGTGGAGCTGGTCGATGTGGTGCCAACACTGTGTGCACTCACCGGTGTGGCGCCGCCGGCGGGAGTTCAGGGAAACAGTTTGACCTCCCAGTTGAGCGGCGTGGAGCCGGATTGGCCCAATGCGGCATTTTCGGAATTCATGGACGGGCAGATCACGGCGCGCACCACGCGGTACAAATTGATTTATCGCGGACTGAGTACCACTCTTTTTGACCTGAAAAACGATCCGCGGGAGACCGCGGACCTGTCCGATGAACGTCCTGATGCATTTGTGGCCATGCGGGATATCATTGGTTTGCACATGGGACGATTTGTTCCCACCGGCGAACTCTCCCACAGCAGAGCTGCGGCTTCAAAAACGGCGTCAGAGAAATCCAAACCGGTACACCAGCGGGAAAACGCTACCATCGATGCGGAAACCCGAAAACAACTCAAAGCCCTGGGGTACATGGGCGACTGACAGCAGATGGTATTGATGTATTTTCTATTGAACTGCGAAGCCGATTACTCGATATCGTCCCGATAAATCACTTTTCCCCCCACAATGGTCATCACTGCTTTTCCAGGGGTCAGAAATCCCGCGAAGGGGGTGTTGATACCTTTGGATTTGAAGGTTCTGGGGTCAATTTCAAATGGCTTATCCGGGTGAATGAGGGTCACGTCCGCCACGGCGCCTTCGGCGAGGGTACCGCCCGGCAGCTTGAATATCCGGGCGGGTTGCGTACTCATGGCATCAATCATGCGCATCGGGCTCAGCACATTCTGCTGCACCAGTGCCAGGATAGTGGGAACAGCGATTTCAAGTCCGACCATTCCGAATGCCGCGTTGTCAATGGTGCCGGACTTGTCTTCCAGGGTATGTGGCGCGTGATCGGTGGCAATGATATCAATGGTGCCATCCGAAAGTGCAGTACGACATGCAGTCATGTGTTCGTTCGGTCGAAGGGGAGGCGCAACCTTGGCGATAGTGCCAGCTTCGAGAACCGTTTCGTCGGTCAGATGCAAATGATGCGGTGTCACTTCTGCGGTCACAGAGAGTCCTCTGGCTTTTGCCGCCCGGACCGCATCAATGGCGCCGGCGCTGGAGATGTGACTCACGTGAATCCGGGCGTGGTATTTCTCGGCCAGTGCGATATCCCGCCTCACCATCGCATCTTCGGATTCCAGCGGTTGTCCTGCCACCTGGATGGATTTGGCAACCGCTCCATCGTGGATAGCGGCCTTCTTTGAAATGGCGGCATATTCCGAATGCTGGCTGATCACCGCATCCAGGGGCGCCAGCTGTTGTACGGCGCGCTCCATCAGTTCGTCATCCGCAACTCCGTCGCCGTCATCGGTAAATACTGTGACGCCTGTGTCTTTCACAATCGTCTGATAATCCACAAGTTCCGTCCCCTTTCGCCCTCTGGTGATGGCGCAGGACTGAACAACGCGGGTACCTCCCAGGGCCTCAGCCTTTTTCATCACCATTGTCAGTACTTCTGATGTATCGGCTGTGGGGTTGGTGTTGGGCATGGCAATAATCTGAGTGAAACCGCCGGCTGCTGCGGCGCTGGTGCCGGTTTCGATGGTTTCTTTGTGTTCGAAGCCTGGCTCCCGAAGGTGTACGTGAGCATCGATCAGTCCGGGAACCACCCAGAGTCCGGTGGCATCGATCGTGGTTGCAGGTGGTCGTGAGAGTACGGAGACGATGCTGCCGTCTTCAATGAACAGATCCCCCATCCCATCTCTGCCGGTTGCGGGGTCGATGATTCTTCCGTTTTTAATTTGAATTGCAGTCATTTCAGATGCTTTCTGCACAGAGAAGGCAACGCGTTACGCGCTACGCAGTTCGGCAATTGCCTGCCGATAATCGGATGCACCGTAGATGGCGTTTCCAGCGACCAGGGTATCGGCGCCGGCGGATTTCACGAGGGGAGCGGTCTGGGGCGCTATACCGCCGTCCACCTCGAGACGGATGTCTCTACCGGAAGCGTCAATGATTTCTCTGGCCTCCCTGATTTTGGAAAGGCTGCTGGAGATGAAAGGCTGACCGCCGAATCCGGGATTCACTGTCATGATGAGTACCAGGTCCACCATATCAATGATTTGTGGCAGACAATGAAGCGGGGTAGCCGGGTTGAACGTTACTCCGGCGTTCACACCGAGAGTTTTTATTTCCTGCAGGGTTCGGTGAAGATGTGTCGTTGCTTCCACATGAACCGTGATGTTATCCGCACCGGCATGGGCGAATGCATTGAGATGGTTTTCCGGGCGCCACACCATCAGGTGTACATCCAGCGGCAAGGCCGTTGCTTTGCGCGCAGCGGCAACCACCTGTGCGCCAATGGTAATGTTGGGAACAAACTGGCCATCCATCACGTCCACGTGAATCCAGTCAGCGCCAGCTTTATCAACAGCGGTGATCTGCTCAGCGAGTCGACCAAAATCTGCAGAAAGAATAGAGGGGGCGATTATCGTTTTCATGATTACTACATTAATGTCCTGATAAGAGTTTCGCTATGGTTAGAAGGAAGATTATTTTCCGGGAATGAGCGGGAGCTGTCCGGGAAGTACATCTTTGTATTTGCTGAGGACGGCATCAATGCCTTCTCTGATGTACACGGAGACGGGTACTTTGGTACGTCTGCTCAGCTCCTTGAGCCCTTCTTCCTGTTCTTCAGTGATGTATATGGTTGTTGAAATCTTTTTTCTGCCCATTTTTTGTCCTTGCTGAATTAAATATGCCATATGTTGCCATATATGACAATGGGTTTATCGGTCAGCTCCGGGGAAAGTGTCGAAATATGATTATTTCTTTGCCGGTCTTTTCATTCTTGTTTTGAAAATTCGTCTTGTTTTGTGTTACTGTAAAGAAACATTGGTGCTGTATTGAAAAAGCGACAACAGCAATAGACCTTTTTTTATAGGGAGTGTGTTGCAATGAAATCAGGAATGAAGTCCACTCCGGACGGCAGGACAGGGTCGGTGTCCGTGGAGATGCTGAGTTCTGATATGCTTAAAATTAAAGAGCAGGTCACGGGGTTCGGTTCGGTGCTGCAGAAAATCGTAGATGAGATCCAGAAAGTCCCTGACGGTAAATCTGTGGATGCGTTCAGACAGCAGGTATTGCAGAAACAGATGGTGCTGGAGACCCTGATTGAAGAAAATTGCTGCGAACTGGATTTGCTGAAACACGATGTGACCATATTGTCCGCGGACCTGAGAGAAGTGAAATACGAACTGCAGAATTTTCAGGACCAGGGGCGAAATATGGCAAACGCGGTTTCCCCCGTTCCAGCTGAAGGTCCGGGAAATGCTTCGCACCATGCAGTGGAAGCGCTGAGAAAGCATCCACTTTCTTCTATTCCGCCAAGGCAATTGACCGAAACTGAAGCGATTCGTTTTCTGAAGGCCATTGATGATATAGTTGCCTGCCATTGCGAAAGTGATTTTAAATCGTCGGCATCCGGTGAATAAGCGTGGGGCGTTATATTTTGCATTCGCAATATTGACACAGCGTGTTCACAGGTGTAGCTTGCATTTCCATTTTTATGGGCAACTCAACTTTTTATTTTATGGAGTTCGGATATGTACATTTACAAAAAACGTCACAAAAAGACCAACCGAAACCGTTGTGCAAGAAAAAATGCCAGAATGAAATCCAGACTTCGCGCCCGTAGAGCCCGCACGAAGGGCTGAGCTTTTTTCCGGGTGTGATAGGGGAACGGGCGCTTTCTCCTTCGGTCTGGCCATGGGGTCCCGTGGTGTCGACCTCCGCACATGAAGTCAATCCGATATGCAGAGCCGGGTGGTCAACTGGCCGACACACGGCCGTTTTGTGGATTGTTTCATTCGTATTGACTCCGGGAGATGTCAATCAGCACAATGGGATTTCTCTGAAACGTCCGGCGGAAGAATTTGCGAACGGCAATTTTTATCTGTTGTGCGGTATCTGCTTCATCGCCCTTCATCTGTTTGATGGTTTCCCTGACAAGTTGCGCCACTTCGGGCTGCGCGGCCTGAAGTTCCGGTTCGGAGAGTACGCCCATGCTCTGCTGTCTGATGTGAACGGTCGGTTCTGTCCCGTTGCACGCACGTAAGGTTACCCACAACATGTGCACCCCGGCGCTGCTGATTTTTCGGCGTTCTCTGATGGTATCCGGGTGAACAGCCCGTCCGTTTTCGATATGCACCCTGCCGGGTTCCATGTGGTCTTCCACAACGAGAATCTGGTCCCGAAATGTAACGATATCGCCGTTGACGGCCACCAATGTATTGTCAATGCCATTTTCCCGGGCGATTTCGGCCGCTGCCTGCAGATGTTCGTACGTGCCATGGGCAGGCAACACAGCGACGGGCGATATCACCCGAATCGCGGTTGAAATCTCGTTTCTCGATCCGTGCCCGGATACGTGAACATTATTTCGGTTGTTGCTGTGGAACACTTTTACGTTCTGGGCCATCAATCGGCTGATGGTGGTTGAGATTTGCAGTTCGTTTCCCGGGATGAATCGACTGGAAAGAATGACCGTGTCGGTATCGTTGGCCGAGAATTGACTGTGCCTGTTTGCGGCAAATCGACCGAGAGCGGAGCGACTTTCTCCCTGGGTTCCCGACATCAGAATCAGCAATTCGTTGTCCGGATAGTGGCCAATATGCTGCACTGGAATGACAATGTTGTCCTCAGTTGGAATTTTGCCGGTTTCACGGGCAACGGAATAATGGTTGAGAACACTCCGACCGCTCATCACCAGTTTGCGGCCGGTGTTCGATGCTATCTGAAGGAAATTGCATATGCGGTGCACATTTGACGAGAAAAGCGCAATAAAAACGCGGCCAGGTGCAGTCTCCACAATATCGCCGATATGCGTCACCAGCGATTCCTCGTCGCCGGCATCTGTGGATTCAAGGGCTCCGGTGGAATCGGTAATCATAATATCAATGGGGCGGAGAGATTCCAGATTTTTGAGGAGTTTCCGATGGCGAGTGGGTAGATTGGTGTGCAGCTTGTAATCACTGGTGTGAAATATTCGCCGCCCATTCACCTCGATGACCAGTGCGAAATTGTCTACCGTGGAGTGGGGCATTTTTATCGGGGTTACAACAAAGTTGCCAATCGGAACCCGGTTTGCCGTTGTGAGCTCATTGAACTTTGCATTTTTGATGTCAACGAATTCTTTGAAACGGGATTCCAGTAGCCCAATGGTGTATTTTCCGGAATAAATGGGGACCGGAATCTGACGGATGAGAAACGGGATGGCCGCAATATGATCTTCGTGACCGTGAGTCGCAACCAGACCGACAACTTCGTGTCGGTTTTCGACCAGAAAATTCAAAGATGCGTGAATCAAATCGATTCCCAGTCTGGGTTCGGCCGGAAAGAGAACGCCGCAATCGATAATCAATATCTGGCCTCCCGTGCGGATGGCCATGCAGTTCATGCCAATTTCGCCGAACCCTCCAAGGGGGATGAATTGAATGGAATCGGTAGATGAAATCATGTATGGGAAGGTATCTAAATTGTGAGAATTTGAATATATTAATTCGCATTGTTTTATTGGATTCGTTGTCAATCTTCATCACTATCATTGAACGATGTGGTCTCAGATGCTAAACTCTCAGGCCGGGGGGCAAAGGGAAACGAGGATGGAAATGCTTCAATCATACTTTCAATTGCGCGACCGAACAGATCGCTTTTTTGAATCGGTTGCTTCCAGATACAGTGATCAGATTGTATGTAAACCGGGTTGCAGCAAATGTTGTATCGGTGGTCTGACGGTGGTGATTGTCGAGGCGGTTGCGCTGGGAACCGGACTGGGACTCTCCAGTGATCATATTCATATTCAGGCGGGGCAGGAGCCACTGCGTTCAGATGGCCCGTGTGCATTTCTGGGGGATCACGGACAGTGTCTGGCCTATGCGCATAGACCATTGGTATGCCGTACTCATGGAATGCCACTGTTACATCCCGGCGAAGAAGAAGTTTCTATCTGCGATTTGAATTTCGGGGGAATCGCGCCTCACAGTTCGGCGGTTCTGAACACCGAGAATCTGAATGCGGCGCTTTTCGCCGCCAATATTGTTTACTGTCAGAAAGAGGGGTTGGACTCCCGTTCGCGTATCGCACTGGATCGGTTGGCAGAGCTGGCGGGCATATCTGTCCGAAAATAACTTTCCCGAATCTGGCCCAGGATGGCCTGAATTGTACTGTGTTGTCTGAATTTTGGTTGACTTCAGACGTCGATGTTTATATGTGTAACACAAGAATACTGGATTTCCAGAATTTTAAATTGCTCAGAAGGTTGGTATTCAGTATTCTATACAATTGCTGTTTCAGTAGCAGTTTAATTTAAAGGAGATAATCATGAAACACGTGTTCTTTTTCGCCGTGGTCACCGCTATGTTTGTTAGTGCGCTCGCCTTTGGAGACAAAAAGCTGAATAAAATTCATAAGGGAATGGAAAAGGATGGAAAAAAGGTGAATTGTGTTTACTGCCATAAAGGCACCGACATCCCCAAAGAAGGCACCGATTTTAAAAAACATATGAAGAATCCCAGCTGTGCCGGCGAAGGCTGCCACAACTAGCTCACCGTTTCCAGCGTGTTTCGAATGGAACGCGTGGATGCCTCTTCTTCCTTTTTCACTTTTCATACCCACTCCCCATTTTGTCTGCCTGCTGTCTGTGGGATGGTCACGATTTATTGTGATTCCGGGAATTGAATTCGAATGGGCAGTGGAGTCCGTATATATTCCACTGACTGTATTGGATGCCAGTAAATAGTTCCTGAAAACATCCGTATTCCCAAATTCAGTTGGTGCCGTGTAGAATACGAACCGATTATCTGTCAGATCCTGTTGGACAGCAGGTGCAGAGAAGCTGAATCCCGGGAAAAAGAGGACGACAGAGAACTGCGAAGTCACGAACGGTGTTAAAAAAATTGATCATTTTTATGGGTGTACGGTGAAACAGGTTCATTTTTGCGTGTCGACTAATTTAAAATTTGCTGAAAAAAAGCAAATTAACTGTTGCAGTGACGCAGCTAATATATTATTTTTACACGACTTTTTTGATGCGGAAAGATTTTTTTTAAAAATAGTGCAATAAAATGTTGACCAATTTTTACTCCTGATGTAATTCCACTGTTACAAGATTTTTTTATCGGGGCGTAGCGCAGCCTGGTAGCGCGCTTCGTTCGGGACGAAGAAGTCGGAGGTTCAAATCCTCTCGCCCCGACAAAACTATCCGCCGCTGCGGGGGCAGCAAAAGGAGTTGACTGATGCCGAGAGTGGTCTCCCAAATTGGAATTTTAATAATCGACGATGATCGGGAAATCTGTGATTACATGGAAACCTTTCTCGCACGGGATGGATTCCTTGTCAAAGCGTTGACGTCGCCTCAGGACGCGGTTGAAGAGGTCAAGACAGGAAAATACCATCTGGTAATTCTTGACCTCATGATGCCCAGGATTGATGGTATCGAGCTACTTGGTCAGATTCGGAAGGTGGATACGGACATTGCCGTAATCATTTTTACCGGGTATCCCTCTCTTGAGACAGCAGTGGCGTCGATGAAACTGGACGTTGTTGATTATATCAAGAAGCCGTTTAATCCCGAGGAGTTCAGTCAGGTTATCGAGCGCGTTATCAAGCGGAAAGGCCTGGCCAGAAGTCCTGAAGAGGAACTTCACAAGGTGATTGGCAGCAGTATTCGGGAGTTGCGCAAAGAAAATGGCCTGACCTTGAAGCAGATGGCCCGAAGAACATCGTTGTCCGTGTCATTATTGTCTCAGATTGAGCGCGCTGAAAGTTCTGCTTCCATTTCTTCTCTGTATAAAATCGCGTTGGCGCTTGATACACCTATCACATCGCTATTTGGGGATTTTTAACCCATAGCTCCCATGTTTTAGCAAGGTGCCGTTATTTCTGACACCAGGGAACATAAGTTGAGAAAGCGTCCAACATCCGGTGCGACGGGTCGTGAATTGGACCAGCTTTGCCGATTTGCAGCGAGCCTCGGAACGACCCTCGATGTGGATACGTTGGTGCAGGATGCTGTCGAGCCTCTGGTTACAATGGCGGGGGCCGATCGGATTATGATTGCCATTGCCCAGAATAATGCACGACTTCTGATTCCAGAAGCGTCGAACTGGGACCTGAATCCATCTGCCAAAGGAATACCTGCGCCCCCTGTTGCTTCGTTGGGCACCGAAGCAGTGACCTTTGAAAGCGTTGACGCACTGCCGCAGCAAATCAGCAGTCGTATGGGCGACTTGCCGGGACACGTGGCGGTGGTTCCGCTGTGGGCCCACGCGCATTTGCGGGGGGTCATCATGCTTACCAGAAAAAGGGGGGGATTTTCGTCACATGTGCTGAAGATGTTGACCACCGCGGGAAGACAGTTGGCGCTTGCGGTGGAGAATTCCAGACTTCTGGCGGATCTTCAGGATTCATATCGTAAATTGATGGATACTCAGGAAGATTTGATTCGCGCAGAACGCCTGGCGGCGCTGGGACAATTGTCGGCAACAATGGCCCATGAGATACGAAATCCGCTGGCAACCATATTTTCAGCAATTTCTCAAATTCGCAAACAGCGCAACCCCGAACTGGCGTCGACACTTCTGGATATTGCGGAGGAGGAGGCATCTCGACTGAATACAATGGTTGCCGAGCTTTTGAAATTTGCGAGACCGCGTAAGCCCCTGTTGGAGGAAGGTGCGTTGCTTGCTTCTGTTCGTGCGGCCGTGGAAGGAATTTGTGCATCCCACGGAATTGGAGAAGATGTGGTGACATTGGACCCGACATGTCACAATGTGACCTGCCTGTTTGATGGGGATCTCATCGGGAGGGCACTGGACATTCTTCTCGATAATGCTCTTGGCGCATTGGAAGCAAAAGCGGATGGAAAAGTGGTGGTCAATGTGCAGTCGCGGGCTCCGGGAGCAGTGCTGGAAATCAGGGACAATGGTGTGGGAATTCCCGGAGAACTGATGTCAAAAATCTTTGAACCTTTCTTTTCCACCAAGCCAACAGGCACCGGTCTGGGGCTTCCAACCGTGAAAAGAATTGCAGAGGATCACCGCGGAAGCGTAGAAATTGAATCGGTTCCGGGAACAGGAACGACGGTTCGGGTGTTTCTGCAAACCAGACAACGTCAGTTTTCGTCCTGACAGAAGGAATAGTTTTTATGATACGATATGGAATACTTAGCGGAATTCTGGGATTGGCAGTCGCCGTAGGACTGTACGGTTGCAAAAGGGAAGAGCCGGAGTGCATCCCGTCTGGGAAAGTCAACGTGGTTGAAGTTGAAAAAATACCTCTGCCCAAAGGCGACTTGCAGAAATACAGAAGCAAGCTGGATCAATGTCATGCCTGCGTGAAAGCCCCTGCTGGGTTCTACTCCTGTCAGGTGGCCTGGCAGGAGAAGAACGAGACGCGGGATGAGCTGAAAAAGAAGGCGAAAGAATTGGCATGTGAAGATGCGGGATATGAAAAAGGCAAGTGCCCGGATGAAGCGGTGAGATTGCTTCAGTGCAAGGGGGATGCGCCCCCGAAAGAGACTGCCCTTTCGAGATCTTTCAAGCGTCTGCTGGTGAATGCGAAGACGGGGAAACCGGTGAATTCTCGCATCCCCGCAGATGTCGACGAGTCGGATAGTGCCGGAACGCCTGCCCCCGGGAATGAGTAAACGCCAGCGATTTTCTGCAAAGGCGCCTCGCTGAAAGCGCCTCGCTCTGATCAGCGGCGCCGGTCACTGGCAGGCGGGATGGATGGCGCCAGTTCCCGCATCTCCCCATGGGTTTCACTGACCTTCAGCGCGATGGAATGGCCGTGAACGAACGGGCGGTTTCTGTGGCCGTGGGCTGCGGGATATCCGCCGGCAATGGGCACATTCAGGGGGAGCAGATTCCGGTTCAGGACCTCTTCCACTGTGACTTTGTCCGCACCGGGGGCGCATCGGGTGAATTCGCCGAGTACGATGCCGCGAATGTGTTTGAATACACCATTGCGCTTGAGCTGAATGAGACAGCGTTCAATGCGATAGGGCGCTTCGGCCACATCTTCGAGAAAGAGGATGCAGCCATCGGCAAAATCGGGTGGCAGCGTTCCCATCATATGGGCGAGCATGGTCAGATTGCCCCCGATGAGCGGTCCGCGGGTCTCTCCCGGCGAAAGGGGCGTCAGCGAACAGGGGGCCGGATGGTATCCGAGGGTCAGAATCTGATGAAGGTCCGCCACATCGCATTCGGGATAAGTGGAAAGACGAGCTGCCATGGGTCCGTGAATGGTGCACAGCCGGTGGTGGGCCCACAGGTGAATCAGCAAGGCGGTGATGTCTGAATTTCCGATAATCCATGTCGGATTCGCCAGCAGCGCATTCACATTCACGCGGTCGATGATGGTGGTGATTCCGAATCCGCCCCGGGCGCAGAGAATCGCCCGTGCTCCGGGATGGTTCAGGGCGGCGTTCAGTTCGGTTTCCCGATGCAGCGGAGAACCGGCGAAATATCCGTCCCGATGGGGGACGCTCTCTGAGATGTGCACCCTGAAGCGAATGTGCGCGGCCCCCCCGGCGATATCTTCTTCATTCACCGGGCCAGCCGGTGCGACGATGATGATTTCGTCGGTGGGCGTCAGTGGTCTGGGGGTGATGGGTGGCATGGGATGAATACTGGCGGCGAGGCTCAGCGAACCTTCAGCTCGCCACAGGTGTCCAGCAGGGAAACCAGAAATTCCTCGGCCAGTTCGGCCATTTTTTCGTCTTCGCTGACGGCAGAGAGATGGCTCTCGATGATTGTGTTGGCGCCTTCCGCCTCGGCCAGCGCATTCAGGGTGTTGAAGATTTCATCGTCAATTACCGGCAGGGCAAAGAGCACCTCCATCTTTTCGCGGATTTCCTCATCGTTTTTGTCCATGGCCACAGCTTTGTAGGCGTCTATCGCAGCGTCCCAGGCGTCCTCATCTTCGAGAATCTGCAGGGTCATGGACGACAGCTCTTCAACCATTCTGGGGTGTTTCAATACATCGATGGCGAGCGCCCGCATGGCTTTTTGCAGGGATTTGAGTTTTCCCACGTTTTTAAGCAGGGTAACCATTTCGTCCTCGGCGTGGCCTTCGCAGTTCTGAATCCACGCTTCCACTTTTTCGGCGGTTTCATCGGATTTGCCGTCGACCGCCAGATTCAACGTGATGGCAAACAGTTTCTGCGAGACCTTGGGGGACATATTGCCCTGAATGGTGGCGGTGGCCAGTTGCCCCTGAATTTTGAGCATCGGCATGAGCTTTTTTATCACGTCCTTCATGCGATCATCTTTAAGCAACTCGTTCTGAATGCGTTCTTCAAGGATTTCCTTGGCCACGGCCGTGCCTTTGGCCGTGACTTTTTTCTTGTAATCGGAGACGCCACCGGAGGCGATGGCTTTGCCCAGGAGGGTGAGTTTGTTTTTCACGCCGGATGTGGCTTTGTCGGCGATTTTGTCAATTTTCTTCTTCACTTCCTTTTCTTTGAAAACTTCGGAGATGAGAAAGCTGATGGCTTCGGTCACTTTTTCGGATTCAAGGGTTTTGTCCGCCAGGTTCTTCGCCATTTTTTTTCCGGCTTCGGTGACTTTGTGTGCGGCTTCTTCTCCGAGCCATCGAACGATGGTGCTTTCTGCCTGGGCCTGTTCCGCGGAGAGCTCTGTGTCCGATGTGTCACCGGCGGTCTCTTCGGTTTTGGGTTTTTTGGATCCGCACGCTGACAATGTCAGTATCATGGCGCCCAGTGATGTGATAATCGCGAAACGAATGACTTTCATCTTGCCTCCGAATTGCCTTGAGAAGGTTGAGACAGTAATAATAGGGTACAAAAACCGAAGTGAAAAGATTTTAGCCGGTTTCTGTAAAACCTTTTCCTTCAGGACGGCAGCGGCGCCTGAATCCCGTGGGGAGCGCCCGGGACACAATGATTTTTGAGCCGTTTCTGCAGTGATGTACGTCGAAATCGAGTGAGGACATTTGAATTGAAATGAATTTTCAGAACAACAGCCACCCGGTATCGTCCCGGAATCCGGCCACCGTATTTTATATTGGCCGGGAATTTGCCATTGTGGATGGACTGAAGAATCGAGATCCGGATGCGCTGGCCGGGTTGTTTGATATGTACGCGTCCTATATTCAGAAGATACTGGCGCGGGTTCTCGGGTCGCGGCATTTTGAACTCGATGATTGTCTCCAGGAGACGTTCATGACGGCTTTTTACAAAGCAGGGCAATTGAAGGACGCCAGTTATCTGAAAACCTGGCTGACGCGGATTGCAATTCATCGGGCGCTGGATCAATTGCGAAAACGAAAGCGGGAAAGCTGGCTGCAGTTTCGCTCGCCGGAATCCCTGCCCGCTGTTCCGGTTTCGGCGCATCGTCTCGAGGATGCGGAAGCCCTTTCGGCGGTCTATATCATTCTGGATGCGATTCCCCACCGGGAGCGGGTGATGTTCACGCTGCGCCGTCTGGAAAAAATGACGGTACCTGAAATTTCGGCGGCGTGCGGCGTGTCGCAGGCAACGGTGAAACGGCGTATTGCATCTGCCCAGAAGCGATTTGAAAAACTGGCGATGGCAACCCCGGCGCTCGAATGTTGGTTGAGCGAGCACGGGGTCTGGAGGGATAGATGACGAATCCCAATGCGTTTGAAATTATAGCCAGGATGCAGGAAGCGGAACTCGCGTCTTCGCAACCCGCGCTGGCGAAGACGAAACAATCCCTGATGCAGCAGGTACACAACTCTCGAAGTCCACGTCGTCGATCGCGATTGTGGCTGTCGGTGGCGGTGGCAGCGGTTGTGGTGGCGGGAATGGTTCCCGGATATCTTTTTCTGCGTGGAGACTTCGGCCTGTCTTCCGTACTCAGTGCGCCCAGTCGCTGGCTGGTGGCTTCCTCCACTGAGAGTGAGTCCATGGCATTTGCCGATGGCTCGAATATCCGGTTGTCTCCCGGTTCCGCTGCACGGGTGTTGCAGACGGCGCCTCATTCTGTTCGGGTGCTTGTTGAAAACGGCCGCGCAGATGTGCGGGTGACCCATGCCCGAAAAACAGAATGGCTGCTGGAAGCGGGGCCGTACACGGTGCGGGTGACCGGAACACAGTTTGCCATCTCGTGGGAAGCGTCGACGGAGCGCTTTAAACTGTCGTTGAAAAAAGGCTCGGTTCTGGTAACGGGCCCCATGCTTGAAGAAGGAAAAATTGTTCGCCAGGGAGAGCACATCGCTGCGGCGGTCCGGCAGAAGCGAATTGAGATTACGGGAACCGGGCTAAAGGAGAGCATGGCGGATGACGCATCGGGCAAGGAGAATGCGATGGGCGGTGGTTTTTCGGACGCTGCGGGGGAATTGGCGAACCGCAAAACAGAGGTGTCGCAAAAGTCATCTGCAAAACACCGGGCCACTCCGGATGGGGACGCGATGAAATCTTTGGGGGGGGCGCAAAAAGAGAAGTCGTGGTCCAGTCTGTGCCGAAAGGGCGAGTTCCGGGAGGTGGTGCGCCAGGCCGAAGCCCGAGGGGTGGAGACGGTCATACAGTCCGGGACCCTGGCCGATTTGATGGCGCTTGGCGACGCCACGAGGCTCACGAGAAAACGCGCCATATCAGCGGATGTCTATCTGGCGGTTCGAAAACGGTTCCGCAATACGGCCCAGGCCGGCGCCGCAGCGTTTTACCTGGGGAAGATGGCCTTTGATCAGCAGCATGCATTCGGGACCGCCGCGACGTGGCTCAATACCTATCTGCATGAATCCCCCCGGGGAACCTTCGCCCGGGACGCCCTGGGCAAACTGATGGAAGCGCAGCATCGCAATGGTGAGACGGTTGCCGCCAGCCGGAATGCACAACAGTATCTTGAACAATATCCCGACGGTGCCCACGCGGACATTGCCCGAAAAATTCTGGACCGGAAGTGATAGCTCAGATGGCGTCCGGCGGATGGACTGGAACTCCACTCTCGTAAAAATCAATGAGACGCGGTATGCTGTTTGTAGAGTATGTCTGAATATCCAATACCAGAGATGCCTTTTTTCAGAGGTGCCGGGGCGCCGGGGGGGGCACCGCATCTTCGCGTCATCAGAAACGCCCCTGACGAGATGGTGGCGTCTGTGTCCACTTCCGTCGTTGTGATGGGGATTGTCCGGATGATTGGGGTGTTGCTGTTCATCCTCCTGCCCGCCATAGCCCACGCCGAAAACCGCCGGGTGACCATGATGCGCACCGGCGCTCAGGAGGCATTCTGGACGAGACTGGCCGCGGAAATGGAGATTGCCGGATTTTCGATATCGGATTATCCGGGAGACGATGCGCCGGGGGAAAGCGACATTGAAACTGTTCTGGAGACGTCCTGCGCATTTGTGTTCATTCGGCCAGTGACCCGCACTGTGGCGTTGTACTACCGTACCCCGGATGGACAACTCCCGCATCTGGTCATGCCGATGCCGAGAACCGGAGAAGAGGAGCAGGTGACATCCATTCATCTGGCGGAAGTGCTGCGGGTGGCGTTCGACAATGGCACCTATCTGCGAACCGCAGTGGACAGATCTCCGGTGTCGTCGGTGGCATCGGCAGGTTCAGGAAGAAGAGACAGATTCATTGGTGAGCTCGCGCCGGAGCTGCTCTTCGGCGATTTGTCCCGGTCACCGCAGATAGGCATTCGTGGGGCGCTGGGCGTGCAGCTGAAACCGGGGATGCATGGGGCGCTTCGGGTTCACGCCCCCATTCGGGGGATTGCCATCCGGGAGCCGGAAGGAGAGATGCGGATTGTGATGGCCGGATTTGGCGCCCATGTCGGTATGTCGACGTCATTGGGAGGAATTCGTCCCGGGGTGTGCCTGGGCTATCAACTATGGCTGCTTCGGGCGACCACCACGCCGGCTGCCGGATTTGAAGGGCAAAAAAGTCTGGAAGTCACAGGGGGGCCAGTATTGTCCTTTGGCGCCACCCTGATGATGAACCGTCGCCTGGGAATTGCGCTGGGAGGGACCGTAGCCTTTGTCGCGCCGGCGGTTTCATATGGGGTGACCACCCGGAATGTGGCCACGATTGGTCGACCCCTGCTTGGGATTTCGCTGGGCATCTCCCGGTTTCCCGAACGAAGGAGGGGGAAATGATTCGGTTGAAGAGGCTGGTGTGGGTTGTTCTTTCGATGATGGTGCTGCAGTGGACAATATGGGGCATCTGCGGATGCGGAGAACGTCAGGTGCTGCTGATTCGGGAAATGGCGCACGACACTTCGTCAGAGACCGCCGGGGACGATTCCGGAACCACACCGGATTCCGAAACCGTGGCCGAAACCGAAACCCTCGTGGCAACAGAAACGACAACCGACACGGATTTCGAAACAGAAACCGCAATCGACACCAACACAGAAATAGAAACTGCAGTCGAAACCGAAACGGCACCAGTCCGGAATTGCCAGTTTGACGCAAATCGCATACGGGTGACGGAAGTCGATGTGGGACAGACGGTTCTGGCCAATGAAGAGGATGCCGCACTGATGCCCATCGCCATCTCGCCAGTCCCGGAAGGGGGCAGTCGGCTGGCCTGGATGGGCAAAGACGGTGCGGTGCATATTACCACACTCAACGACGCTGATGAAATCGTTGAGAACAGTCAGGCGTTCAGCGCCGTTGATTTTCAGGACGTGCATGCCACTTCCGATGGCGGAGTGCTGTTGCTTACCCGTGACGCGGCGGGTGGCGGAACCCTGAACTGCGGCGCTGAAAGCAATCTGTGTTATCTCCCGGAATCACCGATACCCTGCTACGACATGTACATGGTTCGATTTGACGAAAGCGGGGAGCGGTGGGCAACCCGGCTGACCTCCGCCAGTGAATCTCTCCCGCCGTACTCCATCGGCCCTGGCGGTCCACCGGTAACGATGATCTGGTGGTATGCCCACCATGGCCGCATTGCCTCCAATGGCAGTTCATTTGCCGCCTATTTTGGCAGTGCGCTCAGCAGTTCCAATGGCAGCTGTATCGATATTTACCAGGGAGACCGGATGCGGGTGGTGGATGAGACCGGCGAACTGATGGATGGGGGATTCGGTTGGGGAATCAGCCCCAGCGGCTACCAGCACGTTATCTGGAACTCCGCCGCCCATGCCTACGTGTCGGTATGCAAGACGCAGTCGGGTTCTTCGGGGATTGCCGCATTCGCACCGGACATGTTCGGCATCTGGTCTGTCGATCCGATTTACGCCAATTTCAGCGAGCTGGTGCTGGCCGACAATGGCGGCTACTGGCTGGCGTTGAGTAACCGAAAAATGAATCAGCCGGAACAGGCCGAAGGGCTTGCGGAAATTCATCTGCTCCAGTTCACTTCTGATGAAATTAAAGTTCATGAGATAATATCATTAACGGCGAACGCCAATGTCCGTTCTCCCCATATTGCGCCATTCGAAAACGACACCCTGCTGCTTCTCTATGAAACGGCCACCACGCCCGGAGAGATGGTGCAGGCCGACGAACGCACCACCCTCATTGAACAGCGAAGCCGGGCCAATGGCGTGCGGCAGGGGATGCCCATTGCGGTGGATTCGTTTACCGGCCATCGATATCACGCCATGCGGGCGTTCCCCAACGGTTCGGTGGCCATGGCAAACCGGGGAGATGGGCCTGACACCATAAAAATTCTCCGGGTGTTGCCGTGTGATGCCCATTGACCACGGATTGCGCTGCGGTGCAGCTTGCCGTCCGGTCCGGTGACGCCGCTTCCCGGAAGCGATAGAAAATTTTTATCCCAATTTCGGCTCGTTATGTTATGATTTCTTCATCATTAAAAAAAGGGAGGTGTTTCGTGACGACGCATAAAATTCTGATGGTTTCGGCAATGGTCCTGGTGACATGGGTTGCTGGTTGTTCTTCAGTCGGCTCCGGTTCGGGAGGAGACGATTCGGCCAATCTCACCGATTCCAGTTCTGCAACGGTTGGAGATACCCCCACTGAGATCGGCAGTGACTCCGCGACGGCTACCGGAACGGGGGATGCGCCGGACACCGCGTCCATTTCGGATGACGGGATGGACACCCCAACGGAAACGAATTCAGAATTGTCCACTGACACCGCTCCTGTCTGCGTGTACAACGACCGGACGTGGCAGATTGGCGACAGATTTGCCAACACCGATGGATGCAATGAGTGCACCTGCATGTTGATGTCCGATGTCGAAGCTGGGGTGGCCTGTTCGGACACGGTTTGCGCCCAACCCTGTGTTGATTTAAGCGAGACCGACTGTGATCAGACGTCCAACTGTCGTTCCATCCGGGCCCGCGCCATTGATGCCACGGAAGCTTGCCTGACACCGGCAACATTTGTGGGATGCATCTCCGCCGATGTCGAGTGTGACCAGGCCATTACCGTGGCCACATCCGACGATGGTTGCTGGCAATTCACCGACGGTTGCATCCCAACGACGGGCAACTGGGCGCCGGTGGGGGGATCGCTGGAGACCGCATGCGGCATCAGTGAGAGTGTTCTTCCCGCCTGCAGCGAACCGGACACAGATTCCGACACGGACAGCGACCCATTGCCCACCTGCGAGTATGGGGGCAACACCTACGAATTTGGCGATACCTTCCCGGAAGGCGACGGGTGCAATACCTGCTTCTGTGACATGGATGCGGCGGGGAATCCGGTTGTCGGATGTACCGAGCGGTATTGCGCGCCAGTGTGCGAGTCGCTGAATGAAACCGCCTGCAAGGCAGATTCCTCCTGTACATCCATCATGGCCACCCCATACGATCCGGATTCCAGATGCATGAGCGACCCCGTCTTTGTCGGGTGTATGTCCGCGGACACCGGATGTACCGCTGTCATCACCTACGCGTTGAGCAATGGCGTCTGCTGGCAGTTCAGCAGCGGCTGCATTCCGGAAAATTTCCAGTATGAAAGCAAGGGCGGAACCCCTGCCACCGGCTGTAACATGGAAATCGGGGAACCGGAGCGCTGCGAGGCCAACACCTGCGACGCCCTTGGGGAAACCTGCTGCACCGCCACCTGCCCCTGTCCCACCGCCGACGGTACCCAGTGTGTGATCACCCACCTGGACACCGATGACATGCGGATGATGGGAAAGTGCACGCCGTTCTACCAGACGGATGCCCCCACGCAGAGTTGCTGGCGGGGCAGCGATTGTGAGTCGGAACAGTTCTGCGAAGGGGCCAGAGTGTGCCCATGCGGAATCTCCTGTGTGGCGCCGGATGTCACCGGCATCTGCGTAAGTGCATCGGGCAAGGCCTGCAATGCGGATTTGGATTCCATTCAATGTCCGGATGGCTACATCTGCACGGACATGGGTGACGAAGGCGACATCTGCCTGCACAAACCCGGTGGCCTGCAGTGCTGGACTGACGCAGATTGCGACGAAAAAGGTCTCGTATGCAAAGATGCGAGTCCCTGTGGCAGTATGGTCGACTGCACGTCCCGCCCCGGCACGTGCGTACCGCAATAACAGCCCCTTCCTCCCCCTTTCCCATTTCAGTCAAAGGGGTAGATAAACACACATCATCTGATGCATCACGTCCGCTCGCTATTCCCTTTTCATCGGTTTTCAGCATGCAATCCAATCGTGCCATGGCGGCCGTCTGAAAGGCGTAAGTGTCCCATGAATCACACAACTCTGTAGGTTGTATCATATTTTGAAATAATTTAGATTTCTAGAAAACGTAATAAAAACAGATGCTTAGGTTGGTTACTGGGATTGCGTCTCAAAAAATTGCACCCGGTTGCACAATTTCGGATTGCTATGTGAATTCCGATGATTCGCATCCTGCTCCAGTTATTAAGCAACATCTATCCCTGTTTGTCAACGCACCGATTGCCCCGGTTGTGACCTCCCCCGGCGTGACCCGTAGCTGAATCTGTTGAATACCGGCTCAAACACTTCAGTGAGGATTGTCACTCACGCCTGTTGTACGACCTTGTCCTTCACTGTCACGATTCCCAATGGACGCTGACGCCCCTCGTCTCTGGTGATGGATACGCGCTTTGCCGGTGTGGCGCGATATCTGCCGTCGTGAAGTTCCTTCTCCAGTTCCGGCAACCGCAACACCCGGTTTGAGACCCCATTTGTCCCTATGTCGTGTTACGCCCGGGATGCGAGCTGACCCTGTTCTTTGAGAATTTCTACAATTCGTTTTGCCGCTTCTTTGCGTCCGGCTTTTTTGGCGGGTGCCGGCACTGCCTGGGTTTCGATTTTTTTGCCGTTTTCCAAAATGGCATATCCGACGATTTCAAATTGCGGCTGGTGCGTTGGGCCCCTTACGTCGATGGTTTTGTACCCAAAATCTGTCAACAGTCCCAATTGACGCATTTCGTTGAGCAGCATCATCGGATCCCTCGCAGGCGCGCCTGAGTTTGTGGCAGCGCGCGAATCCCCATCAACAGTTGCGGGTTCTTTTTCGGCGGACGCAGTGCCTGATGTCTGAATCGCATCGGTTTCAATCTGTTTCAGCAATTCCTGAGCGGCAGCCTGTTCGCCGGTTTTTTGCGCCGCATGGCTGAACCATCCGGTTTCGATAATCCGATTGTCGTTCAGCGTAAGTGCTGCTTTCACACAATATCCGTCAATAACGACCTTTGCCGAATAGTCAGGGGCTTCCATTCTGTGGGCCGCGCACCATTGGAAAAGCCTGCCTTTGAGATTTTGCTGTTTCAATATCACTGCGTTATCATCGCTGACAACAATGGTCTGTTCAGTCCCCTGCAGCTCAGTTGTAACTATCCTGCACAGTGCCCGGGCCGCCAGTTGCTCGGCCACCCGTTTTGCCGCAGCGCGCTGGACGCCGCTTTCGAGTCGGTTGCCGTTCAATTGCAAAAACATCTCTGCCGTATGAAAAGCGCTGTCCACCGCTATTGTGGTTTCCGGTGGCGCAATGCCGGCACGCATACAGAATTCCAGCAGCCTGCCCTTGGGATTTTCATGCCTGAGCGATTGTTCGAGCGCCGCTTCTGCTGGAAACGCGCTGCTGTTTGACGGCGTGAGCACATGGAGCAGTCGGCGGCGCACATCGTCTCTTTTCACCAGTTCGAGCTGTTCGAGTTCGCCGATAAAGGCATCCAGCGTTCGCGCATCCACTTTTCGACCGAACCACGCCGCTGCGACGTCCCCGGCATGAACAGCCCGGTCTGTGGGCGGTCCCAGCAGCGCTCTCCCCGATGCCCGATCGAGTCGGCGCGTTTGACGGACGGCGTGATGGGAGCGACGCTTTGGATATCCGCGAGAAATCGTCTGACCGTTCCGGCCCATCATTTTATCTGAAACGCTACAGCCATCGGATAGCGATTTGATGGCGTCCGCATCCCCGTGGACAAAGGCAATACTTCGGGGACGAAGGCTCTCAATCAATCCAAGCATCTGCATGCGATCCGCATGAGCCGAAAGCCCGTATTTTTCGAATCGGCATTTTACAGGCCAGGTCCGTCCGTCAATGCTGATTTCGCGGCTGTCCTCGTTTTCTTCAGCCAAATCAAGCAACGCTTTACCGGGGGATTCCTCGTCCTGGTAGCCGGTAATTAAAATGGCGTCGTTTGAATTTCGCACCATTTGCTTCGCATAGTGCGTCGAAGCGCCGCCGGACAACATCCCGCTGGATGCCACAATCACACATGGCCCGTTTTCCAGAGCGGCAGTTCTATCTGCCGGGCGCATCACCTGTGTGATGCCATTGGTGAAAAAGGGATGGGACGCTTTTTTAATTTCGTGATGCAATCCCCTTGGAACATACTTTTCGTTTCGGCCGTACACTTCGCACACCGAACGCACCATCCCGTCCACATACACTGGTATCTCCGGCAGGGTTCCGTTGCGAAGCGCACGCTTCAGAATCAACAGTATTTCCTGAGCCCTGCCCACGGCAAAGGCGGGAATGAGAACCCGTCCGCCGTTATGAAGCACTTCTTCTATGCGGGTGATAAGCCCCTGTTCAGCGGTGTTTCTATCTTCGTGAAAGCGATTGCCATAGGTGGCCTCGGTGATCATCATGTCAGTATGGAGGCTGGGACGGTCCAGGGAGGGAACAGTCAGCTGCGCGCTGACACTGTAATCTCCGGTAAACAGAAAGTTGCCGGCCGGGGTGTCCAGATGCACCATGGACGCGCCCAGAATATGGCCGGCCGGTAAAAAGGTAACAACAATATCGTTTACAAACACCTGCTTTCCATAATGTACCGGGACAAATGCACCGCTCACCCGGGTCACCTGCTTCTCGGCGTACAGGGGAATTTCCGCCTCCCTGTCTTCGGTGGACATAATTTTCAGCGCGTCCCGAAGCAGGATCATTGTGATATCAATAGTGGGCGGCGTTGCATAGATTGGCGCATTCGGCCAGGCGTCGCTCACAACCGGCAGTCCGCCCGTGTGATCCGTGTGCGCGTGGGTAACAACAATGGCATCCAGCTTTTTACCTTGAAGCGCCGCCAGATTCGGTAGCGCGCTTTGTGAACGAAACCGCACGCCGCAATCCACCAGCAGCCTGGTCTCCCCAACCTCGACGAGTGTACATGAAGCGCCAATTTCTCCTGCCCCGCCTAAAAATGTGATTTTTGCCTGTGGTTCGGTCAAAGTTGCCTGCCTTTCCCAAAAACAATCTGGTGTACGTTAGTCAAATTGTGTTTTATGGCAACTGAGAAAAACCGATTGGCGCACAGGAGGCCAATGCAGATGAATTTAGAAAAAGAAAGATCCCGAATACGTGAACTCGAAACAACAACGCGTCAGATTCTGTGGCTGTGCGCGGTGGCTGATCGTACTTTTTATCGGCACGACCTGCATGATTTTGCCCAGAGATTCGGATGGGCTGTAAAAAAAGGGAAAAAGATATTGGCAAAGGATGTCAGCGCGATTGTCGATGACTTGCTGGAAAAGAAATATATGGATGGCAGCTCTTACAATAGTGTGGTCATCAATGATGACATCCAGGATCTCGCCACCCAGGACGCCCTCGAAAACGGCGCTTTTAAACCTCTGATAAAGGGAATTCGAGAGAAATACAAATGGCAGTTCTCCTCCCATAGCGAACGGTATGATCTGCGGAACGCTTTTTATACAGGCGACGCAGATACCTTCCTGGATGCGGTTTCTCCCAAAAAAACATATGCGGAATTAAATCTGCTGCACCCGTTTAACAAAAATATATTCGGGCGACTGCCGGATGCCCTGAAAAAATGGTACCTCATTGACACTGCGCCGCCCGCGCTGACACTCTGCAATAAAAATACGGATTTCTGGGATGCGATGGATGCGCTGGTTTCGGACGCAGATGCACTGGACGCGCCTGTTGTGGCAACCGCTCTCGATGTGGGGTTGGCCAGAGGCGATGTGAATCTATTGACCGCACTTGACGGGAAAACCAAAGGGAAACACCCCGAAATCCGCGCCTGTATTTCATTGCTGAAAGGGGATGCCGCTACGTTCATGGAGATGCTGCAGCCTATGATGCCGGGCGGCAAACGCCGTGGCAAACTCGGCACAGCTTATCGGTTGCCGGGGCTCTGGGTGGTGCTCAATTTGCTTGCCCGGGGAACCGGCGATGCCCTGATGCAGGCTGACACAATCTATAACACCGCTACAAATTACCAGGGGCGATATGTTACCCTCATGCATGCCGCGAATATCGGGATAGAGTTCAAACAGTCGCCGTCTCAGGTTTCTCTGTTTGTCGCGCGTCTGAAGCATTGCTGCAAATCTTCTTTGTCTACACTGGTTGCCGGGTACATTGCCGCCTGGTGCCTCACCCCGAAGGATGGGAAGCTGGAACCCAAAGCGTTATTGGAGGCCGCCAACTCATTTGAGGCGCTGCACCTGGACTGGTTTGCCGCGGAAATGTTCGGTCTGGTGGGCCGGTTGTTTCCGAAAACCGATACGGCGCATGCAGAAAAGAGTCAGAGGATTCACGACCGGCTGGGCACGGCGAGCATGATCGATCTGTCTGTCGCGGCGCCGCAGTGGCGCCGGTCTCTGGACGCGATTGTCGAGCTGGCGGGCTGCGAGACGAACACGAATGCCGACACCGGCACAGCAGGAGAGCGACTGATTTGGGAGTGGGACCCCGAATACGGTCCAGCCGACCTGGAACCTTTTCATCAGAAAAAAACAGGGGGAAAATGGACCAGAGGGCGAAAAGTGGCGCTTTCCCGTCTGTATGAAAATTTCACGAATAAATCGCAGTTTGGTTTTCTGACCGAACAGGATGTGGCCATCTGCAAAACGATGGAAACGTACGTTACCCGCAACTACAGCTATTATCCCGAGACGCACTACACGTTCAATCCAAACGATATCGCCATGGCGCTGGTAGACCATCCGCGTGTTTTTCTGCCCGGTGAACGGGACATTCCCCTCGAAATAAAAAGGCAGACACCGCAGCTGAAAATTGCCCGTTCAAAAAACGGGGGCATCGCGCTTTCCATGGTGCCTCAACCGAAAGACCTCCTGTGCTCTTATCATATTTGCGTCGAATCCGAACGACGCGTATCCATTGTATTGTTCAGTGACAGGCAGCTTGCGCTGGGCAAATTGCTGGACGGCAAGTTGAATGCGCCGGCCGGAGCCGCTGAAGAGGTGATGGCATCAGCGAAAAAAATCGCGTCCATTATCCCGGTGCATTCTGAGATTGATTCGATATCTTCCGAGGCGGCGCCCACAGGAGAACAGGTGACTGCGGATGCCACGGTGCATATTCACTTTTCGCCGCTGAATGACGGGCTTCAGGCGGAATTTTTTGTGTATCCGTTTGACAACCAGCCGCTGATGTATTCCCCGGGGCAGGGGGGCGCCAGTGTATTTGCCAATATTGATGGCCGGCCCTCTGTCGCCATTCGAAATTTAAAAGAGGAAATCGAAAAAAGGGATGCGCTGCTCGCCACCTGTCCCATGCTGACGACGTATGCCGAGAGCGATACCCTGTTTTACATGCCCACCGCCACGGCCGCCCTTGATGTGTTGCAGGAACTGGAACCCGTGGTTGACCGGAAACAGGTGGTGCTTCACTGGCCTAAGGGGAAACCGCTTTCGCTGGTTGGCCGGGCATGCACAAACGGATTGCGACTGCACATTCGCAAAGACAGGGACATGTTCGCGGCGTCAGGCAAGTTGACTGTCAATCCAGAACTCTCTCTCGATTTGCTGCAGCTGATTGACCTGTTGGAGAGCAGCCCATCACGGTACGTGGAATTGGAAAAGGGACGATTTGTAGCGCTTACAGATGCGTTGCGGCAGTATATTGAAGCGCTGTCACTTTATGGCAACCGGCACGCCACAAAAGACAGGTTGCAGTTTCCCAAATCGAGAGCCATGATGTTCGACACCGAAGGGGCGGATGTCAAGGTCCGCACCGATAAACACTGGAAAGAATGGAAAGCGCAAATCCGTGCGGCGGGCACGCTGCAAATTCCTGTCCCTTCCACCCTGCAGGCCGAACTGCGCGACTATCAGAAAGACGGTTTCGTATGGATGGCGCGTCTCGCAGCGCTGGGCGCAGGTGCACTGCTGGCAGACGATATGGGGCTTGGCAAAACGATTCAGGCGTTGGCCCTTTTATTGCGCCGCGGGACGGCGGGGCCTTCGCTGGTGGTCGCGCCCACATCTGTTGCGGGGAACTGGAAAAGCGAAATCGAGCGCTTCGCTCCCACGCTCAATGTGCGTATGTTCGGCGATGGGAACCGGGCGGCCCAGTTGAAAAGCGCAGCAAAGCTTGACGTATTCGTTTGCTCCTATGGTCTGTTGCAGACGGAGTCAAAGCGACTGGGTGGCATCCATTGGGCGACCGCTATTCTCGATGAGGCGCAATATATAAAAAACGAAGCCACAAAGCGATCTTCGGCAGCCAAAGGGTTGAAGGCGGACTTCCGGTTGATCATGACTGGCACGCCGGTGGAAAATAATCTGAGCGAATTGTGGAATCTTATTGATTTTGTCAATCCGGGGTTGCTCGGGTCGGCGGAATCCTTTCAGGAACGGTTTATCACGCCCATTGAGGCAGATAACTGTAAATGGACGCGGCAAAGGCTCAAAAGACTGATTCAGCCGTACCTTCTCAGAAGAACCAAGGCCCAGGTGCTCGATGAGTTACCCGGTCGCACCGAAATCGTTCGCAAGGTTGTGCTCACTGCCGAGGAAGCCGCATTGTACGAAGCACTGCGCCAGAAAGCCATGGAAAAACTGAACCGCTCCAATGAGGGCAGCCCGGGACATATTCAGATTCTGGCCGAATTGATGCGCCTGCGTCGCGTCTGTTGTCATCCGCGGCTGATAATTGACGACTGGAACATGCCCGGCGCCAAACTGGCATTGTTTCTGGAAACCATTGATGAGCTGGTGGCCAATCACCACAAGGTGCTGGTATTCAGCCAGTTTGTGGATCACCTGGCCATTTTAAGAGCGGAGATTGAGAAACGCGACATTCCGTATCAATACCTGGATGGCAGCACCCCGGCGCCCCGGCGAAAAGAGTGCATCGACGCCTTTCAGGCAGGGGATGGCGATGTGTTTTTAATCAGTCTGAAAGCGGGTGGACTGGGCTTGAATCTCACCGCCGCTGACTACGTGATTCACATGGATCCCTGGTGGAATCCCGCGGTGGAGGATCAGGCATCCGACCGGGCACACAGAATGGGACAAAAACGTCCGGTCACCATCTATCGTTTTATTGCGCAGGGCACCGTTGAAGAAAAAATACAGGCGCTCCACAAAGAAAAACGCGCCCTCGCCGACAGTCTGCTGGAAGGGGCCGACATCAGCGGCAAATTGTCCGCCAGGGAATTGCTCAACCTGATTCGTGTATAGCTTTAGAAATTAGAACTCATTCCCCCTGGATTTCCCTGCTGTAAAGGCAGGGCGGTCGAGTTCTGTTTTTTCCTGGGAACGCGGAGCTCCAGCTCCGCAAAAATCTGAATATTGCCGGGCGGAGCTGGAGCTCCGCGTTCCCGGATTGGCAGAACTGGATTTCCCTGCTGTAACGGTTGCCTGCATGGTTTTTTTCCTTTATGCCATTTTACATGGCTCTCTCTATCCGGAAAAAAACGCGCACCATCAAAGAATCTGATTTGTACCTGCCAGTGAAGTCCCTGCTGACGAAACAGGGCTATGAGGTGAAAGGGGAGGTGAAGGGCTGCGATGTGCTGGCCAGGCGCGGCGACATTCTGGTGGCGGTGGAGATGAAACTCACCCTGAATCTCACTCTGTTGCTCCAGGCCAATGAGCGGGCGGACTCCGTCGACAACGTGTACATTGCCCTTCCGGCGGACAATGCCCTCTACAGAAGAAGCCGTCGGTCGTTACTCAAGCTGCTGCGCAAACTGGGGTTTGGCCTGATTGTGGTGGGCGCCACATTTAAACAGGCTGAAGTGGCGCTGGATCCAGGGCCCTATGTGCCTCGTCGTCAGAAAAAGAAGCGGGGCCGATTGCTCAAAGAGTTCGAAGAGCTGGTGGGAGATCCCAATGCGGGCGGCAGCTCCAACCGCGTACGCCGGGTCACCGCCTATCGTCAGAAAGCGGTACGCATTGCCAGTCATCTGATGAACCATGGCGAAACCAAGGCCAGTCACGTGAGAGACGCTCTCCAGATAGAGAATGCCAGAGATGTGATGTATCAGAATCATTACGGATGGTTCGACCCCAGAGGGAATGGCATTTACGGATTAAGCGAGCGGGGCCGGCGGGAGCTGCCGGAATGGTTGAATCTGATATCGATTTGACTCGTTTCAACTGCGCCGCTTCGAGATGCGTTTTCGTCGTTTCAGTCAGAGTCGGATGCTTTCAGAAGTGGAAAAGGGTTTCATCTTCATCGGTCTCTGTGCCATTCTGTAACTGAAACATAACCAGGCGATTTATCGATGTGTGAGACGATGCATCTGTATCTTGATACGAACAATGTTTTTGTGAAACTGTATAATTTAAGTGTAGATATTTCGAATGATTTTGATTACCATTCGGGGATGGTATTAATCGTTACACGCAATATAAATTGATTTCGACAAGGTATGTGAGAGTTTCAGTTCTTTTGTGTCGAATGAATTCTGTATAAAGCGTGATATTGATATTGAAATATCGGATGTGTTGCAACTTTGTACGATTTTATCGTGTTTTTGGGGAACAACTAAAGCTCAGGAGTGCAGAATGAAGTATTCGAATCTATTTAACGCCGCATCAGTTTGGACAGTTTTTACCCTGCTGGCTTCGTGCAGCAATCAGATGACGGATTTTAAGACAGGGGGAACAGATACCCACACAGATTCGTCACCATGGGATACGGCAACGGGAACCACTGGGGTTCTTGATACCGGTACGGTGATTTATACGGATACGGGCACGGTGGTGGATACGGGCACTGGTGTTGTTGATACGGGCACTGGAACAATAATCGTTACGGATACGGGCACGGTGGTGGATACAGGCACTGGTGTTGTTGACACAGGCACGAGCGTTGCAGATACAGGTACGGGTACGGTGGATACAGGTACGGGTACGGTGGATACAGGCACGGGGACGGTGGATACAGGTACGGGGACGGTGGATACAGGTTCTGATTCTGAAACTGAATCCGATACTGCTGTTTTGTTTGAAACCCTGTGCGGAACATGCACTACATCTGACGATTGTAGCAACGGGATTTGTTTGTGGCATGGAGAAACCGGCGAGTCGGTTTGCGGTGTGAGTTGTCAAATTACAGAAACCGTATGCAACGACACTTGTGATTCCTGGTATACCAGTGACGGTAGCTGCGATGACGGTGGCCCCGGCTCATCTGATGATGCCTGCGCGCTGGGATCGGATTGCACGGACTGCGGTGTGAGATATGTGGTAACGGGCTCAGGGGTAAATGCCTGCCCCGAAAACTACAGCTGCGTGGATGTGGGTTATATGGATTATCAGTGCATTCCCGACAGCAATACCTGCGAAACCGCCGAGGTGGTTGCAGGCGACGCGATTGATGCGGCCATTCTGGATAACATGGACGATTGCGATATTTTCATCAATCCGGCCGATGGTCGGGTTGGATACTGGTATGCCTACAACAGCAATTGTGATGAAGATGTCACTGTAAAGGGAACTCAGTGGCCGGCGGCGCACTCCTGTGACAATAATTTCAATATTAAATTTGAGATGGAAGCCGCTGATACCGGCTGTGTGGCCCGAACCTGGGGCAGTGACTTTTCCAGTAGTACCGGCTGGGCGGGAATGGGTTTCTGGCTTAAACCCAATACTGATCCTTATGACGCCTGCGCCTATGGCGGCATCAAAGTAACTGTATCTGGAACAGACGTTCGCATGAATGTGGTAACACCACCGTTCGATAGCTGGAACCACGTGGGCATCGAGCTCTCCGAAGGTACCCATGTGATTCCCTGGAACAAGCTGGCTTCCGCAAGTACGACCGATGCGAAGACTTTTGATTGTTCTCAAATCAGCAATATTCAGTTTTCGGCGGTGGACCCCAGTTCCTTTGATTTCTCAATCGATGACATCGAACTGGTTGCCGACGATCCCAGCCCCGTGGTGACGGGATGCGGTTCTCACACCAGCGACTACTATTTCTGTGAAGACTTTGAATCCGGCCTGAGCAACTGGATTGTCAGCGGTTCAGATTGGGGACTCGACACGGGAATGGCCCGCAGCGGTGACAACAGTCTTTCAGACAGCCCGGATGGCAATTATCCGGCCGACATGGATGCCTCGGCAATTTTGTCAGGAACGGTCGATTTGACGGGAGCAACCACTCCGGTACTCCAATTCTGGAGCAGTTTGAAATTGGCATCCAGCGATGATGTTTATGTATACGCCTCTTCTGACGGTGGGCTATCCTGGACACAACTGTCAACTCTGTCATCCGGAAGCAATATGAATACCTGGTTTCCCTATCAGTACAGCCTGGTGCCCTACGCGGATATGAATATTAAATTACGGTTTCGTTTAATCGACAGTTACAGTGTTGGAACTGTTTCAGATGGCTGGTATATCGACGATATTGTTATCAAAGAGCCGGAGGCAGCGATGACCGGAACGGGACCGGGGGGATGCGCAGCGGCGACCACCACCCGTTATTTCTGCGATAGCTTCGAATTCGGAATGGCCAGTTGGCAGGTGAGCGGTCATGACTGGAATACGACCGTGTTTGAATCGCGCACCGGCACCCATTCTCTCACAGATAGCCCCGCCAATAATTATCCCGGAGATGCAGACGTCGTCGTGCAAACGGCACAACCCATCGATTTGACCGCTGCCTCAGCGCCGGTCCTTACATTCTGGCACAAGATGCTTCTGGCCTCCAGCGACGATGTGTATGTGTATGTTTCGGAAGACAACGGCAATTCCTGGAATCAGCTGAAAACCTATTCATCTGGTGATAATGCATCCACCTGGACGCTGCAGCAATTGAGTCTTGCGGACTATACGACGCGCCCGGTGTTGATACGATTTCGCCTAATTGACAGCTACAGTGTCGGAACGGTCTCTGACGGCTGGTACATTGACGATGTGGAAATCCGCGAGTTGATGTAGCGGCAATTCTTCTTTTCTTGTTCTTCAAATAGCTTTTCTCAGCAACACAGCAATGGAGCGTCATATGAATAAAAAAAATATGATTGTTGGATTGATTGCCTGCCTGGCAATTACAGGAATGTTTCTGCCCAGAGTAAGCGCTGCGCAGGAAGTGGTGAACACGGGGCAGAGCGTTTCGGGAACCCTGTCGACCAATGGCGAGTCAACGTATTACCAGGTGAGCGCCACCGCCGGTGCACCGTTGCTGGTGATGTTGCGGGGAAATGCCACCGCGGCGGGATATGGTCTTGAAGTGCACGAAGGAACTTTGGCCGGTGCGGTGGTGGGAACGGCCTATGAGAACGATGCCGAAAAATCCGTTGAAGTTGTGACTCCGGTAGCGGGGGAATACTTCGTCGTGGTAACCAGTGCCATGACGGGAACATTGACGTACGAACTGCTACTGGAGCAACGCCCGGTAACCACGCTGACCGTGGACGTGCCATTAACTGGGCAGTCCCTGCTGGCTGCGGGGGATGCGGCGTACTACGAAATCAATACGACGGAGTTGCCTTTATATGCCATGGTGAAGTCGAGCGCGTTTGTTTCGGATTACGCGCTGGAGTTACGCTAGGGAACACTGGACGGGCCCGTGGTCGAGAGTGGCTTCGAATACGGCAAAGACAAATCAGTGGAATTGACTGCGCCCGGCGTGGACACGTATTATGCGGTGGTGCGCAGTTTGGCTGCCGGCGAGAGTGATTTCGAAATTCAATTCTCGCAACCGGAAACCACCGTTATCACCGTGGGAGAAGAAATGACTTCCGAGTCATTCTACACCATTGGGGATGCGCGCTTCTATCAATTGGCCACCACAACAACCGACCCGCTGCTTGTGCTGGTTCAGGGCAGTACATTTTCAACCGCATATGATGTGGAAGTGCGTCAGGGAACGGTAGATGGTCCGTCGGTGGGGGTGTTGCGGGAATACGAGTACGGTCAATCGGTTGAAGTGGAGTCGCCCGCCCCTGGACTGTATTACGTAATGGTGCAGGCCGCGGAGGTGGATGCGGATACATTTGATATCAGCTTTGTGCAGCGCGCACCGGTGGCCCTTTCATCCGGTGTGGAAGTTGTTGCCCGGGAGCTGCTGGTTTCGGGGGACAGTCGTTATTACACGATTTCGGCCAACGCGGGCGAAACCATTGTAGCCATGGTAACCGGCTCGACGTATGCGTCGGGCTATTCCCTGGAAGTGCGTCAGGGAGGGCTGACGGGAACGCTGCTGGGGGAAGTGCAGGAGGGAGCCAACGATTTGTCTGTGGCAATCGCCGCTCCCTCCGCCGGTGTGTATTCAGTGGTGGTTCGCTCCATGACGGACGGAGAACGTACGTTTGATTTGAATGTGGCGACGCGTTCCGCACAAACGGTGTTGTCGGGAATTGCGTTGAAGGAACAGGTGCTGTGGGGGCTTGGAGATGTTCGATACTTTCATTTTTCCGCCACCACCATGGACCCGATGGTAGTGATGCTGCAGGGATCTACGTTTGCATCCGACTATTCTCTTGAACTGCATCAGGGAACCATTGATGGTCCCATCGTGGGGACGGCATCGAGCAGCGGTAATGATCTATCCATTGAGCTTCAGTCTCCGACTCCCGGAGAATATTACATCGTGGTGTCCAATCTGTCGGACGGGGAACGTACGTTTACGCTGACCGTTGATCAGCGGGTAGTGGAACCCATTGGTTTGAATACGCGGATTGCCGACCAACAGCTCAGTGCCAAAGGCGACGGCAGGTATTACGAGTTCAGTACGGCTGCGGCGTCAGATGGATTGACAGTGCAACTGCTGGGGTCGGATTTGGCCAATGGATATGAGGTGCGTGTCACCCGGGGCGCGCTGGATGGGGAAGAAGTGGGAACGTTGCGCCACGCGGGCAATTCGGTGCTGGTGGAGATTTTGTCACCCCAGGTTGGCAAATATTTTATTTCAGTGTTGAACGCCCGGGCAGGCAGCCGAACGTTCAGCATTCAGGCGGAGCAGGTGTCGGCCACGCTGACCGGTGTTTCCCCAGACCACGGCGGCAACGCCGGTCGAGTCACCACCATGATCTCCGGCACCTACATGCAGGGCGCCACCGCCGCAAGGCTTGTGAATGCAGCAGGAAATCAAACCGCTGCCGCTAATCTCAACGAACTCGAAAACAGCCGGTGGTTCCGAGCGACGTTCGATTTGCAGACGTTACCGGCAGGGCAATACGATCTAGTCGTCACCACCGCCAACGGCACCGATGTGCGATTAGCCAACGGCTTCCAGGTAGAACAAGGCGGCGAAGCGAAATTGTGGGTCAATGTATCTGGACCGACATCGGTTCGAGTCGGACGGACAGCCCTGCTAACCATTAGTTATGGCAATACAGGAAACATCGATTCAGAGTTTGTTATCTTCGGCTTGGACGGTATTCCTTCTGATGATCGAATAAGAATGATCGGTCCAGCGAACTCTGGAGTAGATACTTCGGATATAACAATGGGATACAATGATGCAGCGCTGCAAGATTTCAATGACAGCCAGCTCATGGTTGTGGATGAAGAGGAACCTGATGTAGCAATCGTGCCATTTGTCGCTCCATTCGTAACTGCAAATGATACGCAATCGATAGTCCTGGAATACACTCCCGTTGTGGGACAGGAAGTTGAATTCGAATCATTTGTTGTGACACCGAAGACAAATAATTCTGAATTTCAGTTTCATCTTTCACAATGTCTGGCAACTATCGCATTGGATATCGGCGAAAGTGGTGTCACGGATTTGGATCCAACTTGTATTTCCGGTTCTATGGTAAAATTTATTGGTTGGGGCTACAACGCGGCGACAGGTGGGGAAAAATGGTGGTCGTTGGCGAATACGTTGTTGCAAATAGTCTACGAATGTCTGGTAACCTATTTAGGAGGAGCGAACGTAAAGATCGCCAAACGGCTTCTCAAATGGATGAAACGCTACCAAAAAGGAATGAAGGCATGGGGAGCTTTTTCTAACTATGGACCTGGGACACACTGCTGGGAAGCATTGTCAATTATTGCAACAAAAGTATTGCGTATGATAGCTGTTAGGTCAGTCGACCCCAACGAGATCTACGGTCCTGCCGGTTCTGGGGATGCGCATTATGTGAGTGGGATGGAGCCATTGCCGTATACGATCACCTTCGAAAACATGGAGACGGCTACTGCTTCGGCGCAGGAGGTGGTGGTGACGGATCAGTTGGATGCGGTTACTATGAATCTGGATACGTTCAGTCTGGGGCCCATGACGTTTGGGGATCAGGTGATCACGCCGCCCAGCGGGTTGAAGAGTTACATCGAAGATGTGGATTTGCGTCCGGCGATGAATCTGATGG
Organism: Polyangia bacterium; assembly: GCA_050287845.1. Classification (GTDB taxonomy): domain Bacteria; phylum Myxococcota_A; class Polyangia; order JAAYKL01; family JAAYKL01; genus JAFGXQ01. The sequence continues at coordinate 42,821 of JBNKCR010000038.1, forward strand.
TGCGGGTGGAGGCGGAGCTGAATATGGATACGGCGGTGGTTACCTGGCGGTTCTCTTCTCTGGACCCCGATACTATGCTGTTCACCGACGATGCGCTGGCGGGATTTCTGCCGCCCAATGTGACTGCACCGGACGGCGAGGGCAGCGTCATGTTTACCGTGGAACCCATTGCCGCTCTGCAGACCGGTGCCACGATTTCGAATCAGGCGTCCATTGTATTTGACGCCAACGCGCCTATCGTCACCAATGTATGGACCAATACCGTTGACAAAGACGCCCCTGAAAGTTCTATCACCACAGCGCCCGTTATCAGTAGCACCGCGTCGTTCGAGGTCTGCTGGGCTGGTATCGATTCGGGCGCGGGCGACCTCGACTATACCGTTTATGTTTCCGGCGGAGGCGCCTACATGGCGGAGTGGCTGACCCACACTCCGGATACCTGTGCGACCTGGGATGGCGCAGATGGACAGGCCTATCAGTTTCATGTGGTGGCCCGTGATGGCGCCGGAAATACAGAGATGCGCTCTGATATTCCGGATGCAACCGTTTCGGTACAGGTGGTGCAGAACGACACGGATTCCGGAACAGACAGCGATACAGCGGGGCAGGTGCCGATTGCACAGCCGAAGAACGGGGCCGAATCGGGATGCGGATGCGAAGTGACCGGAAAAGTGTCCAGCGGCGCCGGCGGTTTGCTGCGGCTGCTACTCAGTTTGTTTTTTTAGAATGCCAGTTTCGTACTACTGGAAGGGGCTAAAATTGACCGTGAAGCAGAATTCCAGTTCCGGATTCGGATATCAGTGGCGCGAGACCTATTTGTGACTTGCGCTGCGTCTGTGCCTGCTTCTGCCGTTTTTCTTTTACTTTTCCAATAATGAATAGCGTGATCCCCGCAGCAGCAATGCTGCTGCCGGCAATAATCATTACACTGGATGCTTTTGCCATGTTGTCACGCTTCTGTATTTCATCTGTCTGTTCAACGGTGCAGAACCCGTCCACACATGTGTTTTTCAGATCTTCGTCCTTTTTCAGAGCGGCGATGCCAAGCACGATTCCTGTACCTGCTGTAGCCAGCCCGGTAGACATGGACACAATACCGGCAATCTTCAGTGCTCTGGCAGGACTTCGGGTGGATGGCTGTGCAACAATGTCGGTATTGGCGGCGGCTTTATTATCCGCCTCATCCGTTGGAGTAGTCACGACCTCCTGGCAGATGGCCTTTCCGTCATCGGCAACCTTTTTGACGGTTCCTTTGGCGCATTGAATCGTTGGTTCATCGTCCGGTACGGGCAGCAGTGGCGGTACGGGAGCGGAAACAACAGTATGCAGTGCGATTTTTTCGCCGGAATTGGTTGTCACCTCGCCTGTTCCGAACATGTACACCAAACCTTTATCCGGTATCTGCACAAATCGGAGCGGGTCGTTGGCATCGCTTGTGAATACATATCCCGCCAGCGATTCGGTGGTGCCCACAATTCGCCAGATGCTGCCTCTGGTCGTGGGCAGCAGCGGTGTTCCATCCGGTCCCCGGGTGGCACAGTCCCCCGGCAATTCTTCCACCAGCGACTTTCCGTCCTTCAGCGTGATGGCACATGGAGAACCGGGGGTGTTGTATTTCAGTTTTTCAACAGTGAAGCGATTGCCGATATTTTCCATCAGAAGTGTTCGATATTGTGATTCAAGAATCACTTGTTCTTCTGGCGGCAGTTTTCCATTCTGCTGGCCACTCGTAATCTGGTCAAGGGACGTTAATGTAATGGGCCCGACCGGGCGCGCTTCTGCGGTGAAGGTTGTGGTTTTTTCAACCTGCGCGGTGCATTGGGACGCGCCCTGTTTGAAAGTGGGACATTCCATTTTCAGCTGCGAGAAATCGACCAGGCCATTAATGGGGGTAGCGATTTCAAACGATTTTACAAGTGGCTGGAACGCACTGTTCAGAATTTTCCCCTCGCTGTCAGATACAAACATATCGAGAACCGGATTGCATCCTGCGGCGGACGGTTCCGTGCTGATCACAAGAATCAGTTTGCGACATTTGAGCAGATGGGTCTGATAGGCGAATACATCCGTTTGTCCGGCCTGAACGAATTGGTGCTTCAGCGCCAGCTCGCGGGGAATCAGATATTCCCTGTCATCAATCGTAACGTACATGCCGAGTTTGTCGATAACGCCAATATCTGTTGCCGTACCGCCTACCAACCGGGTTCCTCTGGCACCGTCTGCGTAGAGGATACCGGGATTCGGCGGTGGCGGAAGCGGTGAAATCGCTGGTTTGGGAGTATCCGGTTCCCGGGGCGCCACCAGTTGGGCCTCCAGTTGCTGAAAAATAATTCTAGCCGCTTTTTTATGTTCGCCTACCGCAGAAATCTGCGGAAATCGGATTTCAACCAGCGTCCATCCCTGACGGGGCGCCGGTGAGACCCGGCAATCCATCATCAGCATATTTTTGCCATCCACAATGTATCTGTAAAATATTCCATTGGGGTCATCGTTGGTGGATGCGACTGGCATTGATGAAAAAAACGGTTTGGCACGAGTTTCAAATTCCGCGGCTTCGATTTTGTACTGCTTCTGCCAGAACTCATTTTTCTGTTGCATTGTGGTGGTTTTTGGAGGTGGTTCAGCTGCTGAAAGAGAGCGACCTGAAGTGATAGCTACCAGTGCGAACAATATCATGGGCACTGTTACCCGAATCGAGTGTTGCATATTTTCTTCACCTTTCTACTTGCTTCGTTATGCAAACTATTAATTTCAAATGCGCATAATTTGCATCTGCGGCGGTGTTATTATTAAAATCGTTCCGGTGTGCGATTGTATCGTTTTTCAGAGGGTGAAGACGACGCTCCACTGCCACGATTCTTTTTTCAAATGGCTGGCTGTCCATCAGGCGACATCTATTTGAAAAGAGTCCGAGCGTACGATGGTCGCAAATTTCGCCGCAATGCGATTTTTGAATTTGTATCGGATATTTCGCTCGACATCCAGTATATTTTTCAATAATTTATCTGACCCAGATTAAACTGCTTCTCGAAGCAGGATTATATGGAACACAGTGTGTCAATTGACGAATTAAATCGATGGCACTGTTGCAAATCTTCAGATGGGACAGTTGCGAGAGATGGAATCGCTCTTTGACTGCCCAATCTTGAGGAACTGAACCGGGGTTGGCTTTCGAAGCGTCATTACCGAAAAAAAAATAGCCGCTATTGGCGGGGGACACCCATGAAAGGAAACAAGATGTACATTTTTCAGAATTGTGTTCGATGGAGACGGATATGGTTGTTGGTTTACTCCGTTGTGAACTTGCAGCTGGTTGTCGGCGCCAGTCTGGCTGCGGAGACTGATGGAACCGGGTCGATTGCCGACAAACTTTCCTCGTTGAAAGTGGATGTGGATGCGGAAATGTGGCAGGTGAGAACAGACAACGGAAAACAGGGACCTCTGACCCGCAGGGAAGTTGAAAAGAAAATTGCTCAGGGTGACGTTCTCGATAGCATGATGGTTGCGAAGTGGGGCACTGAAAACTGGATACCGGCATCGTCAGTGTTTGAATTTCCAGAAGCAGAGACTTCGGAGAACGCTGAATCCGACGCGGAGATCGAGGCTGTTGCACCGGTTGAAGCGCCGAAAGAAGATATTGTGGACGCCACAGAGGCTGATCAATTCTATGTTTTTGTCAACAACGCCGTGCAGGGCCCATATTCCAAAGAAGAAATGGTGGGAAAGATAAAAAGTGGCGCGATTTCAGCGGATACTTTGGTGGCGCCCGTGGGCAGTGCACAGAGGGTCAAGGCAGAGACGCTTTTTTCTTTCGAAACCGGTGGCGATCCTGCTCCACCACCGGTGCCGATAGTTCCAGTAGAAAAATGGTATGTCCGCGTGGACGGCAAAAATTACGGTCCATATCCGCAGCAGAAACTGGTGGAAATGTATCAGAACGGTCAGGTGCTTCCCGCTACATTGGTGAACAGAGTGGGCGCAAAGAACTGGATAACCGTCCAGCAGGCGTTGTCACCGCAGGCGGTGAATCCGGTTGCGCCCGGGGCGACGTCCGCGCCATCTTTAAAAACGAAGGCCCCCAATACGTCTGCCGGCACCAGTCAGATGCTGGACAGCGGTATTGATGCGAATTATAGCGAGACCAGATTAACCAACGGCAAGATATTATCGGGATTGGGGGCTGCCACCTGGACCTCTGGCTTTATATTGAGTTTTGTAGCTGCCAGTAAATTTGTGGGGGCGTTTCAGGACTCGTTGGATGAAAGTGAAGATGAGGATACAACCGCGGCTCTGGAAGCAGGATTGGATGCATCCATCGGACTTTTTGTGGCCTCCGGATTGATGGTGCATGCAGGACCGATTATGTCTGCCGTTGGCGAAAAAGTAGCGAAACGGGGAATCGGACAGAACAATAAAAAGGGATTTCGCTCGAAGGGGATGAGTGCTGCCAGACTGTATGGGATAAGCTGGATTTTCACGTTGCTTCAAGTTGCGACGACGTTCGTTCCGGTTGCAGGTATGTTCATGTCTATTGCGTTCAGTGTAACCGCATCCATCTATCGCGGATATGCAGCGTGGGCGCCCATTGTACGACTGATCCGTCGTGGCGGAGGATCTCGCGGTGTGACATCCTCCGGTATTTCCCCGGTGGTAACCACAAACGGCGGCGGTCTGGTATTTGCTATGTCGTTTTAACGGTTAGCTGAATATTGATTCGCTCAGAAGATTGCAGCTCATCAGAATGGCGTTTTCTCCGGTGTCTGTATAGTAGCCCTTCCGGAGACCATCGGTCTGAAATCCGCAGGCGGTATACAGCGACTGCGCGGCCTCATTGGATTCCCGAAGTTCGAGGGTGATGGCGGCAATGCGTTCTTTCCGTGCAAGCGAAATGAGGTGCGTTATCATGCCGGCGCCAATATGCCTGCGGCGGTACTGGGGATGGACGGCCACTTTCAGAATCTGATACTCATCGGCCACGGTCCAGAAACTCAGATACCCCACGGGGACATCATCCATTGCCGCAATCAATGTTCTCGACCAGCTGAGCGCGGTGATTTCATGTTCGAAGGTCGAACGGTCCCAGGGGGTTAAAAAGCTCTCCCGCTCCATTTGCACAATATCGTCCAGGTGCGCGATGGACGCCGGAAAAATGGCCAGGCGGGGATACCGTGTTTCGGCAGTCATTGAAGTGGTGCCGTGAAGCGGATGTTTCCCTGCTGGTCAAACCGCATCAGCCAGTCGCCGATAATGCGCTGAAGTTTCCTGTTACGTACAATGGTTTCATAGGCCTTCCGGGCATCCTCCCACGATGCGCCGGCCAGCGGATGGTCGCCCTGTCTGAACATCTTCTGAAGTTCCGCATCAGACGGCATCTGAATTTTGTCGGCCATGTATTGAAGCTGGATGCGACAGAGCTGAAAGTTGGCAAACCAGTAGGAAAGATCCCGGCGGTTTACTCCGCTCTGGCTGAGCAGTTTCTGCATCGCCCGGTCGCCACCGGCCATCTCGGTAAACTTTTCAACCCATTTGTCACGGAGGCCGGTATCCACTTTCTCACCGATTTGCGCAGCCACATGGGCCAGCAGACGGACGATGATTCCCAGTCGGCGCGCTTTGAATTTCACAACACTGTCAGCGGGATGGCGATCCCATTCGGCGCCGTGGAGACTCACCAGAAGAATACGGGCCACGAGCTCCACATCGCTATTGAGAAGCAGGACGGCAGCGGATTCATCGTTGGCATTGAAACTGATGACGGCGGCAATGCCGTCGAGCATCACATCCGAGTCCGCCGATTCCGCAGCCATCACCGGACGGACCCACAGGGACAGCACCGCGGCGATGGCAATCATCGCAGTTACAGGATGAGACGGCGTCCGTCCGGCGTCACTCGTCAATATGAAAAGTGTTTTTGTCATTGCTGAGAAACTCAAGGAAGGCCGTGGCAATGGGCAGCGCCTTTGACGGAACCACATCTACCAGCTCGTGGGCCTTACGCCTCAGATTGGTACCGAAGTTGCGCGCCTGCCCCGCTGAATACCGGTTTCGTCGGACCGTTTCAAACTTGCGGGTGGAGGCGCCTTCCTGCCAGGGCGCCGCATTGGATGCGGCAATGTTTTTCGCTTTAAGCCATTCGGCAATATGCGCCTGCAGTTTTTCGGAGCGTTTGGAAAACCAGACTTCCCGTTTGTCGGAATCCTGCATGAGGACATCCTTGAAACGGCGAAAGGCCCCTTTTCCGTCCACTGCGATATTGAGCTTGTCCTTCATGGGACAATCTTCCATCTCTTCGATATACTCTTCCATCCAGCGGTACTGTTCTCTTGACGAGATCGGTTCTATATATACGTACGCGGGGTCTGCCTCCACTTCCTGGAGACGGTGTTCGGCGTTTTCTGTGCCACTGAAAATTCGAATCACATCACCGCTGCTTTTATTGAGGAAACTGTGCAGCTCCGGAGAATTGTTTTCCAGTGCACCTTCCAGCTCCGCCCAGTCAATGGCGACCAGTGTCGTACCGGGAGGTACCGGTTCAACATCGTCGTCGTGCATTTCGCTTCGGGTCCAATCAACGGCATCCTCGCTGGTGACTGGATTTACTTCTTTTTCTGCAGAAAGCAGTTCTGTGTTGTCGGCAAATTTACCGGACTGACTTTCTTTGGCGTATGGGGAATCACTCATTTTCTTCTCCTGTAATTTAGTGTGCAAGCGTTCCATCCGTTTAAGCATAACCGTTGTGCCGCCCCGCATACCGGTGAAAGATGGAAATCAGTCACTGCTTCACAAATTCAAAAGAAACTATAGATCAAGTTCAGTAAAAAATGCAACTTTCACTTAGTTAAGATCTTTAAAAAAGTGCGGCGCCCCCAATTCACCCTTTTCAGCCATTGCACCGATTCTGTGCCGCCCACCGTTGTGAGACTGTCTCATTGGGTTAACTTGTACCCCTGGCCGTACACGGTGAGAATGTACCTTGGCTTTGCGGGATTCTTTTCGAGGACGCGTCTCAATTTTAAAATGAAATTGTCGATGGTTCGATTGGTGGGATTTGCATCAATACCCCAGACGGCGTCGAGGATGTCGTCGCGGGACACAGGTTCTCCCCGATGCTCATTCAACACCTGGAGGATGGCGGTAGCGTAAAAACCGAGATCTGTCTGTCTGTTTCCAGATGTGGCGGTATACGAATCGATATTGACCACCGTATCGCCCACGTTGATGAGGCGGGCCGCATTTTTTTCCCGTCCGGGTTCTATTCGCCTGAAGATGGCCCGCACCCGGGCGAGCAATTCCCCAATGGAAAACGGTTTGGTGACATAATCATCGGCGCCGGCTTCCAGTCCCCGGATAATGTCGTTTTCCTGGGATCGGGCAGAAAGAATCAGGATAGGGGTGATGGTATCTTTTTTTCGAATCGCTTCGCATACGTTGTACCCATTCATCCCGGGAAGCATCAGGTCCAGAATGACCAGGTTGGGGGACAGCGCCTCGGCCATTTCCACGCCTTTTTCTCCGTTGGGTGCACTGTGAACCTCGTATCCCTCAAATTCAAAGGCATCCGTAAGCCCGAGCACCAGATCAGTTTCATCTTCGATAATCAGAATGGATTTTAATTTCTGCGTCATCATGCGCAGCTTATCAAATTGCAGCCCTTCGGTAAACTGAGGTGTTCAGCCGGTGGGCATTTTCCGGCATGTTCCGCCCGATACCAATAAAAGAGGTACACTGTAACCAGAACTTGCGCCGAAAAGGATATGTATATGAATCTGCCAACGCTCACAAACCGGATGAACCTTGTTTTGCTGACAACGATGTTTTTATATGCATGCACGTCCGGGAAGACGGCTGAATCCGCTGATGTACCGGCGGATACCGAACACGACTCCGAAAGCGATACCGAAAGCGATACGGGCACGGACGCCGATACGGATGGGGATACGGATACGGACACCGACGCCGATACAGATGGGGATATGGATACCGATACCGATACGGATACCGATACGGATACCGACGCCGATACGGATACGGACACCGACGCGGACAGCGATGGCTCATGGGTATATCCCCCGATGGTATGTGCGGAACCAGCGGCATGGGAGACGCCGACAGCCCGTTCGGTGGTGGGCAATGGCACTGCAGACAGTTGCACCGAAGACGCACTGCGCAGCGCAGTGGGAAAAGGGGCCCATGTGACGTTTGATTGCGGGACGAATCCTGTGGTGATTGACGTGACGGTTGAAATAGAGGTGGCATCGGGAACCGTAATCGACGGCGACGAAAATAACATTACCCTCGACGGCGGGGGAACCAATCGGATTCTCGTGGTCCCGAGTAACGGGACGCTCTCGGTTCGCAATCTCCGGTTCATCAATGGCAGAACCAACGAAAGTGAAGATGCCGATGGGATTGGCGGTGCAGTGGCCGGCAACTGGCGCAGTGAGGTGGAAGTACGCCATTGTATCTTCGAAAATAATTCGGCCGGTCGCGGTGGGGGCGCGGTGGCGGTCTGGACTGGCAGTTCCCTGACGGTGGTGGGCAGCGATTTTCGGAACAACGCGTCGTATTACGGCGGCGCCATTTACTCGCTGCTATCGGAATTGAATGTGGTGAACAGTCGATTTATTGGCAACGATACCATTGACAACGGTTGGGGAGAGGGGGGCGCCATCGGCACCGATGGGGCGTCTGAGGATCCGGATGATGACATCGGCGGCGCCATTCATATCTGTGGCTGCGACATCCGGGAGAACCGCGGACTGCATAGCGGTGGCGGAGTATACATCTGGGTGTATCCGCCGGATGAGGTCACGGTGGACCGCACCAATGTGGAATCCAATGAAATTGGTGCCGGCGGCCTGGGCGGCGGGATGCGTATCAGCAATGGTCTGATTCGGGTGACGGCCAGCAGTTTTATTTCCAACGTGAGTGACAACCACGGCGGTGCCCTGTATCTGGATTGCGCGCCGGAATGCGATATTGTGAACAGCACTTTTTTCGGCAATGCCGCCGAAACCTACGGTGGCGCCATCAGCAGCGGGGCAGCGGTGAACATCAACAATGTGACGTTCGCAAAGAACAGCGCCGGCGGTCACGGGGGCGCCCTGTTTGGCGGAGATGGCTTTGTCATTCACAATACGGTGTTCTGGGACAACAGCGCGGGCAATCCCTGGAATCAGGCGAACAATTGCGGCAGTACGCTGACGGGAGACCATGTGTTGCAATGGCGCAGCGAAAGCGGCGACGGGGGCGGGGATACCTGTGTGCCGGATGTATTGGTGCACGATCCTCAGCTGTCCAGCGCGCCCGCGGACAATGGCGGTCCCACCCATACACTGTTACCGTCGGATGACAGCCCTGTATTGCAGGCGGGCCAGGACTGCGCCGCTACCGATCAGCGCGGTGAGGCAAGAGCAACGGACCATTGCGATCTGGGTGCCGTGGAACTCCCATAAACGGCACCGGAGGTACGGGCAGCCCCGCTGTGCCTGCCCCCAAAGAGCGATGCTCCGTCTCCCCGGATTAATCGAACGGCCAAACCCGGGACCGCGGAGCTCCAGCTCCGCCCAATGGCGGTTATGCGTGCAAGGGGGATTTCTACATGAAACATGCCTGAATAGTTCGTTATTTCGCTTTGTAACATCCACTTCTTTTCAACTGCCGCTGTGGAAATTTCTGGTTGCGGTAAAATTCTGTTTGAAATCTTCATCGAATGTCGTTAATGTTTGCCATCGAAATAATCGATAATTGATCCTGATTCCGGAATTTGAAAATGAATGGTCTTGAAAGATCGTTGCATGATTTGACTTGCTAAAATGAAACGGAGTGGTGCATGTACCGAACTGTCGCAATCTGTATTTCTTTAATTTTCCTTTTTATTTCAATGGGTTGTTCCGAATCGAAAGAAAGTGAATTGATTCGGGGGCACGCAGCCCATTTGTATACTGAAGGACAGCGAATCCTTGGCTTTGAAGACCACAATGATTGGAGCAATTCCAATCAGAACAGCACAATACACTCCGAGGGCGCACAATCCATTCAGGTATTTCCCAACGGGTGGACCGAGGTGCAAAGCGTGGCATTGTCTTCTCTTGGAATTGTGATGGATAAAATATCGGTGGATGTGTTGATGCCGGAAATTCCGTCATCCGGAGATATTACCATTATTGTTCGGGTTCCTTCGCGTGGCATATATTACCGGCAACTGGAGACCATCCCCATGAGTTCGCTGACAGCGGGGCAGTTCAGTACCGTTTCATTTCTCATGCCCACCGATGTGGCCGAAGCCCTCAACGGAATGTATTCGGATTTGAACCTGTCCATCGTGCTGAACACGCCACCGATGACACAGCCCATTTTACTGGACAACATGCAAATTGTTGAACTGGATGATGATACGGATAGCTCGGGCACCACCGGCGAGCCGCTGGCGTATACCAAAGGAAATACAAGGGATTTTATTTTTTCTTTGCCGGGAAATGTGTCTATTGACGAAGCGTTCATGACTGCCAGCGAGTCTATTCGATTGTCCAATGCAGTAACCGTGGCCAGTGAAAAGGCGGTGATAAGCAATCTGGGCAGAGGCTTGCTGGAAATGAATACCGATGTGTCTCTTGGCGGGGATGTCTATGCACTGGGCGATGTGACGCTGGCTGATCGGGTGTCCATCAATGGATTTTTGCGGTTGAATGGGACGCTGACGCAGGGAAATAATGTCGTCATTGCGGATGGCGTAGAGAATATCCAGGTTGCAGCAGGAATGGTCATTGACTGGACAACCGTCTGGCCGGAAGCGACGAGTTCGTTTTTCATTGACAATACCCAGATTCAGGAACCAGCCTCTGGCGCTTACAACAGCATTCGGGTACAGCCCGGCGGCACGTTAATCTTGAATCCCGGCAAATATTATGTGAATGAATTCATAGTGGAGAAGGGCGGACGGGTTGTTGTCAATGGAAATGGCAGTCCGGTGATTCTGTATGTCAAGGATACCATCGCAGCAAGAGGCGAAGTGGTTCACAGCCAGTCATCCGAGGATTTCCTCATTGCATACGGTGGCACGTCCATTGTGGATTTGGATGCGCCCTTTGGCGGTACAGTGATTGCCCCCTTTGCGGAACTTCGCCTGGCGCCCCTGAATGGCGCTACCCATGAAGGATCATTTGTGGGGCGACGCATCAACGCCGAAGCGAACAATGAAATTATTCTCAAGCCTTTTGCCCACTGGGATTATCTGAAAGGGCTGGATGCCTGCACGCCGGTGAGTTCCTATTTTGATTGCAGTACGATTTCACCCTGGGAACAGAAGGAATATATTCGCGGCGATAAAGTGACGGATGGGTCGCGGGTATACGAGGTGTATGACGACGAACGACGAACATTGGCTGGTTCATCACCGGAATATGCGCCGAGTTCGGGAACCTCCTGGCTTGAAGCATGGCATGTGGATGGCACCTGCAATACCGCAGATGTTTCAGGAGACTTTTTAAAAGACTTCTCCGCAAAGGACATTGACCTGTATTTTTCTTTCGACGAAATCCTGAATGACGACAACGGGAAAATGGTTTCCGGCACAGGTGACGTTCAGGCCCGCATTGTCGGGGAGGATGCCTATGTCCGGGAAAACTCCAGAAGGTCCGGATGCACCACGGGCAGTTCTGTACTGTTGAATAGCAGATGGGCGCCGGAATACAGCGGAGGCATCCCCCCTGCTTCGACAGATTTGACCTATCTGGAATTTGAAAAATCCATGGACACAGATAAACTGTCAGTGCTGATGCAGCTGAAAACATCGGTGCTATCGTCGCAGACTTTTGTGTCCTTTGCCAATGCCACCCAGACTTCTCTTGCCATCGGGTATTCGGAACAGAATGGATTCTATGTCCATCTGGGAGATGCCGCAGGGACGCACTATGCGGGTAAGACCGTGTTTGGAGACATTGCTCCCGGTGAGTGGATGGACATTGCCGTGGTGATTGAAGGGCAGGGTGATGGCACGTCGACGGTGCAGTTTTATGTAAACAATCAGTCGCTTTTCACAGATGGCGCCAAGGACAGCGTCACCATGAATGGCGCCCTCGATGTAAACAACGGCAAGTGGGTGATTGGCGCATATCAGGATGCGCTCCTCGGCACCACCCACACACAACTGGTGGGTGAACTCGGCTCGTTGCTGATAACAAAGAAGTCCGTTAACCCCCGCATGGCGCCGGACATTATTGGTCTCTCCGAGCAGATATCATCCGTTGAAAATGACCTCACGACGGTGGGAAAAGAAGCGCAACTGAATACCAGTGCACCTGATATTCATATTCCCAATCCCATGCAAGGCTACAAAGAGCTGGCCATCCCACAGATCAACACGCAGGGAAGGGCAGAGGTCACGTATCCGTTTGAACTGCCCCAGGCAGTAAAGGGGCCCACGCCCACATTGACGTTACAGTACCGAAGTGATAAAAATGACGGCAACGCGGGGATTGGGTGGAATCTGGCCATGAGCCGCATTGAATTTGACACATCTGACGAGGGGATTCCGGATTATCACGGACCGGCAGCGGACTATACCAATCTGGTGTTTGATGGCGCGAAGCTGGTGTTCTGGAAAGAAGAAAATGGGGATTACCTGTATCGCGCAAAAAAAGAAAAAGCGTTTTATACTGTCCGGTACACAGCGGCTCATTATATGCGGGTGGATTACCCGGATGGGACTATCCGGTTTTACGGCAATGCGCCCAAATCGGTTGTACGAGTGCTCGGTGACCCTGAGAAAACACTCCGGTGGTATTTAACCGAAATCATTGACCCCCATGGCAACTCGGTGTTGTATACATACGGGGGTGGAGAAATGTCCGCAATCTCAGACGAATTGTTTTTCGAGCCGTTTCTCAAGCGGATAGATTATGGACACAACCATAGGTACTCGGTAGGATTGGCATGGGTACATAGATACGATGATGATTATCGTATGAATGGCCGAGGTGGATTCCTCGTGGGGGATCTCGCGCGACTTGAAGGTGTCGAGGTTTTAGCAGACAATGATGTTCTGAAGACTTTTAACTTGGAATATGAAGATGCGGCGTTGTTTGGAAAACGGCTTCAAACTGTCATTGAATATGCAGGGGATCTCGCTGGTGAGGAAGTGAACCGGTTTGAATTCGGATATACGGAATTGGGTTATGACTATACCAACAGTTTGGACGGCACAGCGGTGGATCCGGAGTTTATGTACTTCTCAGCACCAGGTCAGGATGTTTTTCCTAGTGGTAGAAATAGAACGCATATAAATGAGCGGCAAAATGAGGGGAATGACTACTCCGTTGCATATCTGAACAGTATGCCGATGGATTGGAATGGGGACGGTATAGTGGATTTTATTGATAATGTATCGGCGGACGGGATCATTTTTACTATTCTGAATGATGGCACACAACCTTTTAGCACTGTTTCAAGCCCCTATTCTTTAGACTTTTCAGTTGAGTGTCAGTATCCTTTTGAAATGTCGGGTGTTGGAATATTGACTGCTCAGGCATCCCAAACACTAAAACAGGATGCGGGTAATGGGGGCGGTTGGACATTCAAGAATATTGGATTGTATGACCTGAATGGCGATGGCTACAAAGATTTGCTTCGATCGTGCAATCATTCGGTACGTGCATTGATGAACAACAAAGGAGTATTGTCTGAGAATTTCGTGAGTATTCCGATGCCGCCAGTTTATGCGTCATTGCCAGACTTCACAAACTTATTTAGATATTGGAACGACAATTATTCAAGCGGACGAACTTCTGCCAACGGCCATATCGAATCAGGTGCTTTCGAATGGGGAGCTAGAGATGAGCATTATCACTTGGGTGTGGCAGGAACGTATTCGGCACTGTTGGATATGAATGGTGATGGTAATTTGGATAGGTTAATGATTCTGTTTGATGATAGTTCTGTCAGCAACAGAAGGCGGGTATGGGCTCAATATAGTGATGGAATCGGTGGTTTTTCAGATCAGGCTGTTGATTTGGGATATATTCCGGATCATGGGACTGGAGCGAATTGGTCGACTGGAGTGAATCGGTTCACTCTGGGTATGAATCGAGTCGTCGATATTAATGGGGATAAGCTTCCTGATATACTTCCAGCAGTGCACGGACTAGGTTTTATTTTAAATACGGGTACTTTCGAAAATAGTCCAATGGTTTGGTCTAATATGGATCATTGGTGGCATTGGGTGCTACTCGATACCGATTACTATTCAGATGGTTTTAGTATGGAGGATCCAGGTGGATTTTATGGTCCTCGACCTGACAAGTATGTTGAGGATTTGCTCATGGCCGACATGAACGGTGATGGCCTACTGGATTTTGTTTCAATTCGACCCGGGGGCGTTTGGGTGGAGTTGAATACTGGCCATAGCTTTTTGGACAGGCAGGAATGGATGATACTGCATGACAAAGAGAGTAAGAAGGAAATACCATGGTTGTCGATATCCTGGAAAATCGAGGAAGAAATTCCTCTTTTGAAAACAAAGATGACGACAAAGGAAGATTTTCTCAGAGATTGCGATGGCGACGGAGCTATGGATTTTGTTGTTCCTGCGAGCGAATCGGAGTTCCTGACGGAACGCCGCTGTAAAATCAACAATACTGGCCGAGTGAATCGACTGAACCAAATTACTAATACATTTACCGGCCGCAAAATTCAATTGGGATACACCGACGGGGTTCGGATAAAAACAGATCCCACAGATGCAAATGCTCGAAAAAGGACGGTGTTCTCAAAAGTAAGAGTGGAGAACACCTTTATGTCTGATGGACCGGTTCAGGTCTGGGAATACAGTTATGAAGACGGAATGGAAGATCAGACCAATAGACGTTTTTTGGGTTGGGAACAACTCGAATCCAGAAACTATGTTGAAGGCCACAAAGACGACGGGACAGTGTGGGTAGATAAAAAGGAATTTGAGTACTCATCCGTTGGCGAGCTGGACGAATGGGGATTGAATGAGGTTCCCGATGAGTACATGAACGGAACGCTATTGAAGCACGAGACCGGATATTCAGTTAAGGGAGAGTATAAAACCCTTTCGCGGGTTGAATATGTGTATGACGATGTGTCCGTTGTCAGCACTACCGACGATGTGCGGTATGTATATCCCATTGATGTGAAGACAAGTCGATTTGATGACAACGGTCAATGCCTGCATGGCGAGGATAGTCCTGGTGTCTGCAGGAATAGAGAAATCAAGCATACAGATGTCCTTATGGAACCAACTCTTGGCTACATTGAACAAATAGTTGTGTCGAATTCCGGTGACCCCTTGGTGCCAACGGACGATGTCGTGACCACCAGGGTATTTGAGCCAGTTGGCGCAGGAGACAAGATTCAACAAAAGTTGGAGAAGACCCAGCAAGGGCAACTGCAGCTCTCACTTGCATCATATGATTATGATGCGAATGGTATACTGTTTCGAAAAAGTCAATGGAACAGTAATGGTGACGACCTTGTTACCAGTTTTGCGTTTCAAAATGGATTGATTTCATCCACGGGAATTGCGGGACGAATCCCCACCACGTTCAGTTATGAGTACGACCCTGTCAATGCGCCCGGAGTCGCTACCCGCAAGACAACAATTTTGCCGGATGGTACAGACGTTATTGACGATTATGATTACCAGAATCAGCTGGTACAAAGCACAACCAATGGAGGCGCAACCGCTTACTATACTTACGACAATCGCGGCAGACTTACAGGAACCGGAAATCATGTCGCCGGTGGGTTGAATGTGCAGTATTATTATTCGTCACCTTTTGTAGCCATGATAAAGTTATTTGCAGTAACGGCTATTGGATACCAAGAGGGAGAGGCAATGAGAATTGCCAAATTTGTTGACCCATTGGGAAGGCCATTGCAGACGCAGAAACGTGCATTGATTGACAGTAGAACCCAATGGGTAGTTTCCGGGGCAATTGAATTTGATGATTTCGGTCGCGTGGCAAGTATGGGTAAAAACGTGTTGGTGGATACAGATGAAAATCTGCCATATCTTACGACGGTTGATAGCATTGAACCGGTAACTTATTATTATGATGATTTGGGTAGATTGAAGAAAGTCGCTGATAGTGAGGGTAAATATCAAAAACCTTCGCAGGAAGTACTTTCCGTTTGGGTAGACGACATCAACGGTATCAATTTGCATCAGACTTTATATGTTGACAAGATAATCGATCAATCGTCTGTTGAGCGAATAGCCTATCGTGATATCCATGGAAATGTTCTTGCAGAATACCTGATTGCTCCAGATCCGAACACTTCTGTGATTCAGACGTCTTTAGTTCAAAAAATTATAAATTCTCCACTCTCCCATGAGGTCATTGATTCCCAAGGAAAATCCAGTCGATTCATAATTGATTCTTTGGGACGGCCTGAAAAAGTTATTACTCCTGATGCAGGTGAGACTCAGTATTTGTATAACGATTTTGGAAAATTGGACCGAATCGTACGCGTCGGAAAAGATGCGACTGTTGCCCCGGTAACCACCATTTATAATTACGACGACGCTGGCCGAATTCAACATGTCGATAGCGAAGACAATGCCAGAGATATTTGGGTTTCCTATTACGATGTCAGCGAAGATGAATGGAATCGCAATAAGGTGAAGTCTATTGATGTTGGTTTTGATGACCGCATTGGTTTTCCTGACGAAGTAGATTTGACGACCTGGTTTTTCTATGGCGAAGATTTCGTTACCAAGCAGCGCAGAGGGGTAAGAAGCGCTCGCGGTGGAAACGGCAACGTTGTTCCAAAATTTACGATGAAGTATTATGCTGACGCGTATGGTCGTACGAGATTGGTTCAGTATCCTGATGGAGAAGCGGTTCGCTATTCATACGATATTGCGGGTCGCTTACAGAGCGTGATGGGAAGTAGCGTAATGGGAAGAGACGCGGAATACATTTCTGACATCACTTACAATGCAGATAACCAGCGGGAGACCGTGACATATGGCAATGGCGTGGTACGAGAATATGAGTATTACCCCGTCAGTAGTCAGCTGCAGAATATGCGGGTGTATAATGCCAATACTGCTGGCACAGATATGCTGAATCTCACGTATAATTACGATAATCGCCGTCAGCTGGACCTGGTTACCAATACGATTGAGGGAGCGCCGCAAAATAATTTTAATCTGGATTATGGCTATGATTCTTTTGGTAGGGTATCCAGTGCAACTGGCGCCGCGACCAATGGTGATTGGAGTCTGCAAAATAGCTATCAGTTTGACCTTGGCACCCGGTTGGAGCAATCCGTCGTTTCGGGAATCCCCCGGGTAGCAGAGTTCCTTCCGCAAACATCTGCGCCGCATATCGTCCATTTGTATGATGAAGCAGGTGTGGAATCTGAAACGAAAACATATGACTACAACAATGTTGGCGAGTTGTGGCGTATGACCAGCGCAGTCGTAGGCAGACTTGAAAACGAAGTTCATGAATTCCAGTTCAACAGTGACGGAACCCTTGCGGGAGTGCAGACACAGAATACGGATATCAATTTCAAGTATGATGAGATGGGGAATCGCGTATACAAAAAGTCGGTTTCGACAAGTAACGTTGTGAATGAGACATTTTATCTGTTCAATTTGTTTTCCATGAAAAATGGAGTGATTAATAATCATATTTCCGACGGTACCCACGTGGTGGCAACCAAGTTGCGCAATGATGAAGAACAGGTGCTGTACTTTACGCCGGATCATCTGGGTAGCACCGTGTTTGTGACGGACAAAGCCGGTTCGATTCTTTCGAAAAGCATGTACGATCCGTTCGGAAACGCGTTTTTCGAAAAGCCTTTTACCAGCACATCCGTTGAAAATGAACGCAAGTTCACCAATCAGATTTATGATGAAGAAACAGGGCTGTACTACTTTAATGCCAGATACTACGACCCCGAAAATGGCGTGTTCATATCGCCCGACCCGGCCATGGATGGATTGAATCATTATGTATATGCAAGAGGTAATCCGCTACTGTTTACAGATATGACCGGACTAGAAGTTGATGTAGATCGTGATTTCGATTTTGAATTTGACGGCTTTTTTTCGTACGATTACGATTTTTATGCAAATTACGAAGATTTCGTTGATTACTATGATTTTTATGTGCAAATACCTGATGTGAGTAGTGAAACGTGCGATCCATCGTTATATTCAACGGGAGAATTTGCTATTGGAACAAATGTGTCGGGATATACATGGACTAATAGTTATAAGGCTAAGGCTCTGTTTGACGATAGAATTATGGCATTTGCCATTACCAAAGATTATAGCGCAACTCTATATAGCGCCGAGATTGGGATTCAGGGATCGGTGAAGATGTATAACGTTGATGTGGCAACAGTACTCAATAGTGATGACGCGACATTTTCTTATGGATTAGATCTTTGGGGTAGTGATATTGGCGGCGGATTTGAGCAGAGCTTTTTATTTGACAATGAAACGGCAACATCGAGAGGGTACGGACAAGGCTTTAACTGGAGTTTGGGCTTGTCGTCCGAAGGGAACCCTTTTGATGTTCAAGGTGGTTTTACACAGGAAACTTTATATTCAGTTACTGCACCAATAGATCCTGTAAAAAGAATGATTGATTATCATGCGACTTCTGCGCAGAAGCGATCCTTCTGGCGAATACTAATGGATGCGTTGACAGTTTCCAATGGAATGATGTATTGATTGAAAGGTTAACGGGGCATTCAATGTTGTCGGTAGAGAATTTGTAAAGACAGACCTACAGAAAGAATACAGAGAAGGGGTCGGAAATAGGCCAGAATGTTTTCGGGATCGACTGCAAGATGACACTCACCCTGTGACATTTTTCTTTAAATGCGACTTTCCGTTGGCCCTGTTGTTGGTGCAGATGTCGCTCTTGAGCAATAGCGGAGTTGAACTGTGATATATAGAGGTCGAATATTGCTAAATAGTCGTGACAATGGCGGTTGCGACAATAGAACTTTTGTCAAATTTATAGCCGACGAGTTATTGAAACTTAAGGCAAATGACATTAGTATTAACGACAATATAATCAAGTTTAAAAGTCCTCCACCATCCGCAAAAAACTTTTTAGTTTACGTGATCTCTGGACAAATTAAAGTCTGTAGTGAACCAAATAGAATCACGTACACACTAAATTTAATGAGTTTTTTGCCAGCTCTGTTGGTTTCTGTACTTTCTTTATGGATATATTTTTTTATTTCACCCATTGCCAGTGTGGCCGCGTCCTTTTTGTGGTGCTCGATTGTCTTGTATTTAGGGGGCTCGGTGACTGTAATTCTGATTTTTAGACAGTGGTTAATCGATTGCATTAGAAAAGCGGAGCAACTCACGTAAATGAGCGGGAAAATGTGTACTTCCGGCGAACATGCTTAGATGGGAGAATAGAGGACGTTGTGTGCGCCGGGACGAAACCGGTGGAGTGTAGAGAATGAAAGTTTCTTACTTTAGAAGGCTTCATAGGTTAGTCTTTAAGTGTTACTGGCCGATTTGACACCGTACAGTCTTACCACTTTTCCATCGTATGATTTTTTGCCGATTTCCACGGTGACGTCGTAAATGGTTGCCGATTTGTAAGCGGTAACAGAACGGCGCTATTGATTTTTGCCGATGATGTCGATAAGGGAGCCTCGCGGTTTGTCGGCAAAATGCTTCTTCCAGTTTACAGGGGTGAGTTGATGAATTTCTGATTTCGGATGGTCGGCGACCCGCTGCAGGACATCGACCAGATAGGTGTACGGTAAGTTTTCGGCAAGCATGCACAGGCCAAAAGGTAGTGTCCACAATTTTTCGCACTTTTTCAAACTGGCGGTCTTCAATCTCATAATTTACTCAAGCAGTTTCTCTTTCAAGATCCATTTCCCTCAGCCTGTTCATATTCAGGTACTTTTTGGTTCCCCATTTGGTCCCTG